>CALRTZ010000014.1:0-59739 GCA_943371235.1 Sphingobacterium thalpophilum | reverse complement strand
TCTAATAACTCTATTTATGGGGGTACTTATGGTATAAGATTATTAGGAAAAAGTACTGTTCAGCCGGGTAAAGGAAATAGAATAACAGGAAATAAAATTTACAAATCATACAGTGGTATGGATATAGATTTTAATAATATTCCTTTAATTTCTAACAATCAAATTAATTGTAGGTTGAATGCTAACGAAGCTCATTTTGGTATACGTGTGCGTAATGCAAGTGGTAACTTTAGTTTTCATGGCAACGTAATTAA
Organism: Sphingobacterium thalpophilum; assembly: GCA_943371235.1. Taxonomy (GTDB): domain Bacteria; phylum Bacteroidota; class Bacteroidia; order Sphingobacteriales; family Sphingobacteriaceae; genus CAJBVG01. Next base: position 59,485 of record CALRTZ010000014.1, on the reverse strand, counting down.
AGATTACGGTACATTCGGTATGTTCTTTTATAATGTAAATGGAGGTGCTGCAGCGTATATTTATAATAACATGATATCTGGTAGTTCTAAAACAACTTACTCTAGAGGTATACATGTTGAGTTCAGTAGATCATTACAGTTTTACCATAATTCAATTTATTATAGCAATACTAACTCTACTGAAAAAGCAGCAATGGTAGTAGAGAACTCTGGTGCATTGCCAGCAACTAAAATCAGCATAAAAAACAATATTTTTTATGCAACAGGAGGAGCCGTTCCAATTATTATCAGAGCCAACTCTAGCATCGACACCAGTAACTACAATTGCTATTTTAATGCAACCACTACAACCTTGGGTATTATTGCCGGAACTGCCAGAAATAGTTTAACTGCGTTCAAAGCAGCCTTAGCAAAAGACGGACAATCTATAAGTGCGAATCCAAATTTTGCATCGCCAACTTCGTTAAGAATGAACAGCAAAGCTTTAATTCGTAGAGCTGCAGTTTTAACATTTATAGCTTTCGATTTTGAAAACCATCCACGCGATCCGGAAACACCAGACATTGGTGCCGATGAGGTAATAAGAAGTGCAGTAGATTTGGAAGTATTCCATTTAGATAAAAACTTCGTGCCTAAAGAAGGAAGTAATATTTTGCCAGTGGTAATTAAGAACGATGGCTTACTTTCTTTAAACGGTAACAAAATATTAGTAAGTTACAAAATAAACAATGGTAACTATACCACTGCAGAAGAGTTTACTTTGCAAACATTAAGCAAATCTTACTCTAAACAAATTATAAATTTAGCGGAGCCTTGGGTAATTCCTAGTCCGGGTTTATACACCTTAATTATACGAGTAACTCCTCCTGTTCCTAATGATACTTGGCAAGAGAACGATGCGGATACTTTAAGTATTTGTGTAGGTTTAAATGGCACATATACCATTGGTGGCCCAGCAGGTAGTAAAAATTATCCAACATTTGCATCGGCAATTGCTGCATTTGAATGTGGTATTGGTGGCCCTACAGTATTTAATGTGTATCCAGGAACGTACCCTAGTTTTTCATTACCTATCTTAAAAGGAGTAACACCAACAAATACCATCACCTTTAGATCGGTAACAGGTAACGCGGCAGATGTTGTTATTCAAAACACAATTCCCGGTCAAACTACACTTACTCACCCTGTAGTACAAATTGATGGGATGGATTATGTGAACATTAGAAACTTCACCTTAAACAATACGTCTACAAGTACATTTGCTTCTGGGTTTCATATAACAGAAGGATCTAATAATGTTACCATTGATAGTTGTATTGTAACTGTTCCTACCACCACAAACATTGCTGCCAATATTTTCCCAGTAGTAATGTCGCAAAAAGTAAAAATTGACAGTGGTGGGGTATATAGCAACATCACTATAAAAAATAGTATTTTAAGAAACGGTGTTGCGGGGGTACAAATGTTTGGGCGTAACACAGGAATAAGAGCACAAAATGTAAGTGTAATCAATTCTAAAATCGACTCATCGTTTTTATATGGTATTAGTGCAAACTTTGTAAACGTGGGTGATATTGTAGGTAATACAATTACATTACGTTCTAATGCAAACGTAGCAAGTGAAGCCATCAGAATTGTAATTTCTAAATACAATACCACCATTAAATCAAACAAAACTTCTAATGCAGGTACTCGTGCATTAAATTTAACATCTGTAGAAGGCATTACAAATGTTGATATTGAAAACAATATGTTTGGTGGTGGATATAAAACTACAGGCAATGGAGCTGGTATTTATTTCAATGATGTAAACAAAATTAATTTATATCATAATTCTGTTATTTACGATAAAACTTCTACTTCTGTTCCAGATAATTCATCGGCATTTTTCTTAGCTGCAGGAGCAAACGTAAGTTTGTATAATAATATTTTTTACAACCCAGCAGGAGGTTATGCTTATTATGTAACCACTCAAACTTCTATAAGAGCAGCCAACAATAATATTTATTACACAGATGCAAATCAAGCTTCAGGTTTGTATGCATTTTATGGAGGTGATAGGGTGAATTTGGTTGCATTAAAAGCAGCAATGCAAGGCTTTGAATCTAATAGTTTGGAATTAAATCCCTTCTATGTTTCAAATACGGATTTACATACTTCTACCACTGCTTTAGAAGGCAAAGGTTTATACCTAGGCAATGTTACTAAAGATATTGACGGACAAGATCGTAACCCACTTGGGCCAGATATTGGAGCCGACGAGTTTATTATACATGCAAAAGATTTAGCCGTATTAGATATTCAACCATTGGTATTTAGTACAGATCCTAATAACATTTCTATTAAGTTAATGAACTTAGGAAGTACCTCTTTAAATGGTTCAAGCATTAAATTACAATATTCTTCTAACGGTACTACATGGGTGCCAGCAGCTGGAGAAACGTATGTAATTGGTTCAGGTGGAAATGCTTCAATGGCTAATCCTTATTCAACTGCAGTATATACATTTACCACACCGTTTAATGCTGTTGCCAATAATTCGTATCCATTTTTTGTAAGAGTAATGCCAACTGATAGAATAGTAGGCGACCCTATTACTAAAAATGATACAACCAATTTGTTAATTTGTACTGGATTAAAATCTGGAACCTATACAATTGGTGGTACAAACCCAACTTATGCCGACTTTGCTTCGGCAATGAGTGCATTAAGTTGCGGAATTACAGGTCCGGTTGTTATGAATGTTAGACCTGGTACGTACAACGAACGTTTTACCATTGGAAATCCTAAAAATACATCAGCAATAAATACTATTACGATTAAGGCAGAAAATAACGATTCTTCTTCTGTAATTATTAACAGTACAGGTGTATCATCAAACACAACCAGAAATACCATTCGCTTAAATCGTTCTAAATTTATCAACCTAAAATATTTAACGATTCAAAATTTAAGTAATTCTATTGTAGGTTCTGCAGGTATTCAAATTACTTCAGAATCTAATAATATAAACATTACCAATTGTAGATTTATTTTAGATACAGCTACCACTTCACCTAATATTTATGGCATCACAACATCCGATTCTGCAAACTTAACAGTGTTTGGTAAAGGAGGTTCTAATATCAGAATTGCTAAAAACTACATTGTTGGTGGAAACTTAGGTATTGCCATTAAAGGTGCAAGTCAGTACATCCGCGACATCGGAATTAAAATAGATAGTAACTTTATTGAAAAAGTTGGTTCGTTTGGTATTAGTACTTCTAACTCTGATGTGTTAAGCATTACGGGTAACAAAGTAATTATGCGTAAAGATCAATTATCGTCAACAGGCTTAAGCATGACGATTAACCGTGAAGACACTAAAATTATGAACAATGTTATTTACAATGCAGCAACTACAGGTGCAACATTTAACGATGTATTGCCTGTAAACGGAGTATTGTTTGCAAATAATATGATTGGCGGTAATTTCAAATTAAATGCAGAGGGAGTGGGTATTACACTTACAAAAGTATTCCCGATGAAAATCTACAACAACTCAATTTTATACGATGGAAATTCTGTTTTTGGAGCAGGCTTAAAGATTGATAATGATTCTAGAGGAATAAGATTATTGAACAATAGCATTGCGAATACAAATAACGGCTTCTGTTTCATGTTTGTTAATCAATTAAGTATTGATACTTCTGATAATAATAATTATTTCACGAAGGGCGTATTGTTTGCACGCGTAGAAGGTACAGATTACATCAGCATGGATGAATACAGAGATGTAAAATTAACGGATGAAAAATCTGTTTCTGTAGATCCTGATTATTTCACTAAAATAAATTTACACTTAACAAATACATTTTTAGATGGAGGTGCAATTCCATTAAAAGAAGTACCTAATGATATTGATGGAGAGCCAAGAAATGTTGAGTTCCCTGACATGGGTGCAGATGAGTTTTTAGTGCGTGGAGATGTGGAAGTTGTAAGCATTGACAGTCCGTTGCCATCGCCAGAAGTATATCCATCTAGAGTGCCGGTAAGCATTACTGTTCGTAACAAAGGCTTGAGCAAAATTTCAGGTTTAAATGTGAAGTTTTATGTTGATAATGTAGAAGTAGCAAACGAAGTTATTCCGGTTGAAGAACCTTATAAACCAATGTTGCCATCAGATTTATTAACTTATGAATTTACTACACAAATAGAACCAATTGCAACGGGAATCTACCGTTTAAGAGTAGAAGCTTATTTGCCAGATGATATTGATTTAACGAACAACAGTCAGGAAATTGATTTCAAATCATCGGTTTCAAGTATTGTAGACGGTGAGGTCGCAAGTTTTGTGAGCCCAGCTAACAGTAGCGTAAATCAATTAACAGATGTGCGAGTATTGATTAGAAACTCCGGAACAGTTGCCATTAGAAACTTCAACGTAAACTATCGTTTGAGAGGGGGAACTACAGTATTGCCAATCGAAACAGAAAGTTTCGGTAGCGATAGCATTTTGCCTTTACAAACGGCATCGTTTACGTTCTCTAAACAAATAGATTGTAACGACAGATATGATAGATTTATCGATGTATACTTAACCGATTTAAGTGATGACATTAATCAGTTAAACGATACTTTAAATATGTACATTAAACCATTCGCAGGTTGTTTCTCTAACATTGAAATTAACACAGATGAGTTTATGTTAACGGCACCTTGGCCAAACCCAACCTCGTCTGAAATAAACTTCGATCTAAATTTAATTACACCATCAGAATTAAGTATAGAGTTGGTAGATGTGTTAGGGCATATCGTAAGAACTGCAAACTATACACAACTAAACAAAGGCGTAAATCATGTAAATATGAATGTAGCTGATTTAGCTCCTGGTATTTATTATACTCGCGTTTTGGTGAATGATACTTACTATACTAATAGAGTTTTAATTAGTAAATAGTCTTTAGACATTAGTCTTTAGTCGTTAGAAGGAAGAGATTAGGTAATAAGGGAACTTATTATTTAATCTCTTTTTTCTTTCTATACTTTTTTTTCTTTTTATATTTTTTCTGAATAATCTGTTTTTAAAAAGAAAAAAGCTAGTTACTAATTGCTATCTATAAATAGTGTACAACGGATTGATAATTGTTTGAATCTACTTTTACATCACATCTTTTTCTTTTTAAAAACAGATTATTCGATGGAGATTGCTTACTAGGAGGCAGAAATCGAATTCGCGAATTGTCGAATTGATGAACTGTCGAAAGCAACACCTCCACATATTTTTTTATAATCGTATAATAGCTATGTCGTATAATCGATAATACGCTAGTTCGATTTCTTCAACCTAGTAAACATCTTCCATCAATATGTTAATTTTAGAAGAACAAAGGAGTGATAGAGATCATTAAAACCAGCTCTTTCGAGCCGTTGCAATATATTTATTAATGCAATTCGAAACTTACTTTTGAAATTCTAAAATTAATGTATTGAAAAAAAATATGAATTACTTGCACCATCATCAAACTAGCACACCATTCACCATTCACCATTAACAATTCATCAGGTTTCTCTTCAGCCCCTCAAACTTCGCGCGTTTTATCGGAGAGTTTTTAAATAGCACTTCAAAGCTCTCGTTGCTGAGTTCGTCCCATTCTTTTTTACTGAAATTGAACCATTCGTTATTGGGTTTAAATTTTGGTTCTTGGTGAGCGATGGAAAAACGATTCCAAGGGCAAACATCTTGACAAACGTCGCAACCGAAAATCCAGTTGCTGTATGCGCCTTGCATTTCGGCCGGCATTTCGTTTTTAAGCTCAATGGTTAGGTAAGATATACATTTGCTCGCATCGAGCACGTAAGGCGCTACAATGGCTTGTGTAGGGCAAGCATCGATACATTTGGTGCAGGTACCACAGTGGTCGGTTTGTATGGCTATGTCGTACTCACATTCGATGTCTATGATAAGTTCTGCTAAGAAAAAAAAGGAGCCTTGTTTTTTACTTAACAAGTTGGTGTGTTTGCCGATCCATCCCAACCCACTTTCGCGGGCCCATACTTTATCCATCACCGGAGCGGAGTCTACAAAAGCTCTTCCGCCTACCTCTCCAAATTTCTCGCGGATGCTGTTCATTAGTAATTTCAATTTAGATTTTATTACCTCGTGGTAATCTTCACCATAGGCATATTTAGAAACCAAATACTCTTTATTGGAGGGTTCTTCGTCAGGGAAATAATTTAAACTTAAACTGATCACGCTTTTTGCACCCTCTACCAGTTTCCGCGGATCAAGACGTTTGTCGAAATGGTTTTCCATGTATTTCATCTCGCCGTGTTTGCCTTCTTTGAGCCATTGTTCTAAACGCGGAGCTTCTTCTTCTAAAAAACGAGCCTGTGCAATACCACAATTCAAAAAACCAAGTGCAAGTGCTTGTTGTTTGATGAAGTGGGAGATGGATTGGCGGTTTGACATACAAAGGGCGAATTAGCGAACTGACGAATTTACGAATTTACGATTAAACGACCATACGATTTGCGATTATGCGACTATACGACTGTTCGACTTTACGATTATGTTAAAATACGAGGTGTTGTGGCTTTCGCTAATTCGTTAATTCGCCAGTTCGTTAATTCGATTTCTTTTTTTTCAATACATTAATTTTAGAATTACAAAAGTTATTAGCCTTGAGCAGGTAGCAGGTAGCACAGAGGTGATAGCTTGCAGCTTGATAAGCGAATATTAATAGGGTTAAATATTAATCACTGCTCCTTGCTCCAAGCTCCCTGCACTTATCACCTTTGTTCTTCTAAAATTAACGTATTGATTGAAGCTGTTTACTAGGCTGCAATGAATTTATATTCAGTGTCAAATTAGCACCGCCCCTCAACTACGAGTTCCGCTTCGTTCGGGGACCCCTGCGTAGGGAAATAAAAAGAAGGTACAGTATCAGACTAGGAAGGCATTGGTGAGAATTTAATTTTTTATTCAATACTACAAATTATACAATTACAGTTTTTTTATACTTATGTAACCTAGTAAGCTGTAACCATCGAATAATCTGTTTTTAAAAAGAAAAGGGTGAGATTTTTTTTCAATACATTAATTTTAGAATTACAAAAGTTATTAGCCTTGAGCAGGTAGCAGGAAGCACAGAGGTGATAGCTTGCAGCTTGATAAGCGAATATTAATAGGGTTAAATATTAATCACTGCTCCTTGCTCCAAGCTCCCTGCACTTATCACCTTTGTTCTTCTAAAATTAACGTATTGATGGAGGTTATTTGCTAGGCTGCAATGAATTTATATTCAGTGTCAAATTATCACCGCCCCTCAACTACGCGTTCCGCTTCGTTCGGGGACCCCTGCGTAGGGAAATAAAAAGAAGGTACAGTATCAAGTTAGGTAGTGTATTGTGAGAATTTATTTTTTTTTCAATACATTAATTTTAGAATTACAAAAGCTAGCCACTAATTGCTTTCTAGTTTTGTATTGCTACGGATTAAACAGTTTGATTTCTATAAAGAGATTCTCATCTTTGTATTTCTAAAATTAACGTATTGAGGGAAGCTTCTTACTAGGTTGAAGAAATCGAACTAGCGAACTTGCGAATTATCGATTATACGACATAGCTTATATACGATTATAGAAAAATATGTGTAGGTGTTGCTTTCGACTGTTCGTCAGTTCGACAATTCGAGAATTCGATTTTTGCCTCCTAGTAAGCTGTAACCATCGAATAATCTGTTTTTAAAAAGAAAAGGGTGTGATACATTTACCAGATTCGAATAATTTTCAATCCGTTGCACTTTATTTATAGAATGCAATCTGCAACTAACTTTTTTCTTTTAAAAAACAGATTATTCAGAAAAAGAAAAAAAGAAAAATTAGCTAATAAGATAATTAGCTAATTTTACAATATGAAGCTATTTGTAATCTTAGTCCTAATATCAAGCTCTGCTATCGCTCAAAAAACGCAAGGTGGATGGAGTCTCTCCAGCCACCTTGGCACCACCATTGCCCATACAAAAAAAATCGCCAGCATAAAATCCAACAATCCTTATGCTATACAATTCGATTGGTATCGGTTGAAAGATAATCAGGAGAATTTTAATACCTGTAATTGCTACCCTCAATCGGGTGTAAGCATTACTTTGTTTAATTATGGAAATAACAAAATTGTTGGTCAAGGAATACATGCTACTTTTTACCTCGAACCGCAATTTAAGATTAGCGATAAGAACTATTTTATTTTACGTGCCAGTGCGGGGCTTGCTTTTATGAATAGGCCGTTTGATTCTATTGAAAACCCAAATAATTTAGCGTATAGTTTACCGGTGTCTGGTTTTGTTTCTTTAGGCCCAGGTTGGAGGTATTATATGAACGAGCGATACTCCTTGTTTGTGTTGTTTCCTTTTAACCATGTTTCCAATGGTGGAATAAAAGACCCAAACATTGGCTTAAATTTTCCGAGTGTACAGTTTGGAATAAGCAAGCAAAATTTCTCCATCAACAGAAATTTAAAAAAGGAAAATGTAGGTACTTTAGTTCGCAAAAGCACCTTTGCTATTTCGCCATTTTTCAGCAGCAGAACGGTTAAGAACGGCGAGAAAACTCGTTACCTAATTTACGGCATAGAAGGCAGTCATCAGTATAGATTTAAAACCTTATTGAGTTTAAATTCTGCACTCGAATTTTACAAAGATGATGCTTTAAAAGAGCGCTACAAGCGCGAGCAAGGCATTGTAAAAGATCGATACCGAATTGGTTTGATGTCGGGATTGCAAGTACACTTAGGCCGCTTCGAATTGTACCATCGCTTAGGAATGTATCTGTACGACCCAGGATTGTATAACGGCCGTGTGTTTCATCGCCATGGCATGCAATACGTAATAAATAAACGTTTGAGTGCTGGAGTAGAAGTGAAGGCGCATAAAGAGGTTGCTAATTTTTTGGATTTCCGGTTGAATTGTAAATTGTAAATGGGTGCTAATTCATAATTCATATTTTTTTTTATTTTTTTCAATACATTCATTTTAAAATTACAAAAGCTAGTTGCGAATTGCTTATAATAAACATATTGCAACGGCTCAAAATAGATGGTTTCAATGATCACCATCACACCTTTGTTCTTCTAAAATTAACGTATTGATGGAAGCTGTTTACTAGGTTGCGACAATCTATTTAAGTTATACAATTAAATTAAAATATCTCTCTTTTTTATACTTCTGTGTCCTAGTAAGCCGTAACCATCGAATAATCTGTTTTTAAAAAGAAAAGGAAGTGATGTAAAAGTAGGTTCGAATAAGATTCAATCCGTTGCACTTTATGAATTGAAAGCAATTCGCAACTAACTATTTTCTTTTAAAAAATAGATTATTCAGAAAAAAACTTTTCAATACATTCTTTTTAGAATTACAAAAGCAAATAGCATGGAGCTTGAAGCAGGTAGCACAGAGGTGGTATCTTGCGTTTGAAAAGCTAATATTTGCAGGGTTAAATGTTAATCACTGCTACATGTTCTCTGCTCTTAGCTATTTACTCCTTTGTTCTTCTAAAATGAATGTATTAATGGAAGGGTGGCTTATTGGGTAAGTTTTTTTTAATATATATTTTGATAAAATATAGAAAGTTTATATTTATTTTTAATTAAATAATTTTGAAACAGTATGTTTTACATCAGTTCATCTAAAAAATTTCTTCCTAATTTTAAAGTAACCTTTTTAATTATAGGTTTTACATTTATCTTATTGCCATTAATGCTTTTTACAAAAGGCTTAATGATAAGTATGGCTGAATTTAATTGCCTGAAGTTATTTTAAATTCATCTCATTACTTCGATGCACTATTATGGGTGTATGTTCATATGATGGTGATAGGCATGCTCATAGTAGTTATTGGCTATTCTGTTAATGATATAAACAAGCAGAAATGGATTTCAGTTCTACTTTTTTTGGTAACAACTTTTTATACCTATTTGGATTTTCGCAGTGCAGACTGGAATCTCGGCAATGCATTGTATAAAGGGGAATCTTCTATAGTTCCTGCAATTATTAGTTTATTGGTTAATTTACTTTTTTTACAGTTAGCGATAAGGCTCTTTACTAATGATAAAATGAAAAGCCGCTAACGCTTACTTGTAATTTTATAATACTGCAGAAAAAACAAATCAAATACAAATAGATAATGATAATTAACATTGATGAAAACATCAGGATTGAATTAATAAACGAACATCATTCGCAAGCCATTTTTGATATGGTTGATATTAATAGGATGCATTTAAGAGAATGGTTGCCTTTTGTTGACAGGATGCAAACAGTTGAATTTGCTGAAAATTTTGTTAAGGGTACGATGGAACGCAACAAAGATGGAAATGAATTCGCTTTTGTAATTATCGAAAACGAATTGGTAATTGGAAGAATTGGCGTTTACAAAATCGACCATCAAAATAAAATAGGAGAGCTTGGCTATTGGTTAATTGAAAACAAACAAGGAAAAGGTATTGTAACAAAATCTTGCAAAGCACTTATTAGCTTTTGTTTTAACACCTTAGCGTTAAACAGAATTGAACTAAAATGTGGCACGGAAAACGTAAAAAGCAAAATGATTCCAGAGAGGTTAAATTTTACGTTAGAAGGTGTAATTAGACAAGGGGAATTGCTACACGATCAATTTATTGATTTGAATTTGTACTCGCTTTTGAAAAATGATAGTAAGTAAACTGTTATGAGGATGTGAGGTGAAAATTTATGTGACTTCCTCCCAAATTCCCATTTCTCTCCCAAATTCCTTATCTTAACCGTTCATAAATCTGACTTTAAAATAATTGAATTTAAAGGTTTCAAAACCAAAGAGGAATTGGTTAATGCAATATTAAATAAGATGACTAAAAATACTGATTAATTATCTAGATTTATGTTAACTTTAATAATAGAAATAGATAGCTTACAGAAAATACCCACCAATATTACGATTCTTAAAAAGAAATAACCCTAATCACTTTAGCACCAACTTTCTTGTAATAACTTGTAAATAGATGCCATTAATTTTTAAAAGACTTATGAAAGTTGAAATAAAAAAGTTTGAAATATTATTATAATTGATAATTAAATGGAAGGAATAATCTACATACTTAGCAACCCCGCAATTCCCAACCTAATTAAAATAGGAATGACCACTCGCGAAGATATTAAATCGCGAATGGCAGAATTATACACCACAGGAGTTCCATTGCCTTACGAATGTATTTATGCTGCCAAGGTCCCAAATATAGATGCGGTAGAGAAAGCTTTACATATTGCTTTCGGGCCAAATAGAATAAATCCTAAACGTGAGTTTTTCGAAATAGATTCTATGCAAGCCATTGCCATTATATAATTAATGGCCATTGCCGATGTTACTCCCAATGTGGCAAACGAAGCGGAAGTCGTTGATGCTATAGACAGAGAGGCAGGACAAGAGTATGCAAAAAAGAAAAGACCACGTTTTAATTTTGCAGAAATGGGAATTTCAACTGGATCAGAAATCATTAATGTAACTACTGGCGAAATAGCAATAGTAATAGATGAACGCCAAGTACAATTTAGAGGCAAACAAACCATGCTAACCAATGCCACCAAAGAAGCGCTTGAAACAAATAGCCCCGTAGCTCCCGGCCCTTACTGGACGTACAATGGCAAAAAGTTGAGAGAGATTTACAATGAGACATATGACTAACTTTTAATTAACAAAATTAAAAAAGGTATAATCAATTGACTAACTTTTAATGTATTCTAAACCATACTAAATAAACGTAAACATATGAAACTAATAATCGACATCTCCAGAGATGATTATGCAGATTTTAACAAATTTCACTATTTGAAATACAATTTAAAAAGAACAATTCTCTACCCTGTATTAGCATTAATATTCATATTGTATTATGTAAATAGAGAGGGATTTAATCTTACTTCGACATTAATTACCCCCTTTATATTTGTTATAGTTTATGTATTATCTATTAACAGGACCATCAATAGAACTAAAAAAATACCTAATAATGATGGAGCCATTTTAGGGGAAAAAGAGTATGAATTTTCTGACGACATAATATCATACAAAACAAACAATGCAGAAGGAAGCCTTAATTGGTCTACAGTTTTAAAATTAGAAGAAAGCACAAATGCTTTTTATCTATACATGGATACAAATATGGCATTAATTGTGCCTAAAAGAGTTTTCAAAGACCAAGCTGAGGAAGAAGCATTTAAAAACATAGTTAAAGGCAAAATTAAATCCGTGTAATTTTGCATTTATTTGTATTGGATCATTTTCAAAGAATTGTATCATAAATTCAAACTAAAGTATTTATCAAAAATATATTCATGCGTGCCCTATTCCTAGTACTCCTATTGTATTTAGCTTGTAACTGCAGCATTGGGCAACATATTACAAAACACATACCTTTAGAGTCAACAAACGGCGATACTTCGTTTTTCTATTTATGGAATCAAAAATTACTAGCGAAAGCTATGTTGAAAAATATAGAAAATGGCGCAGATGCTTTGCATTTCCGATTCATTTCAGAGTATCAAGTTGTTGATATTTGGACTGCCGATTACAAAACATTTTCGGGAATGCTTACAAATTATACTATTAAATACAATTTCAAGGAAAATAAAAAGAATCAGAAAATTAAAGAGACATTTATTTTTGAAAAGAAACATATTGATACTACTACCTCTAAAAAAATTTATGAACTATTTATAGACTTGAGGATATTTGTCATACCCACACAAGATAGTATTACAGAATGGTCAATTGGTTTAGATGGTAATATGTATTATATAGAATGTTTCGAGAATAATAATTATTCTTTTAAGCAATATTGGACTCCATCTATTTTCAAAGATAAAATTGAGGAAGCAAGAAGAATTAATGAACTATCTGAAAAACTAGAGGAAATAATAAAATTGAATCTATCGTTTGCAAATTTTATAAATACACTGCCAAAAGGAAACTATAGTATTGGTGGGGGTTATATTACTAAATCACCAAAGAGGCTTTTTAGGAAAAGAGTCGTTAGTCATTAGTCTTTAGTCTTTAGAGGGGGGAGAGTTGTGCTAATTGTTAAGCCTTACCTTTTCTAGAATTTAGATATTAGATTTTAGAATTTATCCAATTAAATCCAATCAGTAAAGTCTTTTTTAGTAAGTCCTAATTGCTTTAGTGCGTTTTTTATGATAAATTCCGGAACAGGATCAACGTGTGTTTGAACGGTTATTGGTCTTAACAAATCTGACCTCGACCAATGTTCATGCCCACCATTTGTTCTGTTACAAGTGCAACCTTGAGCTGTTAAAAATTCTCGGTATAGTTTAAGAGGAATATTTCTTAAATGTTGAGTAGACATAGAAATTAATAGGCAAATTCAACATCCTCTCTTGAAACTTTATAACTTTTGTTATTTACAATTTCATTATACATTGGATTTGTTACAACTAATTCTGAGTCTTTTGGTGGATCAAATTTTTGTTTCTTTTTTGAACCTTTAAGTTTCCAGCCTAATTCTTTAAGAACCTTATCTAAGGTGTTTTTGTTATGTGTATATCTAAAAAATTCTTGCAACGCTTCAGTAAAAGAGTTCTTCGCTTCAGAATGATTATAACCATATCCGCTTAAATCTAATGCAGGAGAATATATAATTGTAACATTATCTTCTTCAAACTCAACTAAAGAAAGACCAACATGATATTTACCATTATCGAAACCTAAATCAGCTCTTACATGTAATTTAGACATAACAATATTTAATTTTATTAATCAAAAATATAAATTTTAAAAACAATCAACAAAGTGTAAACGGATTAGCTTCTATTTAGTTCGACTTTTATTGCAATTTGTAGAGTAAATTTAATATTAATTCCCAAAACTGTGTAACTTTGTGTGTACTTTGTGTTCCTCTGTGACCGAAAAAAGAAAATCCGTTAAACCGATAGGCCGAAAATCCGAAAAGTAAAGCCATTAGAATTTTGAAAATTTATATTAAAAAAGTGTATTGTTTTTCTTGATGTCGCCGATCTTCGACCTCAAATGCTTATACGCCAACTCCGTTGCTTCTCGGCCACGAGGCGTCCTCATCATAAAGCCTTCTTGTATTAAAAACGGTTCGTACACTTCTTCAATAGTGCCTTCGTCTTCACCCACAGCAGTAGCAATCGTTTTCAACCCAACCGGTCCGCCTTTAAATTTTTCGATAATGGTGAGTAAAATTTTATTATCCATTTCATCCAGCCCATGGCTATCTACATTCAAGGCATTGAGCGAGTAGTTCGCAATGTTCGTATCTATTTCTCCATTGCCTTTTATTTGAGCAAAGTCGCGGGTACGGCGAAGCAGCGCATTAGCAATACGAGGCGTGCCCCTGCTGCGGCGTGCAATTTCGTAAGCACCTTCTTCCGTAATGGGAGTTTTCAATATATCCGACGATCGCAAAACAATGTCGGTTAGTAATTTCGAATCGTAATATTCTAAACGAGCATTAATACCAAAACGAGCGCGTAGAGGAGAGGTTAACAATCCCGAACGAGTGGTAGCGCCAATTAATGTAAAAGGGTTTAAGGTAATTTGAACCGAGCGTGCATTAGGGCCCGAATCCAACATGATATCTATTTTATAATCTTCCATAGCAGAATACAAATACTCTTCTACTACGGGGCTCAAACGGTGTATCTCGTCAATAAATAAAATATCTCCTTCTTCTAAATTAGTAAGCAAACCGGCTAAATCGCCCGGTTTATCGAGCACTGGGCCCGAGGTTACTTTTATGCTAACACCTAATTCGTTGGCAATAATATAAGAGAGGGTGGTTTTACCCAAGCCAGGAGGGCCGTGTAACAACACATGGTCTAGCGCTTCTTTACGGCGCTTAGCAGCCTCCACAAATATTTTTATGTTTTCTACAATTTTATGCTGACCAGTAAAATCGTCGAAGGCACTAGGGCGCAGTACTTTTTCAATTTCTTTTTCAGAATTATCTAAAGAGTCGGAGTTCGGATCGAGAATTGGATTCATTTCGCTTAAAATTACGAATTATTTACGAGCGATGGTATTTTTTAAACAGACTGCTAAATTTCATTTGCAACACTCCCAGTATAGCTTCTCGTATAATGCCTTTAGACATTTTACTGGTTCCTTCGCTGCGATCAGTAAAAATAATTGGCACTTCTACCAAGTTAAAGCCAAACTTCCAAGTGGTAAATTTCATTTCAATTTGAAAAGCATAACCCACAAATTTTATTTTATTAAGGTTGATGGTAGTTAATACCTCTCTTTTATAACATTTAAAACCTGCAGTAGCGTCGTTTACGGGCATGCCCGTTATAAATTGTACGTATTTAGAAGCGAAGAAAGAGAGTATAACCCTGCTCATAGGCCAATTTACCACGTTAATTCCGGTAATGTACCTAGAGCCAATAGCTAAATCGGCGCCTTTCACACAAGCATCTCTCAAGCGAACTAAGTCCTCAGGGTTATGAGAGAAATCGGCATCCATTTCAAATATATATTCGTATTGGCGGCTCAATGCCCATTTAAATCCGTGGATATAAGCTGTGCCCAAACCTAATTTGCCCGAACGCTCTTCTATAAATAATTTATCGGCATACTGAGCTTGCAAGTCTTTCACAAGTTGTGCAGTGCCATCCGGAGAGCCATCATCAATAATTAATAAATGGAACGAATAGGGTAATGAGAAAACCTTGTGAATCATCTTCACGATGTTCTCTTTCTCATTATAGGTTGGAATTATTATTAAGCTATCTGACATTTTTTGACCCCACGAAGATAATTAATATTTTGAAATCGTACTTTTGAATATGAATAAAGCTGTATTCTTAGATCGCGACGGTATTATTAACGTAGAAATTGGCGATTATATCAAACGTTTCGAAGATTTTACATTAACCAAACAATTGGGTGAAGGCTTAAAGATGCTGCAAGACATGGGCTATTTGCTCATCGTCATCACCAACCAAGGCGGTTTAGCGAAGAGTTTATACACCGTGCATGAATTAGACAAGATGCATGAATTCTTGAAACAAGAGATGCAAAAATTTAACGTAAGCTTTACCGAAATATATTATTGCCCACATCATCCAGATTATAATGGTAATTGCCTTTGCCGCAAACCCGATTCCCAAATGCTCGAAAAAGCCATCGCAAAATTCAACATCGACCCCGCCCAATCGTACTTCATCGGCGACAAACAACGAGATGTAGATGCAGGGGAGAAAGTAGGAGTGAAGGGGATTCTCGTTGCAGCGAATACACCGATGGTGGAAGTGATACCTTTGTTGCAAAGGTAGATACGACTATACGATTATACGACCATACGATTATACGACTGTTCGACTTTACGAAAATGCAATACTATTCAAACTTGCAATTGTTTGCCTTCATTAGCACACTAGCATACTAACACACGAGCACACTAACTATCACCGCCCCTCAACTTCGCTGCGCTGCGTTCGGGGACCCTTGCATGCGGTGATTAAAGGAAGCCACAGTATCAGATTAGGAAAGGAATTGTGAGAATGAAAAATTTCTTCCCATTCTCTTGTCAAATGATGATTTTTTGATGAATAAAACCTCCTCTAAGCATTTTGCTCCACGCTAGTTGAATTTAACTTTAATTTCTAATAATAATTCTCACAATTCCCTTCCTAATCAGATATTGTACCTTCTTTAGTTTTCCCAAAGCAGGGGTCCCCGAACGCAGCGAAGCAGAGTTGAGGGGCGGTCCTATTCTGATACTTTTCTCCTTTTCTTTTTTTGCGTGCAATGATCGGTCCCCGAATCCTCAACAATCGGGACCTTGCAAGTTGAGGGGCGGTCCTAATCTGATACTTTTCTCCTTTTCTTTTTTTGCGTGCAATGCTAGGTCCCGAATCCTGAACGAAGCGGAACGCGTAGTTGATGGGCAGTGCTAACTCGCTTATGCGTAGCCCAATAATTTCATTACCTGCTTCGAATTCTGCTCTTCCCCAAACACTTCATAGTTCACCGTTTCATCTCTGTTCTTGCGAATTAATATATGTTTAGGATGTGGCAATAAACAATGATGCACACCTCCATAACCGCTTAGTACTTCTTGGTATGCTCCTGTGTGGAAGAAACCCATGTATTGCACTTTACGAGTTTTAGGCATAAATACGTTGTTCATATGCGCTTCTTGGTTGTAGTAATCTTGCCCATCGCAAGTTATGCCACCCAAGTTTACACGTTCGTATTCGGCATCCCAATTATTTATCGGCAATAATATGTAACGTTGGTTCATAGCCCATACATCGGGTAGGTTGGTAATAAAACTACCATCGAGCATTAACCATTTTTCTTTATCGTTTTGTTGCTTACGGCCTAATACTTTGTATAAAATACCCGAAGCTTCTGCAACGGTGTACTTACCGAACTCCGTAATAATATCTGGTTCTATAACATCGTGCTCTGCACAAATTTCTTTTATACGTTTCACAATCTCGTTCACCATGTATTCGTAATCGAATTCAAAGTTTAAAGAGTTTTTGAACGGCATACCACCACCAATATCAAGTATGGTAAGGTCTGGGTTTACCTTTTTAAATTTGCAATAAAGGGTAACGTATTTCTCCAACTCGTTCCAATAGTATTGAGAATCGGTAATGCCAGAGTTTATAAAGAAGTGTAATAGTTTAACTTTAAAATTTGGGTGAGATTCTATGCGCGAGTGATAAAAATCAATAACATCTTCCATGCGAATGCCTAATCGGCTGGTGTAAAATTGAGAGTCGGGTTGCTCTTCTGAAGCAATGCGAATTCCTAAATTACAGTTTACATCTAGCTCATCGTCGTAGAAATAAAACTCTTCTTTATTATCTAAAATAGGGATGATGTTGTTGAAGCCATCGTGCAACATATCTACAATGTATTGTTTGTAGGTATCTTTTTTATAGCCATTACAAATTACCGTAATGTCTTTACTTAAGATTCCTTTCTTCTCCAAATGGTCGATAATGGGCATGTCGAACGCCGAAGATGTTTCCAAATGGATGTCGTTTTTTAAGGCTTCATCCAACACATGGCGGAAATGCGAGCTCTTAGTGCAATAGCAATAGGTGTAAGTACCACGGTAATTATTATTAACGATGGCTCTTTGAAACCAAATTTTTGCTTGCTGTATTTTTTTCGAAATAATAGGTAAATACGTGAAACGCAACGGAGTACCGTAGGTTTCTATCATTTCCATTAAATTAAGATCATGAAAATATAATTCATCATCTATTACTTCGAAGCCCTCTTGTGGGAAGCCAACGCTCAAATCAAGAAATTCCTTGTAACTTTGCATCTATTAAAATTTACGCAAATATATTTTATTTTTAGAATACATATACTGATTAACAGAAATGAAATATTTATTTTGCGGCAAATCATCATTTTATGAGAAATTTAAAGATAATAGAGGTTAAATCTGAGTTAGGAGCAGGCACCAGGGGTGCAAGTATGGGAATTGATGCCATAAAAATTGCAGCACTCGATTTTGGTAGCCGCTATTTCAAACAATACAAATCTGTAGAAGTACCACATGAAAACCATTTGTTGTTAGAGTCGGCAGGGAACCAACACGCAAAAAGAATTTCGGGAGTATTAACCATGTTGGAGCGTGTAAGCGAAGAAGTTTCTCGTACCATTAAAAGTGAAGAGTTTCCGATTGTATTAGCAGGCGACCATTCTACAGCAGCAGGCACTATAGCCGGTATAAAAATGGCGCATCCTAAATTAAAGTTAGGAGTTATTTGGATTGATGCACATGCAGATTTACATACACCATATACCACACCTTCTGGCAATGTACACGGTATGCCCATTGCGATTTCATTAGCAGAAGATAACATTGAAAGTAAAGTAAATAAACCCGACCAAGAAACAATTAACTATTGGTACCAATTGAAAAATGTAGGTGGTATTAGTCCGAAGGTTACCCCTAAAGACATAGTATTTATTAACGTTCGCGATACAGAGAAGCAAGAAGATTACTTAATGAAGAAATTCGGAATTAAGAATTTTACCACAACAGAAATCCGACGAAAAGGAGTGGAGAAAGTTGCCATCGAAGCCTTATCACTTATCGACCATTGCGATATAATTTATGTTTCTTTTGATGTAGATTGTATGGATGCTTCTATTTCTAAAGGTACCGGAACCCCAGTTCCTAATGGCATTACAGAGAAAGAAGCCGGTAACTTAGTAGCACGTTTAATGCAAAGCAATAAAGTATGTTGCTTCGAGATGGTAGAAATAAACCCAACTTTGGATAAAGAAAATTTGATGGCCGAAAATGCATTTGAAATTTTATTGAGAGCCACCAACCAATTGATTAACGACTAGTAGAGAATGAATTTATCAGAAATAATAATAAGTAAAACACAAGAAGCCATTAAGGCTTTATTTAATATTGATATAGAACAAAGCGCAGTAACTTTACAAGATACCCGCAAAGAGTTTGAAGGACAAGTAACGGTAGTAACGTTTCCTTTCATCAAGCTATCTAAAAAATCTCCAGAAGAAACAGGAGCCTTAATAGGCGAATATTTGGTGAACAATACCAAAGAAGTATTAGCCTTTAATGTGGTAAAAGGATTTTTGAATTTGAGCATAAGCGATGCGTATTGGATTAACTCTTTAAGTACAATTTTCAATACAAAAAATTACGGAAAGTTAGCGCCAAAAAACAGCAAAGTAATGGTGGAGTACTCTTCGCCAAACACTAATAAACCATTGCACTTAGGACATGTGCGTAATAATTTATTGGGTTACTCGGTAGCCGAAATTTTAAACTACGCTGGGTACGAAGTAATAAAAGCAAATTTAGTAAACGATCGTGGCATACACATTTGTAAATCGATGTTGGCATGGGAGAAATTCGGCAATGGCGAAACACCCCAAAGTTCGGGCCTAAAAGGCGACCATTTAGTGGGTAAGTATTATGTGGAGTTTGATAAAGCATACAAGAAAGAAATTGAAGCATTAATAAGCCAAGGATTAACAGAAGAGCAAGCGAAAAAAGAAGCACCCTTAATTATAGAAGCGCAAGAAATGTTGTTGAAATGGGAGCAGAAAGATGCGCACGTGTTACAGCTTTGGAAGATGATGAACGATTGGGTATACGCAGGTTTTGATGTTACTTACAAAGCGATGGGTGTAAACTTCGATCAGTATTACTACGAATCTAATACCTATAGTTTAGGAAAAGACATAGTGGATGAAGGCTTGAGTAAAGGAGTGTTTTTTAAGAAAGAGGATGGTTCTGTGTGGATAGATTTAACGGAAGATGGACTCGATCAAAAATTAGTATTACGTGGAGATGGTACTTCTGTATACATTACACAAGATGTAGGCACAGCTCAAATGAAGTACGAGCAATATAAAATGGATCGTTCTATTTATGTAGTAGGGAACGAGCAAGAATATCATTTTAAAGTATTGTTTTTAATTCTGAAAAAATTAGGCAAGCCATGGGCAACCGGTTTGTTCCACTTATCATACGGAATGGTTGATTTACCAAGTGGAAAAATGAAATCGAGAGAAGGAACAGTGGTAGATGCCGATGACTTAATTGCAGAGATGATACAATCTGCCAAAGAACAATCGGAAGCATTAGGTAAAATTACAGACTTTGCTGAAGAAGAAAAGCAAAGCCTCTACACCCTAATAGGAATGGGCGCCTTAAAGTATTACTTGCTAAAAGTAGATCCTAAAAAACGATTGTTGTTCGACCCGAATGAGTCCATCGATTTACAAGGACATACTGGCCCCTTTATACAATACTCTTATGCACGTATACAATCTATTTTAAGAAAAGCAGAGCTTGCCTTAGATGCGAATACAAATATTAGCAGCGTAAATGCAAACGAAAAAGAATGCATATTATTGATGTTGAAATATCCATCGATAATAGAAGAAGCAGCGAATGCATATAGCCCAGCTTTGCTCTCTAATTATTTATACGAATTGGCCAAAACCTTTAACAAGTTTTACCATGATGATCCCATTTTGAAATTAGAAGATGCAGATCGTTTAAATTTCCGTTTGCTAATTTGTAAAAACATTTCAGGAATTATTTCGAGTGGCATGAGCTTATTAGGGATTGAAGTTCCAGAAAGAATGTAAAAAGAATATACAAAGCATGAAGCACAAACCTGCCTTCCTCTTTTCTATTTTCTTTTTTCTATTTCTATCCACCAATAGGGCGCAAGTATTTACCGAACTCCACAGCTTTAAACTTTATGCAGATAGTGCTACCAATTACTCAAGTATTTGGATAGATGTGGATCAGGATTATGATTTAGATTTACTGAATTTCTCTATTTTAAATAAGCCGAACAGCTTGTATGTACAAGATAAAAATGGCTTAATAAAAGTAAACAGTGTTTTTGATAAAGATGGTGGAAATGCAAACGGTGGCTGTTATGCCGATATAGATTTGGATGGCGATTTAGATGTATTTGTGTACTCTATTTTCGGGCAGAAAAATTATTTATATATACAAGAGAGCAAAGGGCTTTTTAGAAAAGAAGTGTTGCAAGAAATTACACGTCAAGAAAACAATGCATTTTGTGCATGCTTCTCTGATGTGAATTTAGATAATTATCCAGATTTAATAATTACTGATACCGAACTCTGGAATCCCAAAACCATTAAGAAGCCCAGTCGTATTTATTATAATGATGGAAGAGGAAATTTTACGAAAGCAAAATCCGAAACTTTTTTTGTGCCCAAATCAGATACACGAAATATTTTATTAGCAGATTTAAACCAAGATGCCCGCGAAGATTTATTGCTCTTAAATTTTGGATCAGAAAACGTTTTGTACTTAAAAAACAACGCAAACATATTTAACAAAGTAAGCAGTAACATCAGTATTACCCCCGGCGATTATGTTGATGCAGAAGCAGCGGATGTAGACAACGATGGAGATTTAGATGTACTCTTAGTTAATTTAAAAACAGGAATTGAATTTTATAGAAACGATGGAAACCTATTGTTTACTAAGGTTCCGGGTGTGTTTAAAATTTCTAATTTCCCAATTGCAGGCATCGAAATGATCGATTACAATAAAGATGGGAACTTAGATGTATTGGCTCACAAAGCATTTAGCAAAGAGAAAAAAATATTCATCAATACGAATACTCAACATCAATTTATAAAAATTAAACTTCGTGCAGACAGAGCAAACCTACATGCTATAGGCGCAAAAGTTTATGTGAGCACAAAGGCAAACGACCGTAATTATTGGCAATACAAAGAAGTACGTGCAAACAAGCAAGCATTTGTAAACGATGTGTACGATTTACATTTCGGATTAGCAGATATGAAAAATGTTGACTCAGTAAAAATTACTTGGCCCGATGGCACCGAGCAATTTTATACAGATCTATTGCCTAATCAATCTTATTTTATGGAGCAACGATTGGAAGCAAAATTATTAGCAAACCCAAGCATTGCAAACCAAACATTGGATAAAATAAAAGACATGAGTGTAAGTGTAGTAGCCGATGATTTTACGTATGGTGAAATTAATGGGATTACTGTGTTTTATGAAAACAAAGGATTGATACAACAAGACGTAGAAGTGAGTATCAACTTATTGGTTCCAATGAAACTTTTCAACAGCTTTCCGATGCCAACAGAAAGCAGTAACAATCAGTTTTCTTGGAAAATAAAAAATGTACCGGCGCAATACAGAGGTATCATAACGCTCAGCGTACGAACCCCCAACATTGAGGAAACCACAGCCAAAGAGCAGAAAATAGAAGTCACTTTAGAGCCGCGTATTGGCGACGAGCAGAGCAGCAACAACGAAGTGGTATTGGTAAAGAGGATAAAGTAATTGCGACTGTACGACTGTACGATTATACGACCATACGAAAACAAAAGAAGAAAGAGTATCAGATTAGGACTGCCCCTCAACTACGCTACGCAGCGTTCGGGTTTCGGGGACCCCTGCATGGGGAAATAAAAAAGGGAATCGAGTCAAGTTATCACCGCCCCTCAACTCCGCTACGCTGCGTTCGGGGACCCCTGCGTGGGTAATCAAAGGAAGGTACAGTATCAGATTAGGAAGGGAATTGTGAGAATTATTTTAAATAAAAATTAGAATCAAACTATAACCCTTCCCTTTTATTTATTTTTTATTGGATTTTTTGTTACTTTTTTAGTGATAATTAGTATCGTCAATACAATTTAAAATATAAACCCAAGGAATTACTATTCCTCCTTTTTTCTGAAATACAATTCAATACAAAAACACTCAAACTAATTTATTCTTCTTTTCATTTTTTTATAATAATTCTCACAATTCCCTTCCTAATCTGATACTGTGCCTTCCTTTAGTTCCCCAATGCAGGGGTCCCCGAACGAAGCGAAGCGGAGTTGAGGGGCGGTCATAATCTGATATTTTTTAAAATTATACCGAGATATGCAAGGGTCCCCGAACGCAGCGAAGCGAAGTTGAGGGGCGGTCCTAACCTAAAGCCAGTCCCCGAAAAGAAAAAAAACTTTAAATACCTTTACACAGAGACTCAGAGAGCACAGAGCTTCACTTAGAGTAAATATTACTCATTTTCATTGTGTACCATCACGTATACTTAGCGTTCATTGTGACCTATAAAACAAAAAAGGGGCAATAATCAAACGACCATGCCCCTCAATTAGCTTATTAGCTAATTATCTCATTAGCTAATTAATTTATCTTCAATCTACTAAAGTAGTACGATAACTTCAAATCCTTTGTGCCATGTGAGTAATCGTAGAAGCCACGTTTAGATTTTACACCTAATTCGCCTGCTGCTACCATTTTCACTAATAACGGGCATGGTGCATATTTAGGATTTCCGAAACCGTCATGCAATACATTTAAAATTGCCAAGCAAACGTCGAGGCCAATAAAATCGGCTAATTGCAATGGTCCCATTGGATGAGCCATTCCTAATTTCATTACGGTATCAATTTCTTCTACACCAGCAATACCTTCAAACAAGGTATAAATGGCTTCGTTAATCATTGGCATTAAAATACGGTTCGCAACAAAGCCTGGGTAATCGTTTACCAGTGTAGGTACTTTATCTATTTTCTTAGAAAGTTCGATAATAATATCACACACTACATCGTCTGTTTGGTAACCCTTAATTACTTCAACCAATTTCATCATTGGTACTGGGTTCATAAAGTGCATACCAATTACTTTGTTTGCGCGGCCCGATGCTGCACCAATTTCTGTAATAGAAATAGAAGAAGTATTAGTAGCCAATATCGCTTCTGGGTGAGTAAATTCTCCAAGGTCTTTAAAAATTTTCATTTTAATTACAGGATTTTCAGTTGCAGCTTCAATTACTAAATCTGCTTCTTTTACACCTTCTTTTAAATCGGTATAAGTACTTAAGTTGTTGATGGTGGTATTTTTCAATTCTTCAGAAATACTACCTTTTGCAACCATTCTGTCTAAGTTTTTTGCGATGGTTTCCATGGCGCGTTTTAATGCATCTGGGTTCACATCAATTAGGTTCACTTGATATCCGTATTGTGCAAATACGTGCGCAATACCGTTTCCCATCGTTCCTGAACCTATTACTGAAATATTTTTCATTTTGTATTTTATTTAATAAGCGGCAAATTTATAAGTTTATTGGTGTTTGATACGTTGTAAACCGCTTTATTTACTAACATATAAACTGAAAAAAGACGCGTTTTGTTGCGTCTTTTTTCTATATTATTGAAATATAAAGTTTTATAGTTCTTTAACTATCTTTTCAAGTATTTCCATACCCATGTCAACATGTTGTTTCTCTAATGTTAATGCAGGGCGGAAACGGATGGTATTGCTTCCACAACCCAAGAACATTACATTTTGTTCCATACCTTTGCTCACGAATTTATCGCGCATTGCTTTCGTAGGGAAATCAAATGCTACCATTAAGCCTTTTCCTCTAACATTGCTAATTTTTGGATTGCGTTTAGAAATTTCAGAAATGGTATCGTATAAATAGTTGCCAATGTGTTCAGCATTGTCCATCAACTGATCTTCTTCAATAATTTCCATAATACGAGATGAACGTACCATGTCTACTAAATTGCCACCCCATGTTGAGTTAATACGCGATGATACGTTGAATACATTCGTTTCAATTTCATCCACCTTTTTACCTGCTAAAATTCCGCATACTTGCATCTTTTTACCAAATGCTAAAATATCCGGGCGAGCGTTTTCACCGAAATGTTCGTGTGCCCAGAATTTACCTGTTAAACCAACACCACTTTGCACCTCATCATAAATTAAAAAGGCATCGTTTTCGTCGGCCATTACTTTTAATTTTTCTAAATATTCTCTACGGAAATGATTGTCGCCTCCCTCAGATTGTATAGGTTCGATAATAATCGCACAAATATCATCCGGATTATTTTTGAAAGCTGTTTTTATTTGGTTGATAGATAATTCTTCGCGATGTAACAAATCTTCGTAATTATCATCCGTATAAGGGAATTTCATTTTTGGATTTGACACACGTGGCCAATCAAATTTTGCAAACCATTTCGTTTTATCAGGCAAAGTATTGGTTAAACTTAAGGTATAACCAGATCTGCCGTGGAATGCTTGCTCAAAGTGTAATACTTTAAAGCCTTTTTCGTACGTATAACCCTTCTGAAAGTTTTTCTGAACCTTCCAGTCCATCGCAACTTTTAACGCGTTCTCAATGGCTAATGAACCGCCTGCGATAAAAAATGCATGAGGTAAATAAGATGGAATACCGACTCTAGAGAAGGTTTCTACAAATTGCGCGTATTGAGGAGTATAAATGTCGGAGTTAGATGGGTTTGTTAATGCTGCAAGCATTAAGTTTTTCTTAAACTCTTCGTCGTTTACCATTTTTGGGTGGTTATAACCCAAAGGTACTGAGGCGAAACAAGTGAAAAAATCAAGTAACTGTCGATTGTTTTTGGAATCGTGAATCCAAACGCCGTTACTTTTTTCCATATCAAAAACCATGTCGTAGCCATCTGCTAAAATGTGCTTACTCAAAGTTTCTTGAACTTGGTTAGGGGATATGCTTACTTTATACATGTGCTTAATGTTTCTACAAAGGTAGATAAAAAAAAGCCTTAAATTGGTCAGAATAAGGCAATTTTTCAAATTTGGACAAATATTCTTAATGCCATTATTACTTGAGAATTAAGTTCTTATTAAACTATCAATTTTAGAAAAATTAAGAGGTTATGCGGTTAGAAATTTCTCAAAGGCCTTCATTTTGCCCAAATTACCAAGCAATCCGCCGGTATGTACAAAAAGTATTTTTTTTAGGGTATTTGTTGATGGGTTTTCTTGCATCCATTTATAACATTTTGCCAAGGCTTTGGCGGTATAAATAGGGTCTAAAAGTATTCCCGTATTACGTTGGAAGTCGATACAAAACTGTAACAATTCATCGGTGTGTTGGGCGTAGCGACCGTATTCTTGGGTATCGAGTAGGGAGTAGCGGGTATCGGGTAGGAGAAGTTGTGTTAGGTTGGTAATTATTTCTTCTAGGCCGTTGTGTACTACAACGGAATAGAGGTGTGTGTTTAGTTTGTTTTTGTAGATGGCGTTTAGGATGCCAGCACTGGTGCAGGCTGTACCAGCAGCAATAAAAATATCTGAGTATTCTTCTGTTAATTCTGAAATGATTTCTTCGCAACCTTTTGCACCTAATGCAGAAAATCCTCCTTCGTCAATAAAATACGCATCTGCATCATTCGCAAAACGAGCATCGAACAGAGCTTTTTTATTTTTATAATCTTCTCTGCATACATAAATTAATTTCATGCCAAGCATTTCGCAAAGTAGCAGTGTTTCTGAGGGTTTTCGAACTTCTTCTCCTCTTACAAAGGCTACACTTTTAAAACCAAATTTTGCAGAAGCAGAGGCTAAGGCTAGTAAGTGATTGGAGTATGCTCCACCAAAACTTACCAATGTTTTTTTATGTTGATCTTGCGCTTCGGCTAATTGATATTTTAATTTTCTCCATTTGTTCCCAGAAATTAAAGGGTCTATTAAATCATCGCGCTTAATAAATAACTGATAGCCCTCTGGTACATTGTATTTTATTTCTTGAACGGGAGAGTGAATCTGGAAATTAAACATAGTGCAACATTAATAAAAAAACCCTTAAAAGTATTCAACTCTTAAGGGTATATATAATTTAGTTTAGTTGGGTTCTGTTTATTTCCAATCGATATTTAATCCAATACCTGCAGTTGCCATTGGGTATTTACCGAATGTATAGGCACCTTGGAAAGTTACGATCAATAACTTCAAGCGCATCCCTATAGTACCAGTCATTCCATTAGCACCATCAACAGTAAAGTTTACAGGGTTGCTAATTTTTATAATTTCTTCAGATCCTGTAGTAGCATTTACACTGTTTAAAGGAAAATCTCCGTCTAAGCTTAAGGTAGTTTTACTCATTTGGTAGTTTACACCACCATATACTGTAAGCACTGCTAATTTTTTAGATACAATTAATCCCATAGTAGTAGCAGTAGTTTTTAAGTTCATTGCTTGGTCGGCATATACACCGTTGTTTCCTGCTGCATTTGGAGTGCCTGTTTCTGGTTTTAAATCTAAACCTAATCCTAAGTCCATTTTAGTGTATCCGAAAAATGCCGACATATCAAATGGCATTAATTTCATACCCGGAATCCATTGTTTAATATCATGTTTTAATCCGAAACCAACTAGTCCAATATCACCTGCATCGCCTAGAGCAATTGTAGGCATGTAACGTATCATTACTTCTGTATTTTTAATTAAACCAATTGCTAATTGTGCAGTTGGCGCACCAGAGAATGGCAATCCTGCACCCTGAGGCGCATCAAATCTTGCTAATTCTACTGCATTATTACCAGGAGGAAGTGTAGGGTTATCTGTTCTTAAAACAAATATAGGGTTCGAACCACCCGTACCAACATCTGCATTACCTGCAATGGTTTGGCCTATATTATTTGCATTATTAGCCAAAGATAATTTTGTGAATCCTAAACTCAATGCATCGTAAGTCTGATCTTCTGTAGGAACCATGGCTGCGTTTAAGTTAATGGTAATATCAAATCTACCTAAACCATGTGGCTTAGCTGTATTGTACCATCCACCATTTAATCCTGCTCCAAAGCCTCTAAAAAATGGAGTAGTGTATGCTTCTACAAGTTTACTTGCATCGTCAACACCTGCTTTTAATAAGGTTGCAACATCTGTTTGTGCATTCGCGCTCTCATTAATAGTTAAGGATGCAAGAGCGAGCGCTGCTACTTTAAGTCCTCGATTTAAGAATGTAGAATTTTTCATATTGTAAGGGTTTAGCTATGTTTTATATATAAATATAATAATTTATGTTCTTGATTTAATCATTTACTCAAAAATCTAATTTTATATTCATTCCTACCATCCCTCATATGTGGTATTTTGTATACCCACTAGCCCGTAGTTAGTGTGCTAGTATGCTAGTGAGATAGTATGCTAGTGAATGAGGCGCACCAAATTAGCACACTAGCATACTAGCACGTTAGTACACTACTTAAGAATTATTTCTGTGGCGCCGTAGCCGAACTTTTCCTTCCTGGCGTCTTTAAAGGTTTTTACGTGTGGGTGTTTGCCCAGTTGTTTGTGTATTTCGTTTCGCAGGGTTCCATTGCCTACTCCGTGTATAAAAATGATGCTTTGGTATTGATGTGCAATTGCTGCCTCTAAATTTTTTCTAAATGCTTCCAGTTGAAATCTCAACATCTCATCGGCTTGCATCGTCGGAAATTTATCCGTTAACTCTTCAATGTGTAAATCTATTTCTCTGGAAGGTGCAGCAATATTTAACTTCTCCGTAGCTCCCGAAAATAATTGCTCTAATAATTCTTCTTTATCAAACTGTATCGTATGGTCGAGTTCTAACTCCGTTAAATATCCTTTTTTTGTTAAAAACGGAATCTCTTTTTCGGTACTTATAACTTGTTTTGCTTTTATGTTTTTCTTATAAATTTTCGGCATACTCGGACTATGCTCTGCCATTAAATGATAAATCAGTTGGAAGTGGAAAGTCCATCCTTGGTCGAACTCACTAATAGTATGAGTGGATATTCTGGCTGCCGTTCTAGATTTTATTACATCTGCATAAATGCCTTCGTAAATATCTTTTTTCTGAATAGATACACCGGCTAATAAATTGTATTTAGTAGCATTTATCAAATACATGTGGTACAAATGCTGAATTTTATCGTCACGGTGTACCGCTAAATATAATTTATCTTCTACCGTATTTTGCAAGTTTGTAACCGATTGTGCAATCTCTTCAAAATCTTCTCTTAACTGCGATTCTGCTGCTTGCACCAACACCACTTCATTCGCTAATACCGTGATTTCAAAATCACCGTCAATGGTAACGCCTATTAACTGATGATCAATTAACCTCGTTACTACTCCTTCTTGCTTTTCGTTTAAAAAACGAACGTAATCGCCTATTTTGAACACCCTTTTTAATTGTTAATTGTTAATTGTTAATTTCGGTTATTAGATATGGGGTATGAAATATGAATTGGGTATTGATACTTAAATCATTTTTTGCATTCATTAACAATTTTGTACCCCATTCACAATTCACAATTTACAATTCACAATTAAAGAAGCGTAGCTTTCGTTGCATCCAACACCTTAAACGACTCTTCAGAAGTTGCGGCTTCCGAGTAAGTGCGGAGTACAGGTTCTGTGCCCGAAGGGCGAATCATTACCCAACCTCCGTTGTCTAAATGGAATTTAAATCCATCCATGTCTTCTACCTTGGTTACTTTATATTTTCCGAAGCTGGTGTATTTGCCTTCTTTGCAATTTTTAATAATTTCTTGCTTTAGACTTTCTTCTAAATGCAAATCATAACGCTCTACGGCAAAACTTCCCACCACTTCGTACACTTCTTCAATTAATTCTCTTAATGATTTACCTGTTTTCGCCATGAACTCCCAAATGGTTAAGCCAATCCAAATTCCATCGCGCTCAGGGATGTGTCCGGTAATCGCAATACCTCCAGATTCTTCACCACCGGCTAAGAATGGAGTTTCATCTTTCACCATTATTTCGCAAATGTATTTAAAGCCAATTTTGGTAATTTGTTGTTTCAATCCGTATGCTTTACACAGCTCGTCAATTTTACGTGTACATGAGAACGTTGTAATTACTTGGCCGTCTAATTTTTTGTACTTCACTAAATAATGAATCAACAATAAAATGATGTGATGCGAGTCTACAAAATTTCCTTCGCTATCATACAAGCCAATACGGTCTGCATCCCCATCCGTTGCTAAAGCAGAATCTATGTTTCCCGAAATTTTAATCATTTCAGAAAGCTCCAATAAATTTTTATGAATCGGCTCTGGAGCTTGCCCATCAAAACCTGGGTTATGTTCGCAATGTAAAAAAGTAGTATCTGGTAAAATTTTACGCATTACATCTTGCCCTGCACCATACATAGCGTCGTAAGCTAAATTCAAGCCTGCATTACGAATTGCTTCCATGTCGAACGAAGCTTCTACATGTTCAATGTACATCCCTTCCATATCCACATACGTAATTAAACCTTGTGTTTCGTATTCTTTAATGGATAGGGTAGAGATTGGCAATTTTTCGGGAATGAAATTTTCTACAGCTGTTATTTCATCGGGGGTTGCCGGGCCACCGTAACTTGCTTTTATTTTATATCCGTTGTATTCTGGTGGATTGTGGCTCGCCGTAATAATAATGCCTGCATTGGCCTTTAATTTTACGGTAGCTAATGATATCATAGGTGTGCTCACAAAAGCATTAGAACACATGTGAACTTTTATGCCTTCTGCCGCAAATACTCTGGCAGTAGCATCCACAAATAATTTACCTGCAAAACGGCAATCGTTGCCTAAAGTTACGCTAGGGCTAGCATTATTGCTTTTTAACCACAAAGCCGTTCCATAAGCTACGCGCTCTACGTTTTCTACTGTAAATTCTTGTGCAATTATGGCTCTCCAACCGTCGGTTCCAAATTTTATCTTTGTCATGTTCAATATTCTTATAATTTTGCTAAAATAGTTTATTGAGTTCAGAATTTAGAATAGATTTTATTAATTATTCAATAACATATCGAATACCAAGGCTAATTTCGGCTCTCGAATGACTTTCGCGATCATCCGATCCTAATTTTATCTTCCTTTTGTTAAATCCATCATCATAGGTATATTGCCCAACCGTTGCACTAACAAAAGTTAACAAAACACCAATGCAAATATTATTCGATACAAGATAATCTAATCCTATTTGAGAGTTTAGTGCTATACTATTGGCAGTAATGGTTAAAGGTGCTAAAATGGTGGCCTCGTTTTTATAATAATTATAACCAAAACCAAAATCACCAACAGCAAATAATTTTTTATTGTTGTTATTTACCAAATTACGTACCCCATAAGATAAACCAAAGTATTGCATGGTTATGTTATCACTAATAGAGGTTATAATTGGTGTATTATTCACCACAACCTTAATATCCTTTAAGGCATTAGAACTAAAAAAATACATGTATTGTATCCCTAAGCCAGAATTTCTTTTGCCATAATTATTAAAACTTAAAGAAATGGAATTACCTGTTTTTAATTCGTTTATATAATTATAAATCTCCTGATTTAGACCCGATGGTGTTCTTGCAATTATTTTAGACGCACTGCAATTAATTCCAAATCGCTTACCCGGAAATGGTGTTTTGAGCTTATTAGTGCTAAAATTTGTTTTTGTAGCTACGGGCTTATTACTAGTATCTGTTGCTGGTTTAGTATAGTAATCTATTTTTATTTCTTTCAATTCTGTTTTCTTTATCGCATTTATTACCTCCTTGCCTGAGGTATATGTGAAATAAAAAACAGTTTCAGAATTTTGCTTTATAACTTTGCATTGAATGGAATCGTTGTTTGTTTTTACAATAAGATCTTGAGCGTCTACAGATGTAAGGCAACATAAGAAAAGCCCTAGAAAAAGGTAGAGTAGTTTTTTCATATTTTCGAAACACTAGTATTTTCTAGTATTTCGAAAATATTCATTTGAGAACGTAAATCAAAATTTATTAAAAGGAGCTGAATTTATAGCTAAAGTTTAACATCACATATTGTTGTAAAATGTTGGTAAACACATCTTCATTATAAGTTTCGGTGAAGTTTCTACTAATGGCTTGGTTTTGGTTCAATAAATCGAATGCAGTTAAACGAACTTCGGCTGCATCTTTTTTCATAAATTTATACCCAATGCCTGCATTCCATAAAATAAAATTCTGACTGAAATTATCGGTTAAGCCTTCATAAATTTGTTGTGCTACTTCAGTGGTAAATACAATTCCTTTCCATGGCATTATGTTTACTTTCACTTTATTCTGATGGTTCAAAAAGGAGTTATTTGAAATGGTTTGCACAGAATTATATTGCTCCGTATAATTGGTTTGTGTTGAAATAGTAAAATCCCATACCTTACTTAAATTAGAACTCCACACTACACCCAAGCCATAGTTCGGTGTAAAGGCTTCGTTCTTTATATTATTTACAATGCTTGGCACATTGCTAAAACCTGCACTTAAGTTGAAATTCAAATTAGATTTTATAATGTTTACAGGCATTCCGTAAGATACCAATGAGCTAATATTGTAAAAGCCATTTAAGTTTACAGGGCTTGTTAAACGTGCACCCGCAACCAATGGTATGTTATTATACACCGTATCTGTGGTTGCTACAAAAGAATTGTTGCCTATGTAATTATTGGTAAATGATGTCCTAATAAATGCAAACATTGAGGTTGATTTTGCTGCATTAACTTCCGAATACCTTACCACAAAAAAGTTCGAAAAATCTTGGTTCAAATTTGCATTACCAATACTCAATTGGTTGGAGTTTGTATTGTTTAACACTTCTTGTAACTGATCAACACTTGGCGCATTGTTAGAGCTTCTGTAAAACATACGTAAGTTACGTTTTGCATCAATTCTATACATCAACATGGCACTAGGTAATACAGAAGTAAAGTTTCTGTTAAAATCATATTCCGTTGGGAACTGTTGTTCGTTTTTTAAGTTTGCCGTTTGCACATTCGCATTCAACATTAACATCAATTTCTTTTTCTGAAAACGATAGCCTAAACCAACAGATTGAGTGGTGTAGGTGCTTTTAAAAATATTCGTTAAGCTCGTATCAAAATCACTGTAGGTATTGTTAATAGTAGACAGAGAGTTGGTAGTTTTATCAGAATTATTGTAATTAACATTGTAGTTATAACTAAATGTTAAAGCATGATTGCTATCTATAGGTTCGGTGTACGTAATGTTAGAGTTTACCGCCATCCCTTGTTTATCTAATACAGATTTTTGATCAATTGAATCGTTGAAACTTACATCGTTTGCCGAATAAAATTTATTTAACAAAAAGCTAGTACCCGTTTGGTTTGTGTAGGTAGGAGTGATGTTTAAAGAAACGGTTCTGCCTTTCTTTTCAAAACTTCTTCTATATAATACTGGTAATGAAACGTTGCTACCGGTTAAATCTGAAATCTGATTATTGGTACTTTGTGAACTCAATATATTATCTTGATTGTTAGTACCAATAATACTTGCAACGCCTTCGTTTAATTGTAATGATAAACGAGGTTGCACCGTAATGCTATTAAACGTATCTATTTTATAGTCGAGTTTAAAATTAAATCGATGGTTCTGATTTTTACTCGTGCTAATATTATCTTCTAAATATTGTATGTTTCTATCGCTCCCTGTAATATACTTTCTATCTGTAATTGTTGCGCTGGTATTTTCTGTATAATTATAGAAATAGCTACCACTCACTTCTATATTCTTTCCCCATTTATCACTATAGTTTATACCAACAGCATGGGTAGTGTTTATGCCGTTTCTGGCACCTACTAAAAACTGACTCGCGTCATTTCCTCCACCTCCTGGTCCGCCACGCATACCACCACGCATTCCTCCACCTTGTCCGCCCATTCTGTTATTGCTGGCATTTGTTCCTACTACACCCAATAAATCTTCTTGCGCAAAATTTTGTTCGTTAATATTATTGCTTTGGTATAAAAGAGTAATCCTTCTCTTGTCTTTAAACTGGTTTAAGTTAAAACCAACTTTGTATTGTTCGTCTAAATTCACACCTGCAAATGCTCTACCAAATACTCCGTTTCTAAAACTTGGTTTGGTTATAATGTTGATGGTTTTCTGACTGTTTCCATCATCAAAACCTGTAAACTGTGCTTGGTCGCTACGCTTGTCGAACACTTCAATTTTTTCAATTACTTCTGCTGGTAAATTTTTTAACACCGCATTCGGGTCATCACCAAAAAAAGGTTTTCCATCCACTAATATTTTACGAACTTCTTCGCCTTGTGCTTGCATTTTTCCATCGGTAACTACTACGCCAGGCATTTTGGTTAGTAAATCTTCGGCATTTGCATCGGGATTGGTTTTAAAGGCATTTGCGTTGTAAGTGCTGGTATCGCCTTTTTGTACTGCAGCTATTGCTTTGTCGGTTACGGTAACTTCTTTTATCTGGTCTGTTTTAGCTTTTAGGCTGATGTTTACAACAGAGTTGGGTTCTTCTGTAAGATTCACTCTTTTCATTCCATTTTGGTAGCCTAAATAGCTTACACGTAAAATGTACATTCCTTTTTTGAGCCCAATAAAACTATACGAACCATTTTCTGAGCTAATGGTAAAACTCTTATTGCTTGTATCCGGTATGTTCATTAATTGTACACGGGCACCAATAAGGGCCGTGTTACCATCGGTAACAATTCCTTTAACACTAGCATTTTGGGCAAAAGAACAATAAAAAAAGCCTATAAAGGCTATAAGGAGTAAGGTTTTCTTCACTATGGTTTAAGCTGATTTCGGTAATACGACAAAGATAGTGATAAAAGGTTTAATTGAATTGTGAATTGTGAGTTGTGAATTATATTTCTAGTTAAATATTAAAAGTTTCAAAAGTTATGCAATTAACTTATCTTCCTAATTCCAACTAAACAACTAATACCCTTAATTCACAATTCACAACTCACAATTCACAATTCATCAAGCTGGGTCCAACTGCCTCAAATCCACCGGTACCACTCTCGAAACTCCTTGCTCTACCATCGTTACACCGTACACCACGTCGGTACTTGCAATAGTACGTTTGTTGTGGGTAACAATAATGAATTGCGATTGGTCTGAGAACTTGCGAATAATTTTATTGAACTTATCAATGTTCGTATCATCAAGGGGTGCATCCACCTCATCGAATATACAGAACGGTGCTGGTTTCAATAAATATAAGGAGAAGAGAATAGCAGTAGCCGTAAGCGTTTTCTCCCCTCCAGAAAGTTGATTAATCGTTAATGGTCTTTTGCCTTTTGGCTTCGCAATAATATCAATGTCAGATTCCAATGGATCTTCAGGATTTGTTAAAATTAAATCGCATGAATCTTCTTCGTTAAACAGTGATCTAAATACAATGATAAAGTTATCTCGAATTTGAGTAAAGGCTTCCATGAATTTCTCCTTCGCTGTATCGTCAATTTCTTTAATCGTATCTAACAACGATGCCTTCGCGTTTAACAAATCATTTTTCTGTTCTTGTATAAACGTGTATCGTTTGTTCATCTCGTCATACGCTTCCATCGCCATCGGATTTATAGGTCCGTAGTTGTCGATTTGGTTGCGTAATTTTTCTGTTTTTACACGTAGTTGATCTTCGTTTTCATCTTCCGGAATTTCTACGTCTTGTAATTCATCAATATCTACAGAGAACTCCACAGATAAACGCTCTTTTAGAGAAGTTAACTCCATGCGCAATTCTGTTTTACGATCGCGCAATTGATTGAAAATTTGCTCTGCTTGTTCTTTTCGTACACGTACTTCTCTTAAGTTATCTTCGAGTTCGGTAATTTTATTTCTAGACTGGTAGTACTCTTGCTCCACTTCTTGTGTAGCTTTTTCCATCACATCTTTCTCTTCATACATCGCCACTAATTCGGTATCAGAATTATCATGCGTAGTCATAATTTCATTAATGCCCTGCATAGCTGCATCGTACTCGCGTTGGTTAATAGCGATGCGCTCTTGAAGCATTTTTAAATTATTGTTTTTGTACTCAAGTTCTTTTTCTAATTGCGATACTTTATTTTGTTGTTGATGGAATTGAATGTTACGTTGGTTAAACGATCCCGAACGTTCAGATAATTTATCGCTCAATTCATTAAACAATTGCTGCGAATCTTGTACATGGGCATGCAACTCATCTTTAGAAGCAATGGCTTGTTCCAATTCAGGAACCATGCTTTCTAATTGATGGTTGTACTCCTCAATCTTACGTTGTATATCTTCTTTACGAACAGAACTATCACTAATAAAATTGTGGTATTGCTCTTGACGAGTTTTGTATGAAATTAACTCCGTATTTACTTTGTTAATTTCATCTTTCATTACCGATATTTCATTGGTTTTAGTCGATTGCTTTAAGTCTTGCAATCTGTATACCATTTGGTCAATATCTCTGTTGTACTCTTCAATAAAATGGTTGATTGCTTTAATCTCTTGCTCTAGAACTTCAAGATTTTTAGCTCTACCAATTCTTTTCCCTTCAAATAAACCTACCGAACCACCAGATAATGAAACTTTCGTTCTGTTAAATTTACCACTCTTTGCTAAATATACTTTTTGCGAATCGTTTTCTTTGTTAATCCACAGTTCTTCGTTTTCATTAATAACTAATACATTTCCTAATAAATGCTTCGCTAGCTTTTGGTATTTATAATCAACATTAATTACCTCCATTGCAGTAATTAATCCTGCCTCAGCGTTTTCGATGTTTTGTAAATTAGAATCTTTTAAACTTTCTAACACAAAGAAATTAGCTTTTCCTTTTGCCGATTGGCCAAGCAATTGTATACCTGCCATGGCTTCTTGGTAAGTATCTACTACGTAGTAGTTCAAATAACTTTCCAAATAATTTTCAATGGCAATACGGTAATCTTCTTGGCAAAATAAAATGTCGGAAAGGAGAGGAGCATTTTTACTCCATTCTGTATTTTTCTTTAAGAATTTAATTGATTCTGGGAAGCCTTCTAAACTCTCTACTAAACTCTTGGTTAAGTTAAACTCGTTTTGTTTAGCATCTAGTTTTCTAGACTCTTTTGCAAAACGATCTTTCATTTCGTTGATCTCGTTCTCTGCCTTTTCTATTGAGGCTTTCAGCGCTTCTTCATCTTGTATGAGTTTATTATACAGCTCCGTTTTTTCTAAACTTAAGCCTTCTAATTTCTCAATTTCTTTATCAAATTCCACCATCTCTTCTTTACGGAGATTGGTTTCTGTATTGGTACGTGCAAACTCTTGTTCTAATCCCTCTTTCTGAATTTTTACAATCTCTAATTCCTTTTCATTTTTATAAATGATGTTTTGATTTGATTGTAGTTCTTGTTGTGCAACTTCTAACTTACTTCTGCTTTGTTGATGTTCTTCTCTCAACATTTCTACTTCGGTACGTAATTGTTCTAATTCGTATTCAATTTCCGAAAATATTTTTTGTTCTGATGTTTGCGAGGCTTCAAGGGTTTCTAACTGACCTAAAATCTGATCAACAGATGATTTGTCGATGTTTAAATCGCCCGATAATTTTCTTTCTTTTTCTTGGAAGAAAGTTAAACGCTCATTTTTAATTTTCTTCTCGTTTTCATACGAGCGAATCTTTGCAATGTAATCGTTTAGGGCTTTTTGCTGTACTCCTAAGTTTTTTTCTTTGTTTAAATTCTCTAATTTCTCTTCTTGTATTTTCGCCTCTACACTGTCAATTTCTGCGTGGTAACGGTTCTTATCATCGTTGTGGGCTACTTCTTTTTCATCCAACTCTTCCATCGATTTTTTCAAACCGGTAATGCGGAAGGATGCAAGTATAGTGCTAAGCTCTTTATATTGTTCTTTAAGCTTGTAGTAGCGCTCGGTTTTTTTCGCCTGACTTTCTAATTGCTTTAAGTTTTTTTCAATCTCAAATAACAAATCTTCTACACGGTTTAAATCGTCTTCGGTATCTTTTAATTTATTTAAGGTTTGTTTTTTTCTGATTTTATATTTAGAAATACCAGCAGCTTCTTCAAACAGTGCTCTACGAGAATTGTCTTTATTGCTCAATATTTCTTCAATCATTTTTAATTCGATGATTGAATAAGAATCTGATCCTATACCAGTATCTAAAAATAAATCGGTAATGTCTTTTAACCTACATTGTACATCGTTTAAGCGGTACTCACTTTCGCCAGAGCGATATAATTTACGCGTAATGGTTACAGTTGTATAATCGGTAGGTAATATGTTTTTTGTATTGTCGAAGGTGAGCGATACTTCTGCAAGGTTCGCAGGTTTTCTGTTTTTGGTACCGTTGAAAATAATGTTCTCCATTTTTTCCGAACGAAGAGTTTTGGTACTTTGCTCGCCCAATACCCAACGGATTGAATCAACTACGTTTGATTTTCCGCAACCATTAGGTCCCACAACTGCTGTAATCCCATCATCAAAATTGATGCTGATCTTATCTCCAAAGCTTTTAAAGCCTTTTACTTCTAGTGATTTTAGTTTCAATGTTAATTCGTTTAATGTGTAAAAAAACCTAATGTTTACACGCCATTAGAGCATATAAATATCCCCTAAAATCGGGGTTTTATCAACTAATGTTATCCACAGAACTTGTTAGTAAAAAGAGGACGGTAGAAGCACTAATTAACTGATTGGTAGGGGGAAAGGAGGTGGTTTGTGGAAATGTGGAGAAGGTAGTGTGCTAGTATGCTAGTATGCTCGTTTGCTCATACGACTCAGAGCCTGCTAGCTTGATTTCAAATGCAGGAAAGAAAAAAGAAAAAAGGAAAAAGGAAAAAAGGGGAAGACTCTGCTATTTGCACAAATCTTCCCCTTCTCGCTACCCGCTACTCGCTACCCGCTACTCTCTACTCTCTACCCACTACTAATAATAACGTAGTCTAATCACTCCCGCAATCGACTTCGCCAAACGGATTACTTGGCGTGTATAGCCGTATTCGTTATCGTACCATACGTATAATACGGCACCTTTACCATCTTTTGCAATAATGGTTGCCGGGCCGTCAACAATTGAAGCATGTGAGTTGCCTATTAAATCGCTTGATACTAATTCGTTTGAAATAGAATATTCTACTTGTTCAACTAAATCGCCAAAAAGTGATGCCGAGTTTAAGGTTTCTTTTAAACTTTCTAAGCTTACTTCTTTTTTGAAGTTTAGGTTTAAAATAGCTAATGAAACATCTGGTGTAGGTACACGTACTGCGTTACCTGTTAATTTACCCGTTAAATGTGGTAATACTTTAGATACTGCTTTGTCTGCACCGGTTTCGGTAATTACCATGTTCAAGGCTGCAGAACGTCCGCGGCGATATTTCTCGTGGTAATTATCTAATAAGTTTTGATCGTTTGTATACGAGTGTACGGTTTCAATATGTCCTTTTTCAATACCAAAAGCATCTTCAACCACTTTTAATACTGGCACAATGGCATTGGTAGTACAAGATGCTGCCGAGAAAATGTTCTCATCTGCTGCTTGTCCTTCATGGTTAACTCCAAACACTATGTTTGGTACACTGCCACCTGGTGCGGTTAATAACACTTTGTTTATGCCTTTAGAAACTAAGTGTTTAGATAAACCTTCACGGTCTCTTAATACCCCTGTGTTATCTATTACCAAAGCATCGTTAATGCCATAAGCTGTATAATCAATTTCATCAGCATTTTTAGCTGCAATCAATAATACCGTTTGGCCATTAATAATTAAAGCTTTGTTTTCGTAATCTTCTACGATGGTTCCGTTAAACGGACCGTGTACAGAATCATAACGCAACAAATCGGCACGTTTAGAAATATCTTTATCAGAATTACTACGAGTTACAATAGCTCTTAAACGCAATTGTTCGCCTTTACCTGCTTGCATAATTAACTCGCGCGCAGCAATACGACCAATACGACCGAAACCATATAATACTACATCTTTAGGAGCTAATACTTTTTTCTCTAAGCCGATGTGAGCGGATAATTTATTTTTTACAAATTCTTCAATTGATGCAAAATTTCCTTTTTCTGCAATCCATTCAGAAGCCAAACGTCCTAAATCTATACGAGAAGGAGCGATGTCCATTTTAGCAATTTGCTCTGCTAAAGCAAAGGTCTCATCAATTGTTATAGGCTTACCAACAATGTTTTGAGCATATAAATGGTAGCTTAAAATTTCACTTGCATTTACATCTACCAATGGTTTTCTGAATAAAATCAACTCAATAGAGTTATCAAACCATAAATGACCAACAACATTAATTAGTTGTATTGCTTTCTTTTCTTTAGCAATCCAGTCTTTTAAATCGGATTCGTATTTATTTAACATTTGCTTTGTATTTGTGTGGCACAAAAATAAAAAAAGATTGAACATTAATAATTAATTAACATTCAATCTTTTCTACAATTTATCGTGAATAACTCTTATCCTAAGTAAGATTTCAATATTTTACTTCTAGAAGTGTGGCGTAAGCGTTGTAAAGCCTTATCTTTAATTTGGCGAACTCTTTCTCTGGTTAGGTTAAATTTCTCCCCAATTTCTTCTAAAGATAGAGCATGGTTGGTGCCTAAACCGAAGAATAATACGATAATTTCGCGTTCTCTTTCTGTTAAGGTTGCTAAGGAGCGTTTGATCTCTTCAGATAAAGACTCGTTAATTAACATACTATCTGTATCAGGCGTATCCGTGTTTTCTAATACATCTAATAAGGTATTTTCTTCTCCTTGCACAAATGGTGCATCCATAGAAACGTGTCTACCAGAGTTACTCATGGTATCCGAAATCTTATCAACTGTAGTTTCTAAAATCTCTGCTAATTCTTCTGGTGAGGGCTCTCTTTCGTACTCTTGTTCTAATTTAGAGAATGCCTTGCTTATTTTACTCAATGAACCTACTTGGTTCAAGGGTAAACGTACTATACGCGATTGTTCTGCAATGGCTTGTAAAATCGACTGGCGAATCCACCATACTGCGTATGAAATGAATTTGAATCCTTTCGTTTCATCAAAACGTTTTGCCGCTTTAATTAATCCTAAGTTTCCTTCGTTAATTAAATCCCCTAATGTTAATCCTTGATTTTGGTATTGTTTTGCAACAGAAACTACGAAACGTAAGTTTGTTTTTGTTAATCTCTCTAGAGCCGCTTGGTCGCCTTCTCTAATTTTCTGTGCTAAAATTACTTCTTCTTCAGCAGTGATAAGGTCTACTTTACCTATTTCGTGTAAATACTTGTCTAATGACTGGCTTTCGCGGTTTGTAATCGATTGGGTAATCTTCAGTTGTCTCATTTTCCTCCTGCTTAACTGTTTTTAAAGGGTTGCAAAATTACGTAAATAAAAATGTATTACAGCAAAAATCATTCCTTTTTTAGGAATTGTCAGCTATATTTCTGATAATTTGAAGGTTTGTTCTATTTTAATACCCTTTTCAGTTTCCACAAGTTTTGCACATTCTACTTTTGCGTCGTGCTCAAAGCAAAGTGTCCAGTTTTCCTTAACTGCTGTGGTCAATAAGTCTTCTTTTTCAGACATGGTTAAGAGCGGACGAGTGTCAT
Source organism: Sphingobacterium thalpophilum (assembly GCA_943371235.1). GTDB lineage: Bacteria > Bacteroidota > Bacteroidia > Sphingobacteriales > Sphingobacteriaceae > CAJBVG01. The sequence goes on along the minus strand of CALRTZ010000014.1, from coordinate 17,761 downwards.
ATGCCATTACCCATGATAGGCCTAAATGTCCTGAAGAGGGAATTAAGTCCGCACAAAATACAATTGTCTCGTTTTTGTACTTTATAACTGGTAACATCATGTGGTCTGTATGACCGGAGCTTATTCTGAGGGAAATATTTTCCGAAAAAGGAGCATGCTCGTCTACAAATTTCAAATGCCCACTTTCTTGTATAGGTAAAATGTTTTCTTTTAAAAAGGATGCCTTTTCTCTGGGGTTTGGTTTGGTTGCCCATTCCCAGTGGTCTTTATGGCTCCAATACGTGGCGTTTGGGAAGGCTAAATCCCAACCCGCACCATCAGCCTTATTTACAATACTGCCCCCGCAATGGTCGAAATGTAAATGCGTAAGCAATACATCTGTAATGTCTTTCTTCTCTACACCCAATGCGTTCAATGATTTATCTAAGCTATCATCCCCATGTAAATAATAATGGTTAAAGAACTTCGCATCTTGCTTGGTTCCAATGCCATTGTCAATTAATATCAAACGATCACCTTCTTTTACCAATAAACAACGCATCGCCCAAGTACACATGTTGTTCTCATCGGGCGGATTAACCTTTTGCCACAGTGTTTTAGGCACCACGCCAAACATAGCACCACCATCGAGTTTGAATAGGCCGGTATTGATAGAGTGAAGCTCCATTTAATTGAATTGTGAATTGTGAATGGTGAATTGTGAATGGTGGAAGTTCATTGCGTCATTCACAATTTACCATTCACCATTCACAATTGATTACATATGAATAACTTCCCCGTACGCATCTGCTGCGGCTTCCATAATCGCTTCAGACATGGTAGGGTGAGGGTGTACAGATTTTATGATTTCGTGACCAGTGGTTTCTAATTTACGAGCCACTACTACTTCGGCAATCATTTCGGTTACGTTCATGCCAATCATGTGGCAACCTAAGAACTCACCGTATTTAGCATCAAAAATTACTTTTACAAAACCATCTTTAGCGCCCGATGCACTTGCTTTACCCGATGCCGAGAATGGGAACTTACCCACCTTAATTTCATATCCTGCTGCCTTCGCTGCTTTTTCAGTAAGACCTACCGAAGCAATTTCTGGCGATGCATAGGTACAACCCGGTATATTGCCATAGTTTAATGCTTCTACATGTAAACCTTTAATTTTCTCCACACAGATAATACCTTCGGCACTTGCAACGTGAGCCAATGCTGGTCCCGGTACAATATCTCCAATAGCATATACTCCCGGTACATTGGTGCGGTAAAACTCATCTACCAATACTTTTCCTTTATCAGTTTTTACACCTACTTCTTCTAGGCCAATGTTTTCAATATTTGCAGCAATACCAACAGCCGATAATACAACGTCTGCTTCTATCACTTCCATTCCCTTGGCAGTTTTAATATTTACTTTACACAACGCACCTGTAGTATCTACAGATTCTACAGAAGAACCAGTCATGATATTAATGCCCGATTTTTTGAAAGAACGTGCTAAGTTTTTAGAAATATCTTCGTCTTCTAAAGGAACAATGTTATCTAAAAATTCAACAATGGTAACTTTCGTTCCCATTGAGTTATATACGTAAGCAAACTCGCAACCAATTGCTCCAGAACCTACAATCACCATCGATTTTGGTTGTGTAGCCATAGTCATGGCTTCGCGGTAGCCCATAATTTTTTTGCCGTCTTGTTTTAAATTTGGCAATTCTCTTGAGCGAGAACCTGTAGCCAAAACAGTATGTTTTGCAGTATATTCGGTAGTTCTGCCATCGGCAGTTTTTACTTCAATTTTTCCGCCTTTTTTAATTTTACCGTAGCCTTCAATTACATCAATTTTATTTTTCTTCATTAAAAATTGTATGCCTTTGCTCATGCCATCTGCTACATCTCTACTTCTTTTTATTACGGCGCCAAAATCTACACTCGCTTCATTTACGTTAATGCCGTAATCTTTTGCGTGTTGTATGTATTCAAAAACTTGTGCACTTTTTATCAATGCTTTTGTTGGGATACAACCCCAATTTAAACATACACCTCCAAGAGTTTCTTTTTCTATAATAGCTGTTTTAAAGCCTAACTGAGAAGCACGTATTGCAGTTACATAACCACCTGGTCCACTTCCTAAAACGATTACATCGTAGTTCATATGTGTTTAATTAAATTTTAACCAAAAGTATTGAATTCATCATGAATAAAAAAACAAATCTTACCATCCTTGTAACACCTTGTTTTTAGGGTATTTAACTTCAATTTGGAAGCTCATTTTTTTACTTTCGGCAGGAGCTATCACATAGTTCCAAGTAAGTTTACCCGTTTCGGGATCGTGGTTTGCATTTAATGCAGTAAATTTTACTTCCACATCTTTGTCTGTAGAAACAGGCACTTGGTCTTGAATTTGAATGCTAATGCCTTTTGTTTTTGTATTACGCACAGTAATGTCATACCCCTGCATAAGTCGTTTAGTGCTGCCAAAGGTTTTTTTAGAGGTCATTTCTTTCACCATTTTACGCTCCACTTTTATGCCCTCATCATTCCCTAAACTTAATTCTAAAGAATCGTCAATGGCCATTGGGTCTATGAATGTTTTGGTAACGTATGCTCCTTTTAAAAAGATGTTTGCTTCGCCCGATAATAAAATAAATTTATCCCATTCGTTAATGCTTGCAATTAAAAAGGCCTTGCTATCTAATTTCGGAACGCTTACGTATCTGTAATTTGCCTTGGTTTCATTACGTTGTATCTCTAATATCTTCTTCTCTCCATCAGACTCTATAGTGAAAGCCTTGGTAATGTTGAATTGTACATTGTTGGCTTGTTCTACACTTTCTACTTCAATAAACGATGGAGTAGCTACTAATGAATTAATATTTCTTGAAGGTAGCGTTTTTGACTGCATCATATCTGCCGATTCGCTTCTTGCAGCTTGCTCATAAGCTACAAATTCCGTTAAGCTTAATCTCCAATCACTCAACACTGGCTTTGCTGTATAATTCACAGGGTTTCCGGTTGATAAACTTAATTCTACATTCTCCCAATTAACACCTGTAAATTGGCGAACATTTGCTTTTAAAATAAAGGTGATGTCTTCTCCAATATCGTTTGAGCGTACATCGTAGAAAGGTTCCCAACTGGCATCTTGTACCAAGTACTTTAAGGTAATGCGTACGTTTTGTGCTTGTGTTAAACTTACACGAATCCAAATTTGCTTGTTGTTTTTACCTGCTTGGCGCTCTGCTAATTGTTGACGGAACGCTTGTAGTTTTAACGTATTTTCTTTAATGATTTTTTCTAATCGGTACGATTCTTTTTTTAATTCAGGCAAACGTCTTCTGTATAACTCTGCCAAATCTTCAATGTCTACAATGTCTGCAGCTTGTTTGCTACTTATGTTTTTATTGGTAATTAATAAATTTTCTTCCTGATCTACGGCATATTTTTTAATATTATCCATGTCAATTAACATGTCGTAATAATCAATAGAATCAAGCAAAGATTTGTATGCTTTACTTTTTTTCTTGATGTCGTTATCGCCTGTTTTACTTTCTACACTTATAATTGTAAAATCTCCCTCGCCAGCTACTTGTACTGAGTTTTCGTCTAATGAATTCGGCAATTCATCAATAATTATTAAATGATCGCCCTTGTCTATAGTTTGTGAAACTTTAGATTCTATTTGAGCGCCGTTTCTAAATACAATTACTTTTTGTATGCGCTCTGTTTTTACAATTTCTCCGGCGGTAAGTAATTCGGTAAATCCTACAATGAATGCAAGACTAAAAATGTATTTTATTTTCATGTTTTTAGTTTGATAACGTGCAAAAATACTAAATAATGGTAGTATACTATAATTATTACAATTGCGCATTTGTTGTCAAGAAAATCTGCTTTTAAAGCTTAATACCTATGTATTCTGCTTTTTTTCTTTATTTTCGCAAACTATCAAACACAAGATGAAAATGAAGAAAATACTAGTTGCTTCCTTATTATTATTAGGAACGTTTAATGTAAAGGCAAATGCACCCGACGAGGGCATGTGGTTGCCGATGTTGATTAACAAGAATTACGAAGACATGAAAAAAATCGGATTCAAGTTAACGGCAAGTGATGTGTACAACGTAAACCAATCGAGTTTAAAAGACGCCATTGTATCTATGGGATTTTGTACGGGCGAAATGATATCTGCAGATGGATTAATGTTAACGAACCATCACTGTGGGTATGGAAGTATTCAATTTAACAGTTCAGTGGAGCACGATTATTTAACAGATGGTTTTGTTGCTAAAACGAGAGCAGAAGAATTACAAGCACCAGAAATTGTAGCTTCTTTTTTAGTGAGAATGGAAGACGTAACACCGCAAATACTTGCAGCAACAACAGGTTTAGCCGATGCAGAAAAAGATGCGAAGCAAAAAGAAATTATAAAAAGTTTAACAACAGAAGCTACTAAAGGCACGCACTACCAAGCAATTGTTAGGGATGTATTTGGTGGTAATCAATATTTATTATTTGTTTACGAGCGATTTACAGATGTGCGTTTAGCATTTGCACCACCGTCATCTGTAGGTAAGTTTGGTGGCGATACCGATAACTGGATGTGGCCACGCCATACCGGCGATTTCTCTGTGTTCCGTGTGTACATGGGTAAAGATGGTAAGCCAGCAGCGTATTCTAAAGATAACGTTCCGTACAAACCAAAGCGTTACTTAAACATATCGATGAAAGGTATTGCAGAAGGCGATTACGCAATGATCATGGGTTACCCTGGTCGAACCAACCGTTATGCATTTGCAACAGAAATGGAAAACTCTGTAGAACGCACCAATCCTGCCATCATCAAACTTTTAGGTAAAAGATTAGAAGTAATGAAAGCAGATATGGATAAGAGCGATGATACTCGTATTAAATTAGCTGCTACTTATGCATCTACGGCAAACTCTTGGAAATATTACATCGGTCAAAATGAAGGCTTAGTAAAGTTAGATGTTATTGCTGGCAAAAAAGTTGTAGAAAATGATTTCAACAAATTTGCAAATTCTACAGATGCATTAAAATCTAAGTACTCATCAACTTTATCAAACATAAATACTACGTATGAAGAGTTGAAAAAATATTCTATGCGCAGCTCGTATTATGGCTTAGCTGGTACTGCTTCTGTAACGGTTAAATTAGCAGATTTAATAAAACCTATTACAGAAGAATTAAAGAAAACTCCAGTAAACACAGAGGCCTTAAACAAAGCGGTAGAAAAAGTAAAAGCTAGTTTAAACGATACATACAAAGACTATGTGCCTACTACTGATGAGAAAGTAATGGCGGCTTTGTTAACTATTTATTACAATGATATTCCGAAAGCAGATCAGCCTGCAATTTTAGAAGAGATTGTAAAAAAATACAAAGGTGCCAACGCCGAAGAAAGTTTCAAGAAGTACTGTGCAGCAGCTTTCAAAAAATCATTTTTAACTTCAAAAGAAAAAATGGAAGCCTTTTTAGCGGCACCAAGTTTGAAGAAAATTGAAGCAGATCCTATTGTTCAGTATGCTACTAAAATGGCTGAATACAGAACTACGTTTATGCCTGCTTTAATGAAATTACAAGCAAGTATTGCAAAAGATAAAAAAGATTACGTAGCTGGTTTATTAGAAATGAACCCAACTAAATTAATGTATCCAGATGCAAACTCAACCATGCGTATTACCTACGGAAAAGTTGCTGGTTATACTGCTAAAGATGCGGTAGTATATAACTATTACACTACTTCTAGAGGTTTGTTAGAAAAATACGTTCCGAAAAATGAAGAGTTCGACATTCCTGTGAAATTAGTTTCCTTATTGAAGAATAAAGATTTCGGACAATATGCAAATGAAAATGGGGAGTTGGTAATTTCCTTTTTAACAGATAACGACATTACAGGCGGTAACTCTGGAAGCCCAGTAATTAATGCCAATGGCGAGTTAATTGGTACAGCTTACGATGGTAACTGGGAAGCAATGACCGGCGATTTAGTGTTTGATAAAAACTTTAAACGTACCATAGTTTGCGACATCCGTTATGTATTGTTTATTATGGATAAGTACGCCGGAGCAGGTAACTTGGTAAATGAACTTACCCTGGTGAAGTAAGGAAAATATGTATTATGTAAGTTGTACAAAGTACATTGTACAACTTACATTGTACCTATAATATAGTGGGATAATACACATCATAAATCTTCCCGTCGAAGGTTTTGAAATAAGCAAAGGGAGAGGAGCGAATAACAGTTGTTGGTTTAGAAACATCCACATAATTAATGTACAAACCTCTGTGTTGTTCCATTACGTGAACTTGAATAAACCCCGGTTGTGAGCCAAATCTTGGATAAATAACAGAACCGGTATTTAATAAAAGTGGACCTTTATTTTCATACCCATCTAAAGTATATCTTTCATAATAATGAGTGGTTGCACCTAAAACTAAGTCTGCCTTGCTCATTACTAATCTACTTAACTCTTCATTTAGTTCATTCATCCAAGAACCGAATCTGCTGTGGGCACCAATAACAATAATATCTCTGTTTGTTTTATTGATACTTATTAATGTTTGACGCAAAAAAGACTTAGAACTCTCTCTAAATGCTAATCGTGTATCTGCAGGTTGGTCTGGAAAATGCAAAGAAATCCAATGTATTTTATAGCCTTTAGGAGCATTTATAACAGCATAATAATCAACTCCTTCTTTGCTAAACGTTACATTCTTGCGATGTACAATGTCAATAGCATCAAAAAATGGTTTGCCAGCTCCCCAATCATCTTGCCCTTGTCCGTAAAAAGCATTTTCGTTATCAGAAATAGTAGGATAAAAATTATCTCTCCAAAATGGATCATTGCACACAAAAAATAAAAAATCGTTTGTGCCTGTTTTAGTTAAATGGTCACCCATTCCCAAAATACAAATGTCATTAGATTTACGGATATGGTAATTTGCTTTTGCCATGTAAACATTCTCATATGGAGATTGGCCATGGTTATCACTTACTATAGAGAAATTGAAAATGGATTGATTTTCTATATCCTTATAATTCTCTACATTTCTTAGCTTTCCATTAATTATATCATCACCATTGAAATTGAGCGAAAACAATAGATGAATGATAATAATAGCTAATAAAATATAGAACTTAACCTGAAAACTTAACTTTCCAGTTTTGTTCATAAGCGTAAAGAGAGCGTTGTTTAGTTGTTATTATCAAATGTAGTGAATATAAATCCGATAAAATGTAATAGTAATGTAAGTTTATTTAATTATTCGTTACACCTTAAGAGTAATATCTTACATAAGTATTGGATTAGACCGCTTCGCTGATAGACATTAGTCCGCTACGCTGTTAGTCATTAGACCTTTGCATTCTGAGATAATGCGGCTGCTTCCAGCTCTAGGCTCCCCGCTAATAAACTAAGGTACCTTCTTCACTAACCACGCTAACCCGCTTCCCTTCAAATGCTTCTACGCGGCCAATAATTTGTGCGTCTACGTTAAATGATTTTGAGATGGAAATGAGTTCTTCGGCACGTTCCATGTTATCTGTATACACTTCCATGCGGTGCCCCATGTTAAACACTTTATACATTTCTTCCCAAGTGGTGTTAGATTCTTCTTTAATCATTCGGAAGAGTGGGGGAATTGGGAATAGAGAATCTTTTATAATGTGTACATTATTTACAAAGTGAAGTACTTTGGTTTGAGCACCTCCGCTGCAATGTACAATTCCGTTGATGTGTTGTATCCCATTTTTTATAAATGCACTTAGTATGGGTGCATAAGTTCTGGTTGGCGAGAGCACTAATTTACCTGCAGTTACAGATAAATGTTCGTTTATTTTAATAAGATCTGTTAAGTTTTTAGTTCCCGAAAAAATTAACTCTTCTGGTACCGATGGATCAAAACACTCTGGATATTTTTTTGCAATGCTTTTGTTAAATACATCATGTCTTGCAGAAGTTAAGCCGTTGCTTCCCATACCTCCGTTGTACTCAGTTTCATAGCTTGCTTGTCCGTATGAGGCTAAGCCTACAATGATATCTCCCGCTTTAATCTTATCATTCGAAATTACATCCTCTCTGCGCATTCTACACGTAACAGTAGAATCAACTATAATGGTCCTTACTAAATCGCCTACATCGGCTGTTTCGCCGCCAGTTGAATAAATATGGATGCCTGCTTTCCGCAATTCTTCCAAGATTTCTTCGGTTCCATTTATAATGGCAGATAGTACTTCACCTGGAATTAAGTTTTTATTTCTTCCGATGGTTGAGGAGAGTAAAATATGATCGATAGCACCTACACAAATCAAATCATCGAGGTTCATGATGATTGCATCTTGTGCGATTCCTTTCCAAACAGATACATCACCTGTTTCTTTCCAGTAAGTATAAGCCAATGATGATTTCGTGCCCGCACCGTCTGCATGCATAATGGTGCAATAAGCAGGGTCGTTCGCTAATAAATCGGGGATAATTTTGCAAAAGGCACTCGGAAATAAGCCTTTATCAATATTCTTAATGGCTTGGTGTACGTCTTCTTTAGAAGCCGATACTCCTCTTAGGTTGTAACGTTGATCGCTCATAAATAACAAAGGACAAATATATGATTTGTCCTTTGCTTTATATCGTTGAAAAATATTTTTATTAAGGTTTTTTAGGCTTCGCCGGAGCAGTTGTTGCTGGCGTTGTTGCTGGCGTTGTTGTAGTCGCAGGTGTTACTGCTGGTTTAGTTGCAGGTGCAGTGGTTGTACCTGCAGGTGTTACTGCTGGTTTAGTTGCAGGTACAGTGGTTGTACCTGTAGGTGTAACTGCTGGCTTAGTTGTACTAGGAGTAGTTGTAGTAGTTCCTGCTGGTGTTGTACCTGCCGGACGTGTAATTACTCTAGTACCTGGAGTAGTTGTAGCCGGAGTAGTGCCGCTCGGTGTAGCCGATGCTGGTAATCCGTTATTTCCACTTGGTCTTACTACACCACCTGGTTTTGCTCCTGTTGGAGTAGTAGCACTTGGTGTTGCTGAAGCTGGTAATCCATTATTAGTTGCAGGTGTTGTTCCAGCCGGGCGAGTTATAACTCTGGTTCCAGGAGTAGTTGTTGTACCACTTGGAGTTGCCGAAGCTGGTAAGCCTGTAGAATTTGGAGTAGCTGGTTTTACAGTACCTGCAGGAGTAGAGTTTGCTGGTATAGTTGTTGTACCCGCAGCAGTACCAGTTGCTGCACCTGGGTTTGTTGTAGAACCCGTACGTGGTGTTATGCCTGGTTTTGCTGGTGCCGGAGCTGCTGGTTTTGGTTTACCTGCTTCCGGAATTTTTGGTGCTTCTTTAGAAACATAATCTTCAGATATTACCGAGAATGAGGTACGTCTGTTTTCTTGGTGCTGCTCTTCAGTACACTCAACACCATCTTTACAGTCGTTTAATAACCTAGATTCACCGTATCCTCTTGGTACCAATCGATCTCTTTCAATTTCTTTAGATACTAAATAGTTTACCACAGACTGTGCTCTTCTTTGAGATAAATCATTGTTATAAGTTGAGTCAGCACGTGAATCGGTATGTGCAGCAACTTCTACCACAAATGTTGGATTATCTCTTAATGTTTTTATCAACGAGTCTAAGGTTGCAATAGATTCTTCTCTTAAATCTGCTTTCGCTAAATCGTATAAAATACCTTTTAACACAATTTCCTTTAACGGAATTGGGTTTAATTTAAAGTTAATGCTGTATTCTTTTGATTCTTTTAATCCGTAAGTACTTAATTCACCCACATCTCCAAAAAATCTGTACTTAGATGAATTCATTTGGTAGTTCACATCTTTTTTAATCGTGAATTTGTATGAACCTGTTGCATCACTCGTAATCGTTTGTGTGCTACCATCACTACCAATAATGGTAACTTTAGCTTGTGCTAATACTTTGCTCGTAGCATTGTTAATGGTTTTACCACTCACTGTAAATACTAATGGAATTGCATAAGCCGAATAAATATCGTCTTCGCCTTTGCCACCAAATCTGTTTGATGATAAGTAACCTACTTCTTTGGTTTCATCTAAAATAAAACCAAAGTCGTCGCCTGCAGAATTGGTTGGCGATTTTAAGTTCATTGCATCCGTCCAATCTCCTTCTTCAAAATCGCAAAAGAAAATATCAAAGCCTCCCATACCAGAGTGCCCAGTAGAAGAGAAGTACAATGTTCCTGATGGATGTATAAACGGAAACTCTTCGTCGCCTGTTGTATTTACTTTCGGTCCTGCGTTTACAGGTGTACTCCAAGAAGTTCCTTGTTTATCAGAATACCAAATGTCTTTACCTCCTAAACCTCCAGCTAAATCACTCACAAAATAAATTCTGTTTCCATCTGCTGTAATGCTAGGGTGACCTAATATCGCCGAATCTGGGTTCGGAATCATAACCTCTTTAGGAGCTGACCAAGTATTGCCTTCGTTTTGAGTTTCGTAAATTCTACACGAGCTTTCTTTTCCTTTTGGTCCGTTACACTGAGTAAAATATAAGATTCTATTGTTATTATCAAAAGAAGCAACTCCTTCGTTATAAGGAGTGTTAATGTCTTTATTTAATGGCTCTGCTTTTGTCCATTTATTTTTACCAGTAGTTTGTGAAGCGTAAATATTCTCGTAGTTCTTACCGGTTCTTTCGTAGTAGTTTTTTCCTTTTACAGTACCTCTATTCGAAGTAAAAATAATTCCTTTACCATAAAATGATGGAGCATATTCCATGTCTTTCGTATTCAACGATGCTTCGTTGTACACTTCAAAGTTTACATCTTTTTTCTTCCACTCAATTATTTTCTTGCAATTTTCAATCTTTCCGATTATTACAGAGTCATTTGGTCTCTTCGTTAAATGTTCTTTGTAAACATCTATCGCATCGTCAAATCGGTCTTGTGCTTTTAATGCATTTGCATACTGCACGTAAACAGTATCTTCTTCGTAACCAGCTTTAATAGCCTTTTCGTACCAAGTACCTGCTTGTTTGTTATTATTTATTAAACGGTAACACTCACCAATTTTGAAAGTAATTTCCGCTTTCGCTTCTTTTTTACGAACATCTGGAATTGCTTTTTTATACAAATCGGCTGCCATAAAATACTTTTCGTTGTTAAAAGCCTTTTCTGCTGCCGCTACGCTCGGTTTTTGTGCACCGCACGAGTATAAAATTGTACTAACACCAATTGTGGCGATTAAAAAATAAATGTGTTTTAACTTCATTTTAGATGAATATTGCTATTTATAAACGCATTCCACAGCAAATATGATACCGTAGGAAAAACCAAATATATATTTTTTTAGAGAATTTGACACTGCCGAGTTCAAAATATAAGAAAAAAGCCACCTAATCGGTGGCTTTTACCCTTTTATCAATATTTATTTTTCACTAATCAATTATTATTTTAAAAATAGCAATTCTCTGAATTTTGGTAATGGCCAGTATTGGTCGCCAACTATAAGTTCTAGTTTATCAACACTATAACGTATGGTTTCGAAGAATGGTTTTACTTTTTCATCATATCCAATCGCTAATTTTCTAGAATCGGCAATGGTATTTGCTTTCTTACGCTCCTCCGTCATTTGGTCTACCGATTTTTTAATTACAGACATATGTTCAGAAATCGATTTAATTAAATCCATCTGAGCCTCGTATTGTGTTTTCGGAATCCCAACTTCTTTTAAGCCTTTTACATTTTCCAACAAGATGTTCATGTACTGAACTGCAGCTGGAATAATATTACTCATGGCTAACTCACCAATAGTTCTCGACTCAATTTGTAATTTCTTCATGTAATTCTCCAACATAATTTCGTGGCGAGCATGAATTTCTACTTCATTGAAAATTTGGTTACGTAAAAACAAATCTGTTGTTTTTTTAGACACATAAGCGTCTAATGATTTTGGAGTAGTTTTTATGTTAGATAAACCTCTTTTTGCTGCTTCTTTTTCCCATTCTAAGCTGTATCCATTTCCTTCAAAGCGTATTGCCTTAGATTCTTTAATGTATTTTTTGATGACCGTTAAAATCGCTACATCTTTCTTTTCTCCTTTGTTAATTAAGGCATCTACTTCTTTTTTAAATGCAATTAACTGATCGGCCATAATTGTGTTCAATACAGTCATCGGTGCCGATGAATTTGCTGATGAACCTACCGCTCTAAACTCAAATTTATTTCCGGTGAAAGCAAATGGCGATGTTCTGTTTCTATCAGTATTATCTAATAAAATTTGAGGAATTTTAGGAATTCCTAACCACATTGCGTTGCTAGTATCCATCTTCTTGTTAATTTTAGAAGTTTCAATTTCGTTCAACACCTCATCTAATTGACTTCCTAAGAAAATAGAGATAATTGCAGGTGGCGCTTCGTTCGCACCCAAACGGTGGTCGTTGTTTATAGAAGCAATACTTGCTCTCAATAAATCTGCATGCTCACTCACTGCTTTAATCGTGTTTACGAAGAAAGTTAAAAACATCAAATTGTTTTTCGGAGTTTTGCCCGGTGCTAATAAGTTCTTACCAGTATCTGTAATTAAAGACCAGTTGTTGTGTTTACCTGACCCGTTTACACCTGCGTAAGGTTTCTCATGTAACAATACTTTAAAGCCATGGCGGCGCGCAACTTTATCCATTAAATCCATTAACAATTGGTTATGGTCTATGGCTAAGTTTATTTCTTCGTAAATAGGAGCGCACTCAAATTGGCTAGGTGCTACTTCATTGTGACGAGTTTTTAAAGGAATGCCTAATTTAATAGCTTCAGTTTCTAATTCCACCATAAATGCCAACACTCTATCAGGAATAGATCCGAAATAATGATCTTCTAATTGTTGTCCTTTTGCAGACATGTGCCCGAAAAGGGTACGACCTGTAAGCATTAAATCCGGACGAGCATTGTACAAGGCTATATCAACTAAAAAATACTCTTGTTCAATACCTAAAGAAGCGTTTACTTTTGTAATGTTTTTATCAAAATATTGACAAACTTCTACAGAAGCTTTATCTAATGTATGTAATGCTTTTAATAAAGGAGCTTTGTAATCTAAAGCCTCACCAGTATAAGAAACAAATACAGTTGGTATACATAAAGTACTACCCGAACCATTCTCCATAATAAATGCAGGTGATGAAGGATCCCAAGCGGTGTAACCTCTTGCTTCAAAAGTATTTCTAATACCACCGTTCGGGAACGATGAAGCATCTGGCTCTTGTTGTACCAAAGCGTCGCCACTAAATTTCTCTAATGCTCTACCATCCGAACTTGGCTCAAAAAACGAATCGTGTTTTTCTGCAGTAGTGCCGGTTAAAGGTTGGAACCAGTGAGTATAATGAGTAGCACCTTTTTCAATTGCCCATGTTTTCATGGCAGAAGCAATTTGGTCGGATGCCGATCTGTCTATTGTTTTACCATTATTAATACTCTCTTCTACGGCTATGTAAGCATCTTTTGATAAGTATTGCTTCATCTTCGCTTTGTCGAATACGTTTGCAGCATAAAAATCTGAAATACGATTCGAGGGAGTTTTTACTACAATGTTCTCTCTTTTTTGAACAGTGTCTAAGGCTTTGAATCTAATAGAAGTCATTTTTTTATTGTTTTTAGAGATTTGATGCACAAAAATAGCACAATCTTCCAAATTTTTTAGTGTTTTTCTGAAAAAGACCTAATTTTTTTTACTATTTGTGTGGAAAAGTAGGGTGTTTTTGGGAAATGTACAAAAAGTACTCTGTATATTGTACAATGTACAAGGTACAACATACATTGTACTTTTTTCATCAGAATACTCAAAACTCGTTATATTAGCAACGTGATAGAACTCGTAAAGCAAAAGTTTAAAAGCAATAAAGAATCCTTTCAGTTATACTTAGGTAGTAGTATTATAAGTGTATTCAATTTTATAAGCATTGCTTTGCTTTCGCATTTTCTTATTCCTGCGGAGTACGGTTCGTTTAGGTACATCTTATTGTTTGTTAGCTTAGCCGTGGCGGTAGGGTCGATGGGCTTTGCTCAATCTATCTATTATTATTTGCAAAAATCTAGCAATGCACAGCAAGGGTATAATTATATTAATGCATTGCGTGTGGGGATGCTTTTAAGTACTGCGATTGTGGTACTGCTCATGTTTGCCTATCAATTAGTGTTTCCGGGCACTCGTACTTTTTTAGATTGGAACCGGTATAATAGTTGGATTATTTTGCTAATCATTCCTGGGGTGTTTCAATCTGTAGAGCTTAACATTTTTTTAAGTATCCGTAAAATGGGTGTGTACTTTGTTAATACTCTCAGCATGCTAAGCATTAAACTGGCGTTAATTGTTATAGCGTATACGGTTAAAGCATCATTAATACACTATGTGTTTTTATTAAGCATTACGGGCTTGTTACCTACTTTATTTAACAATGTGTACCTCGAGCGATATTTTAAAAACGAGAAGTTTCAGCTGCACTTTAACTATTTAAAAGAAATTTGGAAATACGGATTGCCTATAGGTATTGGTTTGTTGTTCGGCATTATAATGTCGCAAACCGATAAAATTATACTTAGTTATCTGTTTAACAATCCAGAATCCATAGCCATAGTTAGCAATGGTAATTTTGAAGTACCCTTAATAACGGTGTTTTACACCTCTTTTTCTGCCATTGCTTTTCCGTATATGTTAAAAGCATATCAACAAAATAATATTGCAGAACTTATTGCCATTCGTAAAAATTACCAGAAAGAAGTAGTGCTAATTTTATTTCCAATTGTAGTATCTCTTATTGCTTGGGCACCAAGTTTTATTAGCCTTGCCTTTGGTTCGTATTACCAACAAAGTGCCACTTTATTCGCAGTATATGCTCTTAGTTTTTTCTTGAGGTTCAACTCTTATCATGATATTTTTCTCATCACCAATAAAACAAAATATATTAGCATTATACAAGGCATAGAAATGCTTTTCCATATAGTACTTACCTTTATATTGATTAAAATTTATGGAATTTTAGGTGCAAGTTTAGCCGCTGTAATTACCAATGTGGTATATGCATTTGTTTGTATTTACCTTTCCAAAATAATTTTAAATGTGAAGATGATTGATGTAGTTCCTTTTTGGTATTTATATAAAATTGCGTTTATAGCTGCAGGAATTATGTTTCCTTTTTATTTTTTAAGTTTGGTGTTTGATATGCATTTGTTGAAATTACTATTGGCTGCAATATATGTAGTTGTATGTATTTTAACATTGTATAAAGTAGAGGCACCTAAAAAATCAGTTGTGTAGTTTATGAGTACATCATCGTTAAAATTAATGGCATCTGATGCATACTCAAACATTAACTTACCAAGCGAACTAAACTCTTCACATAAATATTTATTAGCTGCTAATATTTTAGCGAAAGAGTTAACAGAAAAGTACAGAGATGTACATATAAAACTCAACCCAAAAACGCAAGACATTCGTCCGTTTTTATGGAATAATTTTATAGCCATCAAAAGATATACCTACATTGTTTCTCTAGCAGAACTTTCAGAATCTGCTGTACACACAATTCCCGAATATAAAAAGTGGCAACACTTAGCCCTTGCAGAAGCAGATCTAAACGAATTAGATATTTTACAACACATACAATTTTTAAAAGGTAAAGTTCCTAGTAAACGATTAGCTATTATTCAACAGGATTTACAACACAATAAACATTTCCTAAAAACCCTAGGCATAAAAAACGAAAAAGGGGAGTTGCTTGCTCAAATGATTTTTAACCACAGCAAACCTACAGTAGAGCAATTGTTTTATACCGACGAATTAACCTTTAAACGTAACAGGGGCGGGGTGTTTGCACAGTATGCTTTTATGTTATTTTTCAAAAATAAAGGGTATGCTCAATTTGATTTTTGTGGTGCAAATTTTAAAAACATTGCTCTGTATAAAAGCAGATTCCCTGGCAACTTACAGGTCTTTTATGAGCTATGGCATCATCAAAATAAACTTAAAAACTTAGCGCGTAAATTTTTATTTCATCAAATATAATTTACCAAAACCACTGTTAAAATATTGGTCGCCACTGGTACTGCGCTTTTCAAAATCGTCCGCATTTTTCAACACTACTCTGTACAAATACACTCCGTTTGCCAAACGGTCGCCGAATTCATCTGTTCCGTTCCATTTGTAGTCTGTAATGTTGTTTCCAATTTTAATACTTCCTAATTCTGCTTTGGTTATTTCTCTTACAATTTTGCCACTCACAGTCATTATTTGTATTTTCAGATCGTCTGGAACCACTTCTCCTGTAAGGGTAAACACAAATTGGGTGTGTGTGGTAAAGGGATTTGGATAGGGGAAAAAGTGCGTAATACTTGAGGCATTTACTACTTCAAAATCGATGGTATATGCTGTATTAGCAAAAGTATTATTACTTGCATCTTTTACTTTTACTCGCAAGCTATACATTCCATCGTCTTTAAAATAGGGTTGATATTGTATATTCAACTCGTTGTTGTTTGAACTATTTGCCGGCGTAAAAATCATCTCTGCATTTTGGTAACTTATGCTTTGGTATGCACTTGCATTTGGTCTCTTTAGTTCTACTACAACATAACTACTGTCATTTAACAGTAAGTATGGGTTTTCGTCTTTTAGTTTAATATTGATGAGTGGGCGAGGTGAAATTAAATCGTTTTGCATCGGTATTTTTCCATCAATGGTTACTTTTAATTGCGGCGCTTTTTGGTCGCGTTCTATCGATACAGCACTCTCAAAAGTATTGTTAAAGCTACTGCTCTCCTTAGTGTTTACTGCACGTATGCTGCTTATAAATTTTAAATTACCCAACAAATTACGGGTGTCTATTTTATAGTTCTTTATCAGTGTATCATTCGCTGCGAAAGCCAACACGGTATCTTGTTTTAATACAACACTTGTTCGGTCTGCAAATTCAATTTTCAGTTCAACACTCGTACTATCAATAGTTTCTTCGCCTAAGTTTACAAAGGCAAAATTATATGCAATGCTATCACCTTGTTGAGTTTTAGGAGGGCTTAATAAGTATTTGTATTGAGGGAAAACACTTAGTTCTATAGGTAATCCATAGTTTGCCGACCAGAACTTAAAGGCGGCGGGGCTAAAGTTTAGGGAATCTTTAAAGTTTACTTTTAATTGTAAATAGGGGTATAGGTTTGCGTTTAAGCTACTCAGGTTTATACTGTCTATTGCTTGAGTATGTGTGCTTATTTTATTTGCATTTCCGTTGGTATCAATCGCTAGAAGTTCAAGCTCAAATTCGTCTGTTAATTCTTTTGTGAAATTCCAGTTAATCGATTTCCAACTATTCGCTGGGCCAATTCGTTCAGAACTTATACTGCCTCTATCCCAAGTTCCAACATGCGTGAAGTTTAAACGTATAAATTGATTTTTTGGGTCGATGCCTATACCGGGCTCTGTAGTTTTTTCGGAAGCGCTGCCAATGCTAGCACCTTTGTATCCTACAAAAGCGTATGGCTCCCCATTAGGTATGATTCTTACTTTTGCTAAGCCTAAGCTTTCTAACGCTTGTAAAATGTTTTCGGGTAATGTATTTAGGTTTGCATTTAATCCGTTGTACCCAGCCACTACATAATCTGCAGGTATGGAGTTTAGATAATGCAATAAAGAATCTCTATCTGTTGCTGAGTTGGTATTAAACACAAACACTCCAGAGTATCGGTACTTGTCAAATGGATAGTCGGGTGTATTGGCGTCTAAATTATAGGCACTTGCATAACTAAATC
>CALRTZ010000013.1:0-61048 GCA_943371235.1 Sphingobacterium thalpophilum | reverse complement strand
AGGCGAAACTTTCTCTCCATTTTTCCTTATTTAGCCATGACAGGGGTCCCCGAACGAAGCGAAGCGGAGTTGAGGGGCGGTGATAGTTTGATATATCAGCTTCCTTTTCTAACTACTAATGACTAGAGACTAAAGACTATGAGATTATTCAAAGTACTCCTTCATCCTCTCAAAGAAACCCTTATCATTCTTATCCGGGTTCGGTTTGAAATTCTGTGAGTCTTGAAGTTTTTCTAGTATGATGCGTTCTTCGCGTGAAAGTGTTTTGGGTGTCCAAATATTTACGTGTACCAATTGATCACCTTTTTGGTACGAGTTAATATCTTTAATACCTTTTCCTTTTAGTCGGAGAATTCTGCCGCCTTGAGTTCCTGGTTCAATTTTTATACGTGCTTTGCCATCAATGGTTGGAATTTCTACACTTGTACCAAGTGCAGCATCCATAAAGCTAATGTACAGGTCGAATATGATGTTGATGCCATCGCGTTTCAGCGCTTTGTGCTCCACTTCTTCAATAAGTATCAATAAATCTCCAGGAATACCACCACGAGGGGCAGCATTTCCTTTGCCAGTCATGGAAAGTTGCATTCCATCCACCACACCTGCAGGAATATTTATGCTAATAGTTTCTTCTCCACGTTCTACACCTTCGCCATGACAGGTAGTACATTTATTGGTAATAGTTTGTCCTTCACCTTGGCAAGTAGGGCAGGTGGTAGTAGTTTGCATTTGTCCGAGTATGGTATTTTGCACACGTCGCACACTACCTTGTCCGCCGCAAGTACCGCAAGTATTGAAAGCCGATTTATCTTTAGCACCGCTGCCGCCGCAAGTTTTGCAGCCTACCATTTTAGTTACTTTAATGGTTTTTTCAACACCGTTGGAAATTTCTTCGAGCGTAAGTTTTACTTTAATACGTAGGTTGCTTCCTTTTTGCATTCTGCGGCCGCCACGTTGACCGCCACCACCGAAGAAACTTTCGAAAGGACTTCCGCCTCCGCCACCAAAAACATCACCAAACTGACTGAAGATATCTTCCATGTTCATGCCGCCAGCACCACCACCGCCGTAACCGCCCGCGCTAGAAGCACCGCCTGCATGACCGAATTGATCATAGCGTTGTTTCTTATCTGGGCTGCTAAGTACTTCGTAAGCTTCTGCTGCTTCTTTAAATTTATCTTCCGCAGCTTTATCGCCCGGGTTTTTATCCGGGTGATATTTAATCGCCATTTTGCGGTAAGCCTTTTTTATTTCATCGGCATCGGCATTCCTGCTAACCCCAAGTATATCGTAATAATCTCTCTTTGCCATGTTATGCTCCCACTACTACTTTAGCGAATCGTATTACCTTTTCGTTTAATAAATATCCTTTTTCTAACTCGTCAACTACCTTGCCTTTTAGCTCATCGCTAGGGGCAGGTATATTGGTTACGGCTTCATGCAAATCGGTGTCGAATGTTTTGCCATAACTATTTTCCATTTCGGATAAACCTTGGCTTTGCAAAGTAGTTTTTAATTTATGGTGTACCAGTTTTAAGCCTTCTTTCAGTGCATCAATATCGTTGGCAGTATCCATCGATTTTTGAGCACGGTCAAAATCATCGAGCACGGTGATCATCGCTTTCAGCGTTTCTTGGTTGGCAACTTTAAACAGCTCGATGCGTTCTTTGGCAGTGCGGCGTTTAAAATTATCGAATTCGGCCAATAGACGAATGTATTTATCGTTTACCTCATCCAATTGAGCTTTTAATTGCTCTTCAGGGTTAGTTTCTAAGGTATTTTCGGTGTTATCTGTTGATGATTCCGCTTGGTTCTCTTCTGCCGTAAAAGGCACTTCTTGCGAATCAATTGGTTCATTTGTCATATTTTCCTGTCCTTGCTCTGTCATTTCGTACTAATTTTTGCAATTTTAATATTCTTGGGTGATTATTCAAAGAGTTTGCCAAAAGAGGATTTTGCCAAAATGGCAAGTAACCGGTAGTTAGGAGCATTGAGCATTGAGCAATTATGAGTTATTAGCACATTTACTCTGTGAAACACTGTGCGTACTCTGTGAAACTTTGTGAGCTGTTTTAATAGTTAACGCAAAAAACGCAAAAAATTAAGCAAAGTTCGCAAAAAAAAATTAAGTGCATGTTTACAACTTATGAGCATTTTAGTTTAAGGTACTATTTACATTTTTGTTTTAGAAATAAATGGACCTTATTTACTTTGGTTTACATTTCAATTGTAAAATTGATTAACTTTATTTGAAATTTTGAATAAGTATAAGAATGGATAACTTAATAATAAAAATTGAAGAACTCAGACAAAAATTAAATGGTTTAAAGCCTATTAAGCCTGAATTTCAAGAAAAATTAAATAAAAAATTTCGTTTAGAATTTAATTTTAATTCTAATCATTTAGAGGGTAATACTTTAACTTATAACGAAACAGAATTACTGCTCATTTTCGATGAAACTAAAGGTAATCATACTCTTAGAGAATATGAAGAAATGAAAGCCCATGATGTAGCTTTGCAATTAATACAAGAATGGGCAAGTGATATTGAAAGACCTCTTACAGAAACAAATATTAAAGATCTTAATGAAATTATTTTGGTAAAACCATTTTGGAAGGATGCAATTACAAAAGATGGTCAGAAAACTAAACGACTTATTAAAGTAGGCGATTATAAAGAATATCCAAATTCAGTGCAATTAAGTAATGGTGAGATTTTTGATTATGCTTCTGTTACTGATACTCCAATACTAATGGGAGAATTAATTAATTGGTATCAGGATGAAACAAATAAAAACGAATTACATCCAGTTGCATTAGCTGCATTATTACATTATAAATTTGTTTGTATTCATCCCTTTGATGATGGTAATGGAAGATTATCTCGTTTATTAATGAACTATGTGCTATACAAAAATAATTTACCCCCTATAATTATAAAATCGAGAGATAAAAGAAATTATTTGTCAGCATTAAACGATGCTGATTCTGGTGAAATGAATTCATTCATAAAATACATTGCACAACAATTAATTTGGAGTTTAGATATATATATAAAAGCTGCAAATGGTGAAAGCATTGAAGAACCCGAGGATATAGATAAGGAAATTGAAGTTTGGAAAAAACAAGCTACATTAAATTTTAAAGAAGCTAAGTTAAGGAATGATGAACTTATATATGAACTTTACATTAATGTAATAAAAGTATTATTTGAACAGTTTATTTTTAAACACAAACAATTTAATGATATGTTTTATAAAGTAACTTCAAATTCATTTTTGAATAGTGGCAGTAATTCAAGAACTAATTGGTTGGATGACGAAATAGATCGAGTTATTCTAAAATCAAGAGAAATATTTTATAAAGAAGGAGCGGACCCTCAAAAAACTAGAACGGCAGATATTATTCAAAGCATTCATTTAATGGTAAGTTTTCAAGATTATAAATATGATGATAAAAACAGAATAAGTATAAATTCTACTTTAAGGTTTGACTTTGAACCGTATAAATATGAAGTGAAATTTGGCAATAAAATAATTGAAAAAAGATATGGTGAATTTTTGGATTTTGAGGAACAAAATGAAATAATTACAGAATCTATCAAAACTGTTTTTAATGAGATTAAACAAAAATTGAATAAAGGTAAAAAATAAATAAGTTTCTTCATTTTAGATGTAATTCAAAGTTTCATAATTCATTAGACAAATCCATGAAAAACTCCAACTCCGAAATCGAAACATACATCGCTCTGTTTCCGCTAGAGGTACAGGAAATATTACATAACATCAGAAAGATAATAAAAGAAAAAGCACCCGATGCAGAAGAACAATTTTCTTACGGTATGCCTGCCTACAAAACCAATAAAAAGCCATTGGTTTATTTTGCAGCATTTAAAAACCACATCGGCTTTTATGCAACTCCTTCTGGTCATATAGAATTCGAAAAAGAACTCTCTAACTATAAACAAGGGAAAGGTTCAGTACAGTTCCCGCTCGATAAAGAAATGCCATATAAATTGATAGAAAGGATTGTGAAATATAGAGTAATAGAGAATCAAAAGGAAGTTCATTAAATAGCAAAAACTCAAATTGACAAATGAAGTGAAAAAGAAAAAACACATAGGGCAATTAATTTCCATAAAGTTTACAGATAGAAAAACACCAATTTCTGGTTTAGTTTTGGATTATAACAATGATTGGACTCTTATGAAATATAATCCTGTTGATTATCAAATTGATGGGTACATTATTTTTCGTCACAAAAATATTAAAGGCTTTCGCAGAGATCAAGAAGAGAAATGGATAGAAAAAGTTATTAAACTCAAAGGACTTCAACTAAATGAGAGTGATGTAATACCAATTGCTAACCTAGAAACTATACTAAACTATTTAACTGAAAACTTCGGCGTTTTTCAAGTATATACAAAATCGGAAGCCGCTTGTTATTTAGGGCGACTTAAATCAATTAATGAAAAGGAATTAATAATGTATAACTTAAATGCAAAGGGAAAATGGGAAGGACTATTAAAATTTACTATTGAAGAAATTAGAGTTATTGAGTTCGATACCGATTATATCAACTCACTTAAATTAGTTTTGGAAAGTAAACTAAAGAATATAAGATGAAAAAGTTGATTTTTTTATGTTTAATGATTCTTATAAGTAATATCATTCTCGCGCAAGATTGTCGTAAAGTGAAAATTACTGTACTTCAATTAGATACTACTTCGTCGAAAAGTCATTCATGTCTTACATTTTATTCTTCAGATAAGTTATTAAAACAAATTTGGTGGAGTAAATCAGAATTGCCACAAACTGTATTTAAATTAGGGAAGTCATATAACCTTAAGTTAGTTAAAAGAAATGATATATGTTCTTTTGATAAAAATGGTCAAGTGATTTTAACTTACTCATGTTATGCTAAAGATTATTATGTTGATAATATAAAACATGAAGATTACGAGATTTGCAAGGGAAAGAATATCAAATATTAACAATCAAGAATTAATTAGTGTTAAATAATATGGCAATCAATCAAAATGACTTATCATGCTATAAAATGATTCTTATGCTAAAGAGGATGCTTTTTTTAATATTATTGCTAATAAAACCATATTCAGTTTTGGCTCATCAAGACTCTGAATACATATACACTTTTCATAATGTTACAGTTCGAGTAACTTCAAGTTATTTAAATGAAGAGATTAACAATGCAAAGATAATAGGTAAGTATGCCTCTATATTATCAAAAAAATTACAATATAAAAAACCAATTATATTGGATTTTATTCACGACTATGGAAATACATATAATGGAAAATACATAGTTATTTAAATTTTGGATCAGAAAAGTTTGATTATATAAGTTATTTTAAAAGAGATTCTGTCGACAAAAATATTTTACTTGGTGTTTCATATATTGAATCAGCCGAACATAATAGAAATATTGAAATTGAAGTTTTTAATTTATCCAAAATAAGTAGTAGAAACAAAATAGTAGTCCGACAGTTTGGAATTCATTTTGATGTAAAAAGTACCATTAATCTACTTTACTTTGCCATTTTAAATAGAACTGAGATTGCTGTACAAGCAAAAACGAATGTCTTGTATAGTTATTTAAATAATATTCATTATAGTTTAAAATCTATTCCAATAACAACAATAGATTCTATAAAAAGAATTTCTTTTTCAATTGTCGATGAGATTATTAAAGAAAAAGTATACAAGGAAAAAATTATACATGATCAATTTTCAACATTTTATGATTATTATTCTCAAAACAACAATTATATTTTATACGTAGGGTATAATAATAAAGAGTATATACTCGACACATTAGAAAAAGTTTATTCATTTATCCCAACTTATAATGGACTTTTTGCTTTCGAGACATATAATAAATTTAGATATTTTGAATTATTTCAATCAACTGTGTTTAGGTCGCTTGAGCATGTTATACCAATTCAACAAAATAATGATAAAATATTAGTAAAACATCTAACGAATGATTTATCTTATATTGAATATTATCACTTTCATAGCAAAGCAATATTCCCATATCTTATTTATGATGATGTATTGATTAATGATTTTGATAGCTTTATTAATACTTATCGAAAGCCAAAGAAATAGCATTAATGATATTATTGCTTCATTGAATTATCTAAGATTCAATTTATAATATAAATTAACATATGAGAAAAGTAATAGCAGCTTTAAACATGACCCTCGATGGCTATTGCGACCATACCGCTGTAACTCCTGATGAAGAAGTACATGATCATTATACCAATTTATTGAACAAAGCGGGTGTACTATTGTACGGTAGGAATACCTACGAACTCATGAAATTCTGGCAAACATTGCTCATTAATCCATCGGGCCAACAATCTATGGACGATTTTGCGGTTTCGATAGATAGAATTCCTAAAATAATATTTTCTACTACCTTAAAAGATACTAAATGGGAAAGTGCTGTATTAGCCAATAAAACATTAGAAGAAGTAGTGCATGATTTAAAACAGCAAGATGGTGCCGATACCTTTGTAGGAAGTAGAAGTTTAATTATTCAATTATTAAAAGGTAATTTATTAGATGAATTTCAACTCATGATTCATCCTGTGCTAGCAGGTGGTGGCTTGCCCTTGTTTAAAGAAGTTACAGAACCCATGCAACTACATCTTATAAAAACTAAAAATTTTAAAAGTGGTGCATTGTTGCATTATTATAAATGAATCCTTTTGAGGGATTAATTTAAATAGCATACATTTATATTTTAAAATTTTATAATTATAATGCGTGTGCTTCCTGTAACATATTTTTTTCTTACACATCACACAAACTGGTAATAACAGAATATACAATACATTTGTTATCAAAAAATAATAGCTTTAAATTGTCTTAATCCTATGAATTACCAAACCTTTCAACCCAGTATTCATTTAAATTCCATTGTTAAATGTTATTGGACTTTAGAAGTGCCTGCAGAGTACAGTTCCGAGAAGCAAAGAATTGTGCCCGATGGATGTATGGAACTTATTTTTATTTTAGCTGATGATATTAAAAGATATACTTCAGAGCATGATTTTATAATACAACCAAGGGCAATAATTGTTGGTCAAATTACAGATGCTTTTATTATTCAGCCAATAGGTGAGGTAAATTGTTTCGCCATCCGTTTTTATCCGTATGGACTATCAACTATTTTAAAAATTCCATTAAAAAATCTCGAAAATAAAGAAACAACTATAACTGAACTTTTTGAAGAAAAGGCCGCGAATGAATTACATCAACTTATAATAAATGCAAAAGATACAACTGCGCGTATAGAAATTATTGAAACATTTTTACTCCGATTACTCAATGCAAAAACTACCATAGATACCATTGTAAAATCAACAGTAGAGGCATTATTAGAATCGAGTGGTAGTAGTTCTATAAAATCTATATTAAATTCGGAGGGTTCTAGCCGCAGGCAATTAGAACGAAAATTTGCAAAACAAATAGGGATGAGTCCGAAACAATTGGCAAAAGTGTTGCGCTTACAAAGTGCATTAAAATTATTACTAAAACAGCAAGATAATAGTTTTACCAAAATTGCATATGAGGCTGAATATTATGATCAGAATCATTTCATTAAAGACTTTAAAGAATTTACAGGCATTACTCCAAAAGAGTTTTTATTCGACGAACAAATGACGCTTTCTACTATTTTTTATACCAAAGAGTAAACTGTCGCATTTATACTATTTCTAACTTTATACTGCGACTATACTTGTATAAAATTTTATAAAGATGAAAACAATAAGTAAACTAGCAATAAGTTTGGTGGCGTGTTGCCTATTAGCATGCAGCCAGGCACCTAAAGAAGAAAAATCAGTAAAAACAGAAAGCAACAAAACCATGAACAATTTAATTTCGATAGTAGAAATACCTGTTAATGATTTCGCCAGAGCGAAAAATTTTTACCAAATTATTTTAAATACCAACATAGAACAAATGGAAATGGATGGTAATACCATGGGTGTATTTCCAAACGAAGCAGGGGAGGTAAGTGTTGTTTTAATTAAAGGTAAAGATTACAAACCAACCACAGATGGAGCAATGCTCTACCTCAATGCAGGCAAGGACCTCCAAGTTGCACTCAGCAAAATAACCGAAAACGGAGGGGAAGTACTTCTACCTAAAACACTCATCGACCCGCAAATGGGTTATTATGCAGTATTTTTAGATACAGAAGGAAATAAGATTGGGTTACATTCTGCGCAATAGTTAGCAACTTTGTTTGTAAAGTGTACAATGTACGTTGTACACTTTACAAATAAAAAAAAGTACCATTTATATAAAAAATGGTACTTCTCCAATTCTGTAATTAATATCCTTATAGCACGAATACCCGCTACTCGCTACTCACTACTAAATACTACTTAAGCAACTTATCCAGCGCCTTATCCAACTCTTCACCTCTTAAGTTCTTCGCAACAATAACTCCGTTGCCATCAATTAAAAAGTTTTGAGGAATGAATTGAACACCGTATAATGCTCCGGCAGCAGATTGCCATCCTTTTAAATCGCTTACATGGTATTGCCAAACCAATTTATCTTTTGCAATAGCCGCTTGCCATGCTTCTTTGTTTTTATCTAAAGATACACTGTATACTGTAAAGCCTTTTGCTGTTTTGTATTTTAAGTCTTTGTATTTTTCGTAGCTCTTTACCAAGTTCGGGTTTTCCATTCTGCATGGTCCGCACCACGATGCCCAAAAATCTAACAATACCACTTTCCCTTTAATGTCCGACATTTTCATTTCCTTCCCATCCATATCCATCAACACAATGTCTTTTGCTTTATCACCAACATTAGTGCCTTCTTGCTGAGCAAATCCTACCGATGCACACAGCATGGTTAATAATAGTATACTTAGTTTTTTCATATTTGAGTTATTATGTTATTATGTTATTAAGTTATTAAGTTATTAAGTTATTAAGTTATTGGTTATTGAGTTATTAATGCACAAACTTAGTCATTAGCACATTAGCACACTAGCATACTAACACACTAACTATATCCACTGGTGTTTATCCTCTACAATCTTCCCATTCTCACATTTAATGATCCTCGATGGAAACTTCTCTATCATCCTGTAATCATGCGTTGCCATGAGCACTGCAGTTCCAGTCTTGCTAATCTTCATCAGTAAATTCATCACCTCAACACTCGAATCGGGGTCTAAATTGCCTGTAGGCTCATCTGCAAGTATTACTTCTGGGTGGTTTACCAATGCACGCGCTATTACTACACGTTGTTGCTCCCCTCCAGATAACTGATGAGGCATTTTATTGTTTTTACCTGCTAAACCAACTTCGCTTAATACTTCTGCCAAGCGTGCATCCATTAATCGTTTATCGTCCCAGCCTGTTGCTTCCATTACAAAGCGCAAGTTATCTTCCACTGTACGGTCGGTAAGTAATTGAAAATCTTGAAACACAATTCCCATTTTACGTCGCATATACGGCACTTCCGCCATTTTTATCTTGCCCAACTCAAAGCTAACCACTTTACCGCTTCCGCTGCTAATGTGTAAATCGCCGTAAATCATTTTTAACAAACTGCTTTTACCACTACCCGTTTGGCCTATTAAAAAGATGAACTCCCCTTTGTTTACCTTTACACTTACGTCTGATAACACTAAATGGTTTCGTTGGAATACATCTATATGCTCCAAGTTTATTACTTCAAAATTATCCATCAAAAATCTAGTTTTTTTATTTCACCAAAAGGTAAATGTTTAATTAATTCATTTAATTCCTCTGTTTTATCTGCCAATCCGCATTTTTCTAATGCTTTTTCTGGCCGATCCACCCTAAAATACGCTAAAAGAGTGAATTTATCATCTCTTAACTGTATGTAGTCTGGAATTTTTGCGATGCCTTTTACCTTTATTATATACACAATTTTATTGTTTTCTTAGCTATTATGGAGTTTGATATTCTATTTATTGTCTTATATTTGCCCTTTGACGTGAATCGGTAACAAATTTATAGTATTCTACTCATTAAAAAAATTCAAAATTTAAATCATGAAGAACTTACAAATTAAGTTTATTTTATCAGTATTAGTAGCATCGGCTTTATTAACAGGTTGTAATGCACTAAAAACTATGAAGAAAAAGCAAAACACTTTAAGTTATGAGGCTAAGCCAAATCCACTTGAAGTAAAAGGCGACAGTGTTGAAATTATGGTAACTGGTAAAATTCCAGTGAAATATTTCGATAAGAAAACTGCTGTGAACATGAATCCTACTTTGAATTACGAAGGTGGTTCAATTAAATTACGTCCGATTACATTGAAAGGCGAAACATCTACTGCAGATGGTGTAACTATTAGCAAAGCAAACGGTGGTACATTTACTTACCGCGACAAAGTTGCTTACAAACCAGAAATGAAAAATGCAACAGTTGCTTTTAATCCTACAGCATTACGTGGTTCTAAATCATTACCATTTGATGCAGTTACGGTAGCAGAAGGAACTTTAACAACTGCATTATCTAACCAAGCAACAGATGTTGCCATGATTGGGAATGATAACTATGCTAAAGTAGTTCCGGTAGAAGTAAAAGGTAAAGTATTGTTTGAAATTGATCGTGCAGTAGTTCGTGAGAATCAAAAGAAAACTGCTGAGATGAAAGCGTTCGAAGAATTCATTAAATCAAATACCTTAACTGGTATTTCAATTTCTTCATTTGCTTCTCCAGATGGTGAGTTAAAAAGAAACGACCAATTAGCAGCACAACGTACAGATGCTACTTACAAGTATTTCTTAACTTGGTTAAAGAAAAATAAAATTGCTCAAGTAAACGATAGCTCTTTCTACAAGAAATCAGCAACAGCTGAAGACTGGGACGGATTAAAGCAAGTAGCTGCGGCATCTGATTTTGATGATAAAGATCAAATCGTAAACATTGTATCTACTATTTCTGATGTAGATGCTCGTGAAAAAGAAATCAAAAAATTAAAATCATACCGTAAAATTGCTGATAAATTATTGCCTCAATTACGTAGATCAGAAGTAACTTTAATTGCTACTGAAAAACGTAAAACAGATGAGGAAATAGTAGCAATGTCTAAAGTTGATACTTCAAAATTAACCATCGAAGAATTATTATTCGCATCTACGTTAACTCAAGACATGAATGAGAAAATGGCTATTTACCGCAGAGTAAATGCACAGTTCCCATCAGATTGGAGAGGTAAAAACAACATGGCTTATGCTTACTTAACTCAAGGTGGCAAAGCAAACGAAGCATTAGCATTCTTAAAAGATGCATCGGCTTTGAACAAAGACAATGCAATTATTTACAACAACATGGGTGTTGCATATTCTCAATTAAACGATTACAAAAACGCTGAGAAAAACTACACACTTGCAAAATCTTTAGGAGCACAAAACAACGTAAACTTAGGTAACTTAAAAGTTCGTCAAGGCGATTACGCTGCTGCAAGCTCTTACTACGGTTCTGCAAACTCATGTAGCTACAATGCAGCTTTAGCAGCAACTTTAGCAGGTAACTATGATGCCGCTAAGAAAAACGCTGAATGCGCAAAACAAGATGCTGAAACGTTCTACTTAAAAGCAATTATTGGTGCTCGCACTAATAACTTAGATATGTTAACCACTAACTTAACTCGTGCTATCCGCGAAAACTCAGCAATGCGTGCTCGTGCAGCAAAAGACATGGAGTTTAAGAAATACATGGAAACCGATGCGTTTAAAGTAGCGGTTAGATAATTCGAATTATCGAACTAGCAAATTAACGAATTTGCAATAAAAAAGGAAAAAAGAAAAAAGCGAGCCAACGGCTCGCTTTTTTCTTTTTTCCTTTTTTATTTTCCTTTTTTTCCGAGCGAAGTCGGTCCCCGAACGCAGCGAAGCGTAGTTGAGGGGCGGTGCTAATTACTTCTCCAAGCCTACCAAGAACTCCACCGTATCCACCCCATCCGCATAATCTTCCCAACCAGGAGCTTGGCTCTTACCAAAACTTACTACTTGGTTGTTAAAGGGGTAGAGGGTATTGCCTACGATGCATTGTATATCTTGAGCTAGAGTTTCGAGTGTTGCATTCAGTTTTTCCACCTCATCATAATATTCAAAATACAACACAGAAAGTGGTGCTTGCATAGAGGTGTTTTCTTTCAACAATAAAAAACCATTATCCAAATGATGTTCGCGGTTTACTAAATAAATTGATTTGTAATAATTGTAATTGTTAAAGTATTTACTTTGGTCGCCTACATACTCAAATACTTGCAGGGCATCTAACAGCGGACTAAAATTATAGTCACGAGGAACATATAATTTACTTACATTTCGGCAACCTTGACCATAGTACCTGAAAATATCTTCACCCAATTTTATAAAATCAGCTGTCGTTTCAGTACCTGTTAGAATCGCAACACTGTTTCTGTTTTTACGAATAATGTTAGGTTTCTTGCTAAAATAATATTCAAAATAACGCGCGGTATTATTGCTACCCGTTGCTATAACGGCATCTACATGGTTGAGGCGCTCGGCATATTCAATTTTATTGGCCAAATTCGGTTCAAACTCTATGAGTTTATTCAGTAAATAGGGGATAAGAATATTGTCTTGTGAAGAGAGCTTTATACAGGCAATATGCCCCGTTAGCAATACTGCACAAATATCATGGAACCCCACCAACGGGATGTTTCCCGCCAAAATTAAGCCAACACGTTTTGCCTCTTGTGTAGGTATTTGATACAGGCTTAACCAGTTTTCAATTTTATTCTTTTCTAAAAGCTCGGCCCAAGCTTGTAGGGCAGTGCTACTCTCTTCGAGGTTAAACCAAGTATTGTGGTGGTATGCTTTTTCTAAAATTTCTTTGATTTCTTCTTTGTTTTGTAGGTGTTTACCCAATAAATCAAAGGCATTGACGTATTCTTTAATCATATTTACATTTTTTAAACCAAAAAATGGTTTAAGTGTTATATTTGCAGACGTAAAAATATTGATTAAAAAATTACAATGGCAATAATAATTACAGATGAGTGCATAAATTGTGGGGCTTGTGAACCAGAATGCCCAAATAATGCAATATACGATGCCGGTGCTGCTTGGAAATTTTCTGAAGGTACAGGTTTAAAAGGAATTATAGATTTTGGAGATGGTAATACAGTAGATGCTGAATCTGCTCAACAAGCAATATCAGACGAGGTATATTACATCGTACCCGATAAGTGTACAGAATGTGTAGGCTTCCATGACGAACCTCAGTGTGCTGCGGTTTGCCCTGTTGATTGTTGTATTGACGATGAAAATGTGAGAGAAACCCGAGATGAACTACTCGAAAAGAAAAAGTGGTTGCATTTAGAGGAATAATATTGAATAGGGACATTTGTCCCTATTTTTTTGCTAAAATTTGCTTAGATTCATAGAATAGTTTTGTAAGAACTTTATTAAACTTTAATTTAAACCGTAAATTTAAAATTTTATGAAAAAGACTAGATTGGCGCTATTCATGTTAATAGCTGCGTTTGCCCAATCAGCAATTGCTCAAGAAACCCCAGTTCAATCTAAAATAATAACTCCAATGCAATTATCGGGTCCGCGTGTGGGTATAACCACGGTGTTTCCAGGCAAAACTGCTGATGCGTTAAAAGATGATTTAGGTATGACGCCTACTTTTACGCAATTTGGTTGGCAGTTCGAACATCAATATTTTGCATTGGATAATGGTGTAGCGGGTTTAGTGGAATTTGTAGGATTAATAGGTGGTTTAGAACAAGGCAAATTTTTGCCAAGTGGTAGTTTATTAATTGGAGTGCGTGGTGCAAATGGTGCAGAATTTGCTTTTGGTCCTAATTTATCTTTAACTGGTGCAGGCTTTGTGTTTGCAGCAGGCCATACTTATAAAATGGGAGCATTAAATTTTCCGGTTAACTTAGCCGTAGTGCCCTCTACAAACGGTTTAAGAATGAGTTTGCTGTTTGGCTTTAATGCTCAAACACGTTAATTTTAGATATGATAGAATTAGAATACGGAATTTGTACTTTATCAGTAATACCCTTAAGAGCCGAAGCATCAGATAAATCTGAGATGATTTCTCAGCTATTATTTGGAGAAACTTTTTCTGTACTAGAGAAACAAGATAAGTGGACGAAAATAAAATGTACTTGGGATGAGTACGAAGGCTGGGTAGATACTAAGCAATTATTACTAGGCATAACAGAAAACGAAGCACTCTCTACCAATCATTGCAGCGTAGTGACCGATAAAATTGCTGAATTAGAAATAGAGCAAAGTACAGCACTTTTATCTATTGGTAGCACACAGTCTACAGACATTATACAAAAATATTCGAACCTAAAATATCGATACTCTGGCCGAAGCATCGAAATGGGTTCTAAAGGAATAGATGCGATTGATAAATTAGCTAAAACTTGGTTGAATACCCCGTATTTATGGGGTGGACGGTCGGTATTTGGCATCGATTGCTCTGGCTTTACACAAAACGTATTTAAAATGTACGGCATCCATTTGCACAGAGATGCTTACCAACAAGCAGAACAAGGTAGCCTTATAAATTTTATTGAAGAAGCACAAACCGGCGATCTTGCCTTTTTTGATAACGAGGAAGAACGAATCATACACGTAGGCATTGTACTCGATAAACAAACAATCATCCACGCTTCTGGACATGTTCGCATAGATCGACTAGACCACCAGGGAATCTTTAACATTGACACGAAGAAGTACTCGCACAAATTGCGCATTATAAAGAGACTTTTTTAAATTGTGAATTGTGAATTGTGAATTATCGCGTTTTAGTTTCCTAATAACTTAATTACCTAATAACTTAATAGCCTTTGTCTCCATTAGCTTTACGTTACTATCTTAGCAAACTGTCGTCCAACTCACAATTCACAATTCACAACTTACAACTCACAATTCAATCTTCCAGATTCTTATCACCCGATCATCTCCTGCCGAAGCAAGTAAATTTTCATACGGTGTAAAGCAAAGTGCATTTACAGATTTATGGTGGCCATCATTTTTAGTGGGGTCGGCAATTCCTTTTAATTTCAAGGTACTCGCTTCCCAAAGTTTAATGCTTTTATCCATGCTTGCACTGGCAAATAAATTGTGACTAGGAATTATCTGTATGTTATTTACTGCAAACATGTGTGCTGCTAAGTTTACAGTATCGCTAATGCGCCATGCCTTTATTTGTGCATCGCGTGCTCCAGATAATAGCTGTTTATTTGTGGCATCGTATGCCAATGAAAATACAGGTAAAGTATGCTCTTCTTCAGAACGTACTACTCGTTTTTCTTTAATAGAATAATGATGAATTTTGTGGTCCTTACCCGAAACATAAATCATTTCATCGTCGGCATTATACGTAATGCAACGCAATGCTTGTTCTGAAATAGCGTGTTCTAAACATAGCTCGAAGCTTGTTAAATCAAGCGCTCGCAAGCTTCCATCTTCAGAAGTAAAGTATAATAAATTACCAATACTCAACATGCCGAAGATTCCAGAATTGGTTACTTGTTTTTGGTAAACCAATTGTTGATCAACAAAATTGAAAATGCTAATTTTTCCTTCCCTGTCTCCAGAAACTAATAGGGGCAAGGCATTTGGGCAATGGATGCTGTAAATACTGGCACGGGTTTTAAACATTATTTTGATGGGTTTCATGGTTTTTAAACTCCACTCCACCACTGCACCTTCTCCACCACCCGAAAATAGTATGTGTTCTTTCGATGAACTACATAAAGCATAAATAGGATGTTCGTGCCCTTCTAATACTCCATGTAATGCGAGCTTTACCATTAAAAACTAACTAATGCTTGTAAATTCCAATTCTTTACTTCTTCGATGCTAATTTTATTTTCATAAATAGCTTTACCCAACACTACCGATTCTAGTCCTGCATCTTGCAATGCTTTTATATCGCTAAGCGTGGTAATTCCTCCTTGTGCAATAAGTTTAATGAATGGGAATTGCGACTTAAAACTTTTGTAAAGTTCTACGTCCGAGCCATTCATTTTTCCGTCGTTGCCAACATCTGTACATAAAAAACGGAAGTAACCAAGACTCACACATTTATCAATAAAATCAATAGGTTTAATGTCTGATGTTTTTTCCCAACCACTGTACATCAATCCACCTTTTAACGTGTCAACAGCAATCACCACTTGGTCTGAGCAAGAATTTTTTCCGCAAATTTCTTCGCTCAATTCTTTCAAAAATCCTTCATCGGTAATAGCCTTGGTTCCAATAATAATTCTGTGGAAGCCAGCGTCAATAAGCTCTTTCACTTTTTCAATACTACGCACACCGCCACCGTATTGTATTTTTAATGGCGATTTTTTTAATATTTCCAATAAATATTCTTGCTGAGAGAAGTCACCTTTTGCTCCGTTAAGGTCGATTATTTGAACAAAGTCGGTGCCATTAGAATTTAATTGTGTTAAGATGTCTTCTAACTGAACATCATATTCGACTACAGAATCGTATTTGCCGCCTGTTAATCGTACCACTTTTCTATCCAATAAATCTATTGCGGGAATTATATACATTTCTTTATTTTTTGTTGATGTAAATTTCTTAGGGTGGGTTTAAATTTCGCAAATTTTATCGTTAATCCCCAAAAATCTTTTAAAACTTATCAGAAAAGCCTTAAAATGTCGTTTTCCTTGCGTATTTTTGAAACAATGAGTTTTGTATATCCCGGATTTCTGTTCGCCCTTTCAGCTATTGCAATACCCATTATTATCCATTTAATACAGCTGAGGAAGTATAAAAAGATCTATTTTTCTAATGTCAGCTTCCTCCATACGATAGAAGAACAACAACGAAATACCAATAAATTAAAGCACTTACTCGTTTTATTGGCCCGTATTTTAAGCATCCTTTTTTTAGTATTAGCCTTTGCGCAACCTTTTTCCCCCCAAAACAACAAACAAGCACTTGTTGGTAAAAAATATGTCTCTGTTTATGTTGACAATTCATACAGCATGGAGCGCCAAACTACAGAAGGTACTCTTCTAAATGACGCTAAAAGAAAAGCCAAAGAAATAGCCTTATCATATGGTATAAATGATGAGTTCCAACTGCTAAGTAATGAGTTTTCGGGCAACCAACAACGTTGGTTAAATCGCGATAATTTTTTGCAAAATTTGGCAGAGCTTAAAATTAGACCGGAGGTACGCACACTTCAAGAAGTTAGCGCTCGCCAATTATCCCTTCTAAAAGAAAAAGCAACCAACAATGCAACTGCATTTATTATTTCAGACTTCCAGCAATCGTTTATAAATAATAACAACGCTAATAGTTTAGATACACTTGTAAATTGGCAGTTCATAGTATTAGAAAGTAAACGCAATGAAAACATTTCGGTAGATTCTGTATGGTTTTATTCTCCCTTACATTTCCCTGGTTCACAAGAAAATTTATTGATAAAAATTAAAAACCACTCAAGCACTGATGTGGCAGATATTCCTTATGAAATTGTACTTAACGAACAAGTAATTGGAGTAGGCAATCTTTCCATTGATGCAGAATCGTTTGCCATTGATACGTTTAAATTTAAAAATAAAAGTACGGGCTACCAGTCTGGTGGCATCAAGTTAAAAGATCAATCCTTGAGTTTTGATAATCAATATTACTTTGCTTACAACATAGAGAACAGCAGGAACGTAGCCATTATTAAAGGTTCAGAAGCTACAGGTTATGCAGAAGCAGTTTACAAAACAGAACCTTTTTTCAACATCAAAACGTTTAATTATTTACAAGTTGATTATAGCTATTTAAATAATTGTGATGTGATAATTTTAGATGAAGTAGATGAATTCAGCACGGGTTTATTATCAGAATTAGAAAAACAATTAAAGGCAGCAAAAGTAATTGTGTCCTTCCCTTCAGCTCAACCCAATTTAAAAGTAAACGATTTTAACACCCGTTTTGGTTTAGCAAAAAACACATCGATTCAAAATATAAACGAACGCATTGAAAAGATAAACCAAAACAGTGATTTGTTTAAAGATATTTTCTTGGGACAAAAAAATACGCGATTTGATTTACCCAATGTACAAGCCTATTTACCTTTTGATAAACAAGGTGCCAGTCCGGAAGTATTAATGCAATTGGCAAATTCGCAATCTCTTTTAAACAGGTATTCGGTAAACCAAGGCATAGTGTATCAATTTGCAATGCCTCTAAAACCAAACTTCTCCGAATTGCCAAAACATGCATTGGTAGTACCCATGTTATTACGCATAGGCACCATGCACCACAGTTCAGATAATATTGCATACACCATTGGCACAACCAACGCCATCCCTTTACGAAACGCAAACACTTCCGAAAAAGCGAAGAAAGAATTGCGAAAAGCAAGCTATGCCATACTTCCAGAAATTAGAAACGTAAACGGCAATTACAAAATGTATGTAGCCGACCAGGTAAAAGAACCGGGCATTTACGAGTACAATGTTGATGGAAAATTGAGTGCTAAATTTGCATTTAATGCAGATAGGAAAGAGTCGGATATGTTGGCCTTGAGCCAAACGGAGCTTGAAGAAAAGATAGGCGAAGAAGCAAAGATTTGGAAGCCTGGAGATGCTTCTATCAGTAAGTTTATAAACGATGAGAGTTTTGGAAGTAGATTATGGAAAATATGTGTTATTTTGGCACTGTTTTTCATAGGCTTGGAAATCCTCCTAATTCGTTTCGGAGACCGATATTTACAACAGAAAAAATAAAATCCATAGAATGAAGGCCTTACTCAAATCGCTAAAAGTAATCGACAAGCAATCAACTTGGCACCAACAAACTGTCGACTTATTAATTGTAGATGGTAAAATTCAGAAAATTGGAAAATCAATCAAGGCAGAAGGTGTAAAAGCATATGATTTAAAGGGCTGCAGCGTATCTCCAGGTTTTGTAGATATGAATTGTAGCTTAACAGAGCCCGGATTTGAACACCGCGACGATATACAAACGACCCTAAACACAGCCATGGCTGGAGGTTTTACGCATGTTGTGCTGATGCCAAACTCTAACCCTAGTATACAAAACAAAGCAGATGTTGAGTATTTGCTCAATAAATCAGAAAAACATTTAGTTACCGCCCTTTGTGTGGGAGCCTTAAGTGTAAACAGAGAAGGCAAGGAAATGACGGAGATGTTTGATATGAAACGCTCTGGAGCCATTGCATTTTCTGATGCCGACCGTTCTATACAAGATGCAGGTTTAATGAGCAGAGCCATGTTGTACGCAAAAGGGATCGATACATTTGTTATAAATTTTGCAGAAGACAAAAACATAGCAGGCAAAGCGAAAATAAACGAAGGCGTAATGAGTACCATCTTAGGTATGAAAGGAAACCCTAGTTTAGCCGAAGAATTAATGGTTCAACGTGATTTGTTTTTGGCAGAATACCAAGAGGCTAAAGTGCATTTTACAACTATTAGTTCCGCAAAAAGTGTAGAACTGATAAAAGCCGCAAAGAAAAAAGGAGTGCAAGTAAGTGCAGATGTTTCTGTACATCACTTGGCTTATGATGAAACCGTGTTAGAAGGATTCGACTCGAATTTTAAGTTATGTCCGCCACTCAGAACCGCCACAGACATTAAGGCGTTAAGGCAGGGTTTAAAAGAAGGAACCATTGATGCAATATCTACTGCACACAAATCCGTAGAAAAAGAACATAAAGATGTAGAATTTGAAATTGCAGAAACAGGCATGCTGAGTTTGCAAACTACTCTACCACAATTGTTGCGCATAGCGGCTAAAAATTTAGAATGGGCAGACATGGTTGAAGCGCTGAGTACTAATCCCCGCAAGGTATTAGGCTTGCCAAGTGCAAACATCGAGCTAAATACAAACGCCTGTTTATGTATTTACAATGAAAGCGAAACATGGAAGTTCGACGATAAAACGAACAAATCTAAATCGCAGAATTCTAATTTGTACAACCAAGTGCTAACAGGTAAAGTAAAAATCGTAATTAACAACAATCAACTAATTCAAGTATAATGGAAGTTCAAGTATCACAAGCAATAGAAGCCATCGTAGGTGGATGTTGGAAAGGTTCGACAGAATCGCAAAAAGCCAGTTACAATGCCAACGAATTATACACGAAAGTTGTAGAAGCATTTGAAGGGGAGCCAGACTTTATTAAGAAATTGAAAAAGTTAGACGAGGTGATGGACAATTACCCTTATGCAGATTCGATACGCGAAATTTTAGTGGATATGTTGTTCATCCATTTTTTCAGTACAGATGCTCAACGATTAGAAGAAGATTATTTGGATTCGCCAGAATGGGAGAAAATTGAAGATGAAACCATAGAAAGAGGAACTGAATTATTGAACCTGCTTTTATACCTAAGAGAGTGTAATGAAGACGAAGAAGAGCCGGAATTGGGGCATTTCTTAAAAGAGTTTTTATTGATAGACGAGGACGAGTTTCAGGACGAGTACGAGATTTATGAGCAAGTAATTGCCAACCAGATGTTGGTAGAAGCAGAAACCTCTGAAATTGCTCGTGTTTACGAAAGTATACCCGAAAATGATGAGATAAAGCCTGTTTTTTACCCATTAATGAGCTTTTTTGCCAATCCAATATTTGACGAGCAGGAATTTAACGAGTATGTAAAACTTAGTAAAAATCCATCTTATGATGCCGCAGCATTAGCCGGAATATATGGCTATTACCACGGAACTGCCATATTTCCAAAAAATTTCTAAATTGCACACAAAATTATTGTTATGGAAAACACCGAATTAAGTGAAAAAAAAGCAGTTTCTAACTTCAGATCTAGCTCAGTTAAATGGGGGGGTATTGGAGCAGCTGTGGTAGTAATTTATTCTATTATTTTATACGTAATAGATTCCTCATTATTAGTAAACACTTGGGCAGCTTTTATTGGTCTAGGAGTATTAATTTTTGTATTGGTGATGGGAGTAAAAGAAGTGAGAACTGCACAAGGCGGATTCATTTCTCTATCTGAAGCATTGTTTACAGCATTTCTAATTTATGTAATTGCGTCTTTTTTAAACTCAGTATTTAATTACGCGTTGTTTAATTGGATTGACCCTAATTTACCAGTAATTTTAAAAGAAAAAACCATCGAAACAACTGTAGAGATGATGCAAAAATTTGGTGGTTCGGAAGAAGACATCAATAAGGTCTTAGAGCAAATGGATAAAGATATGGACTTAAGTTCTGCGAGCGCAATGTTCTGGAATTTCTTAAAAGGTTCTGCTTTTGGATTTATCATTGCATTCATCATCGCGCTTATTATGAAAAGAAAGCGCCCAATATTCGAATAATTTAAATGGACATATCAATAGTAATACCCTTATACAACGAAGACGAAAGTTTGCCCGAATTACACGATTGGATAAAGCGTGTAATGGAAGCAAATAACTTTTCGTACGAAATTATTTTTGTAGACGATGGAAGTACCGACCGTTCTTGGGAGGTAATACAATCGCTCAAAGAAAAAAACAATTGTGTACACGGAATTAAGTTCCGCAGAAACTACGGTAAATCTGCTGGTTTAAACGTTGGCTTTGAAGCCACACAAGGCGACATTGTAATAACGATGGATGCCGATTTGCAAGACAGTCCGGATGAAATTCCGTTATTGTACAAACGCATGAAGGATGAGAAACTCGATATTATTTCGGGTTGGAAAAAGAAGCGTTACGATCCAATAACTAAAACCATCCCTACCAAATTATTCAATTGGGCTACACGTAAAATGTCGGGAATTAATAACCTACACGATTTTAATTGTGGCTTAAAAGCATACCGTTCTACAGTTGTAAAAAATATTGAAGTGTACGGCGAAATGCATCGCTACATTCCGGTGATTGCAAAATGGGCAGGCTTCAAAAAAATTGAAGAACAAGTTGTAGAACACAGAGCACGTAAATTCGGAGTAACTAAATTTGGCTTAAGCAGATTTGTAAACGGCTTCTTAGATTTATTATCGATTTTCTTCGTAGGTAAATTTCAGAAACGCCCAATGCATTTCTTCGGAACCATCGGTACACTTTCGTTCTTAACCGGTTTTTTAATATCAATATATATTATTGGCGAAAAACTGTTTAGAATTTATAAAGGCATACACATGGGCCGCGACGTTACCGACCAGCCTTTGTTTTACATCGCTTTAGTAATGACTATTATCGGAACACAATTGTTTTTAACCGGTTTCTTAGCAGAAATGGTGGGGAGAAATTCGCCGGAGAGAAATCATTATAAAATCGAAGATAAAATTTGAGTTGTGAGTTGTGAATTGTGAGTTGTGAATTTCGCACATCACTCAGTTTATAAATTAATAACTCAATAACTAATTAACTCAATAACTCAATAACAAATAACCTAATTACACAAAATTAACAAATTACCATAATTCACAATTCACAACTCACAATTCACAATTCAAAATGAAGTATCATCTAGTATCGGGGGCATGCGGTTTTGTAGGAAGAAACCTAGTAAAGAGAATCTTATCGATGAACACAGATCGAGTAATTATTGTAGATAATTTATCGACAGGTATTCATCCATCAAAATGGTTAACAAACCAAACGGAAAATATAAAAGACTTAGAAGTATTTGAAAACGGAAGAGTATTGTTTTTTAACGGTGATTTCAGAAAGTTGTTAAATGCAATGACCGAAGATCAACAATATTTACAAAAAACATACGATTTAGAATTTGATAAATTTACCGATGTATTTCACTTCGCAGCAATTGTTGGTGGACGTGCTAAAATAGATGGCGACCCAATGATGGTGGCTATTGA
The DNA here is from genome assembly GCA_943371235.1 of Sphingobacterium thalpophilum. Taxonomy (GTDB): domain Bacteria; phylum Bacteroidota; class Bacteroidia; order Sphingobacteriales; family Sphingobacteriaceae; genus CAJBVG01. The sequence continues at coordinate 38,205 of CALRTZ010000013.1, read as the reverse complement.
CTTAGCAATTGATGCAGAATTTTTCTACTGGGTGTGTAACCACAAACCAGCAAGAGTGATGTACCCAAGTTCATCTGCTGCATATCCAATCGATTTGCAATCGGATACAGATTTCGTTGCTTTGAAAGAAAGCGACATCGACTTTGATCATAATCTTGGTAAGCCAGACATGACCTACGGTTGGTCTAAACTTACCGGCGAATATTTAGCGCGCATAGCTGCAAAATACTATGGCATTTCGGTAGCATGTGTTCGTCCGTTTTCTGGTTATGGCGAAGATCAAGATTTAACCTACCCAGTACCTGCAATTGCAGCACGTGCTGCAAAAAAAGAAGATCCATTTGAAGTATGGGGTTCGGGTAAACAAGGTAGAGATTTTGTACATATTGATGATTGCATTGACGCTATATTTTTAGCAATGGATAATATTACTGATGGTACTGCCATAAACATTGGCGCCGGACGATTATTCTCGTTCTTAGAAATTATAGATTTGTTCACCAAATTCGCAGGTTACCAACCATCCATAAAACCATTGTTAGATAAACCAGTGGGAGTGCATGCACGTCACTCAGACATGACCTATGTATTGGAAAAATACGGATGGAAACCGAAAATTTCTTTAGAAGAAGGCATGAGAAGAGTGTATAACAAAGCAGTAGAAAATTCAAAAAATAAATAGCAAGAGCTATTGTAAAAGATGAGTGTATGGCGGCGCAGAAAATAGTACTATTTGGTCCTGGTCCACAGTTTAAAGGAGGCATTGCAAATTACAACACTTCATTAGCAAAAGCGCTAGATAAGCTTGGGCATGAAGTGCATATTGTATCGTGGACACAACAATACCCTGCCATTATTCCAAGAGATTTTATTGATCGTAAAAGTAAAGCAGATCAGCTCGAAGGAACGAACATAAAAGTTACTTACATTACCAATTATAACAACCCTGCTACTTGGAATGAAACCGTACGTTTTATAAAAAATTTAGGAGCAGATAAAGTTATTTTTCAATGGGCCATTGCTGTGCAAGGTTTACCTATTGGATACATTTGTCGTAAATTAAAAAAGAAAACCAATGCAGAAGTAATCATCGATTTGCATTTGGTCGTTCAAAAGGAAGCAAGTTCTATTGATAAATATTTAAGCAATTACGGATTAAAAATTGCCGACACTTATATTGCACACGCTTATAAAACGGTAGATGAATTAAAAGAAACCTTTCCGCAATTGCAGTACTCTGTAACCGAAGACGGTAAAAGATCTACCAACAAAAAAGAACGAAATGTAATTAAACTATATCACCCTATTTATGATATGTTTAAACCGAATCCTGATTTTGATATAGAAGGAGAGAAAGCAAAATTAGGTTTGAAAAAACATGTATTTTTGTTCTTCGGATTTATACGTAAATACAAAGGATTACATCAAACCATAGAAGCATTTAAACTACTATCTGATAAAAGAGACGATGTTTCTTTATTGGTAGTGGGCGAATCTTTTTGGAATACACTCGATCAAGGAAAATTTTCTACCAGAGTAAAAAATGTGTTGTTTAAAACTGCGAAATCTATTTTCTTAAAAAACTCGGACAACGAACAAAATTACAAACCACTCGAATTAATCGATCAATTAAATTTGAAAGAAAAGGTGTACGTAATGAATGAGTTTGTACCGAACGAAGAGGTGCACAAATATTTTCAACTTTCGGATGCAATATTATTGTATTATTTAACCGCTACTCCATCCGGTGTAGAGTCGATTTCGTACAATTTTAAATTGCCAGTATTAGCCACAAAAGTTGGACATTTCCCCGAAACTATCATACATGGTTACAATGGATATTTGGCAGAAGACAGAGATGTAAATTCGATGGCCGAAGAAATGAACAGAATGATTGAGCACCCGATTAATAGAGAAAATGTTGCAGAAACAGCATCAAAATTAAGCTGGGAAAATTACGCGAAAGCAATATTAACTAATTAATATATGATAGAAATTATTAAAAATGCATTTGCATTAACTAAAAAACACGCACTTATTTTAATTGGTGCTATACTCAGTATTTTCGTACTATCGATGATTATCGGTTTTATTACTTCAGCATTCGCAGCAGTGCCTGTTATGAATTTGATAGCAAACATCGTGTCGGTTGCTTTTCAATTATACATGGGTGTTGCCTTGATAAAATTAGTATTAACAATTGTAGATGGTAGAGAGCCAGAATTCTCAGACATCAAACCGAAACTTTCGGAAATGTTAAAATACTTTTCATCAGGCTTACTAGTAGCGTTAATATTTTTAGTAGTGTTTATGATAACTATATTTTTAATGGGCGCAATAGGAGTTATTAATACAAACATTACCAGCATGCTTTCTGAATTATTTTTAAACGCAGAAAATGCTTCGAAATATTCTTCTCAAGAAATTATATATGGCATAGGGGTGTTGTTTTTATTAGCGATTCCTGCCATTATTTTATACTTCCGCTTGCAGTTTGCCAATTATATTGTAATTGATAAAGAGAACGAAACCGCTTTTACAGCCGTAATGCGCAGCGCAAGAATTACCAAAGGATACTTATTTTACATAGTGCTTACTTTAATAAGTATCCTATTGTTAAACATTATCGGCTTGTTAATGTTCTTTGTAGGTCTGTTATTTACTATACCAATGTCGGTTGTAATGTTGATATTGTTATACAGAAATTTAGAACAAAATTACGAAGAAGACTCTATTCAGATTAGTAACAACGAATAATGGGCTTAAAAGCATTCATCAGTAAATATTACGCTGCCTGGCAAGTAAAAAAATTGGCTGGCTGGGAGAAGAATGCAATACAAATACAAGAAGCTGTACGCTCACAATTAATTGAAAAAGCAAAAAATACACTCTTCGGAAAAAATCATTCATTTAGTTCAATTAAAACATATGATGATTTTAAAAAACAAATTCCAATTCGTGATTACGAAGAACTACGTGAACCTTATATAAATGAACTTACCAAAGGCAAAGAAAATATTTTATGGCCTGGTAAGCCCATGTATTTTTCAAAAACTTCGGGCACCACATCTGGTGTAAAATACATTCCCATTTCTAAAGAGTCGATGCCCGCACATATTGATGCAGCTAAAATGGCCTTGCTCTGCTACATACGCGAAACAGGTAAAACTGATTTTGTAAACGGTAAAATGATTTTCTTACAAGGCAGTCCGGTGATGGATGATAAAGCAGGCATACCAACAGGAAGGTTGTCGGGTATAGTAGTGCACCACGTACCCTCATATTTACAAAAAAACAGATTGCCTTCTTACGAAACTAATTGTATTGATGACTGGGAAGAAAAAGTAGATGCCATTGTAGAAGAAACCTTTCATCAAAACATGACACTCATTTCTGGAATTCCACCTTGGGTGCAAATGTATTTTGATAAGTTGAGTGAAAAGGCAGATGGAAAAAAAATAAAAGACATCTTTAAAAATTTTAAACTCTTTGTATACGGTGGTGTAAACTTCGAACCCTATCGAGCAAAAATAGAACAGAGTATTGGAGAAAAAATTGATACCATAGAAACCTATCCTGCGAGCGAAGGATTTATCGCTTTCCAAAATTCGCAAACCATACCAGGCTTATTGTTAAACATTGATGCTGGTATCTTTTTCGAATTTATTCCTGTTGATGAATATTTTAATGAGCATCCAAGCAGATTAAGTATTGCCGAAGTAGAACTCGAAAAAAATTACGCCATCATTTTAAATACCAATGCAGGTCTTTGGGGCTATAGCATTGGCGACACCGTGAAATTTATTTCTAAAGATCCATATAAAATTGTAGTAACCGGACGTATTAAACATTACATCTCAGCATTTGGCGAACACGTAATTGCCGAAGAAGTAGAGTATGCATTAATGACCGCTGCGAAAGAAGAAAACTTAGAGATCATAGAATTTACGGTGGCTCCACAAGTAACTCCATCAGAAGGCGGATTACCTTACCACGAGTGGTTTGTAGAATTTGAAAGTGAACCACAAAACATGGAAAGTTTTAGGCAGAAAGTTGACAGCTACCTTCAACAAAAAAATATTTATTATTTCGATTTAATAGAAGGAAACATTTTGCGACCCTTAGAAATAAGAACACTTAAGAAAAATTCTTTTATAGATTATATGCGTTCGCAAGGGAAACTAGGCGGACAAAATAAAGTACCACGTTTGGCAAACGATCGTAAAATTGCCGATGAGTTTTTGAAGGGAGGAATGATTAAATGAAGAACATAGCGATATTGGGTTCTACCGGTTCTATTGGCACACAGGCATTAGACGTTGTAAGAGCAAACACCGATAAGTTTAAAATAGAAGTGTTAACTGCACACTCTAATATAGAATTGTTAGCGGCACAAGCCATAGAGTTTGATGTAAACACGGTAGTAATACAAGAGGAATCAAAGTACCAAGCCTTAAAAGATTTACTCGCACATACCGATATAAAAGTATTTTGTGGAGAGCAAGCCCTGGCAGATGTGGTTACCTATGAATCCATTCACCTTGTACTTACAGCCTTAGTAGGCTATGCAGGATTAAAGCCGACCATTAGCGCTATTAAAGCGAAAAAAACAATTGCACTTGCTAATAAAGAAACCTTGGTAGTTGCTGGCGATTTAATTACCAAATTGGCAGAAGAAAACGATGTACATATTTTACCTGTAGATTCGGAGCACTCAGCCATTTTCCAATGCTTGGCGGGTGAATGGACAAACCCCATAGAGAAAATTGTTTTAACAGCATCTGGCGGGCCATTTAGAGGAAAGAAAATAGAGGAGCTACGCACAGTTACCAGAGCGCAAGCTTTAAAGCACCCGAACTGGGTAATGGGTGCTAAAATAACCATCGACTCTGCAAGCCTTATGAATAAAGGCTTAGAAGTAATAGAAGCTAAATGGTTGTTTAATTTAGCCCCTTCGCAAATAGACGTAATCGTACACCCTCAATCAATTGTACATTCTATTGTACAATTTAGAGACGGTTCTATGAAAGCACAAATGGGCTTGCCCGATATGAAACTACCTATACAATATGCCTTGGCTTATCCGCACAGGATAGATTCAGATTTTCCACGTTTCAATTTTATAGATTATCCGAGCTTAACATTTGAAAAAGCAGATATGGAAACCTTCAGAAATTTAAGCTTTGCTTTTCATGCTCTAGAAAAAGGAGGGAACATGGCCTGTATCCTCAACGCAGCCAATGAAATAGCCGTTGATGCATTTCTGAAAGATAAAATTGGCTTCTTGGAGATGTCGGATTTGATTGAAAAATGTATGCAAAAAATTACATACATCGCAAATCCAAATTACACAGATTACGTTAATACTGATGAAGAAACCCGTATATTCGCAGCCTCTCTACTAAGTCTTTAGTCGTTAGAGAGGAAAAGGAGTGAAAAATTAAGAATAATTATAAAATTAGTACTCGTTCGAAAGTCTAAGGACTAAAGACTAACTACTAATATCTAAAAAAATATGAACGGATTAATAATGGCAGCCCAACTTATTGCGGGCTTATCGATTTTGGTGATTTTACACGAGCTTGGACATTTCTTAGCAGCGCGTGCATTCGGAATTAAAGTAGAAAAATTCTATTTGTTTTTTGATGCTTGGGGATTTAAACTCTTCAGCTTTAAAATTGGTGATACTGAATACGGAGTGGGATGGTTGCCTTTGGGTGGCTACGTAAAAATTGCGGGCATGATAGACGAGTCGATGGACGTAGAGCAAATGAAACAACCGGCACAAGCTTGGGAGTTTCGCTCTAAACCAGCATGGCAACGTTTAATCGTGATGCTTGGTGGGGTTACCGTAAACGTATTATTAGGCATTTTCATTTTCTGGATGTTGGTATTCAGCTACGGCGAATCGTACATTCCAAATGCCGAAGCAAAACATGGTATTGTATCTTATGAATTGGCTCAAGAAATTGGATTAAAATCGGGCGATAAAGTGTTGGCCATTAATGGTAAGCCTTTAGAAAGATATTCGGATTTATGGAGTTCTGAAATTATTTTAGGCTCTGGAGTGTTAGATGTTTTTAGAGACAATGAAACCATACACATTCGTGTACCATCAGATTTTGTAGAAAAAATATCAGATAAAGGCCGTAGTAATTACATCGACGATTTACCAAGAACTTTAGCAGTAATTGATAGTATTTTGCCAGGTAAAACGGCAGAAGAAGCAGGTTTGAAAAAAGGAGATCAACTGTTGAGTCTTAACGATACCTCAGTATTGTACATGGATTTATTACGCCCGGCATTAGCAAACAACAAAGGTAAAGAAGTTAAAATTGCAGTACTCAGAAATGCAGATACAGTAGTATTAAACACAAAAGTTTCTGCAGAAGGTACCATTGGGTTTGCACCTAAAATTGATTTCGAATTAAAGAAAATAGAGCATTCATTCTTTGGCGCATTGCCAATTGGAATTAAAAAAGCTTGGACAACTTTGAGCGATAACGTAAAAGGATTAGGCAAAGTAGTAAAAGGAGAAGTAAATGCAACCAAAGCAATACAAGGCCCAATAGGCATAGCATCTATTTACGGAGCAACATTCGATTGGTATAAATTCTGGACCTTAACCGGTATCTTATCCATGATACTTGCCTTTATGAACATCTTGCCAATACCGGCATTAGACGGAGGTCATGCTGTATTTTTATTAATAGAGATGGCAATTGGTAGACCATTGAGTGATAAGTTTATGGAACGTGCGCAAATGGTAGGCTTCTTTATTTTAGTTGGCTTAATGGTATTTGCATTTGGAAACGATTTGTGGAAATTGTTTGTTAAGTAGTTTTTCTTTTGATGATGAACTATTTCGAGTTTTATAAAATTAATCCATCGTTTTATATTGATGAAGAAAATCTGAAGAAGATGTTTTATCAATACAGCAAAGATTTTCATCCGGATTTCCATGCATTAAAATCTGAAGAGGAACAACAAAAAATGTTGGAGCTCTCTACGCTCAATAATAAATCTTTTTTCGTACTGAAGTCTTTTAACACACGACTAGAATATTTATTAAAAACAAAAGGAGTGTTAGTAGAAGAAGAGAAATATGCATTGCCTCCAGATTTTTTAATGGAGATGATGGAGATCAATGAGGAGATTATGGATTTGAGTTTTGAGCCCGATGCCAATAAAACAAATAGCTTGAAGCAGAAAGCAGAGGGCATAGAGATTGCTATAGAACAAGAGATACAAGGCTTTGCGAAGCAGTATGATGAGCGAGGGGAAGAAGATATACTCTTGAAAATAAAGGACCTTTGGTATAGAAAAAAATATTTGTTGCGAATTCGAGATAGTTTGAATAAGTTTGCAACCTGATTTAAGAATAAATCAATGCCCAGCTGGCGGAATTGGTAGACGCGCTGGTCTCAAACACCTGTGGGAAACCGTGCCGGTTCGACTCCGGCGCTGGGTACTAAAAACGCTCTTTTCTAATATCTCAAAGGGCGTTTTAATTTCAATACAAACTATATAGCTTACTTTTCTACTAACTAATAGTTTATAGTAAATCCAATTTGCATTTTAGAAAAGAAATCGAGCATTCTTTTTATTTCTTTTTATTTCTTTTTATTTCTTCTTTTTTTAATATATCAATTGAAATTGAATTAATTCGATTGTAATCCCTTCTAAAATTTCCTCAATTTATTAATTCGATTATTCAAATTTATTTACAAAGAATAAATTATTTTTCTGCAATTATACTATTATCATCTAAATACACTGAATTATAATTGATTTTCGATAGGAAAAGTAAATAATTCAAGAAATATCAGTAAAAGCCACTAAAACACTTCTTTAAAAACAGCTAAAAATCAGGTCATTAAATCATGAAACTTATACTAAACACTTTGATTTAACATTTTTTTGTTCTTATCTTAATGGCTGAAACAAACAAGAAACTTTATGAAGAATACTTTTACGCTACGTTTATTATTAATAACGGCAATACTTTTTACTTTCTTTTCTCAAAAAGTTAATGCGCAAGCAAGTACAGCGAATTATGTTTTTAGTTCAAGTACTACTGCTTCTTTAGAAAGCATGAGTTCCGGAACTACAGAATTATCTGCAACTGGTACTTATCGTGATGATGTTTCTTTGGCACTTACAAACATTGGGTTTGAATTTCCTTTTATGGGAAATATCTATACCCAATTCTCCTTAAATACCAACGGTCAGGTTCGACTTGGCTCAACAGTAATTGGAGGAACTAGTCAAAGCCCTGCTGCTTCAGTACCATTAATTTCTGCATTGGGTGGAGATAATGGGTTGCAATTATTAGATGGACAAGTAAGATATAAAGTTACTGGATCTGCTCCAAATCGCATTTTAATTATTGAATATAATGGGCTTAGAATTCCACACAGCACTACAGCCGGAACTTCTTCTCAATTTCAAACGTTACTTTACGAAAGTTCTGGTAAAATTGAGTTTAAATATGGGGTCATGCATAATAATGGTAGTAGTCAATCTAGGACCATTTATTTTTCATCAAGCAATACCTCATCAAGTGTTGGTTCTGTGACAATAGGAGCAAGTCCTTCTTATCAAACAAACGCAAGTCCAAGTCCAAATTCTATTGCTGATGGTGCACTTATTGCCAATTTATCAGGAGCATCGGACGGAAATAGAATTGCATATACTTTTACACCAAACGCAGGGGCAGCAGCCCCTACAGGGTTTGCTGTCACAAACTTAGGTGCTGGAAGCATGACTATCAATTGGACAGATAACGCTGCTGATGAAACAGGTTACATCGTTTGCATTTCTTCTGATGGAGGTACTACATTTACTAACTCTAGTGGTGTTTTAGCTGCAAACACCGCTACCTATAATGTTACTGGTTTATCAGCCTCTACCACCTATCATTATAAAATTTATGCCATGAAAGAAATTGGCGGCACTGCCTTAACAGGAAGTCAAGCAACCAATGCAGCCTCTTTTTCTGGCACCAAAACAATTGGTGCTGCTGGAGCTGATTTCACCTCTTTAACTGCAGCCATTGCATCGGCAACATTAAATGGATTATCAGGTGCTACTATTTTATCTTTGCAATCTGATTATGTAAGTTCCGTAGAAACATTCCCATTAACCATTGGAAATATTATTGGAAATAGCGGAACAAATACCTTAACCATTCGTCCTTCTGTAACTGGCTTATCAATCACTTCAACCAATACCACTGCCACCATTGATTTAAATGGAGCACAAAATGTTATTTTAGACGGACGAGTAAATGGAACGGGTAGCACAAAAGATTTAATTATTGCCAATACAAGTGCCGCAACTGGAGGTACAGCCATTCGATTTATTAATGAAGGCAGCAGTAATACTGTTAAATTTGCGATTTTAAGAGCAGTGTTTAGTTCGAACACCTCTGGAGTAGTTAATTTCAGCACCACTACAGGAGCGAATGGAAACGACAACAATCTTATCGACAATTGCGACATTGATTGCGGTGCAGGTGCTACTTCAGCTCCTGCAGCAGGAACTGCTGCACACAATGGCGTATATTCTTCGGGTACCACTACGACTACTGCCACAAACAATAGCTCAAACACCATTTCTAATTGTAATATATTTAATTTTTTTATTACAACTGTATCTACTGTTGCTGGAGTTAACTTAGCAGGAGGTAATACCGATTGGACTATTACCGCCAATAGCATTTACCAAACAGCAAGTAGAACCACCACAGCAGTATCTACTATGAATGGTATTTTTATCAATAACTCATCTTCAGGAAATAATTTTACAATCACCAATAATTTTATTGGCGGAAGTGCAGCCTCTTGTGGAGGATCTGCATGGACAGTTACCGGTAATTTTGCTAACAGATATAGAGCACTTTCCATCACTTGCGGAATTGTAACTGCAAGTAGCATACAAGGAAATACCATTGCCAATTTTAATGTGATTTCTAGCTCAGGGGCTAGCACAGCACCGGGTATTTTTTGCGGTATTTATGCGGTAACCGGCAGTGTAAATATTGGAAACCTAGTAGCAAATACCATTGGAAGCACCACCGGAACAGGTTCCATTACAGTGCAATCTCAAACTACTGGGGCTATTAGTTATGGCATTGTAGTGGATGGAAGTACCGCCACCTACCTCGTCAACAACAATGGTATTGGATCAATGACCACAACGGGCAACACAACATCTATTTCACATACTTTAACAGGAATTTTGGTCCAGGCCGCAACCACTGCCACGGTGAGCAGCAATACCATTGGTAGTACTGCCACAGCAAACAGCATGAATGCGAGCAATGCATCTACAAGTAGCACTACGCAGATATCAAGAGGAATACATAATACATCATCAGCAGTAATAAATATTACTAACAATACAATCGCTAATTTGAATAATGCCTATGTGCCTTCCTCTGCAAATAGCAGTAACCAAATGACAGGTATTTTGACTACTTCTGGCACCATTACCATTACTGGCAATACCGTTAGAAATTTTACTCTTTCGGCAAACGCAACCGGTACAAGTACTACTACTGGAATTATTGGTATTTCCAATTCATCCACTACCGCTGGTTTAACAATCAGTCAAAACACCATCCATACTTTATCCAATACACATGCCACTTCTGTAACTGGAATTATTGGCTTGAATAATTCAGGACCAACAACTGGAACAAACGTAGTGGCTAGAAATTTAATCCATTCATTAAAACTTGCCACTTCTAGTGTTGGTATCATTTATGGAATAAGTGTTACGGCTGGAACTACTACTTATCAAAACAATATGATCCGTTTAGGATTGGATGAGACTGGTGCTTCTTTAACTGCAGCTTATGATATTAGAGGAATTAATGAGCCCTTAGGAACAGATAATTTCTATCATAACTCCGTATTTATTGGCGGTACTGGAGTTGTTTCAGGCACTACCAATACTTTTGCATTTAATAGTGCACAAACATCCAACACAAGAGCTTTCCAAAATAATATTTTTGTAAATAATAGGTCCAACACCAGTGGAACAGGATTAAATGTTGCCTATTTTGTGGCTGGAACTTTGCCTTTACCAACCGGTTTAACAAGCAATACCAATTTGCTTTTTGCAAATGGTACAGGGGGAACATTAATCAGACATGGCACTACAAATTACACGCTGAGTGCCTGGAGAACTGCATCAGGTTTAGACAACCTCACGCATCAAGGAGATCCTGGATTTGTGGCTCCATTGGGGAATAGTTCTACCTTAGATTTACACATCAGCGGAACAACTGCAGCTGAAGCCAATGGTGCTTCTATTGCAGCAGTTACAGATGATTTTGACGGGTCCACCCGTTCGGGCTTAACTGCGCATGACATTGGAGCGGATGCAGGAAATTTCACCACTTCTGATGGAAGTCCGGTAAGCATTACCTATACCAATTTAACAAGTGGCACAGCTTCCAACCGAGTGTTGACTAATTTTGCAACCATAACAGATAACACTGGTGTTTCTGGAACTTCAAAACCTAGAATATATTACAAAAAATCAACCGATGCTGATGCGTTTGTAGGAAACACTTCTGCAAGTAATGGATGGAAGTTTGTAGTTGCCTCAAACTCTACAAGTCCTTATTCTTTTACCATCGATTATTCGATTATAAACGGAGGTTCGGTAGCCGATGGAAATACCATTCAGTATTTTGTTGTGGCGCAAGATGCCGCGAATAATTTTTCTTCAACCCCTGATGGCGCAACAGCAAGCGGAAACCCTCCAGTTGAAAACATAAATGCTAAATCTACTACCGTAAATACTTATACTATTGTTGCTGCAACATTAAGTGGTACTTTTAATGTTGGAGCAGGCCAAACCTATACTTCCTTAACAGGGGGGGTAGGTGGCTTTTTTGCAGATGTAAATGCAAAAATAATTACAGGCAACATAACTGTAAATATTACGAGTGATATTACAGAGGATGGGACAAATTCTTTAAACGCATTAAACGAAGACCCTTTTAATAGCAATTTCACTTTTACCATACAGCCAAGTACCAATGTAATGAGAACTATATCTGTACCAAATCTTGGCTCTGGAACTCCGATGATTAATATCAATGGAGCCGATAATGTGAGTATTGATGGGCGTTCGGGTGGTTCAGGATCTTTTTTAACATTTAGTAACACCAATGCAACCCCAGCCAATACAGGTGCAGCCATACAATTTACCAATGGTTCATTAAGTGCCACCTTAAGAAATACTATTATAGAATCAAACGCCACTACAGCAACTAGAGGTTCTGTTATTATTGGCGCAACAGGTACAAATAATGTAACCATTACTAATAATGACATTAGAGATGCTGTTTCTACCGGAACTGTTGGACAAGCAGCAAATGCGGTATACTCCAATTCTGCATTGAATACCGTCAGCGTTACCAACAATAATATTTTTAATTTTAGTGCTGTCGGAATTTTGTTTACTAATGTTGCCAATTCCTGCACCCTAACTGGGAACAGTTTTTATGCAACTAGTACCTCTACTTCAACTGCACAAACTGGTATTTCTATTCAAACAGGAAATTCGCATACCATTACAGGTAACTTTATAGGAGGAAATACAAGTAGCGCCGGGGGTACAGCTTGGGTAAATAGTGCTGCTGTTACTTTCAAGGGGATAACCACAGCAGGTAGTACAACCACTGCTAACTCTATCCAAAACAATACAGTTCAAAACATTAGTTTAACTAGTACAGGTTCCGCTACTTTTACAGGTATTGAAGTTACAAGTGGATTGGCAAATGTTGGAACCTCTACCGGAAATACCATTGGACATACGGCTACCGCCAGTAGCATTACTGCTGCAGGCACATCCCCCACCACAGGAATCAACATCTCCTCCACTTCTGCCGTAACCGTAAGTAATAATTTAATTGCAAATATTGTTGGATCGAATGTTGGAACTTCAGCAACAATTAGAGGTATTGTTTACTCAGGCAGTGGAACTCCTGTAATTTCACTAAACATTATTAAAAACATTACGGCAAGTACAGCTGCTACTTCAAGTTCCGCACCTGCAGTTGTTGGCATACTTTCAAGTAGCACCAATGTTACTCAATCAATTACGCAGAATCAAATTTTTACTTTGCAATCAAGTGGTTCAGGTTTTGCTACATTTTGTGGAGGAATAGTCGTTAGTGGGAGTGGTTCTGCTGGAACCATTGGTAGAAATAGAATTTATGGCTTGACAAATAATTCAAATAATGCCTCTTGTGGAATTGTTGGCATTCATTTATTTAATGGTAGTTGGACCACTGTAAATAATATGATCAGCATAACAAATGCTGCCAATAGCAATGACCCAATTATTAGAGGTTTATGGGAGAATACCGCTACTTCGACAACTCAAAATATACTATTTAACAGCATCCGAATTGGTGGAACCGCCTCCTCCTCAACCAATACTTTTGGTTTTAACCGAGCGATTGGTTGTACCATTGTAATGAGAAATAATATATTCATCAATGAGCGATCTGGAGGTACAGGAAAACACTATGCTGTTGCAAATACTGCTTCTACACCTGCAACAGGTTGGTCTGCCTCTGCTGCTAATTTTAATACTTATTTCAGCAGTGTAGCAGCCAATGTTGGATTATGGACAACAGATGCAACCTTAGCACAATTTCAATCTTCGAGTGCTGGAGATGCAAACAGTAATAGCGTTGATATCAATTTTACTGATGAAGCAAACGGGGATTTACATATAACTGGTGCCTCTCTTGGATCAGCAAATTTAAATGGAGTTCTTGTATCAACTGTAACTGATGACTTTGATGGGGATGTTAGACCTTCGACAACAGGTACTCCTTATAAAGGAGCAGATCATGTTGCAGGAAGCCCTTTACCTATCGAACTCTTTAAATTCACTGGTTCTGCTAAACCAGATTTCAATGCCTTAACTTGGATAACTGCTTCTGAAATTAATTCAAGTCATTTTGAAGTAGAGCGTTTAAATACAGACAAAACATTCGAAAATATTGCGCGTGTTACTGCAGCTGGAAACAGCAGAGAAATTAATCAATATCAATTCCACGATGCAACATTTACTAAATCAAATGCAATAGAATATTACCGTTTGAAAATGGTAGACCGTGACAATCATTTTAAATACTCTGATGTAATTGCAGTGAAACGCAATGTGGATCTTAACCCTAGTGTTAGTTTGTATCCTAACCCAACTACTGAGATATTAAATGTTATGATTTCTAATGCGGATGTTACTAAAATTCAAGTTCGTGTTTTAGATGTTGTTGGAAAAATTATTTATGAAAATAATAATTTGATGAGTAATGAAATTAACAATATCCCTGTAGCCGATTTCCCTTCAGGAATGTATACGCTACAAGTATTTGGGCTTTCAGAAAACATTAATCAGAAGTTCATAAAGAAATAAAATCAATAAAATAATCTTGTAAAGGGAGGAACTATTTCCTCCCTTTTTTTGTGTGAATTATTGAGGAGGGTCACAAAGTACTCAAAGTACGCACAATTAGCACAATATTTTCTCTGTGTAACTCTGTGCGTACATTGTGTGACTCTGTGAGCTATATTTAACAGTCCGATAGACATAAAGGACGAAACTTCACCACTTCGCATTTCCCAATTTTTCATTATCTTTGATACTATCAAATGATACTATCATTATATGAAACCACCCTACGATTTAACTCCAGAAATCATAAAATATGTTGTTTCTATTTCTGAAAAGATTGGAGCAGTGAATGCTAAATACTTAATAAAACAAAACCCTACACTTCGCAAACAAAATAGAATTAAAACAATTCACTCTTCATTAAGTATTGAAGGGAATACCTTAACTGAAGAGCAAATAACTGCATTGTTAGATGATAAAAGAATAGTAGGTCCGGAGAAAGATATTAAGGAGGTTTTAAATGCTTCAAAGATATACAAGGAACTATATAAGTTTAATTTTCAGTCTGAAAAGGATTTCTTGAAAGCACATAAAATGTTGATGTATGGATTAATTGAGGGCGAGGGTAAATACAGAACAAAGGGAGTGGGTATTATTAAAGGTTCTAAAGTTGAACATGTAGCTCCACCTGCTAAAAACATCCCATTTTTAATGAAAGAATTATTTCAATACCTAAAAGATAAATCTGAAATTACTTTAATTAAATCCTGTGTATTCCATTATGAAATGGAATTTATACATCCCTTTTTAGATGGTAATGGAAGAATGGGTCGATTATGGCAAACCTTAATATTAATTCAGGAATACCCAATATTTGAATTCTTACCTTTTGAAACCATTATAGCTAAAAATCAGAAACAATATTATAAGGCTCTCTCATTAGCCGATAAACAAGGAAAATCTACTGTTTTCATAGAATTTATGTTGAAGGTGCTAGATCAATCTTTGTCAGATTTACTGGGAAATTCGACAAAAAAATTGAATGAGTTAGAACGGATGGAATTGTTTTTAGAAAATTGCAAAATTGAGTTTACAAGAAAAGATTACCTCAACTATTTTAATGATATATCAACCGCTACCGCTAGTAGAGATTTACTAAGCGGAGTGTCGAGAGGGTTAATTGAAAAATTTGGAGACAAGAAGTTAAGTAAATATAGAATTATAGAATCCGAAAACCCGAAAGTCCGATAGTCCGAAACCTCGCTAGTTCGTAAATTCGCAAGTTCGCTAATTCGTTTTTCCTAAACACAGAGACTCAGAGACACTGAGTTCACAGAGTCTTTGCTCCTTTGCATCTTTGCGTGAAATAAAAATCTCACAAAGAACTCAAAGTACACACAATTAACACAATGTTATTCTCCTTGCTCTAAGCTCTCCGCTCCAAACCATTCTATCAATCTTTTGTTATACAATTTATTAATGCCCAGTGTTTACTTACAGATAAATCACATGACAAAATTTCTAACGGCAAAGTGGGAAAACCTTATTATGGCAAATTATGAAGTGCCTTCTGCTGTATTAGAAAAATATCTCCCTAGTGGAGTTGAATTAGATCTTTTCAATAATAAAGCGTACGTCAGTTTAGTTGGTTTTTTGTTTAAGGATGTAAAAATCTTTAAAGTACCAATCCCTTTACTAGGCACCTTTGAAGAAGTGAACTTAAGGTTTTATGTAAAACAGGAATTGAATAACAAAATACATAGAGGTGTTGTATTTATTAATGAAACAGTTCCTTATAAGGCAGTGGCTATAGTTGCAAACTTGCTTTATAAAGAGCATTACGTGGTCATTCCAACAAAACATAAATGGTCCGAAAATGCTATTTCTAAAACGATAAGGTACGATTGGTTAGTTAAAAATAAATGGAACACTGTTGAAGTTACAGCAAAAAATGAAATTAGGGACATTCTAGAAGGTAGTTTCGAAGAATTTATTTTTGAGCATTATATTGGGTATTCTAAAGTAAGCGATACTTCTACAGAGTCTTATAATATTAACCACCCGAGATGGAAAACTTACCAAGTATTAAATGCAGATGTAAAATGTAATTTTGAAGATAATTATGGGAAAGATTTTGCTTTTTTAGATCATAGTATTCCCGAGGCATTATTTTTAGCCGAAGGCTCTGATATAAGTGTTGATTGGAAGAGGAGTAAATTGTAGATGAAGAATGAAGGTGAAACATTATTATTCATTGATTTAGTCGAAAATAAACAAATAATCTAGGTTAAACATTTTAAATAATAGTTTAAAATATTTTTCCGATATTCATCGTTAAATTATTCATATTTAAATAGGATTTTATAAATTATTTTTTCAATAATGAAAGATGAAACTAAATATTGGTATTTAAAAAATCATAAGCTTTTCGACCAGCTTTCTGATACTGATGTAAATGCGCTTTGTATTATGTCTAAGTTTAAAGAGGGTAAAAAGAATGATATAATATATTTTTCTGATGTCGATAAAAAAAGACTCTATACTATTAAGCATGGAATATTGAAAATCTGTCATCAAGACCGAGAGGGAAAGGAAGTAATAACTGAAATCTTAACTGCAAATGATATATTTGGATATATAAGTTTGAACTCAAATTCAGATCATATAGAAGATCAATATGCAAAAGTGCTGAGTAATGAACTAAGTATATGTAGTTTTGAAGTAGAGAAGTTTAAATCGGTTTTGTTAAATAACAATAACCTTTCTATTAAGTATTCTTCTTTAATAAACGAAAAGAGAATTTCATTCCAACAAAAGTATGAGGACCTAGTATTTAAGGATGTATTTACAAGAGTAACCGAGTTTTTCAAAAGGTATGCAAGTTACCATGCGAAAATGGTAAATGGCAAATTAGAAATGGAAATGGTACTTACTCATAAAGACATTGCTGATTATACTGCTTCTTCCCGCCAAACTACTACCAGTGTGATTAATAAATTAGTTCAAGATGGAAAAATCATATACGAAGGGAGGAAAATCGTGATTATACCAGACATAAATAGCTTATAATACGTTCTGTCGTTTATACGACATTTTTTTTCTTCATTGTTTATTAATTTTATCAAATAATGATAAATATATTAAGCACCATGAAAAAAATAATTTATTTAATACTGCTAATCGTAACATTTTCTTCTTGTAAAAAAGAGGATGTTGATCCAATTAATGAGCAATTTAATTCTTCAGGCAGCAATCTTATTTCAGAAGGAGTATTTAGTTCTAACTCTTACACCACTTCTGGAGCTGTTAAATTGTATACACAGAATAATACAAAATCCATAGTATTTGAAAATTTCAAAACAAGCAATGGTCCAGATTTAAGGGTCTATTTATCAACTTCAACAACAAATACTAGTTTTGTAGATTTAGGTAAATTGAAATCTACTTCAGGGAATTTTTCTTACACATTAGATTCAAATATTAATACTTCTACGTATAAATTTGTATTAATTTGGTGTGAAGATTTCTCTGTTTTATTTGGTAATGCTCCATTAAAGTAATTACCTTAACAAAAAACAAGATTAAAGAAGAAATATGTTTAAGGATCAATTATTTGATAAGAATACCATTAAATTATTACGAATACCATTTTCACTACTATTAATGCCAATTTATTTGCTGGCTTTAAGTCAGGCGAAAATGATTAATACGGAGACTTTCATATGGTCTTTCTTTATTATACATATTTTAGTTTATCCTTCTAGTAACGGTTATAATAGCTATATCGATAAAGATACAACTAGTATTGGAGGTTTGGCAAATCCACCACTACCAACTAAAAAATTATTTTATATCACACTTATATTTGATATTTTATCAATAGCACTTTCGTATTTTTTTGTTAATACCCTGTTTTCAATTTGTATTTTTCTATACACTCTAGCATCAAAAGCATATAGCTCTAGAATTGTAAGATTAAAAAAGTACCCTATTATAGGGTTTCTAATTGTTGTTTTTTTTCAAGGTGGATTTACTTATTACATGAGTATTGTAGGTATTACAGATTTGAGTTTTGATTTCTCCGACACTAACATGTATATATTATTAGCGTGTTCTTTACAAATTGCAGGTGCATATCCATTAACCCAGATTTATCAGCATAAAGAAGATGTAAAAGACGAGGTTTTTACACTTAGTTATAAATTAGGCTATAATGGTACTTTTTATTTTACTGGAATCATGTTTGTTTTGTGTAATCTATTTTACTTCTTATATTTTTTAAACTTAGGAAATATTCAGTTATTCTATTTTTTACAATTATTCTTTCTTCCAGTAATTATTTACTTCTTCATTTGGGCAATCAAGGTTCATAAAGATAAGAGTAATGCAAATTTTAAATCAGCAATGTTAATGAATTACATTGCTGCTGCTAGTATGAACAGTTGTTTTTTATTTTTTATTTATCTAAAACTTGTATTGTGAGTTATATAATAGATATACAAACCGCTGTTCCGAAATATAAACATGCTCAAGAAACATTATCAAATTTCTATCAGAACTCTATAGATGATATATTAGTAAAACGTAAAATCAAGAAAGTATCATCTAGTGCAGCAATTGATTTTCGATATTCAGTTCTTAATGATTTTTCATTAGAACCAGAGCAATTCACATTCTTCCCAAAGAATAAGTATTTATTGCCAGAGCCAAGTATAGATATCAGAATGATGCATTATAAGCAAAATGCTTGTCACCTATCTCTAGAGGCTATTAGAAAGATAAAAAATTTTGATTCTATAAAGGATTCAATAAGCCATATAATTACAGTTACTTGTACTGGACTTTCTGCACCAGGATTAGATATTGAAATCATAAAAGAGCTAGAGCTTAGCGATACTATACAAAGAAGTAGTATTAACTTTATGGGATGTAATGCGGCAGTCCTTGCATTGAAGCAGGCTAATGATATTTGTAATTCACGAACAGAGGCAACTGTATTAATTGTTTGTACAGAATTATCAACATTACATTTTCAAAAAAATTATAGTGATGATTATATTACTTCATCTGCTTTATTTGGAGATGGTTCTGCTGCAATGATTGTGAGCAGTCAAATGTCTACTTCTTATGATAACCATAATGTTAAAGTCCAATCATTTCATTCGGCATTGCTACTTAGTGGTGTTAATGATATGGCATGGCGTGTTACTGATAAAGGTTTTGTAATTAATTTAACATCATATGTGTCGAAATTAATTAATGGAAATATAAAAAAGTTGCTTGATCGTATTGCTATAAGTCCTAATACAATTGATTATTGGGCAATTCATCCTGGTGGGAAGAAAATTCTTGATGATTTTAGAGCCGCATTAAATTTAACTGATGAAAAATTGAAAAGCTCATATGATATATTACGTAATTATGGAAACATGTCATCGCCAACTATTTTATTTGTTTTAAAAGATGTTTTAGAGTTAAACAAAACACCTCATATTGGTGAAAGAATTTTTACAGCTGCATTCGGACCCGGATTGAGTATCGAAACTATGGTTTTGGAATATGTTTAAAAATAGATCAACTAAAAAAGAATTATTAGATGGTGATTTTATTCTACCCATCCATTTATATAGAAATCTATATGAATTAGATGTTATAAATAAATACTTAGGAGGGTATAAAGTTACACTAGGTGCATTGAATAGAGTAGTATCATCAAATGCTGAAATGGTTTTGGTTGATATCGGAAGTGGTGGGGGAGATTCTTTACAACAAATTCGTAAATGGAGTATTAAACAACATATAAATAGTAAGTTGATTGGAATTGATATAAAAGAGAGTTGTATAGATTACTCAATTTCAAAACAATCTAAAGAAATTAATTTTATCTGCGACGATTATAGAAATATATTCAAGTACATTTCAAAGGTGGATGTTATTCATGCTAGTCTCTTTTGTCATCATCTAAATAATAAAGAAATAGTTGAACTCATACAATTTTGTATCACGAATAAGATTTTGTTAATCATTAATGATTTAGAAAGAAATATTTTCGCTTATTATGCAATTAAGTTATTGTCTAAGTTATTTTCTAAATCTTACTTAGTAAAAAACGATGCACCGTTATCTGTTTTAAGAGGATTTAAAACTTCAGAATGGGAAGATATTTTAAAAACTTCTAACTCCAAAAGATATGATATCAATAGAAGATGGGCCTTTAGACATGAAATTATAGTTTATGGAGCGGAATAATGTAAATTATGATTGTATTATAGTGGGAGGGGGTTTAGCTGGTTTGTGTTTAGCAATTCAACTTTCTAAATTAAATCATTCAGTATTAGTTGTTGAAAAAAATGAATATCCATTTCATAAAGTTTGCGGTGAATATATTTCTAACGAAAGCTGGAATTTTTTAGAAAGTTTAGGTTTGCCCTTAAAAAGTATGGACATTGCACATATAAATAAACTAGGTATTTCATCTGTATACGGCAATATGGTTGAGTCTCCACTTATGATGGGAGGTTTTGGTATAAGCCGTTACACTTTAGATAGTAGTTTGTCTAATATAGCACAAAGCAATGGGGTTGTACTTAAGCAAAACTGTAAAGCAAATAGTTTAAAATTGATAAATGATATTTATTACTTAGAAACTAGTTCTGGTACTTTTAATTCAAAAATTGTTTGTGGTAGCTTTGGTAAGCATAATCCTCTATTTAATGATAAAGTTATTAATGATAATGTCCCTAGTTATATTGGAGTAAAGTATCATATTAAAACAAATTTTCCGAGTAACAAAATTGAATTACATAATTTCAAGAATGGGTATTGTGGGATTTCTAAAGTTGATGGAGATAAATTTTGTTTGTGTTATTTAACCACTGCAGAAAATCTCAATATAAACAAAAACAATATACAACAAATGGAGAAAAATGTGTTATATAAGAATCCTTTTTTAAAAAGAATTTTTGAAAATTCTGAGTTTTTGTATGATAGGCCTTTAACCGTAAGTAATGTAACTTTCAAAAGCAAATCAGCTTATAAAAATGATATTTTTTTATTAGGAGATGCAGCAGGTACAATTGCACCACTTTGCGGAAATGGTATGAGTATGGGAATGAGAGCCTCGTATTTACTCGCATCTATCTTAAACGAATTATTTAATAAAAAAATTTCGAAGGCAGAAGCTATTTCATTGTATACTGACCAATGGAGCAAGAACTTTTCAATTCGGATTAAAGCCGGTTATTATTTACAGCAAATTTTAAATAGAAATAGTTTAACTCATTTTACTATTAAATTACTTGATAAATCACCAAAATTATTTCAAAAAGTTATTACATTAACACACGGAACTAAATTTTGAACTTATTATATATGAAAGCAAAATTTGTAACATATACGCCAAAATCGTATTCAGAAGAAGAATTGATAAATAGAAGTGAAGAGCATTTCAATTACATTAACGAACGAAGAACGGTAAGAGATTTTTCTACCAAGACTATACCCTTGGTTGTGATTGAAAATATTATCAAATCTGCATCTACTGCACCATCAGGCGCACATAAGCAACCATGGACTTTTTGTGTAGTTACTAATCCGGAATTGAAATCGAAAATTAGAGTTGCAGCTGAAGCAGAGGAGTATAAAAGTTATAATGAGAGAATGCCTAAAGAATGGCTTGAGGACTTAAGCTATTTAGGAACTGATTGGCATAAGCCGTTTTTAGAAGAAGCACCTGTTTTGATAATAGTTTTTAAAAAGAAATATGATTTGAACGATGGTATAAAAAGAAGTAATTATTATGTGAATGAGTCTGTTGGTTTGGCTTGTGGATTTTTATTAGAGGCTATTCATTATTCTGGATTAGTTGCCCTAACTCATACTCCTAGTCCTATGGACTTTTTAATCGACTTACTTAAGCGCCCAATTAATGAAAAGCCGTTTTTATTAATTCCAGTTGGGTATCCTGCTGAAAATACACTAGTGCCCGACTTAAAAAGAAAAGATTCAAAAGATGTAATTGAATATTACATTTAATTCTTTGTTCGTACTTCCTTGACACTATTTATACAAGAATCTGTTTTCTTAGTATTTGTCGTATATGCGACTGTTTTTTTATTTGACTAGTGTTATGTTTGGTAAAAATATATCGTTATGAAAAAAGCATTGTCTATAATTGTCGTTTTCTTTTCTTTGTTGATTGTTTCAAATTCTTATTCTCAATCTGGGTTGAACCTGAACGATTCCGCACCTAATTTTTCTGGTATCGACCAAAATGGAAAACCTATTGTGTTGAATGAAATACTCAAGAATGAGACTGTTGTGTTAATTTTTTACCGAGGAGAATGGTGTCCTTATTGTAATAAGCAATTAAGTGACTTACAAGATTCTATTAGTTTTATTACGCAATCTGGTGCTAAATTAATTGCCATCACCCCAGAAAATCAAGAAAATATTAAAAAAACATTGCAAAAAACAGATGTGAGTTTTTCAATAATCTCTGATGATAAGATTAAAATTATGACAGACTATAAAGTAGCATTTGAGCTTGATAGCATAACAAATATGAAGTATAAAACATACGGAATAAATCTGAAGAAAAACAACGGTAGTAATGGGAGCAATTTACCTGTACCTGCTGTATATGTTATAAATAAAAAAGGAGAAATTTCATTTAGATACTTTGATTCAAATTATAAAAAACGTCTAAGTGTGGAAGAACTATTGAAACATTTATAATTTTATAATGAAAGGTATTTTAGTCAAAATTTTTGTATTTTTTCTCCTAACGAATAATGTTTATTCTATTCCTAGTGATACAATTATTAAAAGAAAATTTGGCGCTTTACCATATGGTTTTTATTCGCCTGAAACTAGATTAGGCGTTGGAGCATTTATTTATTCCCATTTCTATACCAATAAATTTGATTCATTAAATAGAAAATCAAATACGCAAACTTTTTTTTCATATACCTTGAATAAGCAGTTCTCAATTGAAAATGATTATCAAATTTGGTTAAATAATAACAACTACTTTTTAACCGGCTCTATTGATTATAGTAGATATCCTGAATATTTTTTTGGTATTGGTAATAATAATTCAGTTAACGATAAATTAATGATTTCTTTCGATATTATTAGAATACAACTTAAAAATTTAAGAAAGATTAACACTAATTTATATTTTGGATTTGAGTATCAATACCAAAAATTATACAATCAAAATATTGACGTCAATTCAGCAAAAATGTCGGAATTATTACCCGGAGGAATGGGCTATACTGCCAGTGGCTTTGGGCCTATTTTAATTTATGATGGTAGGGATAATCCACTCAACCCAGCAAACGGAGCATATTTGGAGACCTCACTACAATATTTTGATCAATTTCTTAACAGTAAATATAAGTTTACATCCTTTATTCTTGATGCAAGGAAATATAACACATTCTTCGGTAAACTGATTTGGAATGGTAATGCCTATCTATTTTTTAATAATGGGGATGTGCCTTTTAGAATGATGGCAACAATGGGAGGAGCCAGGTTTATGAGAGGTTATATGAAAGGACGCTATAGAGATAACAATATGTATGTATTGCAACACGAATTCAGATTACCATTATACAAATGGTTTGGTGTTGCAATGTTTAGTGGTGTAGGCTCAGTTGCAAATTCTCTTTCAGAATTTTCTAACAATAAAGTTCATGTTAATGGCGGAGTGGGCTTAAGAATTCGAATTAATGAAAAGGAAAATACAAATTTAAGAATTGACTATGGGTTCACTCGAGATTCAAGAGGTTTATATCTCGTATTTGCTGAAGCATTTTAATTATGATATTTTTTTGTTAATATTTTTTGTAATGTCACCAAGATGACATTTTAATTATAGTGTTCTATTTAATTTTACAAATAATAAATTGAATTTATATGAAAAAAATACTAGTTATACTAATCATTTGTCTATCATATAGTGATATAGGTTTTGCACAGCAAACCGTCATAACTAATAATAGTTATAAGTTTAATAACACTTATGACTTGTCCTTAGCCGCGAATGGAAATCAATTTCTTTGGGCATTATCTTGGGTACACATGCATTCAGTATCAAAGAGTAAAAAATTCAAAGTTGGCTATGGACTAAGATTTAATTCACAAGTTGGGAGAAACTTATACTTTCAAACTGCACCTGCAAAGTTAACTTCTAATCAAACGGGCCCTCAAGTATTATTTACAGAAATTATTGAGGAAAATATTGATACATTATTCATTCCCAGAACGCAAAGTAATTCATTAAATGTTAGTATTAATTTGCAATATACTTTTAAAGGTAAATATGATGTAGGGTTTAACATTGATGCTGTTGGTTTTACTTTTGGTGCTAAAACTACCGGCGACTATATAGCTTATCAATCACCCGATAATAATACTAAGCAAATGGCTAGTCCTACAAAACTCAATTTACTTCTTGTAAGTGATAACGATATTGGTTCTTTAAACTCGGAGTTGTATTTCCGATACTGGTTTAATGAAAAATGGGCTATTAAAACGGGTGCAAGCTTTGCTTTTTCAGAATATACGTCAGATAATAAATTAAGATTGGATAATGATAGGTGGAGAAACAAAGCTCTAATGGGTATGCTTGGAATTTCATTTTCTCCTTTTAACGCTAAATAATCTACTATGAAAAATATTATTAAATTATATTGCTTGTTAGTAATTGTGCTAATGAGCTTTTCATTCAAGCCTGCAAATACTTCTTGGACTATTGTTAATTCAAGTGTTTCTTTAAAAATTAAAAATGCTGGCTTTACAGTTGATGGTACCTTTGGTATAGTAACAGGTTTAATGATATTTGATCCAAGTAAAAATTATGGTAATTCAATTGATGCATCCATCGATTCTAAATCTATTAATACAAAAAACGATACTCGTGACGGTCATTTAAGAAAGAAAGAGTATTTTGATGTAGAAGCTTTTCCTAAAATTAATATGAAAGCTACATTATTTAAACGAGAAAAGGATGGTAGCTTTAAAGGCTATTTTAAGCTTACCATTAAAAATAAAACAAAAGATGTTATTGTACCATTCCGTTTTTCAGAAAATGATAATAATGGAGTATTTAAAGGCGAGTTTAGCATTAATAGGTTAGATTTTAATGTTGGAGAAAGCAGTATGATTCTTTCAGATAATGTATTGATAGCAATAGAGGTTAAAGTGAAAAAATAGTTAACTTGTAACTAACACCCTCCTTTAGGATATACACGCGCATAAATTACTTCACCATCTCTTTCTACATAATCGCCCGAAACTATTGGATATGCATACTTTGGTGCTTTCGATATGTGATGGCTTTTTATTCTAATTTTGTCCTTAATTTTCAGGCTGTGTAATTGCTCAAATTCATTAGAAATTTTCTTTCCAGTGTTCTCTGGTCCAAATGCCAAAATATAATCCTCTTCATTAATCCTAACCATTATTCCGAAACCTAACCTTGAACCTGGTGGAAGTGAAAGTGAGCTTACGATTCCCTCCATGATTGTATAATCATTAACTGACTTCCTTATTTTATTAGCACTTGCTTGTACTTTTTTACCTTCTGCAGAAGCTTCCCATTCTCTGAAAAGTTTTCCTTCCGGAGTAGCCTCCCACTTTTTCATGGCAGCTTTCTTTTCTTCAATAGATAATGCCTTTGAAATGGATGACTTTAAATTTTCGGTTTTATTTTCAAGACTTGCAAATAATAATCCACTTACCACAATTATTAATATCGCTATAAAAAATATTTTTTTCATCTCAATTGATTTAAATTCACATTACCCCCTCTGCGCCTCCGCGTCTTTAACAGTTATCCCTCAAAAACACCTCTTCAAATAAACTTCTTTTAAACTCGAACACGGCCCCGTTCTCGCCTCCAAACCACATTTTATTTTTCTTATCAATAAATATGGTTCGAATACCATCAGTATTTAAGCCTTCATTTTTATGTAAGTTATGAATGGTACTACCATCAATGGTCCATACCCCCTTATCATAAGTGCCAACCCATATTTTACCCATGGCATCTTCTTTAATAGACCATACTTTTGTGAGTTCTTTAGCTTTAACATTTTCGCTGATGTTTATTAATACCTTACCGTTATAGGTATACAAGCCTGTACTGTTTCCAAACCACATTAAACCTTGTTTATCTATTATAATACTTCGGATGGAACCTTCGACCAAACCCTTTTCTCTTATGAAACTTATTTGTTTTCCATCGTATCTACATAATCCATTATATTCCGTTCCGAACCAAAAGGTTCCTTTTTTATCTTGTACAATGCTGTGAACAGAGTATTCACGATTTGTTTTTTTATTACCTGCTTCTTTAGCAATTGAGATATATTCAATGTTGAAATTTTTTATTTTATAAACACCATCATGGGTTCCAAACCAAAGTGCGCCATCTTTATCCTTAAAACTACAATTAGCATATTTAAACCCCGTAGATTTATTAGATAATACATTTTTGAAAAACATTCCATTGTATATATCTAATCCTTCAATAGTGCTGATCCAAAAATTTCCAACATTATCTTGTATTATACTGCGTACATGGTTTGCACTTAAGCCTTCTTTAATGGTAAATTTCTGAAATTTCTTACCATCAAATTTTAACAAACCATCGCCATCTGTACCAATCCAAATATTATGATTGCCATCTTCGTAAATACATCGTATACTCGAATAGCTCGGCATAGTAATCTTTGCCTTCGCCAACTTACTTACCCGTTTTTCTATTTTCGCTTTTTCTATTTTCCTTCCTCCCTCATCAATTCCGCCTGTATTAATACTAACTATACTTCCATAAATTTCTGTATTAGTAAGAATACCTATCATTAGTACTAATACAAGCTTCATTGTGGTTTTCATGTGTTTAGTTTTTTAAAGGTTCAGTTTTTGTTGATGTCTTTTTTGCTGAAGTAATATTACATTTTGCATCGGCTGTGTTACATTTTTTTTCTGGAGAAAAACTACATGCTGCTTTGTTTTCAGTTTTACACTCTTGTTTTGTTGCACAATTTTTCTTTTCCTTTGTTGAGCATTTATCAGTTGCTGAACTTGTAAATGCAATTAATAAAATTGCTGTAGATGTTAAAATTAATTTTTTCATGATGTTATTATTGTTTTTAATACAATTCAAAAGTAGAGTCAATTTATCCTTTATTTTGTTATTGAGTAGTTATTGCTTTGTTAATAACTTGTTAATGATCCCAAATTCCCAAGCATTTTGTCTAATTTTGTAACAACAAATGAAAATAAACAAAACATATCTATTTATCAGTATCTCTTCAATAGCCTTGCTACTTGTATTGATTATTCAAGTAAACTGGATTTTAGAAACTGCTAAAATTAAAGAGAGCATGTTTAATGAGAAAGCAAACATGGTGCTTTCCAGAACAACAGAAGAGCTGAGTGCCGATATGGAAACCTGCGAGCGTATTACTTCATGCATAGAAGCCGATAGTTCTAATCATCTTAGTGCCCGACTCGAAGATGCGGACGTTAAAAAAATAGATTCATTGTTTAATCATTTTATGAATTATTACAATTTTCATATTGAGTACACCTTCGTATTAGCAAAACAAGAAACACTAGAGCAACAAAATGCAAAAGCATTTATGAATAATCATTTCTGTAAGTCGATCGACGATAAAGCAGGGATGAATGGATTACAGTTGAAACTTATTCTGCCAACAAAAAAACAATTTATTTTGGCTGAAATGGGCAGTATGTTTATTTCTTCTGTGGTGCTTATCTTAATTGTACTTATCTTATTTTGGCGTACCATTTTATCTCTGTTAAAAGAGAAAAAAATATCAGAACATACCACGGAGTTTTTAAATAACATGACGCATGAGTTTAAAACACCCTTAACCAATATTGCCTTAGCTAGTAAAATGATGTTGAAAGAAGAGAGTGTATCATCAAATACTAAATTGCAACACTATTCAGAAATAATTTTATCAGAAAATGATAAACTTAGCAATCAGGTTGAGCAAGTATTAGGGATGACAGCTTTAGAGAGAGGTGAAATTCCTCTTCATAAATCAACTGTTAATTTACATGATTTAATTAATGATATGCTTAAATGCATGAGTGTACAAATTGAAAATAAAAATGGTAAGGTAGAGTTAGCATTAAATGCTAGCAATCCTGTAATTACAGCAGACAGAACACATTTGTTAAATGCATTATGTAATTTAATTGATAATGCAATTAAGTATTCAGATGAGGTGTTGAACATCAGAATAGAAACCAGCACACATGAAAATATATTGCAATTAAAAATTTCAGATGCAGGTATTGGTATTGATAAAGAACATCAATCTAAAATTTTTGATAAATTTTATAGAATACCTACAGGCAATATACATAATGTAAAAGGCTTTGGATTAGGCTTGGCCTATGTTCAAAAAATAATAGAATTACATCAGGCAAGTATAGAAATGCAAAGTAAGTTAGGGCAGGGTACCACATTTATTATTAAATTTAGAAATGAATAAAGCTGCTATTCAAATTTTACTAGCCGAAGACGATTCGAATTTAGGATATTTATTAGAGGATTATTTAAGCTCAGAAGGTTTTGAAGTAAACTTATGTAGCAATGGCGAACAAGCCTTGCAGGCCTTTGGTGCCAAGCAGTTTGATATCTGTTTGTTAGATGTGATGATGCCAATAATGGATGGCTTTACTTTAGCTAAAGAGATAAGGAAACAAAACCAAGAAATCCCAATTGTATTTATTACTGCAAAATCATTAAAAGAAGATAAATTAAAAGGTTACGAAATTGGTGCCGACGATTATATTCTCAAACCATTTGATGAAGAGGAATTGAAATGCAAAATTTTAGCCTTAACCAGAAGAACTAATTCTACAAAGTTGCATACTAATATAGTGGATGTTGAAATTGGCTCCTATTTGTTGAGTGTAAATTACCAATCGCTAATATTAAATGGGGTACAGAAAAGATTAACCGAACGAGAGTTTGAAATACTCAATTATTTATATCAACATAAAAATAAAATCATAAAACGCGACGAAATGTTGATAGCTTTATGGGGCGAAAACAATTATTTTTACGGACGTAGTTTAGATGTATTTATTACGAAGATTCGAAAATATTTAAAAGACGATCCAAGCATTACTATCGAAAATGTTTTTGGTGTAGGGTTTGTGTTTCATTGCCCTTATTAACTTTTTCTTTTTTTCTTATTTATTTCTTTTTTCTCCAATTGGTT
Organism: Sphingobacterium thalpophilum; assembly: GCA_943371235.1. Lineage (GTDB taxonomy): Bacteria > Bacteroidota > Bacteroidia > Sphingobacteriales > Sphingobacteriaceae > CAJBVG01. The sequence continues at coordinate 8,500 of CALRTZ010000013.1, read as the reverse complement.
GAATTTTGAAATCCAAAAGCTAGTCACAGCCTGATTTCTATATACTTGTTGCTACGGATTAAACAGACAAAATTCTATTTAATGAGTTGCACCTTTGGCTTTCTAAATTCAACCAATTGATGGTTACCAAGCTAAATAACTCTCCAATTTGCAATCTTTCCCCCAATTCACAATTCACAATTCACATCTCACAATTCATTTCCCTACTAAGCTTCTCTCCATCAATACTGTAAATTTAGAAATAAAATGGTGCGAAAAATAACTGTAAAGCAAATTATAAAATCCTTAGCATTCATTCAATAGAAAAGATAAAGTAAATAGCTTTTTTATTTATAAATTTATAGTATTGAAAAAAAAATTCAACCGATTGATGGACCCAAGCTAAATAGGTTTCGAATTTGCAATTTTTCCCCCAATTCACAATTCACAATTCACATCTCACAATTCATTTCCCTACTAAGTTACTCTCTATCAATACTGTAAATTTAGAAATAAAATGGTGCGAAAAATAACTGTAAAGCAAATAGTAAAATCCGTAGCATTCATTCAATAGAAAAGATAAAGTAAATAGCTTTTTTATTTATAAATTTATAGTATTGAAAAAAAAATCAACCGATTGAAGGACCCAAGTTAAATACCTTTCCAATTTGCAATCTTTCCCCCAATTCACAATTCACAACTCACAATTCACAATTCATCTGTATATTTGCCCCCATGACAGACCGACACGAAAAACCGAAAAGAATTCTCGATAATGCAGTTAAAATTGCAGCGATATTTGGCGGTATAGCTATTTTATTTGCTATTTGGTTCTCTATACAATTCGCTAAAAGCAAGACCAAAAAGGAGTTTGATAGTAGACAAACTTATTTTAATTCCATTCATCAACATTTTAATAAAGAATTTGCAAATAATGCATATTGGGACAGTGTAAAGCTCGAAAAGAATATTTATAAAGCGGTGTATAATGATAAGGTTTACATCCTTAGCTATGCAACTCGTAAAGAAACCTTTAACGACCAGTTTAATGTACAAACAAAAAGCACTGCACGCCCAGATTTGTATAAGGTGTTAACTACTTCCATCGAAAAATACAATAACACTACAGATACCGCTTATATTGCACAAATGGCTACACTATGTATGAACCCATTGGTATTGCATAAAATGACAAGCACCACCTCGCATGCTTGGGGAATCACTCATAAATCATTTTTCAACAATAAAAGTGTAATTACCCTTAAATACGATTCTTATTTAGATAAACAAGGCATTGGCGATAAAGTATTTCCGAAAGATGCATTGTTAGAAGATCAATTGCCAATTTGCTTAAGAGCCTTAAATTTTAACGACTCTACTAAATTTACAGTAGATGTGTTAGAATCTCAATTAATAGATGGAATTGGTACGTTCAAATTATATAAAGCCGATGTAAGTATGAGAGCGGAGAGCATAGCAAATACTAATGTTTACAAGGTTTTAGTTAAACTTGATGATGCAAAAAGCAATGTATATTACTTCGAACAAACATTCCCTCATCAATTAGTGAAATTCGAAAAAGATAACTTAGTTTTTGAAAGAGCAGCAGAGTAATGATTTGTACCGACCAGTTAGGAAGAACGTTAAGCTTAAATTTTAAGCAGGATAACTTAAAAATTGTATCCTTAGTGCCTTCTCAAACAGAATTCTTATTCGACATTGGTTTGGCTGAAAACATTGTAGGCATTACAAAATTCTGCATTCACCCTGCAAACGCCATAAAGAACAAAACCATTATTGGTGGCACCAAAACCATTAACATCGAAAAGATTTTAGCTTTACAACCCAGCATTGTAATTGCAAATAAAGAAGAAAACGAACAACTTCAAATTGAAGAGCTAATGAAGCATGTTCCGGTTTGGATCAGCGATATTTACACCCTAGAAGATGCATACCAGATGATGCTTAGTTTAGGAGATGTTTTTACTAAAAGTGTTGAAGCAAACGAACTTGTATCGGAGATAAAAGAAAACTTTTTAACCCTACCAAAACTTTCGGAACCAAAACGCGTTGCCTATTTCATTTGGCGTGGTCCTTACATGTTGGCAGGCGAAAACACCTTTATCGACCATTTATTGCAAAAAATGGGGCTTGTTAACATTGCTCCATATTTAGCTAATAACAGTCGCTACCCCGAAATAGAGGCAGAAGCATTGCAGAAACTCAATCCAGCCCTCATTTACCTCTCATCTGAGCCATATCCCTTTAAAAACAAACACATAGTAGAGTTACAGTCAATTTGCCCAAACGCAAGCATCCAATTGGTAGACGGGGAGCTGTTTTCTTGGTACGGTTCTAGGCTTAAACATACAGCAGCCTACATGCAAGAATTGTTAAGTGTTTGATTGGTAGTGTATTTATACATGTAGCCAGCCTAGCCTTTATCATAATTCGTATTCGAAAATATATTTCCATTTTTCTTTAAATAATTTTACCTTTGCAGTCCAATTCAATGGAAGGATTTAATTCTTACTGTTGAGAAGGTACGCGGAAGTGGCGTAATTGGTAGCCGCACCAGACTTAGGATCTGGCGCTTCACGGCGTGGGGGTTCGAGTCCCTTCTTCCGCACAAAATAAAAGCCTTGCACACACAAGGCTTTATTTTTTTAAAATTGAAAAATAGTATATCATGAATATCACAAAAGAAAACATCGATCAATTAAACGCAGTAGTTAAAATTAAATTAGCTCCTACAGATTATTTAGATCAAGTAGAAAAAGCAATTAAAGAGCAGAGTAAAAAAGTACGCATGCCAGGTTTTCGCCCAGGCATGGTTCCAGCTTCTCACATCAAAAAATTATATGGTAAAAGTATTTTAGTTGATGAAATTAACCGTTTACTATCGGATTCATTAAACAATTACATCACTGAGCAAGATTTAAAAGTATTGGGTCAACCATTGCCTAAAACAGACGATGCTTACGAACCTAAATGGGATTTCACAGATGAGTTCGAGTTCTCATTCGAAATGGGACTTGCACCAGAAATTAAAGAGTCGTTCAGCGCGAAAGATAAATTAGTGTATTACAAAGTACGCATCGACGATGAAACGTTGAACGGTCGTTTAAAAAACATCCGCAGAAGTTATGGTAAAATGACTAATCCTGAAGCGGTAGAATTAAACGACGATGTAATATATGGCGAATTAGTTCAATTATCTCCAGATACTTCGGTATTCGAAGGTGGTATATCGCACACAGCTTCGGTACGTTTAGATTTAGTGACAGATGAGAAAATCAAAAAATCATTAATCGGATTGAAGAAAGATTCGACCATCGATTTAGATTTACAAAAAGCATACAATAATGATGCTCATAGAATTGCTCATTTATTAAACATCGACGAAGAATTAGCGAAAGATCTTAAATCGAATTTCCGTTTAACAGTTAAAAACGTAAATCGTATTGAAGAAGCAGACATGAACCAAGAGTTTTTCGATAAAATTTATGGCGAAGGTGGTGTTACTACCGAAGCAGAATTTATTGAGAAAATGAAAGAAGAGTTAATTGGCATTATGCAAGACAATGCAGATCGTAAACTTCAACAAGATATTTACGAGTACGGAGTTGCTAAATTCAACATGGAATTGCCAAATGATTTCTTAAAGAGATGGTTAAAGGCAACCAACGAAAATAATTTAGACGATACTCAAATTGCAGAGCAGTATGATGATTTTGCGAAAAACCTTAAATGGACATTAATCGCAAACAAAATTATTTCTGAAAATAAAATGGAAATTGCTCCAGAAGAAGTGGTAGAATTAGCAAAGAAAAGAATTGATGCACAATTCAAAATGTACAGCCCACAACCATTAACAGAAGAGCAATTAAGTTCTTATGCCATGAACTTTTTACAAAATCGCGAACAAGCAAATCGCTTGTACGAAGAAGTAAGAAGCCAAAAAGTATTCGATTTGTTAAAAACCATCGTTACTTTGGATGAGAAGGAGATTGATTACAATAAGTTTCTTGAACTGAAATAGTTGATTTATTCAATAGTGACTAGTGACTAGTGACTGGCGGAACATTAGTGAAATTGAAATAAATTTTACTATATACCCTCAGTTCCTAGTCATTTTTTGCTTAAAGATTAATGCTATTTATAAATATACTTCCCTTTTTCTAACAATTTAGCCCCACCAGTCACTAGTCACCAGTCACTAATCACGATTTGCGATTTACAAAACTTTCCCTAAATTGGTTCGTTATATGTAGACAATTTTAAGATATGAAAATAGATAAAAAAGAATTTCGCAATTACGCAGTTAAGCATCACAGAATCAACAGTATTCAGGTAGATAATTTCATTTCTAGAGTAGAAAATAGAATGGTTCCGGGTAATGTTACCCCGTATATTATTGAAGAAAGGCAATTAAATGTTGCTCAAATGGACGTTTTCTCGCGTTTAATGATGGATCGTATCATTTTTATGGGCGATGCGATTTATGACAGTGTAGCGAACATTATCCAAGCACAATTGCTATTTTTGCAATCAACAGATGCAAAAAAAGACATCCAAATATACATTAACTCGCCAGGAGGTTCTGTATATGCAGGCTTAGGTATTTATGATACCATGCAATTTATTTCGCCAGACGTAGCAACCATTTGTACAGGTATGGCTGCAAGTATGGCAGCAGTATTATTGTGCGCAGGTACAGAAGGCAAGCGTGCTGCGTTAACACATTCGAGAGTAATGATACACCAACCATTGGGTGGGGCAGAAGGCCAAGCATCTGATATTGAAATTACCGCTCGTGAAATTGGTAAATTGAAAAAAGAATTATACGAAATCATTGCTAAACACTCAGGCCAATCATACGAAAAAGTATGGGAAAGTTCTGACCGTGATTATTGGATGATTGCACACGAGGCTAAAGAGTTCGGAATGATAGATGAGATTTTAGTAGGCTCGCCAAAAACAGAAAAATAAAAATGGCAAAACAAAACCGCGATATCCATTGCTCCTTTTGCGGAGCAAATAAGCAAGACAGTTTAGTGCTTATTGCTGGAATCGATGCGCATATTTGCGACAAATGTATTCAACAGGCTAATACTATTTTAACTGAAGAATCTACGCAGCAAAATGCGAAGATTCTAAGCAGTTCATTAAACGTAGCGAAACCAAAAGATATCAAAACACACCTTGATCAATATGTTATTGGGCAAGATGATGCAAAAAGAATTTTAGCGGTTGCGGTATACAACCATTACAAACGTTTAGCACAACAAAAAGGCGACGATGAAGTGGAGATTGAAAAATCGAACATTGTGTTAGTTGGCGAAACGGGTACAGGTAAAACGCTGTTGGCAAAAACCATTGCAAAAGTATTGCATGTTCCGTTTTGTATAGTAGATGCTACGGTTTTAACAGAAGCTGGTTACGTAGGCGAAGACGTGGAAAGTATATTAACACGATTACTTCAAGCCGCAGATTATGATGTAGCTTCAGCAGAACGTGGTATTGTGTATATTGATGAGATTGATAAAATTGCTCGTAAAAGTGATAATCCTTCTATTACCCGCGACGTTTCAGGCGAAGGAGTACAGCAAGCATTATTGAAAATTTTAGAAGGCACTATTGTAAACGTACCACCGCAAGGCGGACGTAAACATCCGGATCAAAAAATGATTGCCATAAACACACAAAACATTTTGTTTATATGTGGTGGTGCATTTGATGGAATTGATAAAAAAATTGCACGTAGGTTGCAAACACAATCTATCGGTTACCAGATGGATCGTAAACACGAAAAAATAGATCAAGATAATTTATTGAAATATGTTAGCCCGCAAGATTTAAAAAGCTTCGGATTAATACCAGAATTAATTGGTCGTTTGCCAGTGCTTACTCATTTGAATCCATTAGATAGAGAAACACTTATCAGCATACTTACCGAACCAAAAAATTCCATCATTAAACAATACCAAAAATTATTTGAATATGAAGATATTCAACTAAGCGTTGAAAAAGAAGTATTGGAATTTATGGTAGACCGTGCAATGGAATACAAACTTGGTGCAAGAGGATTAAGATCCATTATGGAAGCCATTATGATTGATGCCATGTTCGAACTTCCATCTAACGATAAAATTAAAAAGTTGAACGTAAGCCTTGAGTACGCTCAAGAGAAATTCAACAAATCAGAAATAAGAAAACTTAAAGTCGCGTAGTTCGTGTGCTAGTGTGCTAACGTGCTAGTGTGCTAATTAGAGCAACGGGTTCAGTTATGAGCATACTAGCACACTAGCATACTAGCACACTAGCTTATGAAAACAAAAGAAGAGATTGTAGAAAACTGGTTGCCAAGGTACACTGGTAGAGAACTGAAAGATTTTACAGATTACATTTTACTTACTAATTTCTCGAACTATTTAACTTTGTTCGCAGAAAAATACGATGCCGAAATTATTGGGCTAGATAAACCGATGCAATCTGTTTCGGCAAATGGCATTACATTATTAAACTTCGGTATGGGTAGTGCAATGGCCGCAACGGTAATGGATTTATTGAGTGCCATAAACCCGAAGGCAGTTTTGTTTTTAGGTAAGTGTGGAGGATTAAAAAAGAAGAATGAAATTGGCGATTTAATTTTACCTATTGCTGCAATACGAGGCGAAGGAACATCGAACGATTATTTCCCAGCAGAAGTGCCAGCGCTTCCTTCATTCGCTTTACAGAAAGCAATATCCACTACCATCAGAGATAATAACGAAGACTATTGGACAGGTACCGTTTACACTACCAATAGAAGAATTTGGGAGCACGACGAAGATTTTAAAGAATACCTACAAAAAATACGCGCCATGGCTATCGACATGGAAACAGCTACCATATTTGTAACTGGTTTTAAAAACGAAATTCCTACAGGTGCACTCTTATTAGTATCCGACCAACCCATGATCCCAGAAGGCGTTAAAACCGCCGACAGCGATAAGAAAGTAAGTTCGATGTTCGTTACGAAACACCTCGACATTGGAATTAAGTCGTTAGAGCAATTAATTAACAACGGGCTTACAGTGAAGCATCTTAAGTTTTAGTTTGCTCTGTTTCACGCAAAGATGCAGAGGAGCAAAGAGATGGGAGCTGAGAGCAAAGAGCGCAAAATTATCAAGCTAGAAATACAATCGCGTCTCACTTCTCATATCTCATATCTCACATGTATTGCGTTTTCGTACAAATTAAATAACTTCTTATATTTAGCTAAGCATCGTTTCTATGAAACCATCAATTATTATAGCTATTGTAATATCTCTTGCATTGAATGTTGGGAATACTTTCAGTCAGGTTATCGAAAGCGATTGCTGTTGCGATAAAATAGCTGCAGAAAAAATTATTAGAAGTGAAAAAATAAATAAATTTAATTTCAAAAAGTTTAGTTCGCTTTCTGCTACCGAAAATAAATTACTATGGTATACAGAAATCGAAAGTCCTTTCAAAACAAAGTATACCCATTTATGGAACGATTATTCATCCAATAATTACCGGGCTTCTCAACTCGATTTTATTAAAAATTACCAAATAAAAAAAGATATTCTGTTTGCTTTTCAATTTGGGCCCAACGCCGATTTGTGGGCTTATCAAACGTTTGTATTCAGAAAAGTTAAGGACTGTTTTTTAGCAACTAGAACTTATTTTAGGCATGCAAGATTTACTTATAAAAGTTATGCAATTCTCAATAAAGCTCAAGTAGATAGTTTATATAATATACTCGTTGAGCAAAAAGCCCAAACAATAGTAAATATTGAACCTTCAGCTTATTCTGGTTGTTTTATTGATAATATAAAGAATAGAAGTTTTTATATAAATTTTGATAATGCACAGTATTTATATCCATCAGAACATGACTCTAACAGTTTGAAAGTAATAGTGCGCCCCGAAGTAGCCAAATTGAATGATTTTGTTTACAATAATATTAAATGGATAAAGGCCTATCCCTTATCACAGAAATAGGTCTTTATCTTATTTTTCCCCCTAACTCAGCCCTCATTTTCACTTCACTTCATTCGGGGCAGACAATTCACAACTCACAATTCACAACTCACAATTATTTTATAATGTCTATCGTTCCACTTTGCGATCTCGCTCTCGATTCCAATGTATAAAAATACGTTCCCGAACCTAAGCCATCTGCTCTCCACTCAAAATTCGGATCCGTTGATTCAAATACTATTTTACCCCATCTGTTAAATATCGTAAACTTAAATCCAGGGTCGCAATACACTAAGTATTGTTTGTCTATTCTGTATGTATCGTTTTGATTATCGCCGTTTGGTGTAAACACATTCGGAATCGGATTCGTTAAATCTGTGTTCGGTATAATTTTAAATTTAATCGTAAAGGTTTCTTCTGGTGTTTTACACGGTGGATTAGAAGTAGTAAAGAATACATTGTATGTACTGTCTCTTATCTGATCACATCCTGTTTCCCAATAGAAAGTAGCATTGCCTTCGCCTTGTAC
>CALRTZ010000012.1:0-61665 GCA_943371235.1 Sphingobacterium thalpophilum | reverse complement strand
AAGTCGTGCCACCAAAAAGCTGCATTTATGCAGGTTATTGAAAAAACCTGCATAAATGCAGCTTTTTTCAATATTTTACTCAAGTATTCTTTAGCATGCTTGCTTTTCTCCATTAAATTTAGCATTAAAAGATAAGCCCTAACCCAATTATAAATCGGTATTTATTAGAGGTCTGTGTGTCTCTCAAGTTTTCAACAAATGCTTTTTGAAAGTTTAGGTTGAAGTTCAGCATTTTGTAATAAGAATCTACTCCAGCAACCAAATAATGTGAGGTACCATTGGTATTAATTATTGCTTGGTCGTTTAGCTGATCTTCTTTTGCAAATTCTAATAAATAACCCAAAGAAGGAATTATAGAAATGGTATTATTGCCAAGTGTATAGTACAAAGTAGAATTCGACGAAAATCGATCTGCAAATTGATAGTTCAGATTATTTTCGGTATTCATCCTGTACAAGATTTCCTCATTGAAGCTTATTTTTTTATATTTTAGTAAATAACCGGCATTATAAATAACATCCCAACTCCCTGTTCCAGTTTGAATATGTTGATCTAAATAACCACTATTTGAGTTGATATTATATTTACCTGTTGGTGCTTTTAATCCCACTCCAATAACTACTCTAGAAACAACTTCATTTTTAGATTCAGTTTTGTAGATCTGATACCTAAAAAGCCCTTGTACATCGCCAATATAATTATAGGCATCCATTACTAAGCCTTTTTCCTCCACACTATTCATGGAAAAAGGTAGCATCACCACCACTTGCATTTTTCTGCCTAAGTTTAATTGTGCCCAAGTTTCTATTGTTTGGAATGTCCTTGTTTGAGGATTTGTAGAATGCACCACTCCGTTATGCACGTGAGAACTACTTGTTTCATATAGGCTATATCGATATTTTAAACTAATTCCATTTTTTACTTGATTGGGATGTAAACCCATGTATAAACTACACATATCGCAACCAGCAAAAGAATTGTTTAAAGTAAATACCATAGCAATTAGTATGATCCATTTCTTAAATGCATCATACTTTAATATCATGTTATTCATAATAAAAAAGCTCCCCGAAGGGAGCATTTTAATTAATGTTCGTGATTGTGTACATGATCTACCGTAAACATTCCTGCATAATTGTTGGCAATGTTAACGGAGTATGGACTAAACATAACTACTGAATTTAGTTTATAGTCTACTTTTGTAGCTCCATCAACCAGTTTGCCAGCATCAACGTATAAGTGCACCATAGGACCATCAGTTCCATGTGCCTCTCTTACTTCAGCATTTTCTGACCCAAAAGCCAAAGAGACAGTTTTTATATTATTAAGTGTTGGAGCCGAGTATCCACCAAATCCGCCTATATGAAATATAAAAGGAGATACGTTTAAAATGGTATCAGTTGGATCATCGAAACTACCTTCCATTTTCAAAAAGATATATCCAGAATTCCATGTCCAATACATACCTGCTGCTGCACCACCTACATCTAATACGCCAGTTCTCTCTATTGCTGGTTTTGTATTTCTTAAACTGTCTATCCCAACCATAAATTTCACTGTAGTATAATTGCCTTCCGGAATTCTTAAACTAATTTCTCTAGAACTAGCAGCATTTTCTTTAATTAAAAAATAGCTACTGTCTTGTGGTACTGTGTAAGAAGATCCATCAGCATTTACAAAAACAATATTGCTGATGAAATAATCGAACTTGCTGATTGAATATTTTTGATTGAAGGAGTTTGTATAAAATGGAGAATCTAGCACTAGTCCTAATGAACCCACTTTATTGTCAAATTCGATGGTAATATAACCACTTCTATTTGGGTCAATGTCGCTTGTATGATGATTTTGATCTTCTTTTTTACATGCTGAAAATAAAGTAACTAGTATAGATAGACTTAATATGATTTTTTTCATTGTATATAATATTATCCCATAACATACTTTTTAACAAATACGAATGGTTTTTGTGATTAATAAATTAGTAATTAAATTGTTTTTTTAGGAAAGACTCCAAAAATTGGGTGGATGAAAACGAGTTTCGTGAAATTCAGTTAATTTGTATTGTTTTAACTCAGTATATTCAGGAACTTGTATAATTCTAATTTGAGCTAAAGAATATTCGTGTTCTATATAAAGAAGTTCTTTTATGTTTTTCAGGGTATTAATAATGATACCTTCTGCCTCTTTCTCCGAAGTTTGTTTTTCAATAAAACACTTACCTAAACAACAAGAGTCTTCTACATCTCTGTTTATACATAGTTTTTCTATTACGTATTCTTTTTCTAGCTCATAAAATCCAAAAACTAATGTTTTTTGGACACTTATAAGTAAAAATAAAAATGCGAACGTTGTAGATAATATTTTTTTCACTTTGCAAATATAAAAGTTGAATTTACTAATATTTGTGATTTAAGTCACAAAAACCTTGCCTAATTTAAAACTTCCTCTAAAACATGATGAGATTTTAAGCCCTTAAAATTCGGGATATGCCATTCGTAATACCTAATTAAATCCATTAGCAATTGTTTTCTAACTTCCGTTTGGATTTTTATATTCTGGATTCCCTCGAAAGTAGAGGACATTAATAATTGCATTACTAAAGTACATTGTTCATTCATAAACAAAGGATGCTCGGGCATCTTATTTAAAAACTGTGCATTTTTTAAGTCGAAATAAAGATCGTTTTTATTTTTTTCTTGAGGATAAAAACCTAGGTATTTGGAGTATTTCAACATAAACCATAAATGATAATTTGCATTTGAGCCTTCATTTAAATCTAGCAATTCAATTGCTTGAAAAACAAACTCAAACAACTCTTCATCATTAGGTTGTTCTTTTAATGTTTGATATAGTAGTTCGCAAATAAATAGTGAAACAGATGTTTTTATTACATCCATTGAAATTTGATTCAAAATGGGCTCGTTTCTTAGTTCTGAAATTCTTTGCAAGCCACTGTTTTCTTTATGATATACCACCATCTGCAATAAATGCAAAGGTTGTAACATGGAGGTCCTGATTTTAGATTTATTCTTACGTACTCCTTGTAATAAATACGATTGAACACCGAATTTTTCGGTAAAAATTTGAACTACTAAACTACTTTCAGAGTAAGGTGTACATTTTAATATGATACCTCTTGTTTTATGTAGCATTAACGAACAAATAATATTTTGTTTACCATTTTTTCTACACCTTCAACATCCGTAGAAAAAACTAAATATACTCCTGTACTCACTCGCTCTCCACGAAAGTTTTTGCCGTACCAAATTGCTTGTGCGCCATTCGCTCTTGTATGAAATACAATTTTACCATTTACGTCTGTAATTTTTACATCCGCATTTTGCACTAGTCCTTCAATAGCTATTGGCCCTGTATAGGTTTCTTTCACTGGGTTAGGAAAAACTATTACTGTTTCTTTATTAGTTTCAGAGCCCTCAGTCGCATCTCCTCTATACGAAATAATGCCTTCATCACTTGCAAAATAAACCTCGCCTGTATTAGGGTCAATGGCAATGTCATTTATTCTATTAGACAATAATGGGCTATTGCTTTTATTGAAATAACTGATTTCTTTAGTCCCATCTTCAGAAAATAACCAAGCACCATTTGTAGTGCCAACCCATTTTCTATTGGCCCCGTCTACTTTAATGCAAGTAATGGTTTCATTTTCTAAAAGTGATTGTACAAATTCCCCGTCAACAATTTTAATAGGTTGTGCATCTATATTAGTTGTAGTTAATACTATGGATGGATTGTAAAATACTGCTAAGCCCTTATTGGTACCAACCCAAATTTTACCTTCTTTTTCTTCCGTAATACATAATACTTCAGTTGCTTCTTTTGGTAAATTCCCCGCACCTTCGCCAACGCCTAATTTTTTAAAAGTAACGGTACCGTTAGCGTTTTCTTTAAAAACTAAAATGTTGTTACTTCTTGGTATACATACCCATTTCTGATCGTTTCTATCAATGGTAATATCAGACACGTATTTTAATTCTTGAAATACTCCTGGAAACTCAAACGATTGCCATTGACCATTTGCTTTTCTAACCGATACGGGTTTCTCTGCCCAATAATTTGTAACCCATAATTGGTTTTTAGAATCAAAGGCAATGCCTGTAATTCTGTACTGCCCATCATTTCCGAGTGCTTCACCTATTGTTGAATTATGATAGCTGTAGTTTCTCACGTACTCACCATTATTAAATTCAGTTAAGCCTTTCCAAAATGTCCCATAATATTCTCTACCTGAAATAGGGTCTATTGCTACCACAATAAAATCATACAAAGAATCAAGCTCAGTTCTATTCAAAAAATTTCTGTTTTGCCAAACTCTATTTTCGTATCTGTAAATTCCGTTTCTTGTAAATTTATTCGAATAGTTATCGCCTACTGTGCCAGATGCTACAATTAATTTATCATTGTTAATGGCTAATCTCCTTGCAATGGTTTCATATGGTCCGTTCGGGAAATAGTTTGATGTAGTGCCCTCTGTTATCGTAAACCGAACTAAGCCTTTTATATTATCAGCTATCCATAAAGCATTCGAATTATCATACAATGCAGAGAAGGTGCTTCCTATAAAATTAGGTGTGTAATAAATAATTTCAGCGGCTAAGTCAGGTTTATAGGTTCTTACAGAAACATTTTCAATTACTATCAGTCGATCATTATCAACTCTCATTTTTTTAACATTCGCCGGGAAAATGCTAGCTGCAGTTTGCCAATAAGTTCCGTTGTATGTTTTTATTGAATCTTTAAATTTTGTGAATAATTGATTATTGAAAGCGACCAATGAATACACGGCAGTATTCAAAGGAAATCTCTTTGAAGTATCATGACGTATCCAGTTTTGGTAATTTGCTAAATTGGGGTTGTTGTAATTTGCTTCTAAAACGCCACTGTCTGTTGCGGCGTAAATTTTGTTGTCGATTTTGGCAATATTATACACCGCCAAATTTGCGCCGTTAGCGCCCAAATAATAGGTGTCTTTAATCTCATTTTTTGAAAAATCATATAAAACTGTACCAAATCCGCAGTTTATATAGGCTATGCCATTAATACAATCTACCGAATTGATGCTCTTAATTCCTGTTATCTCCTTTTTGAAAATATCGTCGATATTAATTATTTCATTGTTTTTAATGATATCGATATTGGTATTTTCATAAGCGATAAGTAAGGCTCCACTAATAGGATCCAAGGCAGCTGTTTTTATTTTCACATCAGATAAACCATCCACTTTTGTAATTACACTCATTGAACTGTCACTCAAGTCGAGTGTAAACACTCCCGAATTGCATATTGCATACAATTTTTTGCCATTTTCTAATACTTCAATCGCTTGTTGATAGGGCATGTGTGTGCGCCATTCGCCAATGGAGGTAGTTTGGGCATAAGAAGTTAGTTTACAAACTATTAAGAATAATATTGAAAGTTTGAGCTTCATACAATGTAGTTAATTAGCCTAAATAACAAAAAAACTAGTTATTTATTACTTAAAATGCTTAATAATGACGTATTATCTCCGCATTTATCGAAAAAAAATGGCAAATTTGCAACCTATTAAAAAAACATGTGGGGTAAATTTTCAGAGTCAATTCTCAAGTACAGACTTTTCTACTTAACTATAATCATTGCTTTTACAGCAGTAATGGGTTATTACAGCAGAGAAGTACAGTTATCGTTTGCCGGTTCTAAAATATTACCTGTTAGTGATCCTGAGTATATTGCTTATACAAAATTTAAGAGCAAGTTTGGCGAAGACGGCAAAATGATGGTGCTCGGCATTTCCACAGAAAAAATATTTCAAAAAGATTTTTACAATGCTTGGTCTGCCTTAGGCGATAGCATTTCTAGTATTGATGGCATTTTGAACGTACTTTCTGTAGCGCATACCTTTGAGCTAAAAAAAGACACCTTAAAAAAATCATTCGTACTTAATAGAATAAATAAAGGCGGTGTTCAAACACAAGCACAAAGTGATAGCATTAAAAATGTAATTACAAATCTTCCCTTTTACGATAAATTAATTTATAACGAAGATTCATCGAGCACTTTAATGGCAATAAGTTTTGATACAATTGCATTAAATAGTTCTCGAAGAGCTGTAGTATTAAAACAAATTGACGATTACGTTACTCAGTTTGAAGCCAGCCAAAATTGTACCGTACATAAATCTGGTTTGCCATTTATTAGAACGGTAGTTGCGAATTTAGTGTCGGGAGAATTTAGATTATTTCTGACCCTCGCATTATTAATTACAGCTGTAATTTTATTGTTTTTCTTTAGGTCTTTTTACGCAGTATTCTTTCCGATAATAGTAGTGCTTTTCGGAGTAATAACGGCGGTAGGCACAATTGTTTTATTCGGATATAAAATTACCATACTCACTGGGCTTATTCCACCATTAATTGTAATTATTGGAATCCCTAACAGTATTTTAATATTGAATAAATACCATACTGAATTCATGCTTTCGCAAGATAAATTTAAGGCAATGCAAATTGCAATAAAGCGTGTTGGTGCCACTATCTTTTTTGCGAATTTAACAACCGCTATTGGTTTTGGGGTATTCGGATTAACAAATTCTGAGGTGTTAACGGAGTTCGGAATCATAGCATCGTTAAATGTGATGATAACTTGGTTGCTATCATTAATTTTAATTCCTATTATTTTTAGTTACTTGCCAAATCCAAAAGCATGGCAAACAAAACATTTAGAAAATAAATTCCTAAATATTTTTATTGCAAAAGTTGATCATTTGGTGCATTTTAAACGTAAGCAAATTTACATTGCCACAACTATTGTTGTTGTAATTGCAACAATTGGAATGTTAAAGGTGAGTGTTAACGGTTATATTGTTGATGACATGCCACAAGGAGCGGCTGTATTAAAAGATCTTGCATTTTTTGAAAGAAATTTTGATGGGGTTATGCCATTAGAAGTTCAAATTGATAGTAAAAGAAAAAATGGATTAATTAATATTCCTATCATCAAAAAAATTGAAAAGCTTGATAACATGATGAGTTTATATCCAGAATTTTCAAGATCCATTTCTTTAAATGAAGTGTTGAAATATTCTAAGCAAGCATTTTATAATGGCGACCCTCAATTTTATAAATTACCATCAGAAGCAGAAGCAGGTTTTATTTTATCATATGCAAAAACTTCTGGCGCTTCTTCTGGTATGCTTAAATCATACATCGATACAAATAATCAAGTTACAAGAGTTAGCTTTCAAGTTAAAGATGTTGGATCAAATAGAATGAACGAGTTATTAGCTGAATTAAAACCACGAATTGATTCTATTTTTAATCCTAAAAAGTTTGACGTATTAATTACTGGTAATAGTGTGTTATTTGTGAAAGGGGCCAACTACCTATTGAAAAATTTAGTAGAAAGCTTACTTATTGCATTTGTGTTGGTATCATTACTAATGTTTGTATTATTCAGAAGTTTAAAAGTAGTATTAATTACTTTGGTGCCTAATATTATTCCGCTTATGATTACTGCCAGTATAATGGGATATTTAGGCTTAAGCCTAAAACCTAGTACTATCTTAATTTATAGTATTGCACTTGGACTAGCATCCGACCAAACTTTGTATTTTCTTACAAAGTATAGACACGACCAATTATCCAAAGGATTCAACGCATCGAGAACCATTTCCATGACATTAAAAGAAACGGGAATGAGTATGATTTATACCGCAATCATTTTATTTTTCGGATTTGGTATATTTTCGGCTTCGAGTTTTGGTGGCACAGTTGCCTTAGGAATATTACTATCTATAACCTTGGTAGTAGCAATGTTGTGTAACTTAATTTTGTTGCCTGCATTAATAATTAGTTTTGATAATAAAGAGAAGAAAGATTAATATCAGTATGAGTAAATATCCTGAATACAAACAGTTGAATTTATCGCAGATCGGAAAAGATGTGCTACAATATTGGAAACAAGATGATGTGTTTTTGAAGAGTATTAACACTCGTTCAGAAAATAAACCCTACACTTTTTACGAAGGTCCGCCCTCTGCTAATGGCATGCCCGGGATACATCACGTAATGGCAAGAAGTATAAAAGATATTTTTTGCAGGTATAAGACCTTACAAGGCTTTCAAGTGAAAAGAAAAGGTGGTTGGGATACACACGGTTTGCCAATTGAACTAGCAGTTGAGAAAGCTTTAGGAATTACAAAAGAAGATATTGGCAAGAAAATTTCTGTTGACGATTACAACGCAGCTTGTAAAAAGGAAGTAATGCGTTACACAGATGTTTGGAACGACCTTACCGAAAAAATGGGCTACTGGGTTGATTTAGACAATCCGTATGTAACTTACCACAATGAATACATTGAAACTCTTTGGTACTTATTAAAGAGAATGTACGATAAAGGTTTGTTGTATAAAGGGTATACCATCCAGCCTTTTTCACCTGCCGCAGGTACGGGTTTAAGTTCACACGAACTTAATCAGCCGGGTACTTATAAAATGGTAAAAGATACTACGGTTGTTGCTCAATTTAAAGTCATTAACAATCAATCTTCTGTGCATTTATTTGATGGTGTAAATGCTGATGTTCATTTTATAGCATGGACTACCACACCATGGACATTGCCTTCAAACACAGCCCTAGCAGTAGGGAAAGAAATTGAATACGTATTAGTTCAGTCGTTTAATCAATATACATTTCAACCCATAAATGTAGTATTGGCAAAAGATTTATTCTCTAAATATTTTTCAGAAAAAAATACGGATTTAAGTTTAGAAGAATATAATGCAGGTGATAAAAATATTCCGTTTAAAATTTTAAAAGCGTTTAAAGGAAAAGAATTAGCAGGCATACAATACGAGCAATTATTGCCTTATGCGCAACCTTCAGATGGGGATGCATTTAAAGTAATCGTTGGAGATTTCGTAACTACAGAAGATGGTACAGGTATCGTACACATTGCGCCAAGTTTTGGAGCCGACGATTTTAGAGTAGCTAAACAAAACGGAATTGGTTCCTTGACTTTAGTAGATAAACGCGGAAAGTTTTTAGAATCGGTTACAGATTTTGCAAATGAATTTGTAAAAGAAGATTATTTAAATGCAGAAGAGAAAGAAATTGAAAGAGTTAAACAAGCAAGAGAAAAATATTTATCTGTTGATGAGCGAATCTCCATTAAATTAAAAACAGAAAACAAAGCATTTAAAGTAGAGAAATACGAACACACCTATCCTCATTGCTGGAGAACAGATAAGCCTATTTTATATTATCCATTAGATTCTTGGTTTATAAAAACTACCGCGCTTAAAGAGCGTATGGTGGAGTTAAATAAAACGATTAACTGGAAACCAGAGTCTACAGGTACTGGAAGATTTGGTAATTGGTTGGAAAACTTAGTGGATTGGAATTTATCTCGTTCTAGGTATTGGGGAACTCCATTGCCAATTTGGAGAACAGAAGATTCTACTCAAGAAAAATGCATAGGCTCTATACAAGAACTAAAAAACGAATTATCAAAAGCAGTAAATTCAGATGCTTTTAACGCAGATGAAAAATCAAAACTTCAGCACATTCTTAATCAATACAACAATAATACTTTTGATTTACATAGGCCTTATGTTGATGATATAGTTTTGGTTACGGATGATGGTAAAAAAATGTTCAGAGAACTAGACCTTATAGATGTTTGGTTTGATTCTGGAGCGATGCCATATGCACAATGGGGCTTAGATTTAGAAAAATTAGCAGCAGGCAATAATCAACCGTTTGCTTCTGGTTGGGACGGTGCATATCCAGCAGATTTTATTGCAGAAGGTGTAGACCAAACGAGAGGATGGTTTTTCACTTTACATGCAATTGCCGTTTTGTTGTTTGATTCTATTGCTTACAAAAATGTTGTTTCAAACGGATTGGTGTTAGATAAAAACGGTAATAAAATGTCGAAGCGTTTAGGCAATGCAGTTGACCCTTTTGAAACGATTGAAAAATATGGCGCAGATGCTACAAGATGGTATTTAATTAGTAATGCAGCACCTTGGGATAATTTAAAATTTGATATTGATGGATTGCAAGAAGTACAACGAAAATTTTTCGGTACTCTTTACAATACGTATGCATTTTTTGCTTTGTACGCAAACATAGATCAGTTTGAAATTGATGAACAAAATATTATTCCTGTTGAAGAAAGGCCTGAATTAGATAGATGGATAATTTCTAGTTTAAATACATTGATTAAAGAGGTGGAGGAAGCGTATGAAAATTATGAGCCGCATCGCGCTGCTCGTTTTATTCAAAGTTTTGTGGATGAGAATTTATCAAATTGGTATGTAAGATTAGCGCGCAGAAGATTTTGGAGAGGGGAAATGACGGTAGATAAAAAAGCTGCATACGAAACCTTGTTCGAATGCCTTGTTACCTGCTCGCAATTAATGAGCCCAGTTGCACCATTCTTTTCTGATTGGATGTACAAGAATTTAACAGATGGTTTAAGAAGCAAAGCTATTGCGAACAACACATCATTAAAAGAAGAATCGGTACACTTAAGCACATGGCCAAAAACAATTGAAAAGAATGTTGATTTAGAATTAAATGAAAGTATGCGTTTAGCGCAAGATATTTCATCAATGATCCTTTCTTTACGTAAAAAAGTAAACATCAATGTTCGTCAGCCATTACAAAAAGTATTGATACCTGTGCTCGACGATAAATTTGTAAATAAAGTGGATAGAGTAAAATCATTGATACTATCTGAAACAAATTTGAAAGAATTGACTTATTTAACGGATACTGAAGGATTTATTAAAAAGAAGATTAAGCCTAATTTCAAACTTTTAGGAGCTAAGGTTGGCAAGGATATGAAAGAGGTGGCTGCTGAAATTGCAGGATTTGGGCAGGAAGAGATAGCAGAATTAGAAAAAAATGGCCAAATAACTTTAAAAACTGGCGGTTTTGTGATTTTAATTTCTGAAGTAGAAATAATTGCTGACGATATACCGGGCTGGTTAGTAAATGTGATGGGGAATTTAACGGTTGCTTTGGATGTAAATATAAGCGAGGAGCTACGTCAGGAGGGAATTGCAAGAGAATTCATCAACAGAATCCAAAATTTAAGGAAAGAAAAGGGTTTTGAGGTAACGGATAGAATAAAAGTAATGGTGGCTGAAAATGAATTTATTAAAGATTCATTAAATAATAATTTAGATTATATTTGCGCCGAAATTTTGGCTGACACATTGGTGTTTGCCGATTCGCTAACAATTAAGGAAAGGGTTGAAATAAATGAAAAAGAAATCAACATCAGCATCGAAAAAGCCAGCTAAAACGGCTAAAAAACCAGTTAAAGCGACTAAGTCGAGCGGTTCAACTAAAAAAGTTGTTGCAAAAGCAGCGCCTAAAAAAGCGGTAGCTAAAAAGGCAGTGGCAAAGGCGGCACCTAAAAAAGCAGCTTCTAAAAAAGTTGTGGCAAAAGCAGCACCTAAAAAAGTAGCAGCTAAAGTTGCTCCTAAAAAAGCAGTTGCCAAAAAAGTGGTAAAAAAAGTGGTTGCAAAGAAAGTAGCAGCTAAGCCAGCTCCAAAAAAGGCGGTAGCGAAACCTGTTGCCAAGGCAAAAGCTAAAAAAGTAGTGGCTAAAGTGGCCCCAAAAAAGGCAGTAGCAAAAGCACCTATAAAGAAAGTAGTAGCAAAGGTTGTTGCCAAAAAAGTGATTGCAAAAGCTGCTCCTAAAAAAGTGGAAGTTAAAAAAGCAACACCCAAAGTAGCAATAAAACCTGTTCCTACAGCACCAAAGAAGGAAGTAGTGAAGAAAGAAACAATTAAAAAAGTAGAGGTGAAAAAGGTAGAAGAGAAAAAAGTAGAACAGAAGAAAGTAGTTGAAACGAAAGCGGCTCCTGTTAAACCTACAACCCCAGAAAAAACGAGATACTCTGATTCTGAATTAGTAGAGTTTAAGGAAATTCTTCAGAGAAAATTAAACTCTGCACGCGAAGAATTACAATTGTTAACAGAAACGCTAAGTAACCCTAATAGCAATGGAACCGACGATACTGCGGGTACATTTAAAGTGTTAGAAGACGGTTCGGCAACTTTAGAGAAAGAGCACGTTAATCAATTAGCAGCTCGCCAACGTAAGTTTATAGACCAATTAGAAGCTGCATTAGTAAGAATTGAAAACAAAACTTACGGTGTTTGCAGAGAAACTGGCAAATTAATTCCTAAAGAAAGATTAAGAGCAGTGCCACATACTACCTTAAGTATGGAAGCTAAGCTAAAACAAAACTAATAATGTTTAATAAAGGGTGTGTACTTAAGTGCATACCCTTTTATTTCTATGAAAAAATACATAAGCCCTATTCTCATTGTTATTGCAGTATTAGTAATCGACCAAGTGTTAAAAATTTGGATTAAAACCAATATGTACATTGGTGAAGAATTCAATTTAATGGGAAATTGGTTTATTATTCATTTCACGGAGAACAATGGAATGGCATTCGGACTCGAATTAGGCGGTAGTTATGGCAAGTTAGCCCTTAGCTTGTTTAGAGTGTTTGCAGTTTTCGGGATTGGGTATATTTTTCATTATGTAATTAAACATAAATACCACTTTGGCTTAATTACCTGCGTAAGCTTGATATTGGCAGGTGCTTTAGGTAATATTATCGACTCTGTTTTTTACGGTAAGCTATTTGGTTATGCCGATTTGTTACACGGTAGAGTAGTGGATATGTTCTATATGCCAATTATCCAGGGTCATTACCCAGATTGGTTCCCACTATGGGCTGGAGAAGAGTTTGTGTTCTTTAGGCCCGTTTATAATTTTGCTGATGCAGCCATCAGTGTAGGGGTAATTACCATTATCCTTTTTCAAAACAAGTTCTTAAATCAGGACTTTAAGCAGCTAGGAACTGCTGTAAGTGAATAAATAAACATTTCTTAATAAGTATAGTTATAAATATGATAAATATCATTTTTGTGGCCGCATACTTAATGTACATTTGGGTATAATCAAACGCTCAAATAATGAAAACTCTCTCAATAATTGCATTTTTACTCCTCCTAGGGTCTAGTAATTTTGCTCAAGAAAATAATTCTGAACCAAAAATTTCAGGCAGAAAAATAGAAGTTGCTGCTTACGCAAGTCAAGAAGTGCTACCTAATACAATAAGTGTAAGTTTTGTATTGACTGATTATTATGATAAGGGCAAATTGGTTGAAATCAAACAATCTGTTGAAAATATAAAATCTATTTTATCAAAGATGAAATGCGATGTTGGTCAGTTAAGCATGGGTAACATTTATGGGTACATTAGCACAAACACAAATGGGGAGGAGTTCTTCGATCATAAGGTAAAGTACATTATGAAATTTACAAATGCAGAGTGTGTTCACCAATTTATACATGATGTAGATAAAAGAAGTTTACAGTCTTTTAACATTGATGAGATGTATTATACCAACTCAGATTCGATACTAAGACAATTACAAATTAAAGCATTTAACAGATCCATAGATAAAGCAAATGATTATTTAAAATTGTATGGTGAAGAAAGAGGCAAGCTGCTCGAAATACAGGAGTTAAATAGGTATGAAACAATGCCAGATTTTTCTTGTAAAGGTGGACAAGTAAAATCATTAAATATGAGTGATGCTGTAAATTCTTTCGAAAATAATGCATCTAAATCTATGTATATTAAAATAGAATACCTTGCTAAAGTAGTTTTTGAAATAAAATAATAGCTCTGTTCTTTATACTTCACCCTCATGAAAAATATATATATACTCGTATTGATTATATTTTTATTCAATACCAAAAGTTCTGCTCAATCAAATGAAAGTTATAACGATAAAGACAGAAAAATAGAAATTCTAGCCTATTCATGCATTGAATTAGCACCAAATGATTTTTACGTAAGTTTTATATTAAAAGAATACAAAAGCAACGGAAAGACAGTTACCATAAAGGAAAGCCTTGCAAACATTAAGAAAATTACATTAGAAATAGGTTGTGACATTGCTGATTTAACGCTCGGCAATATTTATGGCTACGTTGATTCTAAAGAAGATGGCTCTGATGTCTTCCAAGAAAAATCTAAATACATTTTGCGCTTAAATAAGTTAGATTGCATAGAGCAATTTATGTCTAAGATAAATAAGTTAGCCTTGGAGTCTGTTAATATTGATGAAATAAATATTAAATTTACAGAAAGCATAGTTAAAGAAATGCAACTAAAAGCATTAGAAGATGCCAGAGCAAAAGCAAATTTAATTTTAGGTATTTTCAATGAAAAATGTGGTAAAGTGTTAGGCATTTCCGAAGTTAATGGAGTAATTACTCAACCAACTTCTAATGGTGATTTTTCTACTAAAAAATCTTTCATGATGTCCGAAGGAGTTCAATATTTTAAAACGGTTTCTAGTAGTTCTAATATGATAAAGTATGAATATGCAGCTAAGGTTGTATTCGAAATAATGTAAATAAATTTTACTTTAATAATGTCATTTCCATTTTTGCTAGTGCTCTAGCTCTATGGCTGATGGCATTTTTTTCTGCCTCTTCCATTTCTGCAAAGGTTATTGTATAACCCAGTGGTTCAAAAATAGGGTCGTAACCGAAACCCTTACTACCACTGCGTTCTAGTCGAATGTTGCCATGCACTTCGCCTTCAAAAATAAATTCTTCATTATTTAAAATGAGTGCAAGTACAGTTACAAATTTTGCTTTTCTGTTTTCAATGCCTTTCATTTTTAACAATACTTTTTCAATATTTTGATCGTGGTTTACAGGTTCTCCTGCATAACGAGCAGAGTAAACACCTGGCTCATTATTGAGTGCTTCTATTAATAATCCAGAATCGTCTGCCAAACAATTACAATCAAATTTCTGATGGATGGTTCTTGCTTTAATTAATGCATTGCCAACAAAGGTATCTGCATCTTCTACAATTTCATCATAAAAACCAATCTCTTCCATGCTCAACAAATCATAACGATTTGCGAGGATAGATTTTATCTCTTCAATTTTATGTTTGTTATTAGATGCAACAACGATGCGATGTTTCAAGCGAATTATTTTTTTATTTCTTCGTAGTCAACAAAGTCATCATTACTTTTAGTAAAGCTGAATTTCTTCTTTGTTTTTGGTGGAGAATAATCAACATTAATTTCACCTTCTTTATGTTGGGTTTGTTGATTGCGGTATTGGTTCTCCATGTTACGTTGTGCTTTTTTCATCACCTCTGTTACCATAAAAGGCATTAGTAACCTAGCTAAAAAGCGAAGCACTAAAACAATTAATAGGAGTGTTAAAATGAATTTAAACATGATAATTTTTTTGTGTACAAATATACTAAATAACAGAAAGTAGGGAAGCTTGTTTAGGGATTCTTTGTAAACTTTTCATTATAAATGCTCTCCAAGGCAAACATTTCGTCTCTTAATTTAGCGGCCATTAAGAAATCTAAGTCTTTAGAAGCCTTCAACATTTCCTTTTTAGCGGTATCTATGGCTTTTTGTAACTCGTTTTTATTCATGTATTGAACCACAGGGTCGGCTGCTAAGTAGTTTTCTTCTCGCTCTACATAGGCCTGCTGCACCCCATCTTTAAAGTCCATAATAGAGGTTTGTTCTATAATAGCTGCTTTTGTTTTGGTTACAGTGGTAGGAGTAATGCCATGTTCTGTATTGTATTGAATTTGTTTCTCTCTGCGTTTGTTGGTTACTTCAATTGTTAAACGCATCGATTCTGTAATTTTATCAGCATACATAATTACTCTTCCCTCCGAATTTCGAGCTGCTCTGCCAATGGTTTGTATTAAGGAACGTTCTGATCTTAAAAAGCCTTCCTTATCAGCATCTAATATGGCTACTAAAGAAACTTCTGGTAAATCTAGCCCTTCTCTCAATAAATTTATACCGATCAATACATCAAATACACCCAATCTTAAATCTCTCAGTATTTCTACACGTTCCATGGTTTTTACTTCGGAGTGTATGTATCTGCATTTAATATTTAAGCGTGTTAAGTATTTACTGAGTTCTTCTGCCATTCGTTTAGTAAGCGTGGTTACTAAAATCCTGAAGCCTTCTTTTATGGTTTTATCAATTTCATCCAGTAAATCATCTACTTGGTTTATCACTGGTCGTACTTCAATTAAAGGATCTAACAAACCCGTTGGTCGTATAATCTGTTCTACTACTACACCTTCAGATTGTTGCAATTCATAATCGCCTGGCGTTGCACTTACGTAAATAATTTGCCCAGTTAGCGATTCAAATTCCTGGAAATTTAGTGGGCGATTATCCATTGCAGAGGGTAATCGAAATCCATATTCTACTAATGAATTTTTTCTGGATCTATCGCCACCGTACATGGCTCTAATTTGCGGAACAGTAACATGGCTTTCGTCAATTACCATTAAAAAATCTTCCGGAAAATAATCCAATAAACAGAATGGCCTATCACCAGGTTTTCTGCCATCAAAAAATCTTGAATAATTTTCGATGCCAGAGCAATAACCCAATTCACGAATCATTTCTAAATCGTAATTCACTCGTTCATCAATTCGTTTTGCTTCCAACATTCTTTTCTCCCGCTCAAACTGATCTTTACGTTGCACTAATTCATCTTGTATATCTCTAATAGCACCTTGCATACGGTCTTTGGGCACCACATATAAATTAGCAGGGTAAATGGAGCTTGTATCCATTTTCTCAATTGTTTTACCTGAGTTGGGCTCAATGGTGCTAATCTCTTCAATCTCATCTCCAAAAAACGAAATACGTAAGGCATAATCAGCATACGCTAAATACACATCTACCGTTTCACCTTTCACTCTAAACGTCCCTCTTCTAAATTCTGAGGTAGTTCTAGAGTAAAGTAATTCTACCAACCTAAACAGAAATGCATTTCTGCTCACTACTTGCCCTACTTGTAAACGCACTACACTGTCTGTAAAATCTGCGGGATTACCCATACCATAAATGCAAGAAACAGATGATACCACAATTACATCTCTTCTGCCAGATACTAAAGCAGATGATGTTCGTAACCTTAGTTTTTCTATTTCTTCGTTTATGGCTAAATCTTTTTCGATGTATGTGTTAGTAGTAGGCAGGTAAGCTTCTGGTTGATAATAGTCGTAATAAGAAACAAAATAATTAACAGAATTTTCTGGGAAGAATTGTTTGAACTCGCCGTATAGTTGAGCGGCAAGGGTTTTATTATGACTTAATATTAAAGTTGGTCGTTGTACTTGTTGTATAACGTTTGCAATACTAAAGGTTTTGCCCGAACCCGTAACACCTAATAATGTTTGAAAGCGTTCTTCTTTTTGCAATCCTTCTACTAATTGTCGAATAGCTTCCGGTTGGTCGCCTGTAGGAATATAGTTGGAGGTTAACTTAAATTGCATTAACAAATATAAGAAAGATGTGTTAGTAAACTACCTGGATTAAGAATGATTTTGAGTATAAATCTGTTTTTAAAAACGCAATATAAGCACCTGGTGTAACAGCACTACCATTTAGTTTGCCATCCCAAATATATGATTCAAATTTTTCTGCAGAAAACATAACTTTTCCCCATCTATCAAAAATTTTTAATTCTTCAATTTTACAAGGGTTATTAGTTGTGTTTTCAATATAAAACACATCGTTTTTTCCATCGTCATTTGGAGATATTATTTCAGGGAAATAAATACCACCGTAAATATTTTCTTTTACTACTGATATATTTTCAACAATAGAGTCTTCACAAGCTGAGTTTGGATTTGTAATGAGTGTTACAGTATAATTTCCTGTATTTTCAAAATTATGGATAAACTTATTTTCTCTACTTGTATGCCCATCGCTCAATTTCCATAATAATTCCTCACTAAAATTTACGGAGTTAAATACTGTTCCAGCCAAACACACGTCATTTGTTGTTTCAATTTGTGCCTCTACAAATGGTGCTACAAGTAACTCTAAAGTATCTAAACCTAAATTACAATTGTTGTCTGCCACGCTTGAATAAACGGTATACCTGCCTCCTTTAGAAAATTGATGTGTAAATGATTTTGAATAATAAGTAAAATTATCTGGCCCTATTATTTCCCAAATGTATGATTCATTTGATAAAGAATTTTCAAGTAGAAAACTGAAAGGCTCACTCGAGCAATATCCTATATATTCAATTTTTGTACTTACAGGGAAATGGTCAACAATATAAATATGCATTGTATCTGTATCCGAATTGCATTCATAATTAGAAATAAGTGTACACACATAAAATCCAGGTTTGTTATAAATAAAAGTTTCATTTATATTAATGGAGGTATTATTAGAGTTATTGATATCTCCAAAATTCCATAATACAGAATTAGGCAAAGTATTAGCATTTATTACAAATGGTATGGTGCTATTTTTGCAATATGTAATGGCATTTGGCTCAATACTTGCAGAATTTAATGGTTCTATAGTTATTGTAATGCTATCTGTTTTTGAACCGCATTCTGAAAGGGTAAATACTTTTACATTGTATGTTCCTGGTTGAGTAAAGGTATAAGTTGGGTTTTGTAAATTTGATGTGTCATTTAACAAGCTACTAATACCAAAGTCCCATTTATACTTAATAATTGTTGAAGTGCTACTGTCTACAAAAAACGAAATCGGCTTACCCATGCAATACCCATTTCTGCTAAGGTATACCTCGTATGGTATTTCTTTTACAATAGTTACTCTGAGAGTGTCTGTATCAGAATTACAGTTGTAATTTGCAATGTAATATATCAAATAAGTGCCTGCGGTGTCAAAGCTGTATGTTGGTTCTTTAATAGTATTAGTAGTAGAATCGCCAGCAATCCATGTAAATGAATTAGGGGGTACACTGTTAATTGCACTCATACTTATTGCTTCAGAAATACAGTAAGGTCTATTCTCAATAATAATTTTTGATGAGTCGTCTAATGGTCCGCAATTCAAAACTTTATCTATACTATAATTGCTTGTTGAAGAATTTAATGACTTAATTGCACCTGCATTATTAAAACTAAAAGTTTGAGATCGCGAATTCACATTCACAGCTGTTTGTATAAAATATTTAGTTTGAAAATAATCACAACATTTAAAACTAAAGCTATCTGTTTTAAATAATATAATTGCAGTATTTGGAATGCTAGTAAATTTGGTAGAACTCATCACACCAACAAGCTCATTATTGCTTGTGTAGCTTATTGCATTTATGTTATTTATGATACTTTGTCGATCTAAAATTTTACTTGAAATAATATTACCATCTAAATCTGTTTTTATAAAAAACGACTTAATTGGAACAATAACACTATCTAACACAATAATAGTATCTAAATTTCCAGTTATAATAAACTCATTTTCTAAAGCAATTAATGTAGTTGGGTATTCGTCTGAAGTTTGGCCATAAGCTTTCGTGAATTCAACATTTAAATCAAAATCCATCTTGCTTAATAAAGCATCAAAACCCCCAGCGCCATAGCTATACGAGCCTCCAAGCACATATAAAGCTCCGTTTTTTATTATTAAATCGTATGCAGCTTCATTGTCAACTCCACCAAGCGTCTTAGAAACTAAGGTTGATAAATTTGGTGAATATTTAACCATGTAAAAATCCATTGCAACTTGCCACAATTTGGCACCTGCCACTACGATATTCCCATCTGGCAATTCAATAACATTGTTAAAATAATCTGTGCCATAATTATTGCTAATAATAGAACTTATTAAATCACCTGAAGCATCAACATTATAAATTATAGCATCTCTATCAGAAAGTTCATTCCCACTTCTTGAGCCGTAACCAACAAGAAAAAAACTCCCGTTTGTATGTTGTATCGCCGACTCAACTATATCGTTAAAAGCTCTAAAATTTTGTTTAGACCAAATAATGTTAAAGTTCAAATCAAGTTTCATCCAGAAAATATTATTTCCTTGACTTCCTGTAGTGTCTGTAATACCACACACAAATATGTTTTTATCGTTGGTTTCTAAAACGACCTTTAAATATTTGCAGTTAGCTAATTTTTTTGAAGCTTTGATATTGCCGTTTTTATCAGCAAGCATAATAATTGCTTCGTCATTGGAGTTGTGCCCACCAAATACTATTTGATTATCGCTTAATACAGTTGAAATGAAACCAAAACTTGGGCGGTTAAGTTCAGAATATGCTTGAATCCAATTGTCGGCAAAGCTGTTTGTACCTATTGAAAAATAGAGTAATATCAATACACATTTTTTACATGTTATAAATTTGAATCTAAAGAAATGATCAATTTTGATAAACATATCATAAGGAATTGATATTAGTATGAATATACTTGATTCTGATTAGAATCGTATCATGTTTGTGTCAAAATTCATTAATACTTCAAGTTTATCGCCTTAGTAAATGTTTTTATCTTCAAATTCTAAGAAATGATTTTATGAACACTTAGTTGCAATTCACCGTTTTTTTGTAAAGAGCAACATACGCCTCTGCAACTTTACTAGATTCAAACATTTTTAAAGCTTTGTTTCTTGCAGAAATGTTCATGTTAGTATTCATGCAAAAAACAATACCATTTGCTATTTCGTCGGTGTCTTTAAAGTTTGCTAAGTAACCGGTTTCTTTATGATCAATCATATCTGGCATGCCACCAATATTAAATGCTACAATTGGTGTACCACATGCAAGTGACTCTATTACGGTATTGGGTAAATTATCTTGTTCTGATGTGGCTACAAATACATCAGCAGCTGCATAGGCCCTCGAAATCATTTCTACATTACTTAATCTGCCAGTATAATGAATTGTAGTTTCGAAGTGCTTTGCCTCAGAATTTCTCCCGATGGCTAAAACCTCATGTGTATCTTTCCAGTTTGGAATACTTTGTTCTAATTTTAAAATTGCTTCTTTAAACCATTTGAAACCTTTGCGTTCGTCTTCAATATTCATGGATACAAAAAGGATTATTTTTTTATCCTGTGCAATACCAAATTTTTCCCTCGACTCTTTTTTGTCGTATGGTTTAAATAAATCAAAATTAATATTGTAGGGGATTACTTCTATTGAATGATCTCTTAATAAAAAACTAGATTGTGCTTCGTGTGCTAACCAATTACTTGGACAAACTATTTGAATATTCTTTTGATAAGTATCCTTTTTTTCTTCAAAAATTAGTTTGCTAAAATCAATTAACCCAGTATTTTTTAATTGAGGGCAGGCGATACAATTTGATTCAAACTTTCTGCAAGTGCCGTTGTAATGGCAGCCACCTGTAAATGCCCACATATCATGCAATGTCCATACAATAGGCTTGTTTAATTGTTGTAGTTTTTTTAACGTATGCAGAGTTAAAAATGAATTTTGTACCCAGTGTATATGTATCACCTCTGCTTCTAATACGAGTAGATGTTTGTGTAGTGCTGGTCCGAACCAAGGCAATGAAAAATCGTAGCCCGCCTTTTTAAAAAACTTTAAAACAAATAGCTCTATATAAAAGAAGGCTAAATTAATTTTCTTTCTTATGTTAGAATTGCTGAATTCGAATACGGTTGGATCTGAACTTGATTTTTGCCTTACAAGCATTTTAGATTGTTGCCCATTGTTTAGCAAAGCTTCGTGCAACCTATTACAAGCAACCGCTGCGCCACCTTTTATCTCTGCTGTATTGATAATCAGAATTTTCATTTAATTCTATATGCATAAATATTTAATTGTAAATCGTACATTTTTTCTTTGTGTAAATTTACAAAAGGCGTTTTGCGTTTATTTTCTGTTTTTATATAATAATGAAAACCAGCATTTTTTAAAACAGAGAGTAATTCATCGAGTTTTTGCGACTCGCTATAACTTCCATGGTATTCTAAAAATAAGGTATTCACTTTTTTCAATGTTTCCGCACAATGAGGGATTACAGTGTTCTCCGCGCCTTCAATATCAATTTTTAGAAAATCTATTTCCGGAAATTGAGTTAAAAATTCGTTCAAATCCAAAGAGGGAATAGTTACATCTCCATTTCCAACACTTCCACTATCAGAGCCTTCGGAAGAAAAACTTACACCGTTATTATGTATCCATGCTGCTTTTGCAATAACTTCTGCATTGCAATTATTTGCACTTAAGTTTTCTTTCAAAATACCTGCAATGTTCGAATCGGCTTCTATGCAATAAACTTTTGCATTTGGGTATTGTTGATGATAGTATAATGCACTTAGCCCGATGTTAGATCCGCAATCGATAATTACGGGGCTACTATTTTTAGGATTAAATTTATACGATTGATCTACAAATATTTCTTTGTATTGCCATATAAAAGAAAGTGCATCTGGTACGTTTATGTTAAAACCTGAAATTTTTAAACGCAAGGCTTCGTACCTTTTTTTATCACCATATAAAAAAAGTAGTTTATAAAAATTACGAGTTTCTTTTTGAGTGAAGAAAAAATACAGGTTTCTGAAGCAAACTTCTAAAAATAGTTTCATAATGATGGCAAAAGTAGCTTAAATATGCATATATTATAAATAATAGCAAATTCTTATAAATTTGTAATCACATACATGCGTAAAATAACAAATCTACTCAATCAGCTCGGTATAATAGGCGTACCATTTAAAGTGCTATTAAGTGCCATTGCCAAACTATTGGCGATGGTTAAAATCGCATGGTTTGAGCAAAAGTTCAATGCCTACATACATCACAGAGCATTATTGCTAATACAAGATTCATCGAAATTCCATTTAGGGAAAGGTGTTTTTATTGGAGCAAACACTTGTTTGTTGTGCATGGACGATCCTAAGGGGGAAAGGGGCATTGCAAAACTCAGCATCGGCGAGGGCACTTCCATAGGCGAAATGAATAACATTAGAGCTGCCGGAGGAGAAATTTCAATCGGGAATAAATGCATTCTTTCACAATACATCACAATCGTTGCTGCCAATCATTTAATAAAAAAAGATAGTTATATGATTGACCAGGCTTGGGATACCACAAAAAACAAAGTGGTAATTGAAGACGATGTTTGGATAGGCAGCCATGCTCAAATTATGCCAGGTGTAACTGTTGGTAAAGGTGCTATAATTGCTGCCGGCGCTACTGTTACTAAAGATGTGGAGCCTTATGCCATTATGGTGGGCTCGCCCGCCAAATTATTACGATTCAGAGAGTAATGGATACCGATAAGAAATTAAAAATTGCCTTAATCGTAAAATGGCATTCGGAGAAAGTGGGCTATGCACCTAATTGTTTATCGAGGGAATTAGCAGAACAAGGGCATGATGTACATATTTTTACCACGAAATACCAAACCTATTTTTCTCACCCAAACTACCACGAAATTTACGGTAAATATTTAGGCCCAAACATATTAAGCGAAGGCACTTTTAAAGATGGCAATGTAACCATCCATCGACTTCCATCATGGCGTTTTGGTAATATTATTTGGATAAACGGCATTTGGAAAGTGCTCACTCAAGTAAATCCAGACATTGTTCAATCCTTTGATATTAACGAGCCGCACACTGTTAAGCTTGCACTTTTTCATCGTTTTTTTAGTTATAAATTATTTACCGCCAACCATTTTATATTAATTTCTTTTAGGCTTTTAGGTGCTTGGAAAAAGCTCGATTTTAAAAAGCGCATGTATATACTTTTTATGTTTAAACTGCCGGGTAGCATTATTCGCAGCGTTTCTAAAAAGTGTTATGCAGTTACAAAAGATGCAAAATCATTAGCTCATTTATTTTTTGGCTTTAAATACAATCAAGTGGAAGTATCGACATTAGGCGTGGATACTAAGCTTTACTATCCGGCAGATTCAAACGATGCAAAAAGAATTGAGTTAAGAAATTCATTAGCAATTAATGCAGATGAAAAAGTATGTGTGTTTAGTGGTAAAATTACCGAAGAAAAAAGTCCACAAGTTTTAGCACAAGCCATTCAGATATTGAGAGCACAAGGCAAAAAATACATGGCAATTTTTATCGGTTCGGGCGAATTAAAAGATAAAGTTAAAGAATATGACTTTTGTAGAGTAATTGATTTTGTTCCTTCGCAAGAATTAGCAGATTATTACAGGGCTTCAGACATTGCCGTTTGGCCAAGGTCAGTAACCACCAGTATGTTAGATGCTGCGGCTTGTGGTTTGCCAGTTGTCGTTTCCGACCAAGTGGCGGCGTATACCCTTTTCAACCAAAACGAAGTAAATTACCAAACTCAGCCTAACATATTAGCAGCCAAATATTATACAAACAACGCTGAAGCTCTTGCAAATGAATTATTAAAACTCCAAGACACAGGGCTCAGAAAAGAAATCGGAACCATTGTTTATCAGAGAGTTGAAAAGTACTCTTCTTGGAAAGCCATTGCTAATAAACGATTGATAGACTACAGAAACTTGTAGTTTTTTTATCTCTTAAGATGCAGTAATTTCAGTATTTTAGCCATTTCAAAATAGTATATGGGTATTGTTAAACGCCAAGGTATTAAAGCTTCTATCCTAGTCTATATAGGCTTTGCTCTTGGTGCATTTAATCTATTAGTGCTTTTCCCAATGTTGTTTACCGAAGAACAAGTGGGCTTAACACGTGTACTTGCAAGCACTACCATAACCTTTGCACAACTATGTTTACTCGGTTTGCCAGCAGTTATCGTAAAGTTTTACCCCTATTATAAAGATCATGCACGCGAGAATAGCGACTTAATGTTTTGGTCGAGTTTAATCTCTTTTGTTGGGTTCATTTTAGTTAGTACAATATGCTGGTATTTCTACCCAGTCATCATTCAATACTTCTCTAAAAAATCGCCCTTGTTAAGCGATTATTTTTATTTGACTTTTATCGGTGGTTTTTTTATGGTGGCTTACACCATTTTCGAAACGTACTCTCGCTCTAATTTAAGAAACATTGTGCCTGTATTTTTAAGAGAAGTAGGGCTCAGGATTTTCACCGGTTTATTACTTGCTTTGTTTGCTTTTAAATTGATAAACTACCATCAGTTTATTTGGGCATTTACATTTTACTTTGGCATTGCTTGTATGGTAATGATTGTTGATTTAGGAAGATTATCCTTATTGAAATTTCATCCTAAAACAACAAAACTTACGCATAGGTTAAAAGGTAAAATGTTTGCATACGGCTCTTTTATATATGGTGGTGGCATGTTTGGTATTATTGCTGATAATGTGGATACCTTTTTAATTGCAGGTATTTCTGGCTTAAAAAGCACAGGAGTATTTACCATCGCAAGTTATATTTCCACCATATTACAGGTTCCTCAAAGAACCATTAGCGGTATTGCAACACCCATCATAGCTCAATCTTGGAAAGATAAAGACTATGCCAACATCCAATATTTGTATGAAAAAACTTCCTTAAATCAATTAATATTTGGCATCACTATTTTTCTGGGTGTTTGGCTTAATATCGATGATTTATTTAGTTTTTTACCACCTGCATATAGCGAAGGTAAATACGTGG
Organism: Sphingobacterium thalpophilum; assembly: GCA_943371235.1. Classification (GTDB taxonomy): domain Bacteria; phylum Bacteroidota; class Bacteroidia; order Sphingobacteriales; family Sphingobacteriaceae; genus CAJBVG01. Next base: position 36,211 of record CALRTZ010000012.1, on the reverse strand, counting down.
TATTAATAATGTGTTTTGCACGTATTCTCGATTTAGGCACTGGTATAAATGCCGAATTACTTACTACTTCCAACATGTGGAGATTTAGTTTTTACACCCAAGTAATTTTCATCGGACTTTCTATTCCAACGAACTATTTTTTAATTAATAAATACGGAATCGTAGGTTCTGCTTTTTCAAATCTTATTGCCTACACAGCTTTTAATAGCATCCGATTTGTATTTATATACCGTAAATTTAAAATGCAGCCATTTTCTATTAATACACTGTATGTATTTTTAATAGGAGTGCTTACCTATTTAATAATCGCATATTTGCCATTAACAGATATACGTATTATTGACATTGCCATACGTGGCGTATTAGTAATTTTATGCATGGGTATACCCGTTCTTAAATTTAAGTTGTCCGAAGATATAGTTATCTTGTGGCATCAAATATTAAAAAAAATTAACCTGAAATAATGATTGCACAACTGTACCGTAAAGCTTTACCATCGTCTTTTCGAGATAAAATATACCAGCTTTTTTTAAGTAAAATTTTATTTTTTGTTCGAAATTTCGACGCACATTTTAAAGGCACATTATATTATTTATTTGGTTGGATGATGCCTAAAACGAGCTTAGCGAAAGCATATGCATTTATTGGTAAGCATGGCATTACCTCTTATCCTGGAGAATATTCATTAAAATACAAATCAGTTCCAATTGAAGTATTTATTGATGATGCGAATGGATTGCCTTATGTAATACACAATGGAAATAAATTATATTTTCCGAAGAAATACAGCAAAGAAAAAGTTAGCATTAATTACAGAACATTAATAATTGAGCAAGACATTGAAGCTGCACATAGATATGTTGTATCATACGATGAGCTAAAAAACAGAACCTTATTTGATATTGGTTCTGCAGAAGGAATTTTTTCATTAGATACCATAGAATATGTAAATCATGTGTATTTATTTGAGTGTGAAGAATATTGGATCGATGCCTTAAAAGCTACTTTCGCTCCCTGGATCCATAAAGTTACCATCATCCGAAAATATGTTGGAGACACCAACAATGATAATTTTGTAACCATTGATGAATTGATGAAAGATAAATCTATCGACAATTTATTTTTAAAAATGGACATCGAAGGTGCAGAACAGTCAGCATTACGTGGTGCCATGAACGTATTAAAAAATGGGAAAAATATTCAGTTGGCAGTTTGTGTATATCATAGAAATGAAGACCCTTCAGTAATTAGTTCCACCTTGCAAAACATTGGCTATACAACTGAATTCACAAATGGATATATTTATTGGGGCCGTCGATTAAGTAAAGCAGTGGTAAGGTGTATTAACTAAAAATAGCAATGTCGATATTAAAAAAAATACCAGGCCTTCGTTCTATTCTTCGTCAACTCGAAAAAAATAAATTCGATAAAGAGTGGAGAAAAAGAAATGCACATAACGATACAATGGTGGGCGATAGAACATTCCCGCTTAATAATGTTACGGTTGGCAAGGCAAGTTATGGGATGTTGCAAATACAAAGTTTATTTGAGCAAGAAGGAGAGAAATTAATTATTGGAAATTATGTTTCCATAGCACCAGGCGTGCAATTTTTGTTAGGGGTTAATCATCAAATAAATACATTCAGCACTTATCCATTATATTCTAGATTTATTAAACGTTCTCCGGTAGATGCCATAAACAAAGGACCTCTAATCGTAAACGACGAAGTGTGGATTGGAACAGATGCTATCTTGTTTTCTGGAATAACTATTGGGAAAGGCGCTATTATTTCTGCTGGTGCAATTGTAACTAAAGATGTTCCTCCGTATGCAATAGTTGCAGGTGTGCCTGCTAAACTAGTGAAGTATAGATTTACAGATGAAATTATATCAGAATTATTAACGGTACATTTAAATGACATGAGTCTAGATTTCATTAAGAACAACATTGATGCCTTGTATACTGAACTGAAATCTGTGGAAGATGTACGTAAAATTAAAGCACTTTTAAAATCGAATACATAAAAAAGAATGGGAGCGTCTACTGCTAAAATAATTGCATTTTATTTGCCACAATTTCATCCTATTCCGGAAAATGATTTGTGGTGGGGGAAAGGGTTTACCGAATGGACAAATGTAGGGAAAGCGAAGCCATTGTTCAAAGGGCACTACCAGCCAAAAGTTCCTGCAGATTTAGGGTATTATGATTTAAGATTGCCCGAGTCTCGTAAAGCACAAGCAGAACTCGCCAAAGAATATGGTGTAGATGGGTTTTGCTATTGGCATTATTATTTTGGAAATAAAAGACGATTATTAGAAAGACCTTTTAATGAAGTGCTAAAAAGTGGAGAACCAAATTTTCCATTTTGCTTAGGCTGGGCAAATCATAATTGGGAAGACAAACAATTTAGTAAAGACGGTGGCAACAAACTCCTAATAGAGCAAGTGTATGGTGGAGAAGCAGATTATACAGAGCACTTTTTAGAATTATTGACTGCATTTAAGGATACAAGATATATTAGAGTAAATAACAAACCTCTGTTTTTTATTTATGCACCACACCTAATTCCAAACATATCAGAGTTCATTACTCTTTGGCAAAAATTAGCCTTAGAAAATGGCTTAGATGGAATTCATTTTGTGGCCAATGCACAATCAGATGATCAGGTAGAACCCTTAAAAGCCAATGGTTTTGATGCGGTAAACGTAGTTCGTTTATTTCATGTAATTAAAAAACAATATTCATTAATTGAAAGAGCATGGATTAAATTCCGTAGAATTTATTTGAAAAGCGGGATGATAATAGACTACGCTAAAAGTTATAAATACTTTAAAGCCGAAAATGATTTAAGAGAAGATTGTTATCCAAGTATATTCCCTAACTGGGATCACTCACCAAGATCGGGTAGGCACGGACATATATTTGTAAATTCAAACCCACAAGTATTTAAAAAACATGTAAAAGAGATTTTAAATACAGTGAAGCATAAACAAAAAGAAAATCAAATTATTTTCTTAAGATCTTGGAATGAATGGGCCGAAGGTAACTACATGGAACCCGATTTGAAATACGGAAAAGGCTACCTCGAATCTTTGAAACAAGCAAGAATTGAATTGTAAATTGTGAATTGTGAATTGTGAATGAAGGGACCTTAATTCACAATTCACAATTCACAATTTACAATTCTTTAAAGGCTTTGTATCCTCCAAACCCTACTAGCAGCAACAATAGCAAAGAACTTGCCAAGGCAATTTTCTCTCCTGTTTGATAAGCTACCGGTTCAAATTTAAATACTATTTGATGTTTGCCTGCAGGCACTTTCATTGCTCTTAATAAGTAGTTAGCGCGTATGTAATTGCTTTTAACACCATCAATATATACATTCCAACCTTTGTTGTAATACACATCAGAGAATACCGCAAATTGCTCTGAACTTGCATTCGACTCAAAGTCTAATTGCATTGGGTTGTATTTAGTTAATTTAATACTTGCAGTGCTATCGTAGTTCGGTGTAAAATCTGCTAAATCAGTTTTAAAACGTTCGTCGATTATGACTGTATTTTTTGGGTTGAAACTACTTAATGAATTCATTTCCGAATCAGCACTTGGTACGTACTTCAATTCTTTTACAAACCATGCATTACCACAAGCATCAGGATTCTGCTGATAACTTTGTTGTTGAGTTTGTGGATTGTTGATGATGAAATATTTTGCATTTAACATGTTATATGCATTTATATTTCCTTTTGATAATTGAAAATCGATTAACTCTTGGTAGCGTTTTAATTTAGCCGCGTGGTATCCACCAATTGATTTGTGGTAGTATGAGGTAACTGCATCCGAAGTAATATTTTGAGTGGTATTGTACACTCGGTAATACAAGTCTTTATCTTTTAAAATCTCAACATCAACAGCTGTCATAGGAGTTTCTTGAACTTTCGTTTTTCTTTTAGAAAAATTATCTTCATTCAAGTATCTTTTATCAACTGTCCACATATCAATGGCAACTAACACCAATAATCCGATCACTAAATATTGCGCAGTAAGTTTTTTACGAATAAACACAACGATTAATGCAGCGCTAAATAAAATAAATATTAAGGATCTAAATGCATCCGCTTGTAATAACGATTTTCTGTCTTCGGTTAGTGCATTTATAATTTGCTCATAAGCTTCACCAAACATTCTTTTATCACTATCGGCATTTGTAAATTCACCAGCAATACTTGGAACTAAAGCAAGTAATAAAGTTAAGCCTCCAACAATAATTAATGAGTTGCGTAATGCTTTGTTTAATTTTACTTGTTCTACTTTGCCCTCTATTAATTCTTGTATAGCTAAACAAGCAAGCAATGGGAACAGTAAACTGGTTACTACTAGTATAGAAGATACCGCTCTGAATTTATTGTACAAAGGGAAATTGTCGAAGAAAAATCCAGATAAGCTCATGAAATGGCTACCCCATGATAGAGCTATAGTTAACAGAACAGTAGCTAAAATCCACCACTTATCTTTGCCTTTCACAATAAACAATCCAAATACGAATAAGAAAAATATAATGGCTCCGAAATATACGGGTCCGGCAGTGAACGATTGTTCGCCCCAATACAATGGCAATCTTTTTACAATTTGAGCTGCATTTGGAACTCCTTGTTTTTGTAAAAACTTATAGGTTTCAGAGTCTTTTCCTAACTCTCCTGCAGATGCTCCACCTTGTATATTTGGAATTAATAAACTTAAACTTTCTTCAATACCGTAACTGTATTCAAAAGCATATTCTTTGCTCAAGCCATCTTTGTTGCCTGCAGGATTTAAAGTTAATTCCGTTTTACCACGAATAGTTTCTTCCGCATATTCTTGTGTAAGCCATAGCGGAGTGATGTTTACGCCCACCCCAATAACTGCTGCTACTAATAATACCAATGTTGATTTTACAAATGGCATCATCATTTTAGATTTTATAGCCTCCACCAATTGGAAAATTCCGTATATAATTACTCCAAGGCCAAAGTAATAGGTCATTTGAAAGTGATTCGCTTTAATTTGTAAGGCTAAAAACAAAGCAAATAATGCAGCACCTTGCCAAAGCTTGCCTCGGTAGGCCATAAGCACTCCCGCTAATGTGGGCGCTAACAATCCAATCACAATTGCTTTGTTGGTATGCCCCGCTGCTATAATTATGAAGTTATATGAAGAGAATGCAAAGGCAATTGCGCCTAACATGCTCAGCCAAACATTCATCTTTAAGGTTCTTAATAAAATAAAAAATCCTAATAAATATAATAGTACCGTATTTATTGGGTTTGGAACATTACGTGTGTAGGTATCAATAATGTAACCAGCAATATTATTAGTATACCCCAACCAAATTTGGTAAGTAGGCATGCCTCCAAACATTGAGTTTGTCCATAAAGTGTAATTACCTGTTTCTTTATAGTAATTGAAGGTTTCTTGCTGAACTCCGTTAATTAATTCAACGTCGCTTTGGTTAATCTTTTTACCTTCTAGTACTGGACTAAAATAAGCTAAACAAATTCCGATGAAAATTACGATAGCTAGGATTACGAATTGATTTCGTTTGATGAATGATTGTTTTTCCATTATTTTTTAATGATCAAAACCAAAAGTAATAAATTGATATCGGTATTTTCAATATATTTAACCTTGAAATACAAGAATGATACTTATCTATAGCCCTCACCTCAGCAGCAGATTCAGATATACTTTACAGTTTATTTTCGAAGACGTGTGCGCTATTAATTATGAAACATGCTCTGATATTCAATATTTTAAAGATTCTACAGCCACAAAAATTAATTATTCATCAACCAGGATTACCGAAAATGAGTTCTTTATAATGGCTCATGGGTTTTTAAATACCGAGGGCATTACAGACATTCAATTGCCCTTACAACAGGATGCCGAGGGTATAAAACTTTTCCCGACGACTGAGGACGATATGGGTTTTGATGTGTTTTCTGCTATTTTTTATTTTATATCGAGGTATGAGGAGTACTTGCCGTTTAAAAAAGATAAACATGGAAGATTTGAAGCTGCTGAATCTTTTGCTTATAAAAATGGCTTTTTAAACCGGCCTATTGTGGATGAGTGGATTGTAACATTACAAGAAAAGTTAAGTGCAAAATTTCAAGCACTTACTTGGAGCAAAAGAGAGTTTTCTTGTAAACCAACAATAGACATTGATCAAATATTTGCGATAAAGGGCAAAAGTTTACCAAGGTTTATGAAACCCATCATTCTTAATTTGTTAAAACTTAATTTTAAAAAGCTGTTTTACATAATAAAGGTAAGGTTTGGGTTTGAAAAAGACCCTTTTGATCAATTAGCAAATTTTGAAAATCTGCATAAAAAATATAAGCTCAACGCAATTTATTTTATTTTATTCAGCAAAAAATACAATCGATTTGACATCAATATTTCTATACGCAACAAAGAGTTCAGAAAATCGGTAAGAGAAACTGCGAAAACTGCGGATGTAGGTATTCACCCATCCTATCATTCGAGGTACGATTATAAATTGGTTGATGAAGAAATTCATTTGTTATCAAATGTATTAAACACGGCAATAAATTCATCGCGCCAACATTATTTAAAACTCAGAATTCCGAACACATATAAATCTTTGTTAAGCCTAGGCATTGCAAACGATTATACCATGGGTTTTGCAAGCATGCCGGGCTTTAGAGCAGGCACTAGCCACTCCTTCAGGTTTTACGATATTAAACATGAGCAAACAACTTTTTTAAAAATCCATCCGTTTTGTGTAATGGATGCAACTTTTAAAACATACCTTCATTATACCGAAGAGCAAGCTTATGAAACCATACTAGATTTGATACAAAAACTAAAAAAAGTAAATGGTACCTTTACTCCACTATGGCATAACGAATCGATGTCAGAATACCGAGTGTGGAAGGGTTGGTCTGGTTTATATGAAAAAATGTTACAAGCGGCTACTACCAATTCTAATTTGTAATTTCTCCTTTTTACTGTTTTAAAATATATTGATATGTTAACAAATTTTCAAAATTCAAACTCTATTATAAATCAATTTGTAGCAGAGTTAAGAGACGAAGTAATTCAACAAGATCGTCAACGTTTCCGTTTTAATATGGAAAGGCTAGGGGAAATTATTGCATATGAAATAAGTAAAAAATTAAAATACGAATCAGAAGATATTACCACTCCACTTGGCATTTCAAATACTGCAATTTTAAAAGAGCAGCCAGTATTGGCTACAATTTTAAGGGCAGGTCTGCCACTTCATAACGGTTTGCAAAGAGTGTTCGACAAAGCTGATTCCGCTTATATATCGGCATTTAGAAAAACAAAAAAAGACAATTCTTTTATCATAGAAATGGAATATGTAGCAGTTCCAGAATTAGAAAACAAAGTACTAATAGTTTCAGATCCAATGCTTGCAACGGGTAGCTCAATGGTTTTATGCGTAAAAGAATTAATGAGCAGAGCAAAGTTTAGTCAGGTGCATATTGTGTCTGTTATTGCAAGTACAATTGGAGTACAATACGTACAACGAAATCTACCGAAAGCACATTTATGGTTAGCAGCAATTGATGATGAACTTACCACCAAATCGTACATTGTTCCTGGATTAGGCGATGCAGGAGATTTAGCATTTGGAGAAAAACAATAGTGTGCTAGTGTGCTAGTGTGCTAGTATGCTAGTGTGATAATTTGTTAGTTGATGAATACAAAATACAAACATTTATTTTTTGATTTAGATCATACACTTTGGGATTTTGATAAAAATGCTGAAGAAACTTTGCATGAGCTGTATGGTTCGTATAATCTGAAAAACTTAGGCATACATTCTGTTGATGAGTTCATATCAATTTATACAGAACACAATCACAGATTATGGCGCGACTATCATAATGGGATAATAAGTAAAGAAGAATTAAGAGCTTCGAGATTTAAAATTACATTCGAACATTTTAATGTAGAAGAGTCTAAAATTCCACATCAATTTGAAGTTGATTACGTAACTATTTGCCCTACTAAAACTAATTTATTTGAAGGTGCACACGAAGTGTTAGCTCTGTTGCAAGAAAATTATGAATTACACATTATTACCAATGGGTTCTTAGAATCGCAAACCATGAAAATGGAGCGCACAAACATCAATAAATATTTTAAACATATTTTTGTTTCGGAGGTAATAGGTTTATATAAACCAGACATAGCCTTGTTTAACCATGCCTTGGAAATTGCGAAAACAAACGCTAGCTCTTCTTTGATGATTGGCGATAGTTTAGAAGCTGATATTTTAGGAGCAAGAAATGCCGGAATTGATCAAGTGTTTTTTAATCCTTATAACGCAGAGCACGATCATGATGTAACTTATGAAATATCAAAATTAACAGAACTCTTAACAATAGTATAAAAAAATATGAGCAGCAGAAATTTCAATATTTTAACACAAACAATTGAAGAATACCGCAGAAGATTGACAACGTATTCTGAAGATACATTTGTAGAGAAAAAAAATCCAGAAGTTTGGTCGCCGGCAGAAGTATATGCACATATAATTTCGGCAAATAGATTAACTGTGCGCAGTATGCAAAAAGCGGTAGAGGGTACAGCCACCGAAGACAATGGCTCTTTGCCTTGGAGAGCGAGACTGATATTATTGAGCGGTCGATTTCCAAAAGGCAGAAAAGTGCCAGAAGTAGTTGCCAAAAGAACGCCACAATTTTTAAGCATTAAAGATGCTCGTGAATCAACTGAGGCTTTACTCACAGAATTAACGGATATTTGGAAGTCACATGCCCAATGGAGCCCCACTCAAAAGCTAAAACACCCTGTTTTAGGGCTTTTAAACAATAATCAATGGATAAGTTTCATGAAAATACATTCTAAACACCATATTAAACAATTAGACCGAATTAAAAACTTCTAGATTTCTTTACATTAAGTTAAAACTGTAACCGTTCTTTTGTGTTATAAAATTATCTATGGAAACAGTTACAACCTTCGTGTTAATCACCGCTTTAGCGGGCTTAATCGCATTCTATTTCAGCCCTTACGAAGTTAAAATCGAAGAGGAAGAATAGTTTATTAATCCCATCTTAACATTGGCTTCATATTAGAAGTGGATTTTTGGTCAAAATAAGAAATGACTAAAAGGAAAGTTGATATTGTTGTAATATCTGATGTGCATTTAGGCACATACGGTTGCCAAGCCAAAGAACTCCTACATTACTTAAAAAGTATTGAACCCGGAATGGTAATATTAAACGGCGATATTATCGATATGTGGCAATTCAGTAAACGTTATTTTCCAGAATCTCATTTAAAAGTACTCCGCAGAATTCTGAAATACATCAGTCAAGGCACACCCGTGCATTATTTAACCGGTAACCACGATGAAGTTTTACGAAAATTTGATGGATTTGAATTGGGCTCATTAAAAATTTCTAACAAGCTAGTGCTTGATTTGGATGGTAAAAAAGCTTGGATTTTCCACGGCGACGTGTTTGATATTACCATGCAATACTCTAAAGTGCTTGCTAAATTAGGTGCTGTAGGGTACGATACTTTAATTCTCCTCAACACTTTTATCAATTATATATTGAAAAAGTTTGGGAAAGAAAAAATGAGTTTATCTAAAAAAATAAAACAATCGGTAAAAAATGCAGTAAAATTTATAAATGATTTTGAAGATACTGCTGCAGAAATAGCCATCGAAAAAAAGTACGATTATGTGATTTGTGGTCATATACATCATGCAGAAAAAAAGATAATTAATAAAGACAATGCCGAGGTTATGTATTTAAATTCTGGCGACTGGGTAGAAAGCCTAACTAGCTTAGAATATCATAATGGGCAATGGGACATTCATTATTTTAAAGATTTTAGCTATGTAAGCAGTGATGAAGAGGAATTGAAAGAAGAGTTACTGGACTTGCAACAGCAAATGAATATTGGTTTTTTATATCAATCCTTAATAGAAAAAAATCTAGATTAGATATTTTTCGTATTTTAGGACAACAAATGAAAATCCTTTACGCCATACAAGGTACCGGAAATGGGCATGTAAGCAGAGCTCGCGACTTTATCCCATTGTTACAACAACGTGCAGAATTAGATATTTTAATTAGTGGCACTCAATTCGATGTAAATTTACCTCAATCTGTAAAATATAAATTACGTGGCGCTAGTTTTATTTTTGGAACGGAGGGAGGTGTGGATTATTGGGATACTTTTAAGAAACTAAGACCATTTACTTTCTTTAATGATATCAGAAAGCTAAATTTAAATCAATATGATTTAGTGCTAAATGATTTCGAACCAGTGTCTGCTTGGGCAGGAAAAATAAAAAACAAAAGCATTTTGGCCTTAAGCCATCAATCGGCTTTTCTCTCTAAAAATACACCTCGACCAGCCTTTAAAAATAACTTTGCTGAAGGCCTGTTTAAAAATTATGCACCGAGTGATAAACAAATAGCATTTCATTTTAAATCGTATGATGACTTTATCACCACACCAATTATTAGAAAAGATATTCGTGAGCTAAAGCCAGAAAATAAAGGTCATTACACGGTTTATTTACCTGCGTACGACGATAAAACATTGATAAAATTTCTCTCTCAATTTAATAACACTCATTGGCAAATTTTTTCTAAACGAGAAAAAGTTGGGCAAATAATCGGTAATGTTGAAATTAAACCGATTCATAATGAAAACTATAATAACAGTGTAGCAAATTGTGAAGGGTTGTTAACTGGTGGAGGTTTTGAAGCACCTGCAGAGGCGTTGTTTTTAGGTAAAAAAATTATGGTAGTTCCCATGGCTGGGCAGTACGAACAAGCTTGTAATGCAGAAGCCTTACGATTAATGGGTAACCCAGTAATAGATTCTATTACCGAAAGAAATATGCCCATAATAAAAGAATGGTTGAACTCCAAAGAAAGTAACTTAGTTGATTTCCCTGATAATATAAATACTGTGGTAGATTCTATATTTAATAATATTGAAAATAGATAACAGAGCCAATCATCAATAAAATAAGACCTTCCGAAACCCATTGTTTTTTAGCCACCAAAAAGTAGTACGATAGAAACACGGTAAATGGTACTGCTAACAAGATAAAATGGTTAATGCTAAAGCTCGGTTTAATATAAAAGGAAGCAGCGGTTATAATGATGGAAAATATAAGTAATTGCTGCGATTTTCTTACTTGCACAACATTTTTATAAAAATTTTCTCTGAGTTTATTAAATGAAATAATAAGAATTAGCACCATTGGCAACAAAGGTAAATAGTCGCTATTTCTTGGAAAAATATTTATTTGCCAATAGTTTTTTAAGGGTTGCCATAGAATAATAAAATCTTCCCAACGGTTTACCCAGAAATAGAAAAACGCTACAAATAGATATGGAGTTATAGCGCCAAAAATACTGGCCGCCCATTCTCTCCATACAAATGGTCTGAAAATTAACAAGGCTAACCAAACCAACACAATCCAGGCTATTGCAGGAAAATAAAACAATGAAGCAATGGAAACAATAATCCCCAAATCAAAAGTCAACATGGTTGCTTGTTGTGTTTTATACAAATTAAACAACCTTATAAAAATCCATAATTGAAGAAATATAATAATGATGGCAGCATCCAAAGTGAAAAATGTTGGAAAAATTCCTGTAATTATTACAAACAGCAAAGATGGCAAGTGGGTGTTTTTGAAAATCAAACTAAAATCGTTCACGATTTTGTTTAACCAAAGCCCTGCTGAGTAATAGAGAAGAGTTGTAAATAATACATTAAATACCTTATTCGACCATAAATAGGCGTATTTCCCAAATATAAAAGTGCTAAAAGGCTCGTTATAATTAAAAACTGGAATGGGGTTTTGATCTAACATATAAGGCAACCTGATGCCTATTGCTAGTATCAATAATATAAAGAGGTTTATTGGTTCTTGTGTTTTAAATATCCGAACTAACATTTTAATAGGTAATACGCATAAAGTTAGTTTTATTTTTCTGAATACAAGGAATTACAATCTGATCGGCTGAAATTTGACGACCACCACCTGGCATAATTAATAGGTTATCGTTTTCTTTAATGATAACTTTTTCGCTACTCTCCCCTTTATTGTTAATAGTACAACTCAATACATCAGTAGATTTCCGAATGTATTTGTTGTAAATGAGGTGCACTTTATCTACGTCTAAACTGAGTATATACGACGAATAAAAGGCTGCATCATCTTCAGAAACCTGGTTTTTACGAACGATAGATTCCCAATGTATTTTGCCATTCGGATTTATAGAAAACAATAGAATATTGTCGTAATGATAAGTATAGGAAGTAGTGTATAACTGATAGTAGGAATTGTAATTTGTAGACTCTGTTATGTAATTTGATTCTGAAATTAAAATTACACCACCATCTGTACGCAGTACAATTTTATCAATATAATAATTAATCAATTCTGTACCTCTGTTTACCGTACGCTCAGAATTGAATTCGTTTAAAAATTTAGCTTTAAAACTTTCAGTAAAAAGCCTGGCTTTACGTTCGTTAAATTTAATATTTACATATACAATACCGGCAGATGAAAAGCTATTTAATTCCGAATAGAAACCTGCCATTACAATTTGATTATTGATGTAATCGATCTCCATTTTTATATCGTTAATAAAATACTTGTCTAGTATGATGCTAATAGATTCAAGCTTCTCCTTGTTTGCATTTGCAATATTTAAGGTATATTTTTTGTCACGCAATAATTTTTTATCTAGATCTAAAGAAGTTAATATATACACATTACTATCATTGCTAAGTTTAAAATCATTTAGGAATAAAACTCCATCATAAAAATCCGTTTTATATTTTTTTACCCAAACTTTTTGAAGAGTAGTATCTAGTAATGTAATATTGATATTTAATTTTTCATCATCGGCATTATTTTGTTTATACATTGTGCTTAACAATTTATTGTTTTTGCTTTTTTTGATGTAAAACATTCCTCTGTTTCTCTTTTTATCAAAAGCTATTTCATCTATTAATATTGGATTTGTATCTGGTACACCTTTCACAACATTAATTTTTTGCGCAAACAATTCATTTTTGTTGTATTCTTTATTTATCAATGCATAAAACAGATACAAGCTATCTCCAAATAAACAAATATCCTGTATTTCAGCTTCTGGATTCAGGTAAGAAAATTGGTATGACCATACCGTACTTAAATTATTATTGATAAACGAGATCTCTGCTTTATTGTCTCTTAATCGCAATTGATCTTGTTTGTTGTTAAAGGCAGATGGACTTTTTAATATGAAAAAACCTTTTTCATTCTGCCCGATTACTTTCAAAAATGTTCGCTGATAGGTTTTTTCTGCAGTAGCCACATCCACTTTCTGAGCAAACAGATTGCTCGAAATAAACAGTAACAAAATAAAAAGTGCTTTTTTCATAGGGTACTAAATTACGAAAAAAGATAGCTTGGAGCAAGGAGATGAGAGCTGGGAGTGGGAGCAGGGAGAGGGTATTGCTGTATTTATCATCCTGCATTTATTAAGGATGATAAAAGAACCATCATTTATACAGTTTTAAATAGTCGAATTTATTTACACTTTTATTTTTTTAAAAGCATATTAATGAGGCAGGAGAAGTTTAGATTCGAGAATCTAGAGGTTTGGAAAAAGGGGATAGAATTGAATCATGAAATTTTTGATTTAAGTGATGAGATTACAAAGTTGAATTATTTCCGATTTAGTGAGCAATTACGTTCCGCATCATTAAGTATTGTAAATAATATCGCAGAAGGATCAGGATCGAATTCGAAAAAAGAATTTGTTTTATTTTTGAATTACAGCAGAAGATCAGTCTATGAGGTTTCAAATATGATAATTGTATTAAAACGAAGGAATATCATCACAAGTGATAGATCCGATGAACTTCTAAACAAACTCATAGAAATCTCAAAAATGATAACTGGCTTTAAAAAATCATTATCCTAACAACATCCCTGCTCCCCGCTCCTTGCTCCCAACTCCTTTTTTACTATATTTGCAGCTCACAATCCTATTAACAATGAACAAATTTGGTGTAGTAGTTTTTCCAGGGTCCAACTGCGATCAAGACATGGTTTATGTGCTAGAAACAATCATGGGTCAAGAGGTCGTGAAATTGTGGCATAAAGATCACGATTTACAAGGCTGCGACTTTATTGTATTACCAGGTGGCTTTTCATACGGTGATTACCTTAGATCGGGTGCTATTGCACGTTTCTCGCCAATTATGCAAGAAGTAGTTTCTTTTGCTAATAAAGGTGGGTATGTAATGGGTGTTTGTAACGGATTTCAAATTTTAGCCGAAGCTGGACTAGTACCGGGGGCCTTGTTACACAACGATTCTCGTAAGTTTATATGTAAGAATGTTTACATCAAAGCTCAAACAAAAAATTCATTAATTACTTCACAAATAGATACAAGCGCTGCATTGAAAATACCAATCGCTCATGGCGAAGGAAAATATTTTGCATCACCAGATATTATTAAATCATTAAACGATAACGACCAAGTGCTTTTCCGCTATTGCGACGAACATGGAGCAATAACCGCAGAAGCTAATCCGAATGGAGCAATAGAAAACATTGCAGGCGTTTGCAACAAAAACCGCAACGTATTCGGCATGATGCCTCACCCAGAAAGAGCCGCAGACGGGGAGCTTTCTAATACAGACGGCAGAGCTTTGTTTGAATCAATACTTTCATTAACCTTAAATCAATTGTAAATTGTAAATTGTGAATTGTAAATTAGGCTTAACACCCGGTTTTTAATTCACAATTCACAATTCACAATTCACAATTCAATCAGGTGCAACTTGTAATCGACAAAGGCAATACATTCACAAAAGTCTTTATTTTTAAGGATGATAAAATTATTGCACGTGCAAAGTTCGAATTGTTGGATGTATTTCTGCTCGATAAAATTTTTAAAGAATACTCCATAGATGCCAGTATTTACTCGCATGTTGGAAATAAAGACGATGAGAGCGTCTCCTATTTAACGGCACATTCAAATTTTATTCAATATTCCTATTTAACAGAACTACCCATTATAAATAAATACTCCAGCCCAGAAACCCTAGGGCTCGATCGTTTATCTGTTGTTTGTGCTGCCAAATCCATTTTTCCAAATTCAAATGTGTTATGTATTGATATGGGAACTTGTATTACCTATGATTTACTTAACAGTAAATCCGAATATTTAGGGGGAGCAATTTCTCCGGGAATACAAATGCGCTTTAAAGCACTTCATACTTTTACCGCCCAGCTTCCGTTAATTGAGCCTGAAGGAAGGATGCCCAAATTAATTGGTGATACCACCGAAAACTCCATAAAGTCAGGAGTGATAAATGGCACTATTCAAGAAATTTTGGGAATAATTAACGAGTATCAACATAATTACACCGGTTTGCAGGTATTAATGTGCGGCGGCGACCTTGCATTTTTTGATACTCAGCTTAAAAATAGCATCTTTGCCCGTCCAGATCTAGTAGCAGAAGGATTAAATACAATATTGCAATACAATGTTCAACATAAAAAAAACACTTAGTACCCTATGCATAACGAGTATATCTTTATACAGTATAGCTCAAGATGTAACCAGTACTCCATATTCTCAATTTGGCTTAGGGCAATTACAAAAAAACAACTCTTCTATACTTATAGGAATGGGCGGCATCGCAAATGGTGTCCGTTTTGAAAATGCCATCAATACCCAAAACCCTGCATCTTATTCTGCTTTGCAATGGACAACCTTTGAGGTAGGTGCCTTTGGGTCCTTTACCGAGCTAAAAAGTAATACAGGTAAAGCATTTAGAAACAATGCTGCCTTAAGTTATGTAAAAATTGGGTTCCCTGTTACCAAAAAATGGGGCGCAAGCTTTGGCTTAATTCCTGTTTCGGGCATGGGTTACGAATCCAGAATTAATACAACTTTTATTGATACCCCTGCAACTCAAATATACAAAGGTTCGGGCGGTTTAAATCAATTTTATATTGGCAATGCGTATAATATTACAGAAAACATCAGCATAGGAATTAATGCTTCTTACATTTTTGGAACTTTAGAGAGAACAAAGGCAAATGAATTCCCAGACACCCTGGGTTTCTTAAACGTTAAACAAACGAACTCAACATACATTGGTAGTTTGTTTTTTAATTACGGTATACAATACAAAAAGCAATTAGATAATGATAGGTTACTAACGATTGGACTTAACGGCAATCCAGGTACTAATTTAAATGCCAATAGAAACACTACTTCATTGCGTTATTTTTATCAAAACAACGTAGAAAGATTTGTGGACACAACACAAAATACATTAGATGAAAAAGGTAAAGTGTTCTTCCCAATGGTTAATTCAATTGGATTTACATTGAGCAAACAAAACAAATGGATGTTTGGTGCCGATGTTACCTTAGGCCAGTGGTCGTCGTTTAAAATTTACGATGTAAATCAAAACCTACAAAATACAACTGAAATAGCCTTAGGAGGATCTTACATCCCTAATCACACTGCAGTAGGTAATTACCTGAAGAATATAGAATACAGAATGGGCTTTAACTATAGCAAATCGTATGTTAATATTCTTCAAGAAAATATTAATCAAATGAACCTTAGCTTAGGCATGGGTTTGCCTCTTCCTAAAACTGCATCGCGAATTAATTTAGCCATTGAGTTTGGAAAACGAGGCACACTTAACCAAGGCTTAATTGAAGAGAATTATATCGGTGTGCATGCAGGCTTTAATTTCTGCGATAAATGGTTTATTCAGCGTAAGTATGACTAATACAATGTACAATGTACGATGTACAATGTACAATGTACGACGTACAGTGTACATTAACTGGAAAGCAAGGTTGAAAGTTCTATTGTTGATGGTGCTTGTAGCCACCTTCAGTGCTTGCGAGAATGATTTGAAAAAGGTGGAGAAAATTGCCAGCAATGAAGCCAGTTTGCCGGTAGAAACAAGCAAAGAAGTGGAACTTATTTACAGCGATTCCTCTATTGTTCGCGCAAAATTAATTACCCCAATCTTAAAATTTTACAAAGTTAATAATGCTTACCATGAAATGCCTGCGGGTTTATATGTGGAGTTTTATGGTCCGAATAACAAAATAGAGAGCACTCTTTCTGCTAAATACGGGAGGAAGTTCCAAAATCAAGGCATTATAGAGGTAAAAGACAGTGTGGTGGTAATTAACGATAAGGGAGAACGACTTGATACCGAAAAACTTATATGGAACGAACGCACAAAAAAAATATACACCAATAGCTTCGTGAGAATTACTACTTTAAAAGATATTATGTTTGGAGATGGGATGGAAGCCAACCAAAATTTCACCAATTATAGAATATATAAATACAGAGGAAGTGTTAGTTTAGAAGAAAATGAACAGTAAATTTCAACAAAATATGTGGTTTGTAATCTTTATGCTTTGCTTATTAGCAAGCATATACGTTTACTTAATTCAACAAACAGCTAATAAAGACCTCATTCCTATGGGTTTAGCAACAATATTTGCTGGCTGGAGGTTTTATTCAGTTCGCAAAAAAAGGATTTCTAATTAGATTTTCTAAGAATAGAAATTTTTGTATTTTGCGCCCTCTCAAATATTTAAATAGAGATTATATAATTTACAATTTAAAACTTACAATTCACAATTAATAAGGTATGGGATTAATGAATTCAATGCGCAATAGAGGCGGACTTTTAGTAGGAGTTATTGCGTTCGCAATTGTAGCATTTTTAGCAGGTGATGTTCTTATTTCTGGTCAAAATATCTTTGGCGGACAGCCAACAGATATGGGCGAAATAAATGGCTCAAAAGTAGAAATTGAAGATTTTCAAACTAAATTGGATGCTAACATAGAGCAATACAAAACCAGTACAGGTCAAAGTAATTTGAACGAAGGCATGACTGGTTATTTAGTTGACCAAACATGGAATCAGATTATTTATGATGAAGTGATGAAGCAACGAATTGCAAAATCTGGAATTAAAGTTTCTCCAGAGGAATTGTTCGACATGGTGCAGGGTTCTAACCCACATCCAGAAGTGCGTAGAGCATTTACAAATCCTCAAACAGGTGCGTTCGACCCATCTCAAGTTTTAAATTTCTTGAAAAACATGGATCAACAAGATCCAAGCGGCGATACTCGTAAACAATGGTTATCATTCGAGAAAGCAATCGCTGAAGAGCGTGTTCGTCAGAAATACATGAATGCAGTAAAAGCAGGTATGTATGTTCCTACAGTATTTGCGAAAGCAGATTACATGGACAAAAACAAAACTGCAAACGTTTCTTATGTTTTATTAGACTATACAACTGTTTCTGATTCATCTATACAAGTTTCAGAATCGGATGTAAAAACATATTACAACGCTAATAAATACAAGTACAAGCAAGCAGAAAACACTAGAAGTTTCGATTATATTTCTATTGATGTATTGCCTTCTAAAGACGATACCTTAGAGACTCAAAAGTGGATTTATGAGCAATTAACTGGTTTGCAAAATTCAACAAACGATTCATCATACATCAACTTAAATGCTGATACTAAATATTTAGGAGCATTTAATAAAAAAGGAGAGTTGTCTGCAGCTCTTGATACAATCATGTTCAGCAAGCCACAAGGTTTTATATATGGTCCTTTTATTGATGGCGGTGCTTTCAAAATCGCAAAACTAATTTCAATCAAAACAATGCCCGACACTGTTCGTGCACGCCATATTTTACTTCCTACAGCTAATGTAGATCCTGCAGCCGTTAAAAAAACTGCTGATAGTTTAAAGGCTTTAATTGATGCAGGTGCAAACTTTGCAGCATTGGCAATGCAATATTCTACAGATGGATCTAAAGATAAAGGTGGTGATTTAGGTTATTTTGACAACAAGCAGATGGTGAAACCATTTAGCGATTTCTGTTTCCAAGGCACAAAAGGAAAAAGAGGTGTAGTGTTATCTCAATTCGGTTACCATATTATTGAAATTACTGATCAAAAGAATTTCAACAAACAAATTAGTGTAGGGGTTATTGATAGAGCAATTACTCCAAGTAACTCTACCACTCAAGCATTATTTGGCAAGGCAAATGCTTTAGTATCGAGCATCGAATCATCAAGTGATTTTGATAATTTAACTTTAACTGATGGTTTCAGTAAAAGAGTAGCTGACGATATCAAGGTAACTGACAGATTTATTGCAGGTATAGAAAGTCCTAGAGAATTAATTCGTTGGGCATACAAAGCAGATATTGACGATGTTTCTCCATTATTTGAAGCAGGAAATAAATACGTGTTTGCTCGTTTAACGAAAGTTAAAGAAGCAGGCAATATACCTATGGAGTACATTAAAACAGAGCTAGAAGCAGCAGTTCGCAAAGAGAAAAAAGCAACTTTATTAAAAGATAAAATTACTGCAGCTATGAGTGGTGCAACTACTATACAGCAAGTTGCTCAAAAATTAAATGTTACTGCAGTTCCTGCAAGTGGTATTTCATTCGGGTTCCCAGTTATACCAGGCGTTTCTAGAGAACCAATGGTAGTGGGTAAAGTATTCGGAGCAGATAAAGGTAAAATGGTTGGCCCAGTGGAAGGCGAAAGAGGTGCATATTTAGTATATGTTGAATCTTTTGTAGATGCATTGCCTTTGCCAGATTACACTTCTAACAAAAGAGATTTATACACTTCAGCAAAAAGCAGAGTAGATAACGAATTATTAGAAGGCTTGAAAAAAGCAGCAAAAATTAAGGATAATAGAATATTATTTTACTAGTATTCTAAAAAGCATAAAAAAGCCTCGGATAACATTCGGGGCTTTTTTGTTTTAGTTCAAATTGTACATACATTTGTACATATATAAGTACAACATGTTAAGCACAACCATTTCAGATTTCAGAAAAGACATTAAGAAATACCTAGACCGTGTTTCTAATAATTTCGAAACCTTAATTATAAACCGAGGAAAGGATTCGGGTATTGTGATTATTTCCTTAGAGGAATATAACTCAATGTTAGCAACCAATCACGAACTAAGTTCTAAGAAAAATGAACTAAGAATAAATAGTGCAATAGAAAAATTAAACAAGTCTGAAGGGGAAGACAAAGAGATAATAACTAAATGAAGTCTATAAACAGCTATATTTGATTAATTTAATTTTTATTATTTATAGGTTTATTAACCGAATTAAACAATAAAAGTAATTAATTGTCTTTTATATATGATGAATTGTCTAATAACTGACTACTAATTTCTATTTTCTTTTTTCTTATTTCAACTTACTTATTTCAATTTACAGGAAAATGATTACCAACAAAGTTGCCCAAAGCGGCCTCCTAAGTTTCGATTTAGCAAACTACTACCATAAAGGGGAAAGGGTGTTATACGACATTAAAGACAATCTTTTTCATGGCTTAATGTTAAAAGAGAAAGATTTCAGAGAGTTTATAAAACAACATGACTGGACTCAATACGAAGGTAAAAATGTTGCGATAATTTGTAGCGCAGATGCGATTGTGCCTACATGGGCGTTTATGTTATTAGCAACTAAAATAGAACCTTACGCTAATATGTTGGTATTTGGCGATTTAAATGAATTAGAAAATGCTTTGTTTAGGCAAGCATTGTCGGCAATCGATTTAAATGAATTTAAAGATCAACGAATCGTAATAAAAGGATGTGGTGATATTCCAGTGCCGGTTTCGGCTTATGTTGAAATTACGAGGTTGTTTAGGCCAATTGCGAAAAGTATTATGTACGGTGAACCTTGTTCAACAGTTCCTTTATATAAAAAAGTTGCAGAATAATTTTATTATTGCATAATATTTAGCTACACCTAAACTGATGAAAAAAATACACTTTCCGAATGCTCTATTGTTAGTTCCCTTTTTTCTTTTTTCTTTTTTCTTTTTTATTACTACACGCCAGGTGTCTGCACAACTCCAACCCGATTTTAAATTGGGAGCATTTCAAGTAGGTGAAAAATTAAAATACACTGCTAGGTATGGCTTCATACATGCCGCAGAAGTAACCATGGAAGTTCAAGAAGCTAAAAAAGAAATAAATGGTAAAAAGCCTTTACACTTTGTAGCAAATGGTAGAACTACTCCCTCTTTTGATTGGTTTATGAAAGTGCGTCATCGTTACGATTCTTACGTTGATCAAAAAGAATTACTACCGATGCAGTTTACTGAAAGTGTAAGAGAAGGTAAATACAAACGAGATAGTTACGCGAACTTCGATCAAAAAGGCAATAAAATAGTAGCTTCTAAAGGAACCTTTACTTCTGGCGACGTAACCTTCGATATTTTATCGATGTATTATTTTGCAAGATGTTTAGACCTTAGAGAAGTAAAGGTGGGTGAAGTAATTAAAATGAAATATTTTTTAGATGATGGTATTTATCCATTAGATATAGAGTACTTAGGTAAAGAAACCATTAGCACAGAAAGTGGCAAGTTTGAGTGCATTAAATTTAGTCCAGCATTACAACCTGGCAGAGTATTTAAAAAAGACAGTAGAATGTATATGTGGATTACCAACGATGCCAACAGAATTCCCGTTAAAGTAGAAGTGGAAATTTTAATAGGTTCAGTAGTCCTAGAATTACAAAAATACCAAGGCTTAAAAAATCCAATTACCTCATCTAGATAATTAATGATTCCACACGAAAATACCATACTCTCCGACGAGTTGTTCACCGAACAATTTATTTGCAACCTCGATAAATGCAAAGGAGCATGTTGTGTAGAAGGAGATTCGGGTGCACCCTTAGAAGAAGAGGAGTTAGGAATTATTGAAGATGTGTTTGAAAAAGTAAAACCTTATTTAAACGCCAAAGGCCTTAAAGCAATTGAAGAACAAGGTAAATGGACTTTAGATTTTGATGGAGATTATACTACTACATGTGTGGATGGGGATAAAGAATGTGCGTACGTAGTTTTTGAAAATGGCATGACCCAATGTGCATTCGAAAAAGCATATAATGATGGAGTAATCACTTGGAAGAAACCAATTTCATGCCATTTATATCCGATTCGAATAACTAAATACCCTGATTACGAAGCTTTAAACTATGATCGTTGGAGTATTTGCAGTGATGCATGCAGTTTTGGAAAAGAGCATAAAGTTTCAGTTTTCGAATTTTTAAGAGAGCCACTTGTTCGCAAATATGGCGAAGAATGGTACGAGCAGGTTTCGAAGTATCGAAATTCATAAAAATTCCTTAGTTCTCATTCCATAATTTTCCTTATTTTCGTTTCTTAATTGTTTATAATGAAAGGGATAATTTTAGCAGGAGGTTCTGGTACCCGACTACATCCATTAACGTTAGCCATGAGCAAGCAAATGATGCCTGTTTATGATAAACCCATGATTTATTATCCACTTTCTTGCTTAATGATGGCAGGAATAAAGGATATCTTAATTATTTCAACGCCACAAGATTTACCAAATTTTCAACGTTTACTAGGTGATGGAGCATCACTAGGATGTTCATTCAGCTATAAAGTGCAAGCGCAACCAAATGGCTTGGCTCAGGCTTTTGTAATTGGCGAAGAGTTTATTGGTAAAGATAAGGTAGCCCTAATTTTAGGCGATAATATCTTTTATGGTTCAGGATTAGCAGAGCTTTTACAAAGCAATAATAACCCAGATGGAGGAGTAGTTTATGCATACCATGTTGCAGATCCAGAGAGGTATGGGGTTGTGGAATTTGATGAGCATTTAAACGCTAAATCAATCGAAGAAAAACCAACAAATCCTAAATCGAGTTACGCAGTACCGGGTCTATACTTTTATGATAACACTGTAGTGGAAATCGCAAAAAATATAAAACCAAGCCCGAGAGGCGAATACGAGATAACCGACGTTAATAAGGTATATTTAGAACAAGGTAAATTGAAAGTAAGCATACTCAATAGAGGGACAGCTTGGTTAGATACAGGTACCTTTGCTTCTTTAATGCAAGCCGGGCAATTTGTTCAAGTGATTGAAGAACGTCAGAATTTAAAAATTGGTTGTATAGAAGAAGTAGCGTACAGAATGGGATACATTAGCAAAGAGCAATTAAGAAAATTAGCTGAACCGCTGGTAAAAAGTGGCTATGGACAATATTTAATGCGGATAAGCGAAGACGGTCCCCGAACGTAGCGAAGCGGAGTTGAGGGGCGAATTAGCGAACTAGTAAACAAACATATTAACACTAGGCAATAAACAATATAAAAAAGGAGAAAAGATGAATTATTTAGGACCAGAATTAGCACAATTTTCTGATCAAATTGATTACGCGATTAAAAATTACAAGTCGCATGGTAAAAAGCTTAGTGATTTTAATCACATTGTAATTAGTGGTTTGGGGGGTTCGGGAATATCAGGCAGAATTATTAAAAGTTATTATGCCGATAAAATTAACATTCCTATAGAAGCAGTTTCCGACTACCAATTGCCAAAGTTTGTAAACAACAAAACATTAGTTATTCTTTGTTCGTATTCGGGTAATACTGAAGAAACCATTAGTGCATATAACGATGCTACCAATAAAGGCGCTACTAAATTGGTGCTTACAGTGGGTGGTAAAATTGCAGAATTAGCAAATAACGATGGAACTCAAGTATACAATGCCGTTGGTGGTTACCAACCACGTGTTGCATTTGGGTATCCAATAACTTATTTGTTCCTAATTTTTTCTGAATTATTAGGCTTAAATGAAGCTGCAGATTTAGAATCTATAAAAGCATTGGTAAATAATGCCGACGATTATAAGCGAAGATCATTAAACATCAAAAATCATTTTAGTGAAACCATTAAAAGTAAATATGTAATTATTGCTTCTCCAGATATGGAAGCCATTGCGATTCGTTTTGCACAACAAGTACAAGAGAATGCAAAACTAGAAGCATTCGTAGTGGTAATACCCGAGGCAAACCATAACGTTATTGAAACATATTATGAAAAATGGGATTCTAACTACATTATGTTAAATTCTGGATCGAACCCACGTATTAACTTACGTTTCCATTTCATTAAAGAATTATTAAACTCATATGGCTCTGTTGTTTTTGAAATGGAAACAAAAGCAGCAAATATGAGTCATATTTACGATACGGTATTTTTATTGGATTGGGTAAGTTTACAAATAGCACACTCTGTAAATGCAGTATCTAATCAAATAAAAAATATCATCGATTTAAAGAACTTTTTAAATAGTAAATAGTATTGAAAGTAGCATTAATTACAGGCGTAACCGGACAAGACGGTGCTTATTTAGCAGAGTTTCTATTAAAGAAAGGCTATTTTGTACATGGTATAAAGCGTCGTAGCTCTTCTTTTAACACAGAGAGGATAGACCATCTTTATCAAGATTTACATGAAGGGAAAGTGAATTTTAAATTACACTATGGTGATTTAACAGATTCAACCAATCTTATTCGAATAATACAAGAAACTCAGCCCGACGAAATTTACAATTTAGCGGCAATGAGTCATGTGAAAGTAAGTTTCGATACCCCAGAATATACTGCTAATGCCGATGGTATTGGTACACTAAGAATTTTAGAAGCCATTAGAATCTTAGGGCTTACTGAAAAAACTAAATTTTACCAAGCAAGTACATCAGAATTATACGGATTAGTTCAAGAAGTACCACAATCAGAACGAACACCTTTTTATCCTCGTTCACCTTATGCAGTAGCTAAAATGTATGGGTATTGGATTACGGTTAATTATAGAGAAGCGTATGGAATGTATGCCTGCAATGGAATATTATTTAACCACGAAAGTCCGGTAAGAGGCGAAACTTTTGTAACTCGTAAAATTACTAGAGCAGCTGCACGTATAGCATTGGGCTTGCAAGATAAATTATACCTAGGAAACTTGGATGCTCAAAGAGATTGGGGTCATGCAAAAGATTATATAGAAGCCATGTATTTAATGCTTCAACAAGATACGGCAGAAGATTATGTGGTAGCTACAGGAAAAACTACTGCCGTTAGAGAATTTGTTAAAATGACATTTGCGGAATTAGGGATAGAATTAGAATTTTCAGGTA
The DNA here is from genome assembly GCA_943371235.1 of Sphingobacterium thalpophilum. Taxonomy (GTDB): domain Bacteria; phylum Bacteroidota; class Bacteroidia; order Sphingobacteriales; family Sphingobacteriaceae; genus CAJBVG01. Next base: position 11,099 of record CALRTZ010000012.1, on the reverse strand, counting down.
AAGCAGAAGTAGAAAGAGGAGTAGTGATAGACATGGATACCGAAAAGATGAAAGAATTAGGACTAAATCCAGATACCTTAAAATTCGGGCAAACCTTAATTCTGGTAGATCCTAAATATTACAGACCAACAGAAGTTGATTTGTTAATTGGAGATCCAACCAAAGCTCAAACTAAATTGGGATGGAAACCTAAGTACGACCTACAAGGCTTAGTTTCGGAAATGGTATTATCGGATTTACAATTAATGAAAAAAGATCAGTATTTGAAAGATGGTGGTTATAAAGGAGTTAATTATTTCGAGTAAAAGCTAAATTATCAATACCCATTCCCCAAAATAAATTTAGTCCACATGTTTAGCTTATGCCCTTTTTTATTAATGAAACATGTTGCAACACCGAATAAAATTTTGTTCTTACTATTGGAAGTGCCAAAAACGAGTAGTATTTTTACCCGATATTGCTCGCTCGTCCTTATTTTGTGACTGAGGAGGCGAAGCCACGCCATGTTAGGAACACTTATAACCTCAAAAACACGTATTAAATTATTGCTTAAATTTTTTTTAAATGCCAATAATACTGGTTATTTGAAAAATTTAGAGGCTGAATTTGAAGAAAGCAGTAATGGAATACGTTTGGAACTAAATAAGTTTGAGGATGCTGGATTGTTAACTTCTGAGAATATTGGGAACAAGAAAGTATTCAGAGCAAATAAAAAACATCCACTATTTAATGATATTCACAGCATTATATTAAAGTATTCGGGGGTAGATCAAATAATTGAAAGTGTAGTTAATAGGCTAGGGAATGTGAATTCTGTTTATTTAGTTGGTTCATTTGCAAGGGGTTTAGAAGTGCCAATCATTGACATTATTATTGTAGGTGATATTGATAAAAGTTATTTAAATCAATTAATTGATAAAACACAACCTCTATTAAAAAAAGAAATAAGGTACATTTTGTATGGGAAAAGTGAATTTGAGTCGAAGAAAGACGAAATTCTACCTCCTGAACATTTTCTTATTTGGGATTTAAAGTAGGGAATTAAAGTATTTTAGTTTAACAAGGAAAATTCAAATCGTATATTTGCAAGAATTTGAAGAATGAGAATCAACATCATGAGAAAAACCTTTGAAATGTATAAGAAATTAAAAGTTAATTTGATATATTTTCTAGTCGTAATATCAACTATTTCAAGTAGTTACGCTCAATTACCAACAGGTATAAATCAAAATGACTTAAGCACAGTAAAAATTGATGAATTAAGTGATGAACAAATAAAGGCATTAATTGCGCAAGGTGGATCCTCAGGTGTTACTGTAGAACAAGCAGAAAAGATAGCAATTTCAAAAGGAATGCCCTCATCGGAGGTTGCAAAACTCAAAGCTAGGATTCAAAAGTTAGATAATTCGGCCCCAAGTACAAATAATAATGACGCTACAAATAATAAAACTACTATTTCTATACAAGATTCTATAAATTCAAAAAACTCTAATAATCAACAAATTGAAATGATTGGTAAGGGCGATCCTATTTCTGATTTGAAAAGAGATGTTAAAGTTTACGGTCATGAATACTTTAGAAATTCGGAATTGTGGGTTTATGATAAATCATCAGATGCAAAAGCTCCTGATAATTATGTAATTGGAATAGGCGACGAGGTTGGAATATCAGTATTTGGTTTTTCTTATTATAATCAGGTTTTAAAAGTAGATTCTAGAGGAGCAATAAACCCAGACCAAATGGGACCTGTTTTTGTGAAGGGATTGACCTTTGAAAAGGCAAAAGGGTTAATTAAAGCTAAAATGGGTAACTACTTCGATTTAAGTAATAATCGAATTGAAATTACATTAGCTTATTCTAGATCAATAACTGTAAATATAGTTGGTGAAGTATTTAAACCTGGCTCTTACAAAATGCCTGCTTTAAATACTGCATTCAATGCTTTAATTATAGCAGGTGGGCCAAATGATATTGGTTCATTAAGAAAAATTCAAATTCAGCGAAATGGCAAATTAGTTAGAGAACTTGACGTTTATGAATTCTTAAATAATCCAAATTCAAAACAAGATTATTATTTAGAAAATAATGATTATATAATTATAACTCCAGCGGATAGAATTATACAAATAAAAGGGCAAGTAAACAGACAAATGCTCTATGAATTAAAAGGCAATGAGAATCTAATAAAATTAATTGGGTATGCTGGCTTAACTTCAACTGCATATACAAAGGTTATCAAAGTAACCAGGATAACTCCATTAGGTTTAAAAGTGCTAGACGTTAAATTAGATAGTTTAATAAAATCTAAAGGCGACTTTATTTTGCAAAAGGGAGATATAGTTGAAATCCGTTCAACATCTGATGAATTAAGAAATGTAGTAAGAGTAAATGGTGCAGTGCAATTACCTGGCGTTTTTGAATATAAAAAAGGTGATCGCGTAAGCGATTTATTGAATAAAGCTGGAGGAGTTCGATTTGAAAGTTTATTGGAAAAAGCGTATTTAATTAGGACTACTCCGGATCAAAGCAAAGAATTTAAAGAGATTAATTTAAAAGATATATTAGCTAATAACGCATCGGCTAATAATATTTTGATAGAAGATAAAGATGTTTTAACAGTAGTTTCATATAATGATTTTTTAGATGAAATGTCAATTGAAGTTATCGGTGAAGTTAGAAAAGGAGGGCAGTACCTTTTTTCAAAAGGAATGACATTGGGAGATGCGTTATTTTTATCGGAAGGGCTGAAAATTGGTGCTGACAATTTGCGAATTGAAGTTTCTCGAATTTCACTTTTTTCAGAATCATATGTGGAGGGAAATCCATCTAGAATAGTTTTTGAAAGTATAAAAATACCAAAAAATTTAAGTTTAACCAACGAACAACTTTCTATTAAACTACAACCCTTTGATCAAATATTTGTTCGTTCTATTCCAGATTTTGAATTTCAACGAAACATGACTGTTGTTGGTGAAGTTAAATATCCTGGAGTTTATACTATACGTTCAAAAGATGAAAAAATCTCTGATTTATTAAAAAGAGCTGGTGGACTAAATCGATTTGCATTTACAGAAGGAGCTTCATTTTATAGAGCAGGTTTGCCTGGGGGTTTTATCGTTTTGAATTTAAAGGAAGTATTGAAGAATGAAAATTCTAAATACAATTTTACATTAAAAGAAGGTGATTTACTTACAATACCTAAAGTTATTGATTTTATTGGTATTCGTGGATCTTCAATTGAATATCTGAGCGTTTTAGATCGAACTCAAGTAAATGCGCCATTTGTTAAAGGCAAAAGAGCACGGTATTATATTAATGAGTTTGGGAATGGGTTTTCAAAACAGAGCTGGAGAAGAAAAACGTACGTAATAGAAAACAATGCTAAAATAAATAAGACGAAAAACTTCGTGATATTTAAAGTTTATCCTAAAGTTAAAAAAGGAAGTACGATTTACGTAGTTGAAAAACCTGTTAAGGATAAAACAAATAAAAAGAAATCAGAACCAGTTGATTGGAATAAGTTTATTGAAAATACCATGATTAAGATAACTGGATTGGCAACAATTGTAATCATATTTAGACAATTATAATATGCTAAAAGAAGTAGACGAAGAAATTTCTCTTCGTAATGTAATTCTTAAAATTAATGAATGGGCTCGTTATTTGCTTAGCAAATGGCGTGTCATTTTGATAACTGCAATTTTAGGTGCATCATTAGGTGTAGGTTATTCTTTTTTAAAAAAAACAATTTATCATGGTGAGTTAACCTTTGCAATAGAAGAGAAAACTGCAGGTGGCAGTGGTTTGGGTGCAATTGCTTCTCAGTTTGGTTTAAGTATGGGTAGTGGTGAAGGTGGAGCATTTATTGGTGACAATATTTTGGAACTAATGAAATCTAGAAATCTAATTGAGAAAACGCTGTTGACTCAAGTTAAGATTTTAGGAAAGGATGAACTAATTGTTAATAGATATATTCAGGTTTATAAATTAGATAAAGAGTGGGAAGAAAATCCAAACTTAAAAGGATTTAAATTTACAAAATCTAATCGTGAAGAATTTTCTATTCAGCAAGATTCAATTCTCAATGAAATATATAAATCTATTTCAAATGGAATGTTGGATGTAAATAAATATGATAAAAAATTAAATATTGTTTCTGTAGATGTAAAATCTATTGATGAATTATTCGCAAAATTATTTTGCGAAAGTTTAGTAAAAAATGTTGCAGATTATTATGTTGAAACAAAAACTTCTAAATCTCGAGCAAATATTGCTATTCTAGAGTTTAGAGCGGACTCTGTTCGAAGAGAATTGGATCAATCTTTGTATGGCAGAGCTCAACTATCAGATCAAAACTTAGGGTTAGTAAGACAACAAGCAGCAGTACCTAAAATGAAACAAGAATTAAGAGTTCAAGTTTTAAGTACTATGTATGCTGAACTTGTAAAGAATCTAGAATTTTCAAAAATGGCATTGATGCGTGAAGAGCCATTAATTCAAATTATTGACAAACCTATTCTACCATTAGAAAAAGATAAATTAAGAAAATCAAAAGGAGCAATTGTTGGTGGTCTTCTTTTTGGATTCTTTTGTACGGTATACTTAATATTCAAAAAATTGTTAAAAACAATTTTGAGTAATTAAGTAAACTGTTTAATATAAAAATTGAATAAACTACAAATAGAAATTAATGAATCAGACTAGAAGTATTGCAATTATCGGTTTAGGGTATGTTGGCCTGCCGCTTGCAATTGAATTTGGGAAAAAATATAAAGTAATTGGTTTTGATATAAACCAAGAACGAGTAGAGGAATTAAAAGTTGGAAAAGATCGAACCTTAGAAGCAGACTTGGACGGCATGAAGGATGCAATGTCGAAGGGTGGATCAATTGGGTTATCATTTTCATATTCTGTAGAGGATTTAAAAACGGTTAATACATTTATTGTTACTGTACCTACACCAATAGATCAATTTAAAGCACCCGATTTAACTCCTTTAATAAAAGCATCTGAAATGTTAGGGAAAGTTCTTAAAAAAGGAGATATCGTTGTATATGAATCTACTGTATATCCAGGTTGTACTGAGGAGGATTGTGTGCCAGTATTAGAGAGGGTTAGCGGATTAAAATTTAACGTTGATTTCTTTTGTGGATATTCTCCAGAAAGAATTAATCCAGGTGATAAGGTAAACACTTTAACGAAAATAAAGAAAGTAACTTCAGGCTCTACTCCTGAAATTGCAAATATTGTGGACGCACTTTACTTAAGTATTATTACTGCTGGAACACATAAGGCACCAAGCATGAAAGTTGCTGAAGCTTCAAAAGCAATTGAAAATGCACAACGTGATATTAATATTTCATTTATGAATGAATTAGCGTTAATATTTGATCGTGTTGGAATTGATACTACAGATGTGTTAGAAGCGGCTGGCACTAAATGGAATTTTTTGAAATATAAACCCGGTTTAGTAGGTGGGCATTGTATTGGTGTTGATCCATATTACTTGGCACATAAAGCAGAATCATTAGGTTATCATCCTCAAGTTATATTGTCTGGTCGTCGAGTAAATGATAATATGGGAATGTTTGTGGCAAATAAAGTTGTTAAATTAATGATATCAAAAGGCCACACTATTAAGGGAGCAAATGCTTTGATTCTTGGAATTACCTTTAAAGAAAATTGCCCTGATGTTAGAAATACTAAAGTTGTTGACATCTATAATGAATTAAAACAATTTGGAATAAATGTAGATGTTTATGACCCATGGGCGGATGTTAACGAAGTGGAACACGAATATGGAATTACTATTTTATCAAAATTAAATGGTAAGAAATATGATTCAGTTATTGTTGCTGTTGCTCATAATGAATTTTTAGAAATTGATTTCAAGGAACTTCAGGCAAATAATACAATTATATTTGATACAAAAGCTTGTATTGATAGAAATTTGGTAGATGGCCGTTTATAAGATGTTTTTTTATAAATATAAACAGTCATATTTTTAAACAATCATATTTTCAAATAATCAATGAATGAAATCCAAATGGTCGACCTAAAAGGTCAATACCATAAAATAAAATCAGAAGTAGACAGTGCAGTTATCAAGTGTATTGAATCTGCAGAATTTATTAATGGAAAATTAGTAAATACCTTTTCGGAAAATTTGGCAAAACATGTTGGAGTAAAACATGTAATTCCATGTGCAAATGGAACTGATGCTTTACAAATTGCTTTAATGGCCTTGGATTTACAACCAGGCGATGAAGTAATTGTACCTGCATTTACGTATGTAGCCACTGCTGAAGTTATTGCATTATTAAATTTAGTGCCAGTAATGGTTGATGTTATGCCAGATGATTTTAGCATTAATCTGGAAGAAGTAAAAAAATCTATAACACCTAGAACTAAGGCTATTGTGCCCGTACATTTATTTGGACAGTGTGCAGGAATGGAAGAACTATTATTACTCGCAAAGGAAAATAACATCTATATAGTTGAAGATACAGCTCAAGCTATAGGCGCGAAATATATTTTTAAGGATGGATCAATTCACCAAGCGGGAACAATGGGTCACATTGGAACTACTTCTTTTTTCCCTTCTAAAAACTTAGGTTGTTATGGAGATGGAGGCGCAATTTTTACAAATAATGATGCACTTGCTACCCGTTTAAAAATGATGGCAAACCATGGGCAATCAAAAAAATATCAACACGATGTAATTGGTGTAAACTCTAGATTGGATACATTGCAAGCAGCGATACTTGATATTAAATTAAAACACTTAGACGAATATTGTGCAGCTAGAAATTCGGTTGCAGAATATTATGACAATGCTTTGAAAAATATATCAGGAATTACTATTCCTAAACGAGTTTCTAATTCTACTCACGTTTTTCATCAATATACAATGAAAATTGAGAATAATAAACGCGATGAATTAAAAGCGTTTTTACAAGAGAAAGGTATACCAAGTATGGTATATTATCCTTACCCTTTGCATTTTCAAAAAGCTTATCAATCCGATAGATTTCCTAAGGGCTCATTACCAGTTTCCGAAAAGTTATGTGATGAGGTATTGTCGCTTCCAATTCATACCGAAATGGAAAATGAAATGTTAAATTATATTGTGGAAACCATTAAAGAATTTTATACTAAATGAGTTATTTCAAACACGAAACAGCACTTGTAGATGAGGGTTGTGAAATTGGAGAAGGTACAAAAATTTGGCATTTTAGCCACGTAATGCCTAAATGTAAGATTGGTAAAAATTGTAACATTGGGCAAAATGTAGTTGTTTCTCCAGAAGTAGTTTTAGGGAGTAACGTTAAAATTCAAAATAATGTTTCCATTTATACTGGAGTTACTTGTGATGATGATGTTTTCCTTGGGCCATCAATGGTATTTACAAATGTAATTAATCCTCGTTCAGCAGTTAATCGCCGAGATCAGTATTCAAAAACACACGTTGGTAAAGGAGCTAGTATTGGAGCCAATGCAACAATAGTTTGTGGGCATGATATTGGAGCATTTGCTTTTATTGGAGCAGGGGCTGTTGTAACAAAAACTGTTTTAGATTTTGCACTTGTAGTTGGTAATCCTGCAAAACAGATTGGTTGGGTTGGAGAGTATGGACATCGTTTGAATTTTGATTCAAATGGAATTGCAATTTGTCCTGAATCTAAACAAGAATACAAATTAGAAGAAGGTATAGTAGTAAGAGTTAAGTAATAATGTCGAAAAGAATTGCGGTAATTGGAGGTGGTATCATTGGTTTAGCAACTGCTTATAAACTTCAAATTAAATATCCTCAAGCAAAAATTAGTTTATTTGAAAAGGAAAATAGTATTGGTCAACATCAATCCGGAAGAAATAGTGGAGTGTTACATTGTGGACTTTACTATCAGCCTGGTTCATTAAAAGCGAAACTAGCAGTGTCTGGTATTCAACAGATGACTGAATTTTGTTCTAACAATAATATCTCTCATGATATTTGTGGCAAAATTGTAGTGGCTTCGAATGAGAGAGAGATTAAATTTTTAGACGATCTTGCTGAACGCGGCGCGAAAAATGGCTTAACAGGATTGAAGTTTCTTACAAATTCAGAGTTAAAAGCTCGAGAACCATTTGTATCCGCAGAAAAAGCATTATTAGTTCCAGAAGAAGGAATTGTTGATTATAAAGAGGTAATGAACACCATGGCCACTTTTATAAAGTCGCGAGGGGGTGAACTAATTTTAAATTCAAAAATTTCTACTGTTGTAAATAAAGAAAATACCGTTGTTATTTCTGATGAAAAAAACGAATGGGAATTTGATTTAATTTATAACTGTACAGGTTTGTTTTCAGATAGAACTTATGCAAGTTTTACTGCCAAAAAGAGGCCATTAAGAATTGTTCCTTTTAGAGGCGAGTATTTAATGCTTAAACCTGAAGTTAAAAAACTAGTAAATCATCTAATTTACCCAGTACCAGATCCAGAGTTTCCATTTTTAGGAGTCCATTTTACTAGATTAATAAATGGAGAAAGAGAAGTCGGTCCAAACGCAGTTTTTGCATTAAAAAGAGAAGGATATACAAATAAAGATTTTTCATTTAAAGACACAATTGATTCCGCTACTTACAGCGGGTTTTTAAAATTTGTAATCAATAACTTTGCTTTTTCAATGAATGAATTTTTTAGCTCATTATTCATTGAACAATTTTTAAAAAAGGCAAAAAAATTAATACCAGATATAGATGCCTCTATGTTTGTAAAGGGAACTGCAGGTGTAAGAGCTCAAGCTATGGATTCTAATGGTAAATTATTAATGGATTTTAATATTATCAGAGAAGGGAATCAAATACATGTATTAAATGCTCCATCACCAGGCGCAACAGCATCTTTAGCGATTGCTGATTATATAATTGAAAATTATTAACAGAATGAAAATAAAATTTGCAGTAATAGGTTGTGGCCATATAGGTAAACGACATGCAGAAATGATCTCTAGAAACGAAGAGTCGGAATTGGTAGCATTAATTGATGTGAAGAAAAAAGAAGAACTAAACATTGATTCGTTAAATGTGCCTTTATTTAATTCGCTCACAGATTTTTTAAATTCAGGTATAGCCGTTGATGTAATAAATATTGCTACCCCGAATGGATTTCATGCTGCCCAAGCACTAGAATGTTTAGAAGCAAAAAAACATGTGGTTATTGAAAAGCCAATGGCTTTAAATAAACAAGATGCGGAGAAAGTTATTTTTAAAGCATTACATGTTCATAAACATTTATTTGCTGTAATGCAGAATAGGTATTCACCTCCTTCAGTTTGGATAAAAGATTTAATTGATAGCGGTAAACTAGGAAAAGTTTTTATGGTACAATTAAATTGCTATTGGAACCGTGATGATAGATACTATAAAAAAGATTCTTGGCATGGGAAAAAGGATTTAGATGGCGGAACGCTATTTACACAGTTCTCTCATTTTATCGATATCATGTATTGGTTGTTTGGCGACATGGAAAATATCCAAGGAAAGTTTAATGACTTTAACCATGCTACATTAACAGATTTTGAAGATTCTGGTTTTGTAAGTTTTGATTTTGTAAATGGGGGTATGGGTTCACTAAACTTTTCAACTTCTGTTTGGAATCAGAACTTAGAAAGCAGTATGACCATAATTGCCGAAAATGGGTCTGTTAAAATTGGAGGACAGTATATGGATAAAGTTGAGTACTGCCATGTTAAGGATTATACAATGCCAGATTTAGCTCCTACTAATCCAGGTAATGATTATGGTGCGTATAAAGGATCTGCTCAAAATCATAATTATGTAATCGAAAATGTTGTGGACGTTTTAAATGGCCGTGCAGCAATCACCACAAATGCTTTGGAAGGATTAAAAGTGGTTGATATAATTGAAAGAATTTATCAACAGAAATAATTCAAAAGTAAATTTAAATAGATGATTCATGGAGGATTAAGTTTGTTTATTTTATTCGCCTCAATAGTATCATTATTGTTGAGTGGATATTTGTTGAAGGCAGCTAATGGAAATTTACGTCTTCCTTCAATTTCAAACTTCTTCATGTACAATTATTTTGTTTTTTGTTTCATTGGAGCAACTCTTTTAAATCTTATTTATTTTGATTATCAAAATTCAATTGGAATTTATAAAAGGTTAGACCTTGTTTTAAACATTTGGTACTATTCGGTATCTGGTTTGTTCTTAATACCATTAGGGATGTTAATTGCAAATAACTTAACTGGGTATAAACCGAAACAAACAGCAACTAAATTGTTTTCACAGCCTATTGAGATTAGAAGCGCAGATAAGTCTATTAAAATGGGATTTATTACTTCAATGTTTTTTATAGTTTCAGTTTTAGCGATGATTATTTTTATGACGTCACTAACTAGTGTTCCAGTCATATCCGTGTTTAGGGGAGAAATAGATGATGTTATATTAGGTCAGTTAAGAAGTGAAGCAGGGAATGATTATCAAGGGGGTATGGAAAGATTGAACTACATTTTTAGAACACTTCCCGTAGTAATTTTATCTATTTTATTTTTTACTAGAAATATAAATTTTAAGTGGAAAATATTTTTCTTTGCAGTTCTATTTTTAAATATTTTCATCAGCATTATGGAGCTACACAAAGCTCCCGTAATTCAATTAGTAATGTTACTTGCACTGACTTTTATATATGAAAAAAGAAAATTGAACATGAAGCTAATTGTTTATGGTGGACTAATAACAGCCGGAGCAATTTTATTGATGTATGCATTTTTTGCAGGACTTGGAGATAGAGGAATAGCTGCAGTTTTAATCGCACCATTTAACAGAATTTTTATTGGACAAATTTGGCCATTCTATTTTTGGCAATTATATCTAGAATCACACGGTTTGCTTTGGGGTGCAACTTTTTCAAACCCTGGAGGGTTACTCCCATTTGAGAATATTGTTATTACAAAAGAAATAAATAGCATAGTTTTTCCTGAATTAGCGAAATTAGGAATTGTTGGCTCTATGCCGACTGTTTTTTTTGCCGACTGGCTTATTAATTTTGGAAGAGCTGCAGCTCTTTTTTCGATGATTTTTTTCGGATGTTT
>CALRTZ010000011.1:0-66513 GCA_943371235.1 Sphingobacterium thalpophilum | reverse complement strand
CCCCCCACGCCCCTAGCTCAAAAGCTTTGCTGCTTCCACTCTTGCCTTCGCCATTATATCATCTGCTTTCTTATCGCCTTCAGCTATTATTTTAGCACATTTTTCATCGGTTTCTTTTTTCGCTTTTTCGGCCAATTTTTTGGCTGCCGCTTTTGCAATTGGGTTACTTGCTTGTGCTACCAATTTGTCTGCCGCAGCATACCCTTCTTTTCTAGTAATATCGGCCAAATTTCTTGCTTGTGCCTTTACTGCATCTGCTTGTTTTTGTGCAGCGGCTAAAATCTGGTCGGCACGTTTTCTTGCTTCCTCTTTGCCTTTTGCTATCGCTTCATTTTTCTTATCGTTCAACACATCTTTTATGGCTCCTTTTATTCCAGCACCTGCATCTGCCATGCTTAATTTTATTGTTGGCTTTGTAACTACTCCTCCAACCAATGCTGTTACATTTAATGCATCCGATGGGTTATAATTTGAACCTACTTTTCCAAGCTGAGCCGACAATCCGTTTAATACGCTAGTAGATGCCGCACCTAAGAAATTCTTTGGTAATTTTAATTTCATTGTATAGGCAATAGTTTGATCCAATCCGCTCGAACCACCTATGTTTATTACAGTATTCAGCGTAGTCATATCAAATGGTTTTATCACCACTCTTCCATCTACTAAACTAAATTCTATTTTTGTGTCTTTAATATTTAGCTCTTTTAGTTTATCTGTTTTTAATGCATCCGATAATTTATTTAAGGTATTAGAACCTTTAATATTTGTACCTAATAATTCTAATACTCCTGCGCCTTGTATGGTATTCATTACAGGGCTCATGTCTTCGCCTAATATGGTATTAAATTTTAATTGAGTATTAAATTTACCGGTTGTATTTTCTGCTATGGGTGCTAATTTTTGTACTGTGTTAAAGGTTTTAAATGCTTTCTGAATATCCATTTGTTGAATCGCGAAATTCATATCAACAACAGGTTTCTTGACATCTGCTGTACTGTAAACACCGTCCATAGTAATAGTACCATCCAGTGTTTTCAAACCTACTTTTGTAAAATTAACTTCTTTGTTTTTTATACTGATGGTACCGCTTAAGTCTACCAATTCCATATTATCATATAATACTTTATTGATTTTAGAGTTCAACACAAAATCAATATTCTCCGGCACTTCAAATACTCCTGCTGTGCTTGTATCTGTTGAAACTTCTTCTTCGGTGCTCGGCCCCATCATCTCATTTAAATCAATCATATCTGCACCGAAATTTAATCGTGCTTTTATAGCAGTTCCTCTTAGTGCAAAACCTAAATAATTTTCTAAAGTACCTTCCGCAGCGAAATCGCTTTTTCCATATTTCGCTTTTAAGTTTTTCATTGCAATATTTTTCGGACTTAAATTAAATGAAACGGAAGAAATGCTTAATGGTAAAACAGATTCTTTAGTGCTATAATTTAAATTGCTAATGCTTACATTTCCTTTTGCATCAAAACTTTCATACTGTCCTTTTTCTATGGTCGAAATTTTTCCTTTCGCCATCATGTCTGCTTTAATTACACCAGACAGTTTAGTATCTTCTATCGGTACTATTTTTAAAATATTAGCTAAATCAATCGTGCCTTTTATTTCAGTAGAAATATCTGGATCAGATTCTGGAGTTTTTAATAATAAGGTTGCATCAAAAGGTTCGTTGCCAAATTCGATGTGAAGTTTTCTCATGTTCACTACTGTGTGATCAAACACTCCATCCTTATCTTCCACATTTAAATCTAACTGCACATTGTTTACACCGGTTGGCAAATCTGGGTATTTAAAATTTCCGTTTTCAACTAATACATTTAAACCAAAACCTGGCATCGAAACGGCATTCATTCTTCCTTTGTAATATCCGTTTAAGGCAAACTTTCCATTTGCTGTTAAATTATCAAATGAGCTCGAGTATATTGCCGGTATTAGCGATAAGAAGTTTTTGAACTCAGATTTTTGCGCATCAAATGTTAAATCTAAATCGATATTTGTATCGGGCATGGCAACCATACCTGCAAAATTTATTACTAAGGCATTAAGGTTAATTACATTGTCTTTAAACGTAAACACGAAATCTTTTAAGTTCATATCTATCGCTGCATCGGCATCAAGTTTTACTTTATTCAAATAATTTACACCTCCGTAACCAACGGTTAATTCATCCGCTTTTGTTTTAGTTAACAGTGTAAATAAGTCTTGAGTAAAATCTCCAGAACCAGTATGGTTTAAATTATGCAATTTAGTATAAAAAGAAAGCGATTGATCATCATACACCAAAGTAGAATTTTTAATTGAATATGATTTTAGTGCAATGCTAAAGTTAGTAGCAGTAGTGTCTGCAGGTACTTCTAATTTAGCAGTATCGGTTTTGGCTATATCCCAATTTGCCTTGCCCGATTTAAGAACCACAAAATTTAATTTTGCTTGGTCTAATTCAAGCGATTTTATTTTAATAGTTTCTTTGTTGATTACCGACATGATATCCACTACCACATATAACTCGCCAATATTTGCAAGTGTGTCGTTATTAAATGAATCTACTCCAGCCACCATTAAATTTTCCATACTAAAAGAAAGGTTAGGAAAACTACGAAGCATGCTCACACTAAAGTCGCCAAATTTTACTTCGGCATTTACATTATCATTTATGGTTGATTTTACCTTTGCTATAATATCGTCTTTGTAAATAATAGGTAAGGCAATGGCTGCTGCAAAAAACAGAACGATTAATAAACCAAGTGCTAATAAAATTTTCTTAAACATAGGATATGAGTATTTATTACAAAACTAACAAATACTTAACGAATTAATTGCAAAAGAAATTTTATTGCTTGTATAATTTAATGTTAAGATTACGTTCGCTTTCACTAATTATCTCAATATTTACCATTAAATATTTAGTTGGTAAAAGCTCTTGAATTTTTTCGCTCCATTCTAAGAAACAGAGTTTGTCAGAATACAAGTATTCCTCAACACCAAAATCAAAGGCTTCTTCAATAGAATTTATTCTGTAAAAATCGAAATGATAAATAGTCCCGGCTTTCGAGTCGTATTCATTAACAATAGAGAAAGTGGGGCTACTTAAATCGTCGGTAGAACCTAAACTTCTGCAGAGCGCAGAAATTAATGTTGTTTTTCCTGCACCCATGGGGCCATTGAACAATACCACCTTGTATTCATCAAGGTAAGGTTTAATGCTTTCAACAGCCCTATGGATTTCGGAAATAGTATAATTCATCATTACGCACTTGCCGTTGGCATTTGGCGATCTACTTTTTTTACTAACCCTTGCAAAACTGTGCCTGGACCAACTTCTGTAAATGAACTCGCGCCATCGGCAATCATTGCTTTTACTGTTTGTGTCCAACGCACCGCACCTGTTAATTGTGCAATTAAGTTTGCTTGTATAACTACTGGGTCTGAAGTCGGCTTTGCATTTACATTTTGGTAAACTGGGCAAGTAGGTACATTAAAAGTAGTTGCTTTAATAGCTGCTTCTAATTCTACCCTTGCTGGCTCCATTAAGGGAGAGTGAAACGCACCTCCAACATTTAATACCAATGCTCGTTTTGCACCCGCTTCCGTCATTTTCGCACAAGCTTCGTTCACTCCTTCAATTGAACCAGAAATTACTAATTGCCCAGGGCAATTGTAATTTGCTGCTACAACGGTTTCAGTTATTGATGCACAAATTTCTTCCACTTTTTCGTCTTCTAAGCCTAAAATTGCGGCCATTGTTGATGGACGAATTTCGCAAGCTTTTTGCATGGCGTTTGCTCTTGCAATTACCAATTTAAAGGCATCTTCAAAAGATAAAGTTCCATTTGCAACCAGTGCAGAAAACTCTCCTAATGAATGACCCGCAACCATTTCTGGTTTAAAATCTGCAATAGTTTTTGCTAAAATTACTGAATGTAAAAATATGGCAGGTTGAGTAACTTTTGTTTGTTTCAAATCTTCATCCGTTCCTGCAAACATTAAATCAGTTATGCGGAAACCAATTATTTCATTAGCCTTTTCGAACATCGCTTTTGCTTCGGCGTTTTGTTCGTATAAGTCTTTACCCATGCCTACAAATTGGGCACCTTGACCGGGGAATATGTATGCTTTCATTTTATAAATTTAATTGCAAATATATTAATTGCTATTATTTTTCCATTGCTTTGTTTATCGCAAATACAATGTGGTCTCTATGTGCTTTTGTTTCTGCATTACCAGCACCCGCCGCCATCATTGCTTTAATAGCTTTTAATTGTGCTAAGGCATTCGATTTTGCTTGATAAACGTATGCATCAGATTTTATTGCAGCTATTAACATGTTTACGTATTCTAATTGTAAATTCTGACGGTATGAGTTTACATTTCCTGCAACATCAGCTTTAAAAATTCCATCCGTTAATTCACGCATCATTTCTGTTAACGAATAAGTATTGCCAATTAACTGTATATCAACAATACGTTTTGTAACGTTCGCACTTAACAAATGAGTTAACACACCTTTTTGCATATTTAAAATTCGCTCATGGATTTTAGGGTCTTCATTTCCTCCATTAAATCCTCTTCTTTGGTATTGTAAATAAGCATAAAAATCTGCAGGCATATCAAAAGCGGTTGGAGCAAATACATAATCGTTCAATGCTTTCATTGCTCTTTTTTGATCTGCGTAAGACACTGGTGCCATTGGCTTTGCAGTGCTTTTTTGTTCAGGAAAACTTCTATCAACATATACACCACCGATGTAACGCGAAATTACTCCTGCTGCAACATTGTATTCGCCTGTAATGGTTAAATATGCATTGCGCAATTCGTGGTATGATTGGCCTTCTTTAATGTATTTAGATTTTAAGCCTTTCAAAATATTATTTGATAATTTCATTCTATCAATTGAATAACCAATTGCATCCGAACTCAAATCACCTATCATAACTCTTGGGTCAATTCCTTTACCTGGTGCGCGCATATCGTCTGCATCATTTCCAAAAGTTAATTGAGGTTCAGTAGATCTATTCAATAATTTTTTTACTCGTACTGCTTCTGCATTTGCATCTGCTAACGATGGTGCGTACCCAAATTCTATCGCCCACATATCATATGGTCCTGGGATGCTTGTAAAATATTGCCCTTGTTTTGTTTTATCCAATGCTACGTTTGCAGCTGGGTAATCCATCACCGAACCAGTTAAGCCGATCTTAGATGTTACTGCTTTGTTATGTACGTTTACTAAATCGTGCAACTGACTAGATTTCATGTTGTGGTTTAAGCCAAACGTATGGCCCACTTCGTGTAACACCAAGTAAAATAAAGATTCTTTGATGTATTGTTTCTTATCAATATCGCTAGCACTGTATGCTGATAATGCAATGTTTCCAAATTGTGTAGCTTGTGTAAAATGATTTCCAATGTCGCAACCATTATGGCCAACATTTAATTCCGGAAATTCATTAACTAAATTTAAGGCTGCTGCATCAAATAATTTTTCTTGACGTAAACGATTTGTAAAGAATACATATTCTAACATAATGTCGGCTCCTAAAATCTCGCCTGTGCGTGGGTTTACGAAACTTGGTCCGTAACCACCAAATGGAGGGAATGGAGAAGATGTCCATCTTAATACATTGTATCTAATATCACCTGCATCCCAAGTAGCTGAATCTGGTTGTACTTCGCAACGAATTGCATTTTTAAAACCTGCTTTTTCAAATGCCATGTTCCATGCTAACACTGCTGCTTTTATGGTTTCACGAAACTCTAATGGTGTAGTGTTTTCTATCCACCATGTAATTGGAGTTACCGGTTCTGATAAGGCTGCATTAGGATCTTTCTTTTCTAAATTCCAACGGTTAATAAAATCATGATAAGGTGTTGCCGACGTAGATGTCATGTCTTCTGTTTGTTGCATAAAATATCCAACACGTGGATCATCATTACGCGGCACAAAATTATTCTGTGGAACTTCAATAATACTGTGTTGAATTTTTACCGTTACCGATCTTGGGTCAGTAACATCGGGTCCACCAAAGTTAGTTGGGCTAGGATTATCATATACATATTCCACAACAATGTCTGTATTTTGTGGATAGTTTCTTAAGGAAGCAAATTTGGTTTTTTCTTTGCTCAAAGTTCCTAAGCTAAATGCCGAACCTGGAGTTGCTCTTGGGTTTGGTGATGGTTTTATTTGCGATAAACTTTCTACTAAAAAAAGCTCATCCGCTTTTATTAAATAATCGTCGCCATCTTCTGCAACAATTTTTAAACTTGCTAAAATTGGTTTGTTAATATTTGCATCTGCTGATTTTGAAATCGCATTGTCTTTATCAAAATAATAACTTGTGTTTTCCTTTATGAATTCAATTTTATCATAATATTTTTTAATGCTAAATATCTCGTTGTCTCTAAATGATCCTTTAAAATAGCCCGCGCTTACTGCACCGTTTTCTGCATAATTAAAATAAATATATTCTTTATTTAATTGACTTTTTTTGATTTTCATGTACACCGAACCATTGGTAGTGTCTTGGTACAATGCAAATAAACCATCTTTAAGTTTAGACGCTTTTACGGTTTCTTTAATTGTTTTTTTAGCATCTTTTTTAGGCGCTTCAGCTACTGGCGTTGCCGAGCCTTTTTTCTTTTTCTTTGCGAAAGTATCGCTGCTAGTACCTGCTATGCACAAACATACCGCTAACGAATAAATAATTGATTTTCTCATATAAATTAGATCAATGGGTTATATTTAAACAAATGAATTTTAAACATAAATGTTTTTTTAGCAATAAATGCCTTTCAAACTAATTTTTTACAAATAAATGCCTTTTTGCTCTCTAATGCCTAGCTTTGCAATATGAGTATCCCATTTACAAAAGAAAGTAGAATCATTATTACGTGTCCGAAATACATGTCGTCTTACTTAAGTGAAGAAGTACATAGTTTGGGCTTTACAGTAACCGAACATTGGAGCACCGGTGTTTCTATTGAAGGTAGTTTAAACGATTGTATTAAACTAAATATGAATATTCGCACTGGTAATCAGGTACTTTGGCTTTGGTCTGAGGCTGTTGCAACCAATGCAGATGATTTGTATAAGCATGCTTTACAGCTTAATTGGGAAGATTTATTAGATGTTGATGGATACATTTCTATCACCTCTAATGTACAAAACGATACCATCGACAATAATTTATATGCAAATGTGAAACTGAAAGACGCAATTGTTGATCGATTTAGAGAGAAAACGGAAATGCGTCCAAATTCTGGTCCTGAGCGTAATAAAACGGTAGTTCATTTGTTTTGGAAAGATTCTGAAGCTTCAATTTACTTAGATACAAGCGGTGAAACGCTATCTAAACATCAATATAGAAAGCAGCCTGGTTTGGCTCCAATGCAAGAAAACCTAGCTGCTGCCACCATTATGGCTACAAAATGGGATCGGAATTCTAATTTTGTTAACCCAATGTGCGGGAGTGGAACCCTAGCAATTGAAGCTGCAATGATGGCCCTAAACAGAATACCTGGTTTGCTTAGAAGCAATTATGGCTTTATGCATATAAAAGGTTTTGAAGAGGACTATTATGAACAATTGAGAAGAGAAGCTCGTTTGGCGGTTAAAAAGTCGATCGATTTTGAAATCATCGCTAGCGATTTAGACCCTATTGCTCTACACGCAGCTAAATCAAATGCTAAAACAGCAGGTGTTGATTTGCACATTACTTTTAGAAAAGAAGATTTTAGAGAAACCCCATGCCCAAGCGGTAAAGGCGTAGTAATGTTTAACCCAGAATATGGAGAACGACTTGGTGAATACGAAGAGCTGGAAACTATTTACAAAGCAATGGGCGACTATTTAAAAAAAGAGGCCAAAGGATACTTCGGTTATATTTTTACCGCAAGCCCTAACCTTGCAAAAAAAGTGGGATTAAAAGCTGAACGTAAAATTGAATTCTTTAATAGTAAATTAGAATGTCGTTTGTTGGAATACGAGCTCTATGACGGTACACGTAGAGAAGATAAACGATCGTAATTAATCTTATTTTCTAAATACATTAGTGTCAAATTATCTTAGAAATAGTCGGAATTTTTTCTTTATAAGTGTATTCGTAATTCTACTTGTACAACTTATAACCTTGTGGAGTAAACCAGAACTTGTACAAAACAATATTGGCGAATCCATTACTTCTGAATTGCAGAAGTATGATAAAGAGATGAACAACTTTTGCAACAACTCAACTATAGATAGTATTGCAAATGATTTTAACTCCATCAACAAAAATAAAAACTGGAAAAAATTTATCCATTTAGCAAAACAAGAAAATTTTAATGCCATTGTATTTCAAAAAGAAAAATTAATTTATTGGTCTAAAACCAATGCCATACCCAATTATAATTATTTAAAATTAAAAGAAGGAAATAATTTCAGAAGACTAGATAATGGTTGGTATATTATAAAACAAAAAACCATTGGGAAGTCTAAGGTGTTTTGCTTGTTTAATATTTATAAAGAATATAGCTATCAGAATGAATATTTAATAAACAAATACAATACAGATTTAACTATTAAAGATTATGTTGAAATAAATTCGTTTGTGAAAAACAAAGGATTTATAATAAAAGATTTAGCAGGAAAAAGTCTTTTTAGCATCAGCATAAATTCCGAAAAATATTACAGCGACCCAAGTTTATTGATAATATATATTTGGGTTTTATTCTTTATTTTCAGCTATCTTACAGTAAATAGTTTTGCAAAATACCTTTGGTATAAAGGAGAAACATACGCTTCGTTTTTGTTTATACTCTTTTGTGTATTTATTGCCAGGACAGTAAGCATGTATTGGTCTGTACCTGTTTCAATATATCAACTTCCTATTTTTAGTCCAGAAAAATACGCCAGTAATTTTATCTTCCCCTCTTTAGGAGATTTAATTATTAACTTAATTCTAATACATTGGCTTATATACTTTTTGTTTGATAGAATTAAAGATTTAAACTTTAGAATTTACAACATAAAAATAAGTTACGTCCTCTCAGTAGTTTTTATTTTTAGTTCATATCTAATACTCGACTTAATCGATTATTTGTTTGAAGGACTAGTTATCAATTCAAACATTTCTTTTGAATTAACAAATATTTTAAGTTTAAACGTTTACAGTGCCATTGGCTTTTTTGTAATAAGTTTGATGATGTATTCTTTTTACTTATTTAATGATATGCTACTAGGCATATTTCATCAGTTTTTTTTAAGTAAAAAAGAAAAATTTAATGTAATAATTATTGGATTGCTTGTAGTTTTTGTTTCGAAAATATTTTTAGACGAAATAAATATTCTCTTCTATTCAAACACTCTTTTCTTAATTATTTTAGAACGTTCTAAAAGCAAAAGAAG
The DNA here is from genome assembly GCA_943371235.1 of Sphingobacterium thalpophilum. Taxonomy (GTDB): domain Bacteria; phylum Bacteroidota; class Bacteroidia; order Sphingobacteriales; family Sphingobacteriaceae; genus CAJBVG01. The sequence continues at coordinate 57,116 of CALRTZ010000011.1, read as the reverse complement.
GAATTACATGAATTTAATAATGGTTGTAATTATACTATCTGTTTTTGCAATTGCTAACTCTTCTCGATTAATGCATTTTAATACTATTAAAGAAAAAGAAAACAGACAACTTCTTGCGTCTAAATTAGAATCGGCAAATGATCCTATTGCCGAATATTTATTAGAAGGACTTACGAAGAAAATTCAGAAAGATGAAAATATCAAAAAATATTTTTACGATAACAACATCAGTAGTGAATCTTTAAACTCAAGAATTCAACAATTATATTTTGGAGGATATTTTTCTAAATATGACATTGCTGTTTTTGAATTTGATAGCTTAAGTAAGCCGATAAAAAACAGCCAAACCAAATCGATCGAATTTTTCGATGATATTATATACAATAAAAGTACACCTACTTTTAATCCAAATTTCTCTTATCAATCTAATACTCTTGGGCTATTAACTTATTATGGGAAAATTCCAGTTTACAACAATGCAAAGCTATTGGGTTGGTTAATAATTGAATTAAAATCTAAATACTTTAAAGAAGAAAACATCTTTCCGGAATTATTATTAGAAGGGAGTTTAAAATTAAATAAAGATTTTAATGCATATTCTTATTCCATTTATAAAGATGGCAAGTTAATTAGTCAACAGGGTGAATACCCTTATAGTTTACAGGCATCGGAATTTAGTGGCACCGTAAAGGAATATGATTTTTTAGAATTTAATGATTATAACCATTTAATATATAAGGCAAATAAAGATGTTTTAATTGTTGTAAGTAAATCTATAGATTCTAAAACAACAGCATTTACAACCTTCTCCTATGTTTTTGGTTTGTTTGCGTTTTTCTTGTTAATATTTTACTTAAGAAGATTATTAGGTAAGCGTTTTAATTTGTTGACAATAAATTTCAAAAATATACCTAGTAGATTTAAAATATTATTTAAAACCAGGATCCAACTTTCCCTCATTCTCACCATTTTACTTTCGCTGGGGATTGTAGGTTATATAACATTTGTATACATCACAGATCAGTATACTAAACAACAAAATGAACGTCTAAGTCAAAAGGTTCGATCAATATTGTTGTCGATTGAAAAAAAATCGTACTTAATTAATTATTGGAATAACACGTATGACGATCAAATGTCTGTGGAGTTAAAAAGCTTGTCTGATTTATATTTAACAGATATTAATATTTTCAACCTAAATGGAGAATTATTGATTTCAACCCAACCCAAAATATATGAAGAAGGATTAGTAGCCAGAATTATGAACCCCGATGCGTATGTAATGATGAAATGTTTTGAACGATCTGAATATAGTACGACTGAAAAAATTGGTAGTTTAAAATTCTTGTCGTCATACGCACCCATCAGAAATGCAAATAACAAAACGGTTGCTTATTTGAACTTGCCTTATTTTGCAAACAAGCTTGAATATGAAAACAGAGTTTCGCAATTTCTAACAACATTTATAAATGTATACGTATTGATTTTTGTGGTAATTGGATTTGTTGCCTTTTTTATTGCAAACTCCATCACCTACCCACTCACCTTAATTGAAGAACAATTACGTGAAACAAAAATTGGCAAAAAAATGGATCCGATAACTTGGAAGGGTAATGATGAGATTGGGAAATTAATTAATGAGTACAATCGAATGATTGTAGAGCTTGAAGAAAGTACGGAGCGATTAGCAAAATCTGAACGTGAAAATGCTTGGCGAGAAATGGCAAAACAAGTTGCCCATGAAATTAAAAACCCTTTAACACCTATGAAACTTGGCTTGCAACATTTACAAAGAGCTTGGGCCGATGAGGATCCAAATTTCAAAGAGAAATTTGAGCGTTTTAGTGCAACCTTTATTCAACAAATAGAATCTCTTTCTCTTATCGCATCTGAGTTTTCGAATTTTGCACAAATGCCACTTACCAGCAAAGAGAAAATTGATCTCAAAGAAATTATAACAAACGTAGTAGAATTGTATAAAAATGAAAGCGATGTTGAATTAAATTTAGGCTTTTTGCCAAGTTTGCAATCAAACATTATGGCTGATAAAGACCAAATGATTCGTTGCTTTAATAACCTTATTAAAAATGCCATTCAGTCTATCCCATCACAAAGAAATGGTGAAGTAACTATCGATTTAATGAATGACAATGGACACATACTTGTGATGATACAAGACAATGGCAATGGTATTGAAGAGGAATTACAGGAAAAAATATTTCAACCTAATTTTACCACCAAAAATTCTGGTATGGGTATGGGACTAGCCATTGTACATAATATCATTATAAATGCAAATGGTAAGATTTGGTTTCAGTCTGCACTCAATAAAGGGACCACTTTTTACGTTTCTATACCATTGGAAAAGGGTAATGCTTAAATTTAACTATGTATTTGTTGTTTTTATATTGATGGGGCTTGGTTCAATGGCCCAAACCAATACAGATAGCATCCCTTCCGTTTTTCTTAAAAGATACATACACAAAGATATTTCCCTGCTTCAAAACAATGAAAAAGCAATTAGCAACCCATTTGCCCTCAGTTATGAAGTTAAACCCATAGAAGGTATTGGATTGTATGGTTTAAATAGATCGGGTAGTATATCTCGTGCAATTACTGTAGGCAACAACCAAGATTTGAGTTTAAACTCTAGCTTAAACTTGCAATTAAACGGCAGAATTTCTGAAGACTTAGAAGTAATTGCAGTTATATCTGATGATAATATTCCAATACAACCAGAGGGCAATACGCAACAAATACAAGAGTTTGATCGTGTTTATATTCAACTCTTACATAAAAACTATTCATTAACCGCTGGAGATTTTGAACTCCGAAAACCAAATTCCTACTTTCTAAATTATTTCAAAAAAGCAAAAGGGGGTTATGTACAAACCTCATTTGAGACGAAAAATAAGTATACAATAAAAAACGACTTAGCTGCTGCAATTGCAAAAGGTAAGTACAACAGACAGGTATTACTTGGTCGAGAAGGTATACAAGGACCATACAGATTACAAGGCATTGCGAACGAAAATTTTATTATAGTATTAGCCGGAACCGAACGTGTATTTATTGATGGGATGTTAATGAAACGTGGTGAAAATTTAGATTACACCATAGATTATAACACGGCCGAAATTACATTTATGCCGCGTAGAGTAATTACCGCTTACTCTCGTATAACTATCGAGTTTGAATATTCTGATAAAAATTACTCGAGGAGTTTAACCACGGTAAGCTCTAGTTTCGAGAATAAAAAAAATGCATTCAGAATTAATTACTACAACGAGCAGGATTCTAAAAACAGACCTCTGCTGCAAGATTTAAATGATACTCAGAAACTTTTTCTATCAAATATAGGAGATAACACAAGCACGGCTTATTTTCCTTCTATAGACAGTGCTGGATATAACGATTCGGAAATTCGATATAAAAAAATTGACTCTAGTGGTGTAAGTATTTATGTTTTTTCTACCAATCCGGAGGATGCAATTTACAAACTAAACTTTTCACAACTTGGCACTAACCAAGGAAATTATATTCTCGAAAATTCTTTAGCCAATGGAAGGGTGTTTAAATACGTTGCACCTATTAATGGTGTACTTCAGGGAAATTTTGAGCCCGTTGTTGTATTGGTAGCTCCACGTAAAACAAGCATGTTCACATTTTCTGCCGAACATAAATCTGGCAAAAAATGGAATATGGGTACAGAGCTCGCCATAAGCAATACAGATTTAAATTTGTTTTCTAAAATTGATGACAAGGATAATACAAGTGTAGCGTCAAAATCTTATTTAGAGTATAAAGAAAAAATAAAATCGGATACTTCGGGTAATATTTATTTAATTTCTAATGTGCAAGCCGAGGTTTTAGACAAAAATTTTCGTTTTGTAGAATTTTACAGGCCTGTAGAATTCAATAGAGATTTTAACATCAATAGTACTACTCGAACTGCCGAACAATGGTACACTTTCCAAACATCAATTGTAAAAAACAATAAAAACTTGATGTATTACAGAACTGCTTTCTTTTTAAAAGATACTATTTATAAAGGTATGCAGCATAGCATTGGAACAGACATAAACTATAAATCGTACCGTTTGTTTTCAAACGCATCTTTGTTATTAACAGAGTTAAATAACAATAAAAACAAAAGTAATTTTTTAAAACATTTAGTAGACTTTAGTAAAAACACGAAATATGTAACAGTAGGTATTGGAGAAGAAACTGAAAAAAATATTTATAAAACAAACACTGCCGACACGCTCTCCTTAAATAGTTTTGCGTTTTACATTTACAAAGCTTATTTAAAAAGTCCGGAAAGTTGGGTCAATAAATATTTACTGGAGTATTCAAATAGATTTGACGAAAGCCCCTTTCAAAATTCATTACGAGCTGCCACTCGAACAGAAAATATTTTACTGAATACAGAATTAAACAAAAACACCAATGCCTTATTTGGTTTTAGTGTAAACTACCGAAATTTAAATGTAATAAACAGCAAGTCCAATTTACAATCTGAAGAAAATATAATTTCTAGAATTCGTTTTGATGGCACTGCTTGGAAAGGCCTACTTACCTCTAATACATTTTATGAGATAGGAACAGGGCAAGAACCAAAAAGAGCCTTCACCTATTTGCAAGTTCCCGCTGGGCAGGGTATATATGTGTATAGAGACTACAACAACAATGGTGTAAAAGAATTAAATGAATTTGAAGTGGCTAAGTATAGTTATGAAGCCGACTACATTCGGGTAAGCATTGTAAATACAGATTTTATTAGAACTAAATCAACTTCGTTTTCTGAAAATATAATTGTAGACCCCGCACGTAAATGGGCAAATAGAGAAGGTGTGCTAAAATACATTAGTATGTTTTCTAATCAATTAAATTTTAAAATAGAACGTAAAACTTTAAACACAGCTACCGAAAATTTATTTAACCCGTTTGATTTAAATATTGTGGACAGTAATTTAATTGGTGTAAATACACAATACAGAGAGTCGTTTTATTTTAAAAGAAGTGACCCAATTTTTGGAGCAGATTATACTTTGCAAGGCAGCAGTAATAAAAATTTATTGAGCATAGGTTTTGATTCTCGATCGTACAATGAACATTTAATTAGAACTCGTTGGAATATTTTTAATAGGTATTCTGTTTTAACTGAACTAAAATCTGGTGAGAAAAAAGCAATCAGTGAAGCAGCATCTGAAAGAAATTTCACCATTAATTATTATAGCGTTCGACCAGAATTTGGAGTGCAATTTTCTACAGAATTACGCTGGAGTTTATCTTATTTGTTTTTAACGCAAGAAAATAAATTAGCTGGTGCAGAAAAATCAGATCAACATAAATTAAGTGCAGAATTAAAATACAATGCTGGTGGCAAATCAAGCATACAAACTCAATTCAATTTTATTTACAATAATTTTACTGGCAATAGCAATTCAGCCATTGCGTATGAATTATTAGAGGCATTACAGCCGGGTAGAAATTTAACTTGGTCGGCAAATTGGCAAAAAAATATTGGCAGTAGTTTACAGATTAGTATTTTATATGATGGCAGGAGTTCTGCGGGTGCAAAAACTATACATGCAGGCAGCATGCAAGCAAGAGCTTTCTTTTAGCACATAAAAAAAGGAGTGTTGAATTTATCAACACTCCTTTTTTATTTTTAATGGCTTATTATTTCAATGTTATTTTTGTGCTTCCGATACTTGCACCATCTGCATATATAATAATGGTGTAATCGCCAGGTTCTATTGCCGATGATTTTTTCCAGAACATGGTATATGTTTGGCCTGATTTGTTTTCAAAATTTACGGTGCTTTTTGCAGAGTATTGTAACTCTTCGCCATCAGCAGCAAATTTACTGTCTGTTGCATCCGTTACTACTTCTGCTTTGCCAGCAGGATTTATTATACGAACATAAAAATCTCTAGCGCCTTGTGGTGCAACTTGGTTATCAGCTAAATTAAAACTGATTTTAATTCTTTCTAAGGTTTTTACTCGGTTGCTTTCTACTTCTTTCCCGTTAGAGCGATACCTAACACCCAAAGCATTTATTGTGGTGGTTTTTAATAAGGAGGCAACTGCAACCTTGTTAGATAAGTTTATGTTCTGATTAACTAAGTCTGATGATTTGCGTTGTTCTGTTTCTACTGTTTTTTTCAACCCATTGTTTTCCGACGCTAATAATTCGTTTTCCTTTTTTAAGGTAACAATTTCATCTTGGTATTTACGGATGTAATATCTTAGTTGATCTATTTCATTACGCGCACGCTCTAATTCAGCTGCCGACATGTTTCCTCTTCTTAAAGCGCTTTGCAATTGTGCTACTTTAGCTTTCAACTCTTCGTCTTTCGCTAGTAAACTTTCATTCAACGAATCCGCATTTGCTGTAGCATCTGTTAAATCTTGCTCAAGCTCATTTAGTTGAACTTGTAGTTTTGCTTTTTCATCTGTAGTTTGTTCAAAACGGGTTTCCGTTTTATCTTTCTGCATCCATAAGAAAATATTGGTGCCAATAAGTAATACTATTACACCTAATAAAATATAAATTTTCTTAGTGTCTTTTTTAGGCTGCGATTCTTGTTCCATATTCAAATTATCTTTTAAGAATTGGTTTTGTTTACTTCATCAACGTAATTTAATCGTAAATCTGATAAGAACTGCTGTAACATTCTTTCCATTTCCGAGCTTATATTACCTTTTGTTTTATCTCTTAACATTTCAAGCATATCAATAGATTGCTTTGCCTGTTCCAAATTAATTTCAATTTTATTGGTAACAGGGTTTAATACTTTCCCTAAGCCTTGCATCCCCGAAGAGTGGAAAATATACAATAACTGTGCGAATAGTTGTTCTTCCTTGTTCATATTTACTAATATTGGCAAATATATATAAATTTTTGAAGCAGATAACTTATTAAGCCTTTATACAATGGAACTAAACGATCAATTTTGGGAACAGCGATACCAAGAAAATAAAACTGGTTGGGATATTGGCTATGCTTCTACCCCAATCGTCGACTACTTAAAAACGCTCAAAAACAAAGAGTTAAAAATATTAATCCCAGGCTGTGGCAATGGTCATGAAGCCGAATGGGCACATCAAAACGGTTTTTTAAATGTGCATGTATTAGATTATGCTGCTTCTGCCATCGCAAATTTTAAAACTCGTTACCCTTATTTTAACCCTGCTCATTTACACCAACAAGATTTTTTCGAACACGAACACACTTACGATATTATTGTTGAACAAACTTTTTTCTGCGCGATTGATCCCGTCCTCCGAAAAAAATATGCACAAAAAATGCATGAGCTGTTAAATGATAATGGATTATTGGTTGGCGTATTGTTTGATACAGAATTTGTAGGAGGACCTCCATTTGGGGGAAACAAAGAAGAGTATACAAAGTACTTCTCTTCTTTGTTTGAATATTTACATTTTGAAAAATGTAGGAACTCTATAAAAGCTAGAGCTGGTAATGAACTTTTTATTGAATTGATAAAGAAAATTAAATAGCCGAAGTTAATTCTTTACTCATCGGCTTAACAGACGATGGAAAGTATTTAATTAATTGCCCATTCTCATCAATTAAATATTTATTGAAATTCCATTTAGGTGCTTGAGAATTCCATCCGTTCAACTCTTTTGTTGATAACCACTTGTACAACTCGCAAGCATTGTCGCCTAAAACATCCACCTTTTCAAATAACTGAAAGCTTACTCCATAATTTTTTTGGCAAAAGCTTGCAATTTCTTTATTGTTGCCTGGCTCCTGTCCTCCGAAATTATTTGCAGGAAAGCCGAGTATCACTAACTTGTCGCCATACTTCTTATTTAACTCTTCTAGCTCTGCATATTGAGGTGTGTAACCACATTCAGAAGCAGTGTTTACAATTAGCACTTTTTTGCCTTTATACTTACTAAAATCAATTTCTTGACCGTCAATTGATTTCATTTTAAAATCATATAAGGTTTTTGTACTTAACATAATTCCTTCTGAAATTGGTTTACTTTTTATCGCACTCGTTCCAAAACAAGCGGTTAATAATGTGAATAATGGCACTAATAATTTCATATCTTGTAATTTAAAATAGTAACACTCTCAATTAAAATTTGTTTTAATTGATGAAGTATCCTTTTGCAAGCTTAATTTTTGTTGTTCTGTTTTTCTCTGAAGTCTTTTTTTTCTTCTCTCGTCTCTACGATCTTTTCTGCTTTCTTTTAGCTCCTTTGTAAAGTTTTTAAAATCGTAATACCTGTCTGCTTGGAAACGTAATTCTTTTTCCATTCGTTCATTTAATCCCACACTCTCTTTCATTCCTTTTAATAAGCCTTTCCAAATAAACGAGAAGAAACTCCATTGTTCTTTTTTATACATTACAAATTTAGACTTTACCAATTTACCATTCGATCTTGGATTTGCATCTTCTAATACCATGTGGTTGGCAAGCATCGTTAAAAATCCGTGTTTCTTTAATTTATTATTTTCATCGTCAACTTCCAATATCTTAACACGTAAATTATTATACATCATGCTGATGTTATTGTTCATCATTTTTTTATCGCCATTTAACACAAATTTCAAGGTTCGTAAATTGCAATTTGAAATTTCCATGTGTACCAACTCTGCTAATATTGGACTTACATCTTGTAAATTATAATTGGATATTACTCCTTTTACATAAAATGGTTTAAGAGGATGCAAATAATCTAGCACTAACTCAAAACTAGATTTTGCTTTTCCATTAAAATTAGATTTTAAATTTATTTTCACGTACTGGTCTTTACGTAACTCAACCGTATCATTAGAAAAATTTTGTATCTGCCCGTTTATATCTTCAAACGTAATGTTCCATCTGTACTTAGTTTTTAAATCACGTTCTGCATAACGTATTTTTGAATTAACTAAATTAACTTTATCAAAATGGAACGGAATTCTGATGTCGTACACCAACTCCGAAGGAAATCTAATTCGTTTTTTAGGGTTTTCTGGAAATAAATTGTTCCTGAAAATATTGCTCTCTAGTTTCTGAATATCAATTTTATCTCCATATAATTTTTGCTCAAAAAATAATTTTTTGAAATTTACTTTTTGCAAATTAGCTTCCTTAATGTACAGTTCTATTCTGGTTTTTTTAAACCCAAAAAAATCTTTGAAATGTTCTTCATCAAATTTAGGCACTACTTTAAAATTATAAACCTGTATGGATGAGGTCGCAGTACTTGCTACTACTTCCTCTATTTGCATTGCATTCACACTGTCTCTAAACGGATGTGTAAAATTTTTCATGGAAATTTTTATGTCATCAGAATAAAACGGCCTGCTTGTATCTGTTTGAGAAAGGGAGTCGATAAATAAATTTCGAACCTTAAAAAACGATAAATAAATTTTCTTCGATTTTCGTTTTCCAACACTGTCGGCAATAAATTCAAAGTTTATATTTTTTAAATTAATTTGATCAATTTGTAAATGTTTAAGTTGGTCTTTTATTAAATCATACGGGTTTCTAAATAAGGATGTATCATCAACACCTTTTTTATACGATAAATCGTTTATCACTTTTACTTGTGGGTTGTTTACAGATATGTCATTTATCTCTAACGCATTATCATTGTATAAACTCAGAAGGTTTATGCCTTGTACTCTGGCACGATCTATAGATAACTCAAATAAATAGGCTGGTTGCTCTTTCTTTTTTTTCAATTCAGCATATACCTTTAGGTCTGGGGAAAGTGTAATGTTTTTTAAACTGAAATTTCCCAAGAAAACATTAAAACCTATGTCTTCAAAATCGATTCGATATAACTTATTCGTTGATTTATGGAAAGAATCTTTAATAGAACTGCTTATGATGGGTTCCCAATAATTAAGAATAATATATGCAGCTGCAATTAAAACTCCTATAAATGAAGCCATTACAATCAATATTTTCTTCCAAAATGGTCTTTTTGCACTTGTAGACATCTTGCTAATTTATGAAATCAAATCTGTAATGATAAAAATGCTGACAAATTTTCAGAAATTTCCTAATTTTGCAGACTAGTTTTATTATGTTAGATCAGATTTCAGAGAAATATCACGACGAAAGTCGTCAGGGTGAGGCACTTATGATTGAGAGCCCATTAGCAGCTCATAACGGTAGAAAACTGTTTATTGAAAGCTATGGCTGTCAGATGAATTTTGCCGATTCTGAGGTGGTAGCGTCCATTATGCTCGAAATGGGTTTCCAAACTACCAACGACTTCAACGACGCCGATGTAATATTTATCAATACCTGTTCGATTAGAGAAAATGCCGAGCAACGCGTTCGTAAACGTTTAACAGATTTTAAAGCGGCCAAGAAAAACAAGCCCGGAATGATTGTGGGTGTATTGGGCTGCATGGCCGAGCGTTTAAAAGCTAAATTTTTAGAAGAAGAGAAATTGGTTGATGTAGTAGTTGGCCCAGATGCTTACCGCGATTTACCAAAACTTATACAATCTGCAGACGAAGGCACAAAATCAGTAAACGTACTTTTATCTAGAGATGAAACTTATGGCGACATTAGCCCAATTCGGTTAAACTCTAATGGAGTAAGTGGATTTATATCTATTACTCGTGGTTGCGATAATATGTGTTCATTCTGTGTAGTACCATTTACACGTGGCAGAGAAAGAAGCAGAGATGCCCATTCTATTGTTAACGAAGCAAAAGATTTATTCGACAATGGATTTAGAGAAGTAGTATTGCTTGGCCAAAATGTGGATTCGTACCATTGGAAAAATGAAGAGGAAACAGAACAAGTAAATTTCGCTCAACTTTTAGCATTGGTTGCCAATGTAAATCCGGAACTTAGGGTTCGATTCTCTACCTCGCATCCTAAAGATTTAACTGATGAGGTTTTATACACGATGGCCAAAACAGCTAATATTTGTAAAAACATTCATTTACCTGTTCAATCTGGAAATTCTAGAGTTTTAGAATTGATGAACAGGACTTATACAAGAGAGTGGTACATCAATAGAATTGAAGCAATCCGCAACATCATTCCGGAGTGTGCAATTTCAACAGATATTATTGCAGGATTTTGTTCAGAAACAGAAGAAGAACATCAAGAAACTATTGGCTTAATGAATTTGGTGCGTTTTGAATATGCTTATATGTTTACCTATTCTGAAAGACCAGGTACACCTGCTGCTAAAAAATTAAAAGACGATGTTCCCGAAGAAATAAAAAGTAAACGCTTAGCAGAAATTGTTCAACTGCAAAGAGAACACGCCTTAGGAAGAATGAACAACCAATTAGGAAAAACAAACAGAGTGTTGATTGATGGTTTTTCTAAAAAATCTGAAAATGATTTTGCAGGAAGAACCGATCAGAATTTAGTAGTAGTTTTTCCGGTTGATAAAAGATTTAAAAAAGGTGATTATGTAGAGGTATTAATTGAAAAATGTACATCGGCAACACTCTTAGGTAAAATTGTTAATTAAATAAAATCCTAAAAAAATGGATTTACAAGAAATAAAAAACAGGTTTTCTATTATCGGAAATTCTGCATTGTTAAACCGAGCAATTGATATTGCACGACAAGTAGCGCCTACAGATATTTCGGTATTAATTACCGGGGAGAGTGGTAGTGGAAAGGAAGTGTTCTCACAAATTATACATCAATTAAGTGCACGTAAACACGGACCATTTATTGCCGTAAACTGTGGTGCAATACCAGAGGGCACTATTGATTCGGAATTGTTTGGCCACGAGAAAGGTTCGTTTACTGGCGCACACGAAGCACGTAAAGGTTATTTCGAAGTAGTAAACGGTGGTACCATATTTTTAGATGAAGTGGCGGAATTACCTATCGGAACACAAGCTCGTTTATTAAGAGTATTAGAAACAGGTGAGTACTTACGCGTAGGTTCTTCTAAAGTTCAGAAAACAAACGTGAGAATTGTTGCGGCTACAAACGTAAATGTTTACGATGCTGTGCAAAAAGGAAAATTCAGAGAAGATTTATATTACAGATTAAATACAGTGCCTTTAAAAGTGCCTTCATTACGTGAACGTAAAGAAGACATCTATTTAATTTTCAGAAAATTTATTTCAGATTTTTCTGTTAAATACAGAAGTCCTTTGGTGCAATTAAATGATGAAGCGCGAGGACTTTTAGAAAATTACAAATGGCCAGGAAACGTTCGTCAGTTAAGAAATTTAGCCGAACAAATTGCGGTTTTAGAAAATGATAAAAAAGAAATTGACGCGCAAAGTTTGTTGAAATATTTACCATACGAGCAAGCTGTTTCCGAATTACCTATGAGGTTAGGCGGGAGCAATGCTGAGAATGATTTTTCGGAAAGAGACATCTTGTACAAGGTGTTGTTCGATATGAAAAAAGATTTGATGGATTTGAAAAAAGTGGTGGTTGATTTATTGCAACATTCTGAAAATACCAATGAGTACTTATCAAACAACACTGGTCTAATAAATAAATTATACCAAGATGTACATGCAGTAGATGAAGACGGCAATACGTTACAACTACCGGTTAATGTAAATCAATCTAATAATTATAATTTTGATCACCCAGTTGTGGAGGAAGTAGAAGAAACATTATCTTTAGAAGAAAAAGAAATTGATTTTATTCGCAAGGCATTGAAAAAACATAAGGGCAAAAGAAAATATGCAGCACTAGAATTAGGCATTTCTGAAAGAACCTTGTATAGAAAAATAAAAGAGTACGATTTGAATTTATAAGATGAAAAAAATAAACTCTTTATTAATATTATTGATGGTGCTAAGCTTGAGTGCTTGTAAAATTTACTCGCTTAGTGGTGCCTCTATTTCTCCGGATACAAAATCTGTTTCGGTAGCTTATATAGAGAACAATGCAGCATTGGTAAATCCAACTCTTAGTCAAACTTTAACCGAATCGTTAAAAGACAGGATTGTTTCACAAACAGGATTGCAATTAATAAGAACCACTGCCGATTTAGATTTTGAAGGAACTATTATAGACTACAACATAAAACCTTTAGCCATTCAAGGGAACGAATTTGCATCGCAAAATAGATTAACCATATCCGTAAAAATTAAATTCAGTAATAACAAAGACGAAACAAAAAGTTTCGAACAAGTTTTTACACGTTATACCGATTATCCAGGTACACAAAACTTATCAACTGTTGAAGCAGAACTTATTAAAACCATCAATACACAATTAATCGACGATATTTTTAACAAAGCATTTGTAAATTGGTAAGATGAGAAAAGAAGATTTGATAAACTATATACACTCGCCTGGTAAATTGGGTGAGAATGAACTGGCACAATTAAATTTGATGCTAGAGGTATATCCATTTTGTCAAATTTTCCAAGTGTTAAAAGCAAAAGCCTTAAGAAATTTAACACATGCTGATGCGGATTTGAGTTTGAAGAAAACTGCATTGTATGCAAGTAATCGTTCGATGTTGTACTATACTTTATACAAAGTGCCAGCGGAAATAGAAATTGTGGAAGCTGCCAAATATGTACACACATTTATAAAACAAGAAGAAAAAGTTGTTGAAATAGAAGAAATAATTGAAGAGGAAATTATACTAGATAATAGTGTTATTGAAATGGAGGAAGAAATTAGTATCGAAGAAGAAATTCCATCAATTGAAATAAATACTACACTAGACAATAGTATTGAAGAAGAAAATGCGCCGACGGTGGCTTTATCATTTGAAGAATGGTTGCGCAAAACAAATCCTAACATTGAAGAAAAAGCCGAGGAGAAAATTGCAGAAAAGAAGCCTGTTATTAGATTAGATACATCAGAAGAAATAAAACCATTAATTGCGGATGCAATTGGGGAATTGATTTTGGGCAATGTGTTTAATGAAGGCTATTTAATTAAAGCCGACGAAATTGTTGCAGAATCGTCGCCATTGGGTGTAAAAAACAATTTGATAGAAGATTTTATAAACTCTGGGCACCCTAAGGTTATTAAGATTAAAAAGGAAGATTTGCCAAACTCATTGGAGAACAAAGCCAAAAGAAGTGCAGACGATGCGGGGGTACCGGTAAGTGAGACATTGGCCCAAATATTCGTAAAACAGAAGCTTTTTGGCAAGGCAATAGTGGCATACGAAAAATTAAGTTTGAAATATCCCGAAAAAAAGCCTTACTTTGCAAGCCTTATTGAAGAAATTAAGAAAGAAATAAATTAAATACGATGACTAGTTTTTTAATCATTTTAGCGCTAATTGTATGCGTTTTATTAGTGTTGGTAGTATTGGTACAGAACCCAAAAGGTGGAGGATTAGCCTCTAATTTTGCTTCTTCGAACCAAATTATGGGAGTTAAAAAGACCACAGATTTTTTGGAAAAAGCTACTTGGAGCTTAGCAATTGCGTTATTAGTAATATGCTTAGCCGCAAATATGTTTAAATCGGATGCTACAGATGCACCGGTGCAAGAATCTGCAATACAAGAACAAATTGATAATGCTGCAACTGCAACACCGCCACCTGCAGCGGCGCCTACTGCTACACCAGCAGCAGCACCAGTAGATACAACAAAGTAATCTCTACAAAAAACATTTATAAAAATCGGGCTTTACCAAAGGGTGAAGCCCGATTTTTTTTCTGTCAGGCTGTCACGCTCCCTTAAAACTCAAACTGAAAATTTTGCTAAGAATTAATTATAATCTGCCAAATTGAGGTATTCTGAAAGATTTTGGCCTTTGGCATAAGAAATGATGTAGGGCAGTAGAATAAAACAAACATTAATTAAATAAACCATTTAAAGATTATGGCATTGAATATTAGACCTATTGCAGACCGTGTGGTTATACAACCAGCACCTGCTGAAGAGAAAACAGCTTCAGGATTATACATTCCTGATACAGCTAAAGAAAAACCTCAAAGAGGAACAGTGGTAGCAGTTGGTGAAGGTAAAAAAGACGAGCCTATAACTGTAAAAGTTGGCGACGAAGTATTGTATGGCAAATATGCTGGAACAGAAATTACTTATGATGGTTCAGAGTATTTAATTATGCGTGAGTCAGATATATACGCGATCCTTTAATCAACAAACAATCAACGAAAAATTTAAAATAGAAAAAGTATATGGCAAAGCAAGTAAAGTATAATGTAGAAGCACGCGAAGCATTAAAGCGTGGTGTTGATGCATTAGCGAATGCAGTGAAAGTTACTTTAGGACCAAAAGGTCGTAATGTTATTATTGATAAAAAATTCGGAGCACCATCTGTAACAAAAGACGGTGTATCTGTAGCGAAAGAAGTGGAATTAAAAGACCCAATTGAAAACATGGGTGCACAAATGGTAAAAGAAGTGGCTTCTAAAACTGCAGACATTGCAGGTGATGGAACTACAACGGCTACTGTATTGGCACAAGCAATTGTAACAGCAGGTATTAAAAACGTAGCGGCTGGTGCAAACCCAATGGATTTAAAACGTGGTATTGATAAAGCGGTTACTGCAGTGGTTGATAGTTTGAAAAAACAATCGACTTCAGTAGGAAACGATAACAACAAAATTAAACAGGTAGCAAGTATTTCTGCAAACAACGACGAAGTAATAGGTACGTTAATTGCAGATGCAATGGCTAAAGTTGGTAAAGATGGTGTTATTACTGTTGAAGAAGCAAAAGGTACAGAAACAGAAGTAAAAACTGTTGAAGGTATGCAATTCGATAGAGGTTATTTATCACCTTACTTTGTAACCAATGCTGATAAAATGGAAGTAGAATTAGATAACCCGTTTATCTTAATTTACGACAAAAAAATTAGCAGCATGAAAGAGTTGTTGCCAGTATTAGAAAAACAAGTTCAAACTGGTCGCCCATTGTTAATTATTTCTGAAGATTTAGATGGCGAGGCATTGGCAACTTTAGTAGTAAATAAAATCCGTGGTTCGTTAAAAGTGGCAGCAGTTAAAGCTCCAGGTTTTGGCGACAGAAGAAAAGCAATGTTAGAAGACATCGCAATTTTAACGGGTGGTACTGTAATTTCTGAAGAGAGAGGTTATAAATTAGAGAACGCAGAGTTATCTTACTTAGGACAAGCAGAGCGCGTAGTAATTGATAAAGACAACACAACTATCATCAACGGTTCTGGTAAATCAGAAGAAATTGCTGCACGTGTAAGTCAGATTAAATCGCAAATGGAGCAAACTACTTCTGATTACGATAAAGAAAAATTACAAGAGCGTTTAGCGAAGTTAGCGGGTGGTGTTGCAGTATTATACATTGGAGCTGCTACGGAAGTAGAAATGAAAGAAAAGAAAGACCGTGTTGACGATGCATTGCATGCAACAAGAGCAGCGGTTGAAGAAGGTATAGTTGCAGGTGGTGGTGTTGCATTTATTCGTGCGATTGAAGCATTAGAAGGAATGAAAGGTGCAAACGAAGACGAAACAACAGGTATACAAATTATAAAAAGAGCAATTGAAGAACCATTACGTCAGATCTGCCAAAACGCAGGTATCGAAGGATCTATTGTTGTTCAGAAAGTAAAAGAAGGAAAAGCGGATTAC
Source organism: Sphingobacterium thalpophilum (assembly GCA_943371235.1). Classification (GTDB taxonomy): domain Bacteria; phylum Bacteroidota; class Bacteroidia; order Sphingobacteriales; family Sphingobacteriaceae; genus CAJBVG01. The sequence goes on along the minus strand of CALRTZ010000011.1, from coordinate 40,589 downwards.
GGTTACAATGCACGTACAGATGTTTATGAAAACATGATTGCGGCAGGAGTAATTGATCCTACAAAAGTATCGCGTGTAGCATTAGAAAATGCGGCATCTATTGCAGCAATGTTATTAACTACAGAGTGCGTACTTGCAGACGAACCAGAAGAAGCAGGATCAGCAGGTGCTGGCATGCCACCAATGGGCGGCGGCATGGGCGGAATGATGTAATGCTTTTAGACATTAGTCGTTAGATATTAGTCGTTAGATATTAGTCGTTAGAAAGACCGAAACTCAGATTTAGAGTTTTCGGTCTTTTGGCTTTTTGGGGGTTAGGGTTTTAGGGTCACAAAGGACACGAAGTACACACAATGGTACACTATGGTTTTTCTTTGTGATCTCTGAGTCATTGTGTCTCTGTGTTTAAATTTTTCTTAAACACAGAGACACAAAGTTCACAGAGTTACTCTGAGAATATTAATGCTTTCATAATTCTAATTCAATATTATTTTATTGACTTTTCTAAACTCTAAATTGTTTATTTTAAGTAAATAAATTCCTTTTGCATAAAGAGGATTACCTATGAAGTAAAAATGTTATTGCGGTTAGTTTTTTCATAAGTTTATTATTAGTATTTTAAATCGAACCGTCCTTCTGTAATATATACTTTGCTGGGAATAATAGTTGAATTTTCAGGAATGTATTCAAATGTTCCAGAAATTATTCTATTAATTGTATCTAAACGTAGAAGTGTGAAATTGCCACTTAAAAGAGTATCATTTATACTATATATTGCTGTTTCATTAGAATAATATGCTCTAAATTTTGAATTAAATTGATAACTACCGATATTATTTATTACACCTTTAGAGGAACTTAATCTAATTATTCCATATTTATTTTCACCTTCTTTTCGCAATCCGATCGAAATCGCACCATTTGAATAACTTGCATCAAAGTTCTTATACGGTAAAGTCAACCAATACGAACCATTTAATTTGCAGCCAAAAGTATTTGCTCCAACAGTAGTTATAGGAGGTAACAACGTATCCGATTTGTACGCTGGTTCTTTTTCTGAAATTTCGCATGAGCTACTCATTAGCATAGAACCAATCAATAAGACCAGAATGCTTTGCGATAGATATTTCATGTATATTATCATTGTGCTGCTATACACTATTTATAAAGTATTGGTATAGCAAATGTAGGGCTTACCAATGGGAATTAATATACGTAATTCTATGTATTTTTTAGGGTCACAAAGGACACGAAGTGCACACAAAGGAACACAAAGAGACTCTGTGTAACTCTGAGTCTTTGCGTCTCTGTGTTTAGGTTTTTTCTTAAACACAGAGACACAATGGGGCACAATGCTATTCATTATGCTCCCCACTTCTAAAACTCCTCGTACACTACTCTATTAAATTTACCTTCGCTAACAGTTATTTTATCAGTTGCGTCGTTTTCGTTTACAAGCTCCCCAGTAAAAATGCCAGAAATTATTTTTCGAGTTTTACTCGCTTCTGTAATAGTGATGGTTCCACTAATCGATTTGTAAACATTTTGTAGAGTATCAACATATACAATAGTATTCAATGGATTAGAAGCGTTTACAATAAAGGTTCCAGTCGTATCAGAACTCATTTCTAGTTTTACTAATTCGAAATCGTTTTGTGAAACAACTCTTCCTTTGCCAAGTAAATAATCGGCAAATCGTGCGTCATCACTATAAGCTTTTCCATTTAACTTGCATCTAAAATAAACAGCGGTGTCTTCTACAGGTGTTGGGCTATCCTCTTTATCGTCGCCACAAGAAATTGCAAAAATTGCAATTACAATTAATAAATAAATTGACTTGATTTTCATTTTATATAAATTTTAAGGGTTAAGTATTAGGGTAAGGGTGTCTACTATTGGGTCGCCGGTTGGACTTACATATAATATGTTAAAGTTTTTATTATCTAAACTATAGTAAAAATTATCGTTCTTATTTCTAACTCTTACTACACCTATTTCAGCACTTGTGCTTGGCCCCGTAAAAATATAATTCCCAGCATTTGTTCTTAAATAAAATGTTTCATCGGCTCTCAGTTTCCTATCTAATTTTACAAAAACCCTGGCGCTGTCGCCGATGTAAAATACTTTATGCCAATTTTGTGCTAAGGGTAACCATTCGAATTTGTGTTGTGCATATGTAAATGGCAATACTGCTAACCTCAAATTATTTCCAACAACATTTTCATTTGCCAAATACGTGATTTCAAAATATCCATTGCTCGAAACCTTACAATATCCTAAATCCTCTTCCCTTGTTCCGAATATAGATTTGGCATAAATTTCATACTTCGATAAATCTGTATTTTCACTCGTACTATCTATTAACCTACCTGAAATGGTGAACTCAGTTTTTTCTGAATCTCCAACGCAGGCATAAAATTGTGTGCAGAGTAAAATGAATATAAATGTGCGCATATCGTATTATTGTTTAAGTAATTTAGTTCTAATTAAAATATTGTTATTGGTGCATACTGTGATGAAATAAATTTGATTAATCTCTAATTCACTAGTGTTAATTTGATAAGAATTATCGCTCATGTTGTTGAATTCCTTTTCATAAACTTTTTGACCTAGAACATTATGAATCACTATATAATATTTTGCATCCTTCAACAAATTATTTATATAGATATTCTCATTTATTGGGTTGGGAGTAACAGTTGTTTCAACGTTATTCAATTCCTTCCATTCTATTTTCTTTTTATGAGTCACCGTACATGGTTCAATGGCTATTTTTTTAATATTCAACCTGCCTCCTACATCTATATCTGTACCCATTTCGGATTTACTAGCATAAAAAATGTTTACTATACTCGGTTCTCTGAATTGAAAATGGTTTGCTTTGGAATAAACATATTTGATGTTTTTAGTAATAAATGCTTGAGTTGCGTAGTTGTAGTTTGGATTTTGAAAACCATAGTAAACTTCTTTAAACTTAAAGTCTACATTCCTTTTGTCTACATTTAAATTGTTTAAATAAATTTTAGAGTCACCAATTTCTCTGCACATAAAAGCATCTCCAGAACCATCATCTATAAGTGTGTTAGAAAAATATCCATGAGACCAATTCATATTATTATCTTCTACTTTTACATTTGTAGGGTAATCATCTGTTTCATAGTTGAAACCTGATATAACATGAAAAGGTGAATACGCAAAAAGAAAATCTTGAACATTATGTTGTAATAAATTATAATCGCTGTTTATGTTTTGAGATTTTGTATAGTCGAAATCTATTGCCGACTGTACAGGAATAAATGCAAAACCATATGACGCAACTTTTAGTTTCAATTGAATGTTCCACAAATTATTCGGATCCGGCAAGAATCTATTGGTAATGGCTGTTAACTTTACTTCTCCAGTCGTTAAATTAATAGTTGAACTTAAATCGAAGGGTGGTACATACATGTAGTTCGATTGGTTTTCTGTAGCTAACAATGATAATACTGGAAATATACCACCTGCTTCCGTATCATAATTAGAACTAATAGTCGGTTGAAGTATACTATGCTCAGAATCTTCGTACTTAACTGCACAATGTATTACTCCATTTATTCCGTATCGTATAAATTTTCTTAAACATTTTTTAAAATTAAGATATGCATGAGTGTTTTTAGCAACAACAATTTTATGTGTAGGTAAGTCTTTGTTTACTGCATTTAAATTTAGATTGTAATCAAGCAATTTAACTTTAACTTTTCTTCTAATCAATGCAGTTATTTTCAAGTCAATAGTAAACATGCTTTCCCCTGGATTAAGAATGCTGCCATTAATAGTTAATTGCGGCTGCCCAGATAACAATCCATCACTTAGCGCCATCATTTTACAATAAGCCGGGTATCCATTCGTCTGCGGATTCATTGCTATTAAATCGGCCATAAAATCGATTCGGTTCTGATGCGGACCACTGGCATCTATATGGTATGCCAACAATTGTTGCACCGATGGAGAACTCAACATATCGTTCCAAAATTTTTCTTCATTTATAATAGGCAATAAGTGCTTAGAACTTTTCATCACTTTAAAAGCTGTACTGCTTTGTAAATTCCTATAAAAAGCCTGTATTGATAGAGGAAGATTTGCGCCTTGATGTGGGACATCATTAGAAATGAACAATCGCGTGTTGTGCATTTGCATTGGCTTTATAGAACTTGAGTTTCTTAAGTAAGCATCCGTTTCCATATAGGTTAACGCATACCTTGTAATGATTCCTCCCATACTTTCAGCAAATACTACAAACTGCTCGTTGGTATTCATTATACTCTTTAAATACTCTATCAGCTCTACAATACCTTTCGCATTTTCGCGCATATCTAAATGTGTGTTGTTAAAATTCACTACATAAAAATCGTAGTTGAACTTAGAGAGTAATCCGAGTTTTTTAGATGAAGTTATTTTAATGTTGTCTTCATACAGAATAGGAATGCTTCGAATATTCAACAAATCAATTCCCTCTACAATTATGAGTGGTTTCTGTGGAATATATACACCGCCCTTCATTTCTCCACAACCTTTGTACAAGCCCACCGTTACATTCGTAAAATTATAGGTTATGTTTGGCTCCACTGCGGTTGTATTGTTTACTATGTAGATGGATGTTTTAGTAAGCTTGCTCGCATAGGTATTACATTGAGGATAGGGGTCGCAACTAAATATGGCCACCTTAATTTCATACAATCCAGTGTCGGGGTAATCTATCATAAAACTTCTACTCTCAAATGGATTAAACGAAACCCAACCTTTTCCATCGCCAAAATCGATGTTCCAGCGTGCATACTGTGGATTTAAATCATCGGCATTTAATTTTAATAATTTTGCATTCGAAAAAACAAAGGATGAATCTATTCTAAAGTGTACGTTTCGAAAATAGTTGGTGGAGCGTGTAAGTGTACTCACAAAAACATTCTTCAACAAGAAAGGCTCTAAGCTCCTGTTTGGAACATCTGCTACGGTCGTATCTGTTAAATAATAATATTGCCCATCTATATCAAATGCTTCGTCTAAAAATGTTGCATAATCGGCATTAAAAATTGAAATGTTAATTGTATCGTTTGTACTTCTTCTTCGCATGCGAGCCTCTATGCTATCTGTATGCTCCAATAAACTTGTATCGTAAGCAGCGTTTTGCATCTCTTCGTATATACTCAGAAATAATCCTTTTGATATTAAATCTGAATCGTTATAAGATTTAAAAAACTTTGGATCTACCACATGCGCCGACATATCAAACAAAAACGGAACACTGTCTGGCGATCGCTTTAAATTTTTATACATATCGCGCAATTGAAAATTGATGTCTTCAATTGTTACTTGCGCATGTGTTTGCTTATTATTCATTAGTAATAATGAGGTAATAAAAAGGAGCGTAATAATTTTTTTCATACCATAATTTCTTATGGCATAAAACTCAATCTAATTTTACTATTTCTTAATTACCTTAAGTTATATTAAATTTCTTTTAGTTATTATAAAATTACCTAATTTTACAATACTAAAAAGCGCATTCACAAAATATTCTTATTGAAAAAATAAAAACGATTAATGCTTATCAAAAAAAATATTTACAAGGAATATTTTATAAATCATTAATCAAAAAAACTATGCAGATATGGGATAAGATTAGAATGTTAAGGCTAAGTAAAAACCTTTCACAAGATTATGTTGCGTTTTATTTAGACATTTCGCAACCTGCTTACCACAAAGTAGAATGTGGTAAAACAAAACTTAGTTATGAGCGGCTCGAGAAATTAGCCAAACTCTATGAAGTAAACATTACAGAAATTATTAACTCCAATTAATAATTTACATCCAACATAACTGCCAACAAAAAAGCCCTTCGAAAAAATTCGAAGGGCTTTCTGTTTTATGGTTAAAAATATTTTACCAAACTTTTAACCTATCAGCTTCTGGTCTCCACATTTTATCGCCTTCTTTTACTCCAAAGGCTTCATAAAATTCTACCATGTTACTTAATGGTCCGTTAGAACGATACTGTCCTGGTGAATGCGGATCCGTTACAATTCTTTGCATTAAATTTTCTTTCGTAATGTTTTGGCGCCATACTTGTGCCCATCCAAAAAAGAATCGTTGGTCTGCAGTAAAGCCATCTATTTTTTCATTTGCTTTTCCTTGTGCAGTACGTTTATATGCATCGTATGCAATGCTTATACCTCCTAAGTCGGCAATGTTTTCTCCTAAGGTTAATTCACCGTTTACATGTACTGTATCTAAAACTGTATACGCATTGTATTGATTAACTAACCTTGTTGTTTTTTCTTTAAATCTTTTTTCATCTGTTGGTGTCCACCAGTTTTTTAAATTGCCTTCTTTATCATATTGGCAACCTTGATCGTCGAATCCGTGTGTCATCTCATGACCAATAACTGCACCTATGCCTCCGTAATTCACAGCATCGTCTGCTTGTGGATCGAAGAATGGGAATTGTAAAATTCCTGCTGGGAAAACTATCTCGTTAATAGTTGGATTGTAATAAGCATTTACAGTATACGGACTCATGCCCCACTCTGTTTTATCTACAGGTTTTCCTAATTTATTAATCATTTGATCGAATGCAAATTCGTTTCCTTTTAATACATTTCTTGCATAAGAACTTCTATCAATTTCTAATTTAGAATAATCTTTAAACTTATCAGGGTATCCAATTTTTGTAATAAACACATCAAGTTTTGCAATGGCTTGTGTTTTGGTAGAATCAGTCATCCAATCTAATTTCTGAATGCGCTCGCGATACACTGCTTGCATATTGTTTACCATTTCTAAACATCTCTTTTTAGCATCGTCAGAAAAATATTTCTTAACATATACTTCTCCTAATGCTTCGCCCATTGCATTGTCAATATCACCTAACACTCTTTTCCATCTTGGTTTCATTTCTTTCGCACCATTCATTACTTTACCGTTAAAGCTGAAACTCTCTTGTACAAATGCATTGTTTAAATTATCTGCCAATGATGCAACTAAATGCCAACGTAAATAAGTTTTCCAAGCATCTACACTTTCTGTTGCAACCATTTTATCTAACTCAGCCAAAAATTTAGGTTGACCAACAATAAACGATTCTGATTTCGCTAATTTCAATCTGTCGAAATGTTTAGCCCAATCAATATTTGGAGTAATTTTATTTACCTCAGCTACTGTCATTTTATTATAATTCGCTTGTGGGTCGCGAAGTTCCACGCGTGTTTTAGATGCTTTTGCTAAACGAGTTTCTAAACGTACAATCGTTTGAGCATTTGCTTTTGCAGCACTTGCTTCATCACCCATTAATGTAAACATGTTTTCTAAATGAGATACAAATGCTGTACGAATTTCTTTAGAACGTGCATCGTTGTTTACATAGTAATCTCTGTCTGGTAATGTTAAACCACCTTGATCAACATACGGAATATAAGCACTCGAATTTTTTTGATCTTGGTAAACATAGAACGTAAACATGGGTGCTAATGCTTTGCGTTGAAGTTGAGCTGCCACTGCTAATACATCGTCTTTTGATTTAATTCCACTTACCAAATTTAACTCGTCAATTATTGTCGACAAACCTTGTTTTTCTATCGCTGCAGAATCCATTGCAGAAGCGAAGAAATCGCCAACCTTTTGTTCGTTGGTTCCTTTTTTTGCATTTGCTGCAGATGCTTCTTCTAACAACACTTTTAATTTTTTGTAAGAATTATCTTGCAATACGTTAAAAGCTCCCCAACGCACTTCTGATCCTGGTATCGGATTGTTTTTAATCCACATGCCATTTGCATAATGATAAAAATCGTCTTGCGGACGAACAGTTGTATCCATGTTTGCCGAGTCGATGGCTTTAAATGCCGAATCGTTGTTTGTTTTCATAGAACATGCTTGCATAAATAGCGTCGATGCAATAATTGCAGCTGCTGCCAGTGTTTGTTTTTTCATTTTATACTATTGATTTTTTCGATTGTTTCTAAATAAGAACGTCCAAATTAAGAATAAAGCAGAATTAAATAGTTAGCTGCTACAATATTGTTACATAAAGCACTCTTAATGAGTTAAATATCATATAAATATTAATACGTATTTTTGTAAAATGATGAGAAAAATTATATTGATATTACTTTTGAACTTTGCATATTCGGGAATTACCAATGCCCAAATTCAATTAAACACAAACTCTATTTTGTTTAATTCCATAAACGAAACTCAACTTGATAGTGTAAAAGTTGTCGTAACAAATCCGTCAACTTCACCCATAGAGATTAAGAAAATATTATTTTACAAGACGTATAAAAGTAATCCCTTTTTTGTAAAGAACTTTGTTAGCACTACCATCGATGCCGGCGACTCTGCATCATTCTATATTTATTTTCAACCTAAACATAATGTGTTTCATAATTCAGAATTAATACTTGTGACAGAGCCTAGTACGTTTTCTAAAACGATAGATTTAAAAGGACAAGGAAAATATTCTATCACCTATTATGCAAATACTGAAAATCAAACAGAAGAAAATTTAAAATCTGTGTTGAAAACTCAGTTAGCTGCTGGATATGTTTCTTTGGGTTATAATGTTGCTCGCGACAATATGTTTATGACTATTGATAATCAAAAAACAAATGGGCAAGGTGCAAGTGTAAATACATTAGACTGTGTATATACCGGTAAAAAATCATTAGCCTTTACAAGCAGATCGGAATCTCAAACCAATGATAATTTTAATACTGAGCACACCTTTCCTCAAGGATTTTTTTCGCAAAGTGAGCCGATGAGGTCAGACATTCATCATTTGTTTCCTACCAATGATGCTGCAAATAACAGTAGAAGTAATTTGCCTTTTGGTATTGCAAGCACACCCTATGTAAGCGAATCTATAAATGCACCCTCACATTTAGGCTCTAATGGTTTGTACGAACCTAGAGACGTTCAAAAAGGTAGAACAGCTAGAGCGATGATGTACTTTGTATTGAGGTACCAAGATTATTCAAACTTTTTTGCACCACAAGAAAGCATACTGAGAACATGGCATGAAACATATGCTCCAAATGCAGTAGATAAAAAAAGAAATGCAGATATTTTTGCCGTTCAAAAAAACAGAAACCCCTTTGTTGATTATCCTGAATTTGCTGATCGTATTACTAAATTAATAGGTGCCTCTACTAGCCCAAGCATAAAATCTTTTAGGTGGATAGATACCATCAGTACTTATACAATAATAGATACTACAAATTTCGTTTACTTAGAAATTCCATTTGTAAATGATGGAAATACGGAAATTAATTTATACCAATTTGCGAGTGTTGATACTACTTTACATTTTAACACCGACACTTTAAAAGTAGCGATTGGCGAAAGTGCATATTTAAAAGTTCGATTAAACGTTCATTCAAAAATTGGAGAGTATACTTCTAGTATTACATTTAACAGTAATTTGTTAAACCAATTAAGTTTTGTGTTGAAGTATTCTATTGATTCTGTAAAAACAGGGCATTTACTTCAAAAAGAAAAAAGCATTAAGGTATATCCGAATCCAAGTTCAAACTTTATTTATGTTGAGAACAAAAACTCAACTACATACAACATTTACAATCAAGTTGGTATACTTATTCAATCAGGTAAATTAAATGAGGGTAAAAACGAATTAGCCATTTCTGAATTTGTAAATGGTTTATATATTTTAACTATCGATAATAACTATAGCTATTTTATAAAAGGCAATGAACATTGAAGAAATTAGAGAGCATTGCATCTCAAAAAAATTTGTTGAGGAAAGTTTTCCTTTTGACCAAGACACTTTGGTTTTTAAAGTTCAAGGGAAAATGTTCTTGCTAATTTCGTTAACTGAGTCGAATAGATTTAATGCAAAATGTGACCCGGAAAGATGTATAGAATTGCGGGAAAAATACTCGGAGATAATACCAGGTTGGCACATGAATAAAACGATGTGGAATACGGTGTATGTAGATGGGGCCTTGCCAAAAAAATTAATTGTTGAATTGATCGATCATTCGTATGACGAAGTAGTAAAAGGATTGCCTAAAAAAATACAAGCTTTATTTAAAGATTAAGTATGAAAAATTTCACAGAAGTAAATAACACATTGTATGCTAAAATAGTATTCAAAGATTTTGTAGAAGCATTTGCATTTATAAGCAAGCTTGCTATTATATCTGAAAAGGCAAATCACCACGCTACAATACACAATACGTACAATACTGTAGAGCTTTATCTATCAACGCATGATGCGGGAAACACTATCACTAAAAAAGATTGGGACTTAGCAGAGCAGATAGAGAGCCTATTGGAATAGTGTTCCTTCTATCCATTTTCTTTTGTAATACAAGGTTTGGTATTTTGCATTAATGTTTACAAAACTAATTTGTGCTTGTATTAAATTTATTTCTCTGGAGTTTATTAAGAAAACAGAACTTTCTCCGTTATTAAATTTATCGACCTCTGCATTTAGCATTCTTTGAAAATTCTCTACTAAACTTCTGTATATTGTAATTTGATTTCTTAAATTATTTTGTTCGAAAATTACCGCATTGAGTTTGTTATTCAACTCGTATCTTTTTAGTTCTCTACTCAAATCTGTTTCAACAATTTTAAGTCCTGCAATTTTTAAGTCTCCGCGCTCTTTTCTAATAAAAATTGGATAAGAAAAACTCAACCCCCATTTTGTATTTTGCATATTTAATCCATCAAAAGGAATTGGATTAAGTGGCTCGTTAATTAAATTATAATTTACATTTAATTTTGGTTTGAGCTTTTCAATTTTTAGTTTCCTGTCAATTTCTAATGCCTTTATTTTGAAATCGTATTGTTTCAAATACGGGTGATCTGAACTTATAATGGTGGTATTTCCTATTAAGGAATCAACTTTGCCAATTAAGCTTGCTTGTGTTAAATCTGGTGCCAACAAACTATCTGTAATTTCTAAAGGTTGGTTATTTTCAAACCATAAATACGTCGACATTTTTAAGCGCGATTCTTGTAGATTTTGTTGCGCTTCATATGTGTTGTATAACCTCAATTGGTATTGCATGTATGACTCTAAGGTGTCAATTGCAGGTAAATCGCCTTGAATATAACTACCTTTTAAAGAAGTAAATCGATCGAAGGCTAATTTTGCAGCTTGTTGTTGTATGTTTGATTGCTGATAATCTTTTACCCACTGCCAATAGGTAGTAATAGCATCGAGTATTAAATCGTTTAACAAAAGTTCTTGTTCTGCGGTTGAATAGCTCAGCATTACTTTTGCTGTTCGCAAAGCGGCTCTACGTTCATCAATTACCATGCCTTGTAACAAGGAAATGTTTACACCTGCTTGGAACAGGCCATTATATGGCAACTCGTTATCGGGATTTAAATAATTTCCAGAATTTTGATTAAATCCGGTTTTGAATTCTAATCCATACCAAGTAGGTATTTTTAATCCTGCATCTAGTAATGAATAATAATTTTTATCGCTAAAATTTTTCTCATCTAAATAGGAGTATAAAACTGGATCGAAACCTCCTTTGCTAGAAAGTATTTCGGCATTCGCTCTATCAATTAATAATTTTGCTTGTTTAGCAATGGGATGATATTTTTTTACATAGAATAAAAATGCATCCTCTGTAAATTGCTTTTGTTGAGTTTGAGAAAATACGAATGCAACACTTAGTACTAAAACAAAAGTTAAAATCAATTTTTTCATTTTTCTTTTTTCTTTGGCTCTAACTCTTCCGCTGTAAGATAATAATCTGCCGGGAATCCGTTGAGGTTTCGCCATATTTCGTACCCAATTTTTACATCTTTAAATAATGTTATACATGACGCTCCAGAACCAATTCTAACTTCGCTTGGCCAAGGAACATCATCTGGATCTTGCGCAACCATTATTCTATATTTGCCATTGCTTGAAATAAAATTATCTATCGCTACAATTCTACCTCCAAATGTTCCATAAGAAACATTAGGCCAACCGCTAAATACAATTGCAGGCCAACCATCATACGCCATACGTACTTTGTTTCCTAAGCGTACCAACGGCATGTCTTGAGGCAGCACATACATTTCCACTGCAAGATTATAGTTAGCCGGCATTATGCTTAACAATACTTCACCTTCTTTTATAGTTTCACCAATACCATTCTTCATCACTTTTGTAATAAACGCATCTTGTGGAGCAGTAATTATATACATGCCTTGACGAACAATGTAATTTGAATATTGATTTTGCATTTTAGAAACGGTAGCTTCTGCATCGTATAACGACGACATTGCTTCGTATTTTTCTGATTCTGCTTTTGATAATTTATCGACGTATTGATTTTTTATCGAACCATATTCTACTCGAGCATTTATTAATTCGTTTCTAGATGAAAGAAGTTTATTCTGTGCGCTAATATTCTTTGCTTGTGATTCTTGTAGCTTTTGCTTTCTAGCTTCTAAATCTGTTAATGATTTTAATCCGTCTTTGTACAATTTCTCCATACGAGCAAACTGATCAATCGCTATTTGATAATTTGTTTTCGCTGCTTCAAAGTCAATACTATCTGATTGTACTTTTAATTTAGCTTGTATGATGTAATTTTTTGTTTGCTCTAATTTAAGTTGTTGTGTTTCTTGTAATGCTCCAATTTGTGCATCCAATGATTTTATTTTTTCAGCATATGATGATACAGAAAGCACTTTAGATTTTATTTGTTGCTGAGTTCTATTTAATAATAGAGGATCGAAATATTCGTCTTTAATTTCAGAGATTATCATAATGGTATCCCCTCTTTTAACAACATCTCCCTCTCGAACATACCATTTCTCTATCCTTCCAGCAATAATCGAGTTTATACTTTGTGGACGCTGGTCGGGAGTTAACGTTGTAACGTAGCCTCTGTTTCTAATGTTTTGTGTCCATGGCAAAAACATCGTAATTACCGTAAAAAATAAAAAGCCAATCAATAGCCTAGCAAATATTCTTGCTGGTCTGTTTTCCTTAATTAATTTCCACGAGCCGTATTTGCTACGATCTACTTGTACGTCAATTCTATTTTCACTTAGGTTTAACATAGTATTAAGCTTTCATAATATTTTTAAACCATTCCTTATCTTGCATTTCTGTAATCGTACCATTATCAATAATTCTGCCTTCGTCAATGGTAACTATATAATCCATTCTCTTCGCAATTTCTATATCGTTCGAAACCATTACTATAGTCCATTGGTTTTGTTTGTCTAATAAAAAATCTAAAACCTGTTCTTTATATTTTTTCTCCAATAGATTAAAATGATCTTCGATTAATAATAATTTCGGTTTGGCGATTATACACCTTGCCAATTTAATTTTCAAAATTCTGCTTTTAGGTAGTTTAATTCCCTCCGGATGAATATATGTTTCATAACCCTTTGGCATACTTTGAATATATTCGTGTAGCCCCACCATTTTTGAAGCGTTTACTACATCTTCAAAACTAACAGATTCTCTACCCATGGTAATATTTTCAATTATACTACCTTGTATCATATCTTCTTTTACAAAGGAACTACCTATTTGTTCTCTTAAGTATTCTAAGTTTATATTTGCTAAGGGTATATCGTTGTATAACAATGAACCTTCAAAGTCTTGAAAAATACTTGCCAATGTATGCATCAATACAGATTTACCTGAACCGTTAAATCCCGACAAACAAATTTTGTCTCCTGGTTCAATTTTTAAATTGATGTCTTGTAAAACATACTCTTCTTCAAAATTAAATCTGTATTTATAATCTCTCAACTCAATTGCCATCCCTCTATCATCAACACCTGAAGTAAATTCATTTCCATCCGTTCTCTCTAATTCTATATCTGTAACCGAAGCAATTTTTTCGACTGCTGTTAATACATCATAAATGGTTTCAGTACTGTAAATTAATTTCTCAACAGATGAGATTAATAAAATGATGATAATTTCTGCCGCAACAAATTGGCCGATATTCATTTGCTGTTCAATTACCAATATCCCGCCAATTAATAATAAACCTGCAGTTACTAAAACTTTAAATGTAATTAAATTATAGTATTGTGTTTTTAAAACACTAAAGTGCGATTGTCTGGCGGTAATGTATTTCTTTAACAAATCATCGGTTCTTTTTAAGGGTAAATCTGTTTTACCTGCCATTTTAAATGAGTCCATTGATCTAGCTAAATCTACCAACCAATAAACCACATCGTATTTATATCCCGACTCCTTGAGTGATGTATCTACCCCTTTTTTGCCAGTTAGTCTAAAAATTATGTAAACAAATAATATAAACAGTAAACTGTAAATAATAAAAAAGGGATGGTATAGCGATAGTAAAGTCAATCCGAAAATAATTTGAAGAGTAGCTACCGAAAAATCTACTAAAATTTTAGACAAGCCTTTTTGAATGATGGTAGTTTCAAAAAAACGCATCACCATTTCTGGAATATAATACTGATCGGTAGATTCCATTTTGAATCTTGGGATTCTGTATGAAAATTCAAAAGCTGATTTTGCAAATATTTTTTGTTGAAGATTTTCGTTAATTGATAATTGGAATACTTGTAAAACTCCAGTCATCGCAACTCCTAATATTACTATGATAACGAGAATTATCCATGAAGTGGATACAATACCGCCTCCAATTAGGTTAATAATAGATTGTATACCGAGGGGTAATGATAAATTGATGATTCCACTAAAAATAGCGAATAATAATATGCTGTATATTTCCTTACGCTCAACCTTTAATAAACGAGCAAACCTCCTCAAGGGGTATTTCGGCTTGTTTTCTTCCATTTTTCTCTTTAAACAAAAAAATAATTTAGTTGTTCTCTATTTTAAATTAAAATTCATAATATCACCTATAAATAATTTTAATAGATACTATGAAAAAGCTTCTAATAACTACATTGTTTGTTATTGCATTTAATATAACCACTTATAGTCAAGTCTTACAAGCCCCTTTCTTTTTATCAAATGGTAACCAAACTCCTACTTACACTAATGTAGTTGAGTTTTATACCTTACTAAAAAATAATTATCCAAATATACAAATAGAAAGCAAAAGTTATTATACTGATGTTGCAGAAAATATATTACTTATAAAGCTCTCTAAAGGGAATACCGCTGGTAAAGTTAATGTTTTAATAAATAATGGCATACATCCAGGAGAGCCTGAGGGGATTGATGCTTCTATGATTTTGGTACAGAATTTACTTGCTATATCATCGGGTAATAAACTACCTAAACAAAAATATTTCAATGAAAATTACCCGAACTCAGGTTTATTCGCAGATGTTTTAGACTATATGAACATTTACATCATTCCTGTATATAATGTTGATGGTGCTTTAAGACGTAATTCTACTTCGAGAGCGAACCAAAACGGACCGGAGGAATATGGTTTTAGAGGAAATGCAAGGAATTTAGATTTGAATAGAGATTTTATAAAATTAGATACGCGTAATGCCCAAACATTTGTAAAAATTTTTAACGAAGTAAAGCCGCATGTATTTATAGATACACATACTAGCAACGGTGCCAATTATCAACACATCGTTACTTACATAGCTACTCAACGAAATAAATTACAAGCAACAATTTCCAATTATCAATACAATACATTTATTCCACAACTCAATCAGAAATTAAGTGCTTATAAATTTGATGCCGTGCCTTATGTAAATGCTTGGAGCGATACACCCGATTCTGGCTGGGCTGCATTTTACGAGAGTCCCCGTTTTGCTACTGGTTACTCCACATTGTTTAATACAATTGGTTTTACGCTCGAAACTCATATGTTAAAAAATTACAAACAGCGTGTAGAAGGATCGTATGCATTTTTATTTTCGTGCCTTGAAATTATTAAAAAAGATGCTGCTACTATTGTGGCCACTAAACTAAAAGCTGATAAAGAAGTATTGGCTCAAAAAGATTTTCATTTAAATTGGCGCTTAGATTCCTCTCTACTAAAATACATTGACTTTAAAGGATACGAAGCTGCTTATAAAAAATCTGATGTTAGTGGCTTGGATCGTTTGTATTACGACCGAACAAAATCTTTTACTAAAAAAGTTAAATACTACGAACATTATAAACCTACAAGTACTGTACAAAAACCCATTGCATACATCATCCCGCATGCATGGAAGGAAGTTGTAGATCGTTTAAAATTAAATGGCGTTGAGCTAGTATCGATAAAAAACGATACCACTGTATTAGTGAATGTATATTATATTGATGACTATAAAACTGTACAGAAACCGTATGAAGGACATTACTTACACAGCAATGTGAAAGTGCATACAGAAGAACAAAAAATAAAAGTTTCTGCCGGTGATTATATTGTGTACACAAACCAAGCTGCTTGCAGATTTATTATCGAGACATTAGAGCCTCAAGCAATAGACTCGTATTTTAATTGGAATTTTTTTGACGAAGTATTGGCTCAAAAAGAATATTTTTCTGATTATGTTTTTGAAGATACTGCTGCAGAACTTTTGCGAAATAACCCAAACTTAAAAGAGAAATTAGAAAAGAAAAAAGTAGAAGATAAAAACTTTGCAGCTAGTGCCGCTTTACAATTAGACTTTGTTTACAGAAATTCTTCGTATTTTGAAAAATCTTATTTACGTTATCCTGTTTATAGATTAGAAAAATAATGGAAGACATCATCAAATACACACCTGTATCCTCTATCATATTTGTATTTACCATTGCGGTTTCGTTATATGGCATTTACGGAAATACCTATGCGAACAGAGGTTTAATGTTGCACCCGTACAGTATAAAAAGAGGGAAGTCTTATTTTACGATTTTAACAAGTGGTTTTATTCACGCAGACATGAACCATTTGTTATTTAACATGCTGAGCTTTTATTTCTTTGCCTTTACCTTAGAAAAAATTGTTGGACATTGGCAGTTTGCAGTTATCTATGTGTTAGGGCTAATACTTTCTGATATTAGCAGCATCCTGAAAAACAAAAACAATAGTGGATATTATAGTTTAGGAGCCTCTGGTGCAATATCGGCAGTGCTTTTTAGTTACATACTATTCGACCCTTTGAGTAGAATATATATATTCTTTATACCCATTGGTATACCAGCATATATATTTGCGCTGTTGTATTTAGGGTATTGTATGTATGCCGCTAAAACACAAGGCGATCATATTAACCACGAAGCACATTTTTGGGGAGCTATTTCTGGCTTAGTAATTACCGCTATTTTATTTCCGCATATTTTGGGAAATTTTATTGCAAGTATTTTAAGATAACAATAAGAGCACTTCGTTTTTATCTACTTTATCTCCTGGTTTAATTTTAATACTTTTTACAATACCATCAACCGGTGCCTTTAAAATATTTTCCATTTTCATGGCCTCTAATACAAGTAAGTTGTCGCCTTTTTTAAATTCTTGGCCTTCATTTACCAATACTTTTAATACCAAACCAGGCATTGGTGCTTTAATATCATTTATCTTTTTAGCACTTAAATTATCAAGCCCTAAACTCTTTAATAAATCATCAAATTGATCCTTAATTTCGCATTCGTAAATTCTATTATTCACTTTCATGCTTGCTGTTTTTGCTTCAGCATTTATACTTACAATTTCTACTTTGTATGATTTTTGATTTAACAAAACATGAAATTGATTTTCATTTATACTTGCAAATGAAATATTTTTCAATTCGTTGTTTAGTGAAATACCTTTAGTATCCACTTCTACATCGTATATTTTATCTTGGTTTACTTTGATGTGATACATAGTTCAAAAATACAATTAATTTGTAAGGATATAATTAATGATGTTTGCTCCCATTTTTAGAGCCTTGTCATGCGTTTCTTTTGTATCTGAGGGATATGTTCCCAAATCCTCCCAACCATTGCCTAAATCGCTTTCATAATCATAAAAACACACCAATTTGCCTTTGTAAATTATACCAAAAGCCTGCGGGCGTTTTGCATCGTGCTCATGTATTTTCGGTAAGCCTGCTGGGAACGAAAATGGTTTCTGAAATATTGGATGATTAAAAGGTAATTCCACAAAATCTAAATCTGGAAACACTTTTTTCATCGCTAATCGTATGTAATTATTCATTCCGTAATTATCGCAGATGTGTAAAAAACCGCCAGAGGTTAAATAGGTTCTAAGATTCGCTGCTTCATCATCACTAAAAATAATATTTCCGTGGCCAGTAGCAAATACATACGGGTAATTAAAAATTTCGGAAGAGCCTGTTTCTACAATTGCCTCCTCTGGATAAAAATTGGTATTAATTTCTTCGTTACAAAAATTAATTAAATTACCCAAAGCAGTTCTGCTCGAATACCAATCGCCTCCACCTCCGTATTTAAGCCTAGCCATTCTATATGATGGGCTCATAAAAGAAGTAAATGTTACAAACACAATAAAAAGTAAAAAGAAAAGAGTTGTATGTTTTTTCATATTAATTCTCATTAATAAATGCAACTAATGCGCAGGCCTTAATTGCTGCAGTTTCCGTTCTTAAACGTGCTTCGCCTAAATCCAATGCATCGAACTTTTTACTGCTAGCTAATTTTATTTCTTCTTCAGTAAAGTCTCCTTCCGGACCAATTAAAATTAAATATTTTTTGGGTTCGACACTAATATAATCACTCAATTTTTTCTTATCGGTATCTAAACAATGTGCAATTAATTTTATTGCATCATCATCAATCGTATTATTAATAAATTTCGAAAACGCAATATGTTCATTCAATTTAGGATGAAACGCTTTTTTACTTTGTTTCATTGCAGCTTCTATAATTTTATTGCTGCGTTCTAATTTCAACTCTCTTTTTTCTGAACGTTGCGTAATTATGGGCGTAATTTCATCAATGCCTAACTCCGTTGCTTTTTCTAAAAACCACTCAAATCTGTCTAAACTTTTTAAAGGAGAGATGGCTACATGCAAATAATAATTTCGTTTTCCGTAATTGAGTTTTACATCGAGCACTTGTACCATGCAGCGTTTTGGATGTGCATCAATGATATGTGTTTCGTAAAAACCACCACGGCCATCCACTAAATAAATATGGTCGCCCTCAACTAAACGAAGCACTTTAATACAATGCTTACTTTCTTCTTCGGAGAGAGTATAAGTGCTAGTATTAATATCTGGTGTGTAAAAAAGATGCATTGTATAAAGATATAAATGCTATTGAGCATTATCAATATCTTCTTTCATTATTAAAATCATTTTTACAGCTTCTACGTTGTTTTTGCGTTTGGCTGTAACGGTAATTTTATAACTATTGAATTCTATTTCTTCGCCTAGTTCCGGAATTTTATCAAAAATAACATTCATTAAACCCGCAACCGAATCGTAATCATCATCCTCGGGTAATGCAACTGGTAAAAACTCGTTAACATCGCTTATTGTTGAATGCGCATCTACTAAATATTCGAATTCAGAAACATGCACTACTTTCGGTTTTTCTTCGTCGTGTTCGTCTTGTATTTCGCCTACTAATTCCTCAATTATATCTTCCATGGTAACCAAACCTGCAGTACCACCAAACTCATCGAGTACAATGGCAATGTTTGGGTTTCTTTTGTTTTTCATTTCTGACAAAAGATCTGCAATACGTTTAGATTCTGGTATAAAATAAACGGGCCTAATTAGATCTGTTAGTTTGATGTTTTGGTCTTTCAATTCTTTCATCAACAAATCTTTGGCATGTATATACCCTATAACATCATCAATAGAATTTTTATACACTGGGAAACGAGTATACCCTTCGTTAATTACAAATTGCACAAATTCTGCGTATGGTACGTCAACATCTACTGCAACAATAGAAGTACGAGGAATCATTATTTTTTTTACGGTACGATCGTTAAAATCGAATACGTTTTTTATGAGTTCATGCTCTGAAGAATCTAATGCACCCGACTCCTTACCTTGATCGAGCAAAAGTTGTAGCTCTTCTGAGGTATGCACTTCATGACCATGTATAGGCGAGATGCCAATTTTTTTCAACAAGAAATTTGCAAGGCCGTTTAACACCCAAATAAACGGACGGAACACCACATAAAAAACATTTAATGCAATTGCAATTGCAAAAGTGGTGGTAACCGGGCGTTGTATGGCAATAGATTTTGGTGCTAATTCACCAAACACAATATGTAAAATGGTAATTAATACAAAAGCTGTTGGCAATGCTATTTGATGTGCAAGTTCGGGAGTAATGGTTAATCCGAATACTGCGATGATGCTTAAAATTATTTTGGTAACAACAGATTCGCCAATCCAACCCAATCCTAAAGAGGCAAGTGTAATACCCAATTGTGTTGCTGATAAATATGCGTCTAAATTATTGAGGATATTTTTAGCAATTTTTGCGGTTTGATGACCTGTTTTTGCTTTGAGTTCTACTTGTGATGCTCGAACTTTAACAATAGCAAACTCCGCTGCTACGAAAAATCCGTTTAGCAACACTAAAAATAGCGTCAGAAAAATATCAAATAACATATTAGTTTTTGTCTTCCGCTTTCATTCGGCGGTGTTCTTTTATATAGGTTAATACCACGGGTATCATACTAAGTAAAATAATGGTAATTACAATGTATTCGAGGTTTTCTTGTAAGGTTGGGAATGCTCTGCCTAAAAAATATCCTGATAATACCATCGATACAATCCAAGCAATACAACCGATTATATTAAACCAAACGAATTTTTTAAAATCAAGATTTACAACACCAGCCATAATAGGTACGAATGTTCTAATGATAGGAATAAATCTACCAAGTACAATTGCAGTGCCGCCGTATCTAGTGTAAAATTCTTTAGCAGCGTTTACGTGTTTCTTTTTAAAGAAGAAAGAATCGTCACGACGAAACAACATGGGTCCTGTTTTTTTACCGAAGTAATAGCCAACAAAATTTCCTAATATTCCGGCAACAATTAATGATGATACTAACAAGTAAATATTAACATCAAAAATTGGTGTTCCGCACATCAAACCTGCAACAAATAAAAGAGAGTCGCCTGGTAAAAAGAAACCGAAGAACAAACCGGTTTCGGCAAATATGATGAATAATAGAAGTGCTAAACCACCATAGTTAATAATACTTTGAGGGTTTAATATTGTTTTTATGAATTCTAACAGGTTTTCCATATTTAGGCAAAGTAATGAATTAAAATAGACCTGACAAAAATCCAGGGAACAATCCGAGTATTATTGATGTTGCAGCAGCAACCCATAATACGATTCTATATGATGGTAAGAATTCTAACTTGTCTGTAGAAAGTGGTTCTTTCATATACATAGCAATGATAACGCGGAAATAATACCAAAATGCAATTACAGCGTTTAAAATTGCGATGCCTACTAACCAATAAAAATGTTGGTTAATAGCTGTTGTAAATAAGAAGAATTTACCAAAGAAACCTGCTGTTAATGGAATACCAGCCAATGAACACATAGAGATGGTAAGTGCTAAGGCAGATTTAGGATTTGTTTTTCCTAAGCCATTAAATGCATCAAAACTTTCAGAGTTACGCAATGCTTTTACTTTTATTAAAATTGCAAATGCAGAAACAGAAGCAATAGAGTACGCTACGGCATAATAAAACATAGCATTTCCAGAATCTGGGCCTAATGCCAATATTGCCATTAACATATAACCTGCGTGTGAAATACTTGAGTAAGCAAGCATTCTCTTAAACGAATCTTGGTATAAAGCAATTACGTTTCCTACAATAATAGTTACAGCAGTGAGCACCCAAAGTGTTGGTGTAAATATGTGAATTACTCCTGCAAATGCTACAATAAACAAACGCATAAATGCCGCAAAACTTGCTGTTTTTACAACAGACGACATGTAAGAAGTAATTAATGATGGAGCACCATCATAAACATCTGGCGCCCAAAAATGAAAAGGTGCTGCAGAAACTTTGAAACTCAATCCTATAATAATGAATAAAACACCGGCATTAAAAAGTGCAGCAGGTTGATTGCCGCTTTCCATAATTATGGTACTAATGGTTTCTATATTGAATGATCCGGTGAACCCATAAATTAAGGCGATACCAAATAATAAAAATCCGGTAGCAAACGAGCCCATTAAAAAATATTTTAATGCAGCCTCATTGGATGCTAAATCTTTTTTACGAATACCAGCTAATATGTAAATGCTTACCGACATAATTTCAATACCAATAAACAACATTGATAAATCGTTATAAGATACCATGCACAAAACACCTACCAATGAAAATAAAATCATGGATACATATTCTGCTACATTCGTGCTAATTTTTTCGAAATAACCCGGAGATAATAATAAAATTAAAATCGTAGTGGCAATGGTTAAAATTGAAAAAGCAATTGCATAATTATCAACAAAAATCATATTGTTGAAATAATACTTGCTGTTATTCCAAGCCATTGCATAGCTAGCAATAGCAGCAGATAAACCCACAATTGAAAATGGAATAATTGCTCTGTTAAGTTTATACAAACCTAAAAACAAAATTGCTATTGCGAGTAAGGATATAATTATAATTCCAGTCATGCTGAATAAAATGTAATGAAAAATTTATTTTACTGCCAATTTAGTATTTACAAAATTGATTAATTCTGAAACAGGTGCTTCCGAAATTTTTAATAAAAAGTTTGGATACACACCTACAACAATAATTACCAACACCGAAACAAACAATACTATTCTCTCTGTTCCTTTAATATCTGTAAAGCTTGAGGTTAAACTATTACTTTCACCAAGCATTACTTTTTGGTACATGCGTAACATATACACAGCACCAAGTATTATTGTAGAGCCAGCAATTACTGCAGCCCAAACATTATATTTATAAATACCCATTAATAACAAGAACTCGCCAATAAAACCATTTGTTAAAGGCAAGGCTACTGCACCCATCATTACAATTACAAAACAAATTGCAAGTACTGGTGCTTTTAAAACAATACCCCCTAAACTTGGAATATCTCTGGTACCTGTTCTATCTTCTATTATTTGTATGATAAAAAACAAAGCAACCACACTTATACCGTGATTCAACATTTGTATTACAGCACCTTGTACTGATTGTAAATTCCAAACAAATACACCTGCAGCAATTAAGCCAACGTGTGCAATAGATGAATAAGCAATTAAGCGTTTCATATCTGTTTGGCGAATCGCAATTATTGAACCGTATACAATACCAATGATGGATAAGGTAATGGCTAATGTGCTCCACGTATCTACACCTTGTGGTACAATTGGAATCATCCAACGAATTACTCCATAAATACCCATCTTAAGCATAATACCCGAAAGCAACATAGTGCCTTGTGTTGGAGCTTCTGTATAGGTATCTGGCTGCCAAGTGTGGAATGGAAAAATTGGCATCTTAATAGCGAAAGCTAAAAAGAAGGTCCAGAATAAATACGATTGTTCTGTGCTAGATAAATTTAAATTGTAGAAAGCACCAATGTCGAATGTTTTGAAACCTTGTGTTTGTAGGTATAAATAAATAATACCTGCCAACATAAATAAACTACCGAATATGGTATATACAAAAAACTTTAGCGTTACTTTAATTCTATTTTCTCCTCCCCAAATTGCTGAGATAAAATAAATAGGAATTAATGCTGCTTCCCATGCTACGTAAAATAAAAATGCATCTAAAGAAACAAATACTCCAATTAAACCTGCTTGCATAAAAAGCATTAAAGCGTAAAATGCTTTTTGATTTTTAATTTCTTTTTTAAATGATGATAATACAATTAGAGGATACAAAAAAGCAGTTAGCAAAACCATTAATAAACTAATGCCATCCATTCCTATTTTAAATTGAATGCCTAATGCAGGTATCCAATTCTGAACAAAAATAGATTGTGTGCTTGCGTCGAGTACATGTATAGTGTACGCGTAAATTGCTGTAGCTAATTCAGCAAGTGTAAAGAACAATGCTACGTTTTTAGCTGTTCCTTTTGGGCTGAACCATGTTACAAATGCTGCAACAATTGGTAAGGTTAAAAGTATAAGTGTAATCATTATCGATTAGCTCAAAATAAAGTTCAACATCATAATTATAATAATACCTGCTACCATCGCGAAGATATAGAAGCCAGTATAACCTGTTTGTATGGTTCTTAAATTCTTAGACCCATTCATTGTAATTTTTCCTAATCCATTAACAATGCCATCTATTCCTGCTTTGTCAATTACTTTGTATAAGAAGCTCGAAAGTTTGTGTAGTGGTTTAGTAATTATTGTTTCGTAAAATTCATCAATATAAAATTTACGATAAGAAATGCGTTGTAAAAACGACATCTCCGATTCTTCTGTTGGTAATAAGTAAACGTTTGTTGCATATTTCTTTCTTGCGAAAAAGTATACAATCAAAACCGCAATAAAAGAGCCGCCTATAATGCTATACTCTAATGTGTGTGATGCATGCTCTAAAGAAAAACGTTGACTTGTAAATAAGAATGATGGTTGTAAGAAAGTATTTAAAGCATGTGTTTCAGAAAAAATTTCTGGCATGCCAACAAATCCACTAATAGTTGAAAACACAGCCAATACAATTAATGGTATCGTCATGTTTTTCGGACTTTCGTGTAAATGATGAGCTTGTTCATGCGTTCCTCTAAACGTTCCATAAAATGTAAGAAACATCATACGGAACATATAGAATGCCGTAAGCACAGAGGTTAACGACATTACAATAAACATTGGAATTGAATGCGAATAAGTTGCGGCTAAAATTTCATCTTTAGAAAAGAAACCAGCAAACGGTGGAACACCGGTAATGGCTAGTGTACCAATTAATATAGTTAAAAATGTAATGGGTAATTTCTTTTTCAATCCGCCCATAGAACGCATATCTTGTTCGCCGCTCATGGCATGTATTACACTACCTGCACCTAAGAATAAAAGCGCTTTAAAAAATGCATGTGTCATTAAATGAAACACCGCACCAGTAAATGAACCAACTCCTAAAGCTACAAACATATAACCGAGTTGACTAACGGTTGAGTAAGCCAATACTTTTTTAATGTCTGTTTGAGTTAAGGCAATTAATGCAGCCCATACCGCAGTTAGCATACCTACAATTGCTACAATATCCATTGCAACTGGAGCCAATACATAAATTATACTAGAACGAGCAATCATATATATACCTGCCGTAACCATGGTAGCCGCGTGTATTAACGCTGAAACTGGCGTTGGTCCGGCCATTGCATCGGGTAACCAAGTGTATAATGGCAACTGAGCACTTTTACCCATTGCACCAATAAATAATAACAAAGCGATGGCTGTAAGTGTAGGGTCGCCAGAAGTAAATTTAGCTGCTCCTGTAAATACATCGTTATAACTAATACTTCCGAATGTGTTGAAAATTAAAAACAACCCAATTAGAAAACCTAAATCGCCAATACGATTCATGATGAATGCTTTTTTTGCAGCATTGTTATACGATTGGTTTTTATACCAAAATCCAATTAATAAATAAGAGCACAAACCAACACCTTCCCAACCAATAAACATGATCGCATAGTTTGCGCCTAATACTAAAATCAACATAAAAAACACAAACAGATTTAGGTATGCAAAGAATTTTGCAAAACCTTCATCGTGGTGCATATAACCAACCGAGTATACGTGTATTAAAAAACCCACACCTGTTACTACTAATAACATTAATGAAGAAAGTGGATCCACTAAAAATGAAAACGAAAGGTTGAAGTTTCCAACATTTATCCAATCGAAAAAAGTAAAAGTATGTGTAGTAATATCCGAACTGCGTAATTCGAAAAACACACCTAAACTTATTATAAACGACAATAACATTACGCCACTGCCAATAACTCCTACTAAACTTTTAGGAATATTTTTATTTCCAATACCATTTATTAGAAAACCAATAAGTGGTAATAAAGGTACTAATGCGATGAGTTGTAACATTTACTATCCTTTTAATCTATTTAAAATATTAATATCAATTGAGCGAGTATTTCTGTAGATCATTACAATAATAGCTAAGCCTACTGCAACTTCTGCGGCTGCAACCGCCATAATAAAAAATACAAAAATTTGCCCCGCAGGGTCGCCACGAAAAGCACTAAATGCTGCTAACAATAAGTTTACTGCATTTAACATTAATTCTATCGACATAAAAATAACGATGGCATTTCTGCGCAACATTACTCCCATAACTCCTATTACAAATAATACTGAACTCAAAATTATGTAATAATTGAGAGGTACTGTTTGTATGTTTTGTGTAATTGTTTCCATTAGTTAATTTCTCTTTTAGCTAATAATACTGAACCTACCATTGCTGATAATAATAGTATTGAAATGATTTCGAAAGGAAGTAAAAAATCTTTAAATAATGTTTTACCTAAATTTTTCACTAAACCAATATCGTTAATAGGTAAGCCAGTAATTTCGCCACCATCTGTTTTTTTAATGGCTGCAAAAATGGTAAGCATTAATAAACCTGCAGCAATTACTGCTGCAAATTTTAAGTAGATAGGCTTTTGCACTTCCGATTCTTTTCCAAGATTTAAAAACATCATGGCAAATAATATTAATACCATAATTGCACCCATGTAAACAATAAAATTTACAATGGCTAGAAATTGTGCGTTTAATAAAATATAATGACAAGTAATGCTAAAGAAAGTCATTACCATGTACAATGCACTGTGAATAGGATTTTTTGCAAATACTACAAGCAATGCGAACAACAAGGTCACAAAACTGAGTAAATAAAAAATTGATTGACTCATTGATTTATATTTTTATTTAACAATTGGTTCAAGTAATTTATCTTTTCCGTAAATAAAAGTATCACGGCTATAATCTGCTTTCGCAATATTTCCATCTAGGTAAATTGCTTCTTTAGGGCAAGCTTCTTCGCAGAAACCACAAAAAATGCAACGCAACATATTTATTTCATAAACTGCTGCATACTTTTCTTCGCGGTATAAATTCTCTTCACCTTTTTCACGTTCGGCAGCTGTCATGGTTATAGCTTCTGCTGGGCAAGAAAGCGCGCACAAACCACATGCAGTACAACGCTCTGCACCGTTTTCATCTCTTTTTAAAGAATGTAACCCTCTAAAGTTTTCAGAAAATTCTCTTTCTACTTCAGGATAAAATATAGTGGCCTTCTTTCTGAAGAAGTGGCTCATTGTAATTCCTAAGCCTTGAAAAATTGCTGGCAGATACATTCTCTCCCAGAAATTCATTTTCTTATGCTCAATTACTTTTTTACGGTTCGATAAGGAATCCATTTTTTCGCTTTATAAAAAATTATTGTTTTAAAATAATTACCAATCCTGTTACTACAATGTTGATGATAGATAATGGAATTAAAATGTTCCATCCTAATTTCATTAACTGATCATAACGGAAACGCGGGATAGTCCAACGTACCCAAATGAAGAAGAAAATGAATAATAAAATTTTAATGAATAAGGCAGCAACTCCTAATATTGCAACTACATTTGGGTTGCTAATTAAATGCATGCCTGGGAAATTATAACCACCAAAATAGAGAGTGGCTAAAACTGCCGATGATACAAACACATTGATGTATTCTGCAAATAAATAGAAACCTAATTTCATTGATGAGTACTCTGTGTGGTGACCACCTACTAATTCTGTTTCACATTCTGGCAAATCAAAAGGTGTACGATTTGTTTCTGCGAATGAACAAATTAAAAATATTAAAAAACCAATTGGTTGATATAATACATTCCAGTGCCAGCCTTCTTGTTGAATTGAAATTTCTCTTAAACTTAAAGTTCCCGTAACCATTAACAAAGCAATGATTGATAAACCCATTGCTAATTCGTACGAAATATTTTGAGAAGCAGCGCGTATTGCACCCAATAAAGAAAATTTATTGTTAGATGCCCAACCACCAATCATAATACCATAAACTCCTAATGATACAACTCCGAAAATATATAAGATACCTACGTTAATATCTGCAACTTGTAACGCAACTGTTTTGCCAAACAAAGTTAAATCCGGACCCCATGGAATTACAGCAGATGTAATACAAGCGGTAAACATGCTTAGAGAAGGGCCAAGAACAAATAAAAATGTACCAGCGTTTGTTGGTATAATTTCTTCTTTAGTAAATAACTTCACCCCATCTGCCAATGGTTGTAGTATACCCCAAGGCCCAGCTCTATTCGGACCAACACGGTCTTGAAAAAAACCTGCAAACTTTCGTTCGGCAAGTGTGGTGTACATGGCTATTAATAAACTCACGCCTAAAATAGCTGAGATTAAAATTAGTTTTTCTATGATAAAATATATATCCATTACTTAGTCGTTAGTCTTTAGATACTAGTAGTTAGAGGTCTAAAGACTAACTACTAATTACTAATGTCTTATTTCTTATTTTTAGTAAACATTTTTCTATTCGCTTCCATTAATACTGGATCTTTTTCTACCACTGGTAAAGGGTGAGCCATTTCATAATGGTTAGAAGCAATTACAGATGTGTCTTCAATTTTACGTGGACCTTCAATAGTCCAATCTGATGTTTGCTTTTTATCAAATCTACAAGTGTTGCAAATAAATTCTTCTACTTCACCGTACTGATCTTTTCTTCCTGTTACTCTCAATACATCATCCCCTTTATACCACAACACTACTTTACCAGAACATTTTGGATTTTCGCAATTACGATGTGCATCTACTGGTTTTGTAAACCAAACACGATTTTTAAACCTGAACGTTTTATCTGTTAAAGCACCAACTGGGCAAACATCAATTACGTTTCCAGAGAAATCGTTTTCAATTGCATTTTGTATGTAGGTAGAAATTTCAGCTTTGTCGCCACGGTTAATAATACCGTGTACTCTATTGTCGGTAATTTGATCGGCAGTGTACACACATCTGTAGCATAAAATGCAACGGTTCATGTGTAACTGAATTTTATCACCGATGTCTATTCTATCAAATGTTCTTCTATCAAACTCGTAACGTGTATCTGAAGTTCCATGTTCGAATGCTAAGTTCTGTAAATCGCACTCTCCTGCTTGGTCGCACACTGGGCAATCTAGCGGATGGTTTATTAAAAG
The DNA here is from genome assembly GCA_943371235.1 of Sphingobacterium thalpophilum. Classification (GTDB taxonomy): domain Bacteria; phylum Bacteroidota; class Bacteroidia; order Sphingobacteriales; family Sphingobacteriaceae; genus CAJBVG01. Next base: position 11,494 of record CALRTZ010000011.1, on the reverse strand, counting down.
CATTTCCACCACACCTTTGCGAGCCTCTACCACTTCTGCCGACGATTTACTTTCTACTTCCATGCCATCCATTACTTGTGTTTGGCAAGAAGCAACCAACTTAGGCATTGGCCTTGGATCTTTTTCAGAACCTTTGCTAACCTTCACTAAACAAGTACGGCATTTACCGCCACTACCTTTTAGCTTAGAATAATAACACATAGCAGGAGGTACTAAATCTCCGCCGATCATACGAGCAGCGTTTAAGATTGTAGTTCCTGGTTCTACTTCGATGGATTGACCATCTATGGTCACTTTCATTTTATCGGCCATCTTTTTTTTAGTATTGAGATGTGAGATATGAGATTTAAGAAACTCAATCTGTACTCCCTGTTAAACTTTTTTCTATTTTCTATTTATTATATCCTTGCTTATTGTGCAATGCTAAATTCATGCGTTGGTAACAAACCAAAGTTGCGCGATTGACTTTGTTTTGGTTCGTTTACATGCCATTCGAACTCATCGCGGAAATGACGAATTGCACTTGCTACTGGCCATGCTGCCGCATCACCTAATGGGCAAATAGTATTTCCTTCAATTTTCTTCGAAACATCTACTAACAAATCAATGTCGCTCATTTTACCATGCCCATATTCTAAGCGATGTAAAATTTTCTCCATCCAACCTGTTCCTTCTCTACATGGCGAACATTGTCCGCACGATTCATGATGATAGAAACGTGAAAAATTCCAAGTGTTTCTTACAATACAAGAATCCTCATCGTACACAATAAAACCACCAGAGCCTAACATCGTACCGCTTACAAATCCGCCATCGGCTAATGATTCGTAAGACATTAATCTGTTTTCGCCATTGGCAGTTTTCATAAATAAATTAGCAGGTAAAATTGGAACTGATGAACCTCCTGCAACAACTGCTTTTAGTTTTTTTCCGTTTTTAATTCCGCCGCAATATTTATCTGAGTATAAAAATTCTTCTACTGGTAATCCTAATTCAATTTCATAAACTCCCGGATTATTAATGTGTCCGCTTGCAGAAATTAATTTAGTTCCCGTACTTCTACCTAATCCGATTTTCGCATATTCATCTCCACCTAAATTAATGATAGATGAAACAGATGCTAAGGTTTCCACATTATTTACTACTGTAGGGCATGCATATAAACCTGCAATAGCTGGGAATGGAGGTTTGATACGAGGATTACCGCGCTTGCCTTCCAAGGATTCTAACAATGCGGTTTCTTCACCACAAATATATGCACCAGCACCTGGGTGTACGTATAAATCTAAATCGTACCCAGAACCTAAAATATTTTTTCCTAACCAACCGTTTGCATATGCTTCCGCAATTGCTTTTTCTAAAATGCGTAGTACATAAAAATATTCACCACGAATATATATGTAAGAAGTTTTTGCACCTAATGCAAAACTTGAGGTAATCATTCCTTCAATTAATGAATGAGGAATTTTTTCCATTAAGTATCTGTCCTTAAAAGTTCCAGGTTCAGATTCGTCGGCATTACAAACTAAGTAACGAGCTTTGCCTTCTGGTTTTGCCAAAAAACTCCACTTCATACCCGTTGGAAATCCTGCACCACCTCTACCTCTTAAGCCAGATTTTTTTACTTCTTCTACAACATCTTCTGGCGACATTGTTTTCAAGGCTTTTTCAACCGATGCATATCCGCCTTTTTTGCGGTACACTTCGTACGATTGAATTCCTGGTTCGTCGATATGCTCTAATAATATTCTTCTTGACATATATGTTATATCGTATCTACGTATGAACGTTGTCTGTTTTCTGATTTCATTTTATCTAACATGGTATCCACTTTTTCATCTGTAAGATTTTCAAAAAAGTCTTTACCACATTGTAACATTGGTGCGGTTCCACAAGAGCCTAAACATTCTACCGCTTTAAGCGTGAACATTCCATCGGCAGTTGTTTCACCAACTTTTATATTTAATTTTTTTGATAAATATTCTACCAACGCTTCGCCACCATTAATTGCACAAGGGCCAGTATGGCAAACTTCTAATACACATTTGCCAACAGGTTTTAAATTAAACATCGAATAAAAAGATGCTACTTCATATACTTCAATTGGTTTTAATTGTAATACAGATGCAACATGGTCCATTGTTTCTGTGCTCAACCATCCACCGAATTCTGCTTGCGCAATATGCAATACAGGAATCAATGCCGACTTGTGTTTGCCTTCTGGATAACGGGCAACCATGTTTTGGATGATCTCTAGCGACTCTTTAGAAAATGTAGTACTCATTGGTATCTATCTAAAAAAATTTAAAATATTATGCGTCTAATTCTCCAGCAATTACATTCAAACTACTCATGGTTACAATCGCGTCTGACAATAATTGCCCTTTTACCATCTCTGTAAATGCTTGATAAATTATAAAGCAAGGTCTGCGGAAATGTAAACGGAATGGAGAACGTCCTCCATCTGAAATTAAATAAAATCCTAACTCTCCATTACCACCTTCTACTGCATGGTATACTTCTCCTTTAGGAATTTCTACTTCACCCATTACAATTTTAAAATGATAAATTAAGGCTTCCATGTTATTGTAAACATCTGCCTTTGGAGGCAAATAAAATTCTGGAACATCGGCATGGAAAATACCTGCTGGTTCTTTTTCCATTTTTGCTAATGCTTGTTCTATGATGCGTAAACTCTGCCAAATTTCTTCGTTACGAACCATGAAACGATCGTATGTATCACCAATGGTTCCTACTGGTACTTCGAAATCAAATTCTTCATAAGAAGAGTATGGTGAAGTTGCACGTATATCATAATCAACACCAGCTGCACGTAAACAAGGACCTGTAAAGCCAAAGTTTAATGCATCTTCTGCTGATATCGGACCAACGTCTTTGGTACGATCAATAAAAATTCTATTTCTATTAAATAAACTTTCAAACGTTTTCATAACCGTTGGAAAGTCTTTTAAAAACTTTTTAATTTTTGCGATAGATTTTTCGTTGAAATCTCTTTCAAAACCTCCTACGCGACCGAAGTTTGTAGTTAAACGAGCGCCACATATTTCTTCGTAAATTTCATAAATATTTTCACGCTCTTGCATTAAATACAAGAAGCCTGTAAATGCACCTGTGTCAACACCTAAAATTCCATTACAAATTAAATGGTCGGAAATACGAGCCAACTCCATTACAATTACACGCATGTAATCTACTCGTTTAGGAGTTTGCACATTTAGCAATTTCTCCACCGTCATGTGCCAACCGAAATTATTTATCGGCGACGAACAGTAGTTCATTCTATCTGTAAGAGGAGTGATTTGATAGTATGGGCGATGCTCTGCAATTTTCTCAAATGCACGGTGTATATAGCCGATGGTTGATTCGGCACTCACGATTCTTTCTCCATCCATTTCCAAAATGTTTTGGAATACACCGTGTGTTGCAGGGTGCGTTGGACCAAGGTTTAAGGTCGTGGTTTCTTTTTCTAACGAATCGTCTCCTAACTGAATATGAGCCATAATTTTTTCTATTTATTATCTACCGAAGTAGCTATCGTTTTTATCAATTCTATTAGGGTCTTCTAAAGGATGTTCTTTACGCATTGGGAACGCAACCATGTCATCCACATTTAAAATACGTTTCAAATTTGGGTGGCCTTCGAAAATAATTCCATAAAAATCAAACGTTTCACGTTCTTGCCAATTTGCCGATTTATATAATTTACAAACTGTTGGAATGCGAGGGTTTGATTCTGGAATGAATACTTTTATGCGTAATCTATAATTTGCTTCCATGCTGTGCAAATGGTACACTACAGCCAATTGTTTTTCATCAGCATAGTGCACACCACAAACATCCGTTAAAAAACGAAAACGATAAACATCGCTCTCATTTAAAAAAGTAAGTACAGGAAGTAACTGCTCTTTAGTGGTGGTAAAAGTTAGCAAACCATAAGGTTCTTCAACTTTTTGAATTGCAGCTCCAAACTTATCTTGTAAGTCGCTTAGCAATGTGTTTTTATCAATTGTTATCATTATTGAATTCCGTATTGAGCCAACAATTCTTGATATTCAGGAAGATTTCTTCTTCTCATTGGTTCGCTTTTCACAAGGTCCTGAATTCTGTTAAATCCATCGATAATCGCTTCTGGTCTTGGAGGGCAACCGGGAACGTATACATCCACAGGAATAATCTCATCAATTCCTTGCATTACGCTATATGTATCAAAAATTCCTCCTGATGATGCACAAGCTCCAACAGCAATAACCCAACGAGGTTCGGCCATTTGTAAATACACTTGCTTTAATACAGGTCCCATTTTTTTAGCGATGGTGCCCATAACCATTAAAAGGTCTGCCTGGCGTGGCGAGAAACTTGGGCGTTCTGAACCAAAACGAGCAAAGTCGTAATGAGAACCCATAGTTGCCATGAATTCAATTCCGCAACAAGAAGTTGCAAATGGCAAAGGCCACAAAGAGTGAGAACGTGCTAAACCTACTACTTTATCTAAACGAGTAGCGTAGTATCCATTTCCTTCTACACCTTCGGGTGCTTCAACAATTTTTATATCGCTCATACTGTTAATTTACGAATCAAAAAAATGCTCATCTGGTTTTATGCTAGATGAGCGGCAAATCTACAACAAATATTGATTTTAAAGGTTTTAAACGATAAAATATCCTTAATTTATTCCCAGTCTAAAGCACCCTTTTTGATGACATAAACAAAGCCCGCTAATAACAGGCCAATAAATACGAACATTTCCATTAAACCCTGCATTCCCATCTCTCTAAAGTTAACCGCCCAAGGGTACATAAATATAACCTCCACGTCGAATAACACGAATAAAATGGCTACTAAGAAGTATTTAATTGAGATTGGTGAACGAGCATCACCTTGTTGCTCAATTCCACATTCAAAGTTCTCTAATTTATCTTTTGTTTTGCGCTTAGGGCCAATGAAATGGGTTGCCAACATAGTAACCCCTACAAAACCTAAAGCAGCAATAAATTGAAGAATAATCGGAAAATAATCGGATGGTAAAAAACTGCTTTCCATATTTATAAAATTAAAAATCCCGAAACAATCGTTTCGGGATACAAATGTAATATTTATTTTAAACCTGCTAAAACGTCTTTTGCTTGTTTATCGTTTGGGTCTATTTCCAATACCTTTAACCAATACGTTTTTGAGTTAGTTTTATCGTTTGCAATGGTGAAGTAATAATCGCCTAAGTATTTATAAGATTCTATTAAATCCTTGCCCGATTTTTTAACATCGTACTTTGGATCTGCAAGCGTTAACTCTACAAATTTTTCGTAATATGGTTTCGCCAACCCATCAGATTTACCGTCGGCATCGTCAATTCTAAAGTTATTTCTAGCTCTATATAACCAAGCCGTTGCAAAATCTGCTTTTTGTTGAATTAATTGTGAAAATGCAGAATCAGATTTTACAAATTCTAATCCGAAATAATAAGCTCTACCTACGTAGAAGAAATCTACAGGTCCAGGTTTGCCACCTTCAATTTTCTTCTCATATGCTTCTGCAGCTAATTTGTATTTCTTTTGAGAAAAATATGCATCTGCTAAATCGCCGTATAAATCTTTGGTGGTAGTATCCATTTCAATGGCTTTCAAAATGTTTGTCATACCCAACGAGTCTAACTTATTTTTTACTTGCAATTTTCCTAAGTAAGAATAATCTGTTCCTAAAATTTTACGTGGGCCCATTGCAAAAAATTTATTCATTGCATTCAAGCCAACTTTGTAATCTTTTATTTCATAAGATGAATAACCTAACAAACGATAGATGATGTAATCAGATGAATCTTTTGGAATAATTTGTTTAATCAAATCTGCAGATTCTTGGTATTGTTTACCAACAAACAAGAAACGTGCATATCTTAATTGAGAGTTTGTAGACTTATCTGTTAAGTCCATATACTTTTTGTAATTCTCTACTGCGTTTTCGTATTTCTTAGCACTTAGTTCTAACTCCCCATATTCTCTGTAAATTGGAGGATAGTTTGCATCAATACTAATTGCTTTTTCGAAAGCTGTTTTTGCTTCTTGGTAGTTTAATGCTCTCGTGTATAGTTTACCTGTACGAACATGTGCGTTTACATAGTTAGCATCAATTTTTAATGCATCGTTATAATATTTTACCGCATCAGAACCATTAGATTGCTCCATGTAAACATCACCAATAGAAACATAAATTTCAGGATTTTTGGGTTCTAAAGTTTTCGCTCTGTTTAAATAGTTAAGTGCTTCGTTGTAATTTTTCTTACCTAACTCCGCATAAGCTTTACCAATATATTTCAGAGTTCTGTAATCTTTTGCTAATGTTAAAGCTACTGCTTTTTCGAAACTTGCTTTCGCTTCTGCATCATTTCCAATATCAAAAGAAATAGATCCTAAGCCTACTAAGTTTAAAGCAGAGTTAGGGTTTACCGTTAAACCTTTATCAAAATAAAACTTTGCTGAATCAATTTTTTCTTGACCATAATAAGCTCTACCTAAGTAGAAATAATTATCAGCATCACTAGGGTTGTTAGTTATTAATGTCGAAAAAATTCTTTTCGCATTTTCAAATTGTTCAACTTCAATTGCACGGATTCCCTCTAAAGCGTTTTGCGCTTTCACAATTGTAACTGTACAAAAAACGGCAAAAATACCTAGGGCAATTTTCTTCAGTTGTTTGTTCATCTTCATCATTTATTATATTGAAAAATTAATATTTTTTTACTCTGTTGAAATAATTCTAATGGGTGCATTGGCTGGTAAAAGTCCTGCTTTTAAAATTATTTTCTGTCCTTTATCTCCATTAATAAACGAAGCGAAACCTGTTGCTAAACCTGCACGAGGTTCTCTGCAAATAGTGTAAACACCTCTAATCAATGCGTATTGTTTGGTTGCTAAATAAGCTTGGTAAGGTTGATAAAAATAATCATCGCCCAAATCTCCTGGATCACCTTTTATACCAACGATATTTATATTTTTCTTAAAGTAGATGGTGCTAGAATCGTCTCTATCACTTATCCAATTTAAGCCTATTATACCAATAGCTCCTTTATTTTTGCCAACGTAGTTAATTACTTCTTCGTTGGTTTTTAATGCATAGCCTTTAATGTCTTTTTTACCCACCAACCTAATCATGTATTGAACGGTGCTACTTTTAGAATTATCAAAAACAATGTTAATGTCGCCAATGCTAGAGTTTTTGTCTAACTGATTCCATTTTGTAATGTTTCCTCTAATTATTTCTCTAACGTTTGCGAGTTCTAGAGTAGTGTCGGTATTGGCTTTGTTTATTATAAGTGCAACGGCATCTGTTGCAATTTTGTTTGTTCTTGGTACTATTTTATTTGATTTGAATACATTCATTTCCTCTTCGTTCAACTCACGTGGTAACACAATAAGTTGCACGCTATCATTCACAAATAGATTTACGATGTCTGATTCTGGAAGATATTGAATATTAACGTCAGCCTTGGGATAAATGGTTTCGAATACTTGTTCTTGAGAATCAATCACAGGAAGAAGAGTTTCATCGGCGGCAATTTTTACATCGCCAGAGGTGGTAGTACTTAATGGTTTCCCGTTTTTATCAACATTAGAGCAAGCGCTGTAGGTAATAGCAACGGCAAGTGTTAATAGATATAAGTACTTATTCTTCATTTCTCGTTTTATATTTTTGAATGGAACGATATAAACGAAAGCAGGAATAGACAATAAAAACGATGCCTATTCCTGCTTTAATATTTGATGAGTAATCTGCTAAGAAGCTCGGTATTGTTAGGCAAACGATTCCAATTGCTGCATAAACCAGCGACATTAAAATTCCAAAAACAAACAGAACATTTTCTCTTGCACTCACCCTAAAATTTTATTACATCAACTTAAAGTTAACAGGTACGTTAAACTGTACACGTACAGGACGACCGTTTTGTTTACCAGGTGAAAATTTAGGCAAACCTTTTATTACGCGTTTAGCTTCTTCATCACAACCCCCGCCAATACCACGTATCACTTTTACATCAGATATATTCCCGTCTTTTTCTACTACGAAACTAATAAATACTCTACCTTCAATATTGTTCTCACGAGCAATTGCAGGGTACTTCGTATTTTTTGCGATGTAAGCAATTAATGCAGACTCGCCTCCTGGGAATTCTGGTTGTTGTTCTACGGCTAAGAAAACTTGTTCTTCACCAATTAAATCACCTGTTCCGTCTTCCAAGCCACTTAAATCTACATCAGCGTTCGGGTCACCTTCCACTGTTTTCGCACCGGCATCCACTTCTTGCAATTTATCTTGCGTTGGAGGTGGTTCATCTGGTACTTCCTCATCTGGTTTAATTACCGGAGGAGTAAACTTAATAGTCGACTTCAACGGAGGAGGTGGTGGTGGAGGAGGTGTTGCAGGTTGGTTTTTATCAACCGGAGGTGGTTCCTCTAAGTCGGTTGTGTTATTTACCAAAACTACTTTATCTTCAGGCAATGCATTAGAAATTAACTTTATTATCAAGGGAGCACTTACAGAAAGTGTAAATATTACAATTGACAATACAATTCCTAAAAACGCATTTCTTGGATATACCTTGCGGATTTCGAAAGCTCCGTACTCTTGGTTTCTACCTTTAAATACGAGGCTAAGCCACTTGGTGTCGTATAAATCTATTTTAGCCATATTCTTAATTTAAGAACTATAAAGGAGTTTCTTTTAACATATCTACTTCCATTGGTGTAATGTCTACAATAGCATAACGACCAATGTTACAGATATTCATTTCGTCCAAAATGTCCACTAAGTTTTTGTATTTAGAGTCGTCGTTTGCTTTTATAATTACAATTAAACCATCTTTATATGATTTGATTGCAGCAACGTTGTTTCTAAATGTTTGTTCATCAATTTTATTTGTTTGTAATTGCTCTTTGTAGATTGCAATAGAATCTACTTTAGCATTACGCATGCGGTTTTCATTCAAAAGAGTTGCACGAATTCCTGCTTTGCCAAAGTTTGTAACTTGTGGTACGCCAGGTTCTCCAGATTTTTCATCAACAAAATAGTAAACTACTTTATTGTCTTTTGTAAGTAGAATCGTCATTGCCTGTGAAGCCTTTACTTTCGTTTTGTCTTCTTCGGTCAAGTCTTTGTCTTTTACCGGCATGTTAATCTCCATGGTTTGTGGCTTGTTCATCGATGTAGTTAACATGAAGAACGTAATTAAAAGGAAGCCCAAGTCAACCATCGGTGTAAAGTCAACACGTGTTGATTGCTTTTTACCTCTGACTTTCTTGCCTTTTTTACCGCCACCGCCGCCGGCTTCTATATCTGCCATATCTTTATCTAATTAAATTAGAAAATATTGTTAAAAATTAATTGTCAGCTTTTTCTAAGCTTGTGATAAAGTTGAAACGGTTTACTTTTTTATCTTGAAGTGTAGCAATTACTTGTTTCACTACAGGGTAACCAGCATCACCATCTCCTTTTACAGCCACACGTAAATTTTTATTGGTAAAACGTGCTTGTAAAATCCAATCTGCTAATTCATTATTCAGAGTATCGCAAGGAATTCCTGGTTGTTTGAATTCTTTACGCTGTTCTGGATCAAGATCTAAGTACGAGCCAAGTTGTTTAATAGACACCCCGAAAGAACTTAACAACGAAAATTGTTTTTTCTGATCAGCAGTAAATGTCATTTTATATTTCTCGCCCATTTTCTCAAGAAGTGTAATCTTGTTTTGATCACCATCCATTGCGAAATAAACTTTAGAATCTTTATCGATTGTTAATAATAAAATATCCGTTTCTGGAAGCTTTATCTCCGAGATAGATGAAGGTGTAGTCACCGTCACTGGTTCATCGGGTTTAAACTTAGTTGCCAACATAAAGAACGTAAGTAGCAAGAAGGCTACGTCGGTCATTGCCGTCATATCCACTACTGTACTCTTACGAGGTACCTTTACTTTTGACATTTTATTTCGTTTAAATTATATTAATAATCTTATCTGTGTTTTGCATTAAACGTTTGGATGATACTGTAACCAGCTTCATCAATCGCATATGTAATCGCATCTATTTTAGAAGTAAATACGTTGTACATAATCGTTGCTACTGCAGAGTTACCAATACCTAAAGCTGTATTGATTAAGGCCTCAGAGATACCGTTTGCAAGAGCTACTGAGTCTGGAGAACCAGCCGTTGCTAATGCCGCGAATGCACGAATCATACCGATTACCGTTCCTAATAAAGCGATTAACGTTGAAACAGAAGCCATCGTTGCAATAATTACTAAGTTTTTCTCTAAACCTGGTAATTCTAATGTTGTTGATTCTTCTAATTCTTTTTGGATAGAAAGCACTTTTTGGTCTAAATCTAAACCTGTAGTGTTTTCCATTTCTTTGTACTTCACTAAAGTTGAACGTAAAACGTTAGCAACCGAACCTCTTTGTGCATCACATTCTTTGATTGCTGCGTCAACATTATTGTTGTCCAAATGAGTTCTGATTTTGCGAACAAATGTTTCTGCTCTTCCTTTACCTTGAGCTTTAGCAATTGTTAAAAATCTTTCGATTGAAAAAGTAATGTTCATCAACACTAACGATAATAAGATAGGTACGATGAAACCACCTTTGTAAATTAATCCTAACACTTGTCCTGCGCCTTCGCTGATCGGGTGATTGTTTGGATCGCCACCTTCAAAGTTTGATGGGTTACCCATTACAAATTTGTAAATTAAAATACCCACAACTAAACACAATGGAATAGTGATAGATGCAAAGATGGAACTTAAACCATTCTTCTCTTCTTTTGCAGCAGTTGCTACTTTTGCCTCATTTGCCATTTTTAAATTTATTTGTTTTTTAACTGTTTGTTTAACGTACTGTATATTGAAAAAATTGCCCTATTAATCAATTATAGGGCTCACAAAATTATAATTTTTAAGCAATAAAAAAATTTTAAGATGATTTATTAACATAAATTTAATATTCTGACGAAAACCTTACAATTCTATGCCTAAATCAAGTTTTTAACTAAAATGGCAAGTCGTCTGCACTCGCTTCTAAGCTGTCCATGTTAAAAACAGGGGGTTCATTGCTCGGCATAGGAGCAGAACCAGCGCTTACTTTATCAATTTTCCAAGCCACAATGTTAGTTATATAGTCTTTTTCTCCCGTTTTCCTTGTATAGGGTTTACCAGAAAGGTTAAAAGCTACCTTCAATTCATCCCCTAATTTATGGTCATCAATTAAGCTGCACTTATCTTGATTTAATTGAAATTTCACGTACTGTTGGTACCCTCTCTCTTCGGTTTCAACAACAAACTCTCTTTTTTTGAACTTGTCAGTAATCTGTATTGTTTCAAATACATCTACTAATTTTCCTTGTACTTCTAATGACATTTTTTGATTTGCTTATATTTTTTCAAATCTATGATTTTTTTTGAATTTAGAATGTTTCTTGGGGTTTTTGGTGGCACGAC
>CALRTZ010000010.1:0-70427 GCA_943371235.1 Sphingobacterium thalpophilum | reverse complement strand
AGTAATGAAAATACCAGTACTTATGGAAATAATATAATTTCTAAAGTGCCAGGAGAGTTGAATGATTTAAACCCATTAATAGAATTAGTTGGTGCATCACAGTTATACATGAAAAACGGGTATAATATTTTAAAGAAAAATGTTTCTACCAGTGGTTCCCCATATGCATCAAGTTATTTCATTAGTGGTGGACTTACTCCAATATTTCAAACAATAGACGCCACAAATAATTTTTGGTATGCCTCTATTAATGCAGACCATGATTTCCCAAATAGTAATGGTGTAATTGATATTGGAATTTTTAAAACCACTATTGATTTTGATCCTATTGCAGATATTGGAGAATACGATAATCAATGTTTAATATCTAGCAGAATATTTGCCGACCCGTGTGAAGACCCGAACAATTGCCCTACAGACCCCTATTTGTTGAATAATTGTACAGAATGTAACAGTGTAACCATAAATGCTAAACCCATCAACAAATACCTTAAAAAAATTATAAAAGAAATGAGGAGAGATACCTTAAACTTATATACCACACAACAATTCTTAAGTTTAGATTCTCTATTAAAAGTAAACTTTGCAGGTAATAAACCCAAAGTAGATTTAATAAAAGACCGTGCATTACATTTAATGTTAAAACAATACAACATTATTAAAAACGATTCTGGTTATACTAGTGTAAAACCTGTAGCCTTACAAAAATTGCGTTCTAATTTAAACAACCGTTTAGCACGGGCAATAAATAAAGACGATACTGCCAGAATTGTACAAGTGCATTTAATTAAAGCTCATTTATTTTTATCAGAGAATAAGCACATACAAGCCATTAATCAATTTGATAAAGCTTTGGATTATTTAGAGCCTTTAACAGATAACTATAATGCGATTCAAAAACAAAAATGTTTAGTTCAAATAGAAGACATGGTTGAAAACAATTTGATTGATGATAGTACTCGAGTGGCAATGATTAAAGATTGTAATAATGTAAATAGCACCGGCAGTTTTTCATTAGCAAGAATTAGTAATCATAAACTCAAAACCACTATCATTGATGAACCTAGCATCAAGATAAAACCAAATCCAAGTACCGATTATATATTTGTTGAAATGAAACACTTTTCATCAGAAAAAATTAGTATTTATTTAATGGATGTTGCGGGTAGAATTTTAATAAATACAGAATTGCCAGAAAATCAATTCAGAAGTAATATAGAAAATCTACAATTAGATTTAAGTAGTTATTCAAAAGGAATCTATTTATTAAAAATAAATAATGGTGAGTTTAGTAAAGTGAATAAAATAATATTGAATTAAAATTATACGAGTAGCTAAATTTCTCTGTGAAACTTTGTGCTCACTGAGCCTCTGTGTTTAGGATTTTTTAATTTTTTCTTAAAAACATAGGCTCAGAGAGCACAAAGTATCACAAAGAAAAACTTTGTGTACCATCGTGTGTACTTAGCGTCCTTTGTGACCTTTTTAACTCATGAATGGATATCGGTAATCTTTCGCTGGATCAAACGTTTCCTTAATAGTACGTGGAGAAACCCAACGCAATAAATTAATCATCGAGCCTGCTTTATCATTCGTTCCTGATCCTCTTGCGCCACCAAATGGTTGTTGGCCCACTACCGCTCCAGTACATTTATCGTTAATATAAAAATTACCTGCAGCGTTTTCTAGTTTTTTAGTTGCAAGAGTTATTGCATATCTGTCTTGTGCAATAATTGCTCCCGTTAACGCGTAGATAGAAGTTGAATCTACTAACTCCAAAGTCTCTTCAAATTTTGAATCGTCAAACACAAAAACAGTTAACACTGGTCCGAATAATTCTTCGCACATGGTTACGTATTTCGGGTCTTTAGCCACAATAACAGTCGGCTCAATAAAGTACCCTTTAGATTTATCATAATTTCCACCGGCAATAATTTCTACCGACGAATCTTTTTTAGCTGCATCAATATAGGATGCTAATTTATCAAACGATTTCACGTCGATTACTGCATTTATAAAATTGCTGAAATCTTCTGTACCACCCATTTTAAAGGTAGCCATGTCTTTCTGCATTCTCTCTTTAATGGCTGGCCAAAGTTTTGCCGAAACATATACTCTAGATGCTGCCGAACATTTTTGTCCTTGGTACTCAAACGCACCTCTTACAATGGCCACGCTTGCTGCTTCCACATCTGCCGACTCGTGCACTACAATAAAATCTTTACCACCTGTTTCGCCAACTATGCGTGGGTAGGTTTTAAATTTATGAATGTTGTTACCAATGGTTTTCCAAATGCCTTGGAATACCGATGTAGATCCTGTAAAATGAATACCTGCAAAATCTGGATGTGAGAAAATTACATCGCCTGCATCCGGACCAGAAACGTACACTAAATTAATTACTCCATCTGGTACACCTGCTTCACGGAAAATTTCCATTAATACATTTGCCGAATAAATTTGTGTGTTCGATGGTTTCCAAACTACCACATTCCCCATCATGGCTGCCGAAGTAGGTAAATTACCAGCAATGGCAGTAAAGTTAAAGGGTGTTAACGCAAACACAAATCCTTCTAAAGGGCGTTGCTCTATTCTGTTCCATATACCTTTTGACGAACCTACTTGTTGTGCGTAGATCTCCGACATGTATGCAACGTTGTATCTTAAAAAATCGATGATTTCGCATGCCGAATCTATTTCTGCTTGGAAGGCATTTTTAGATTGCCCCAACATGGTAGCTGCATTTAATTTATATCTGTAAGGGCCTGCAATTAATTCTGCTGCTTTTAAAAAGATGGCAGCGCGTTGTTCCCAAGGCATGTTTGCCCAAGCTTGTTTAGCATTTAAAGCCGCTTCAATAGCCTCTTCAATGTGTTTTTTGTCTCCTTGATGGTAATATCCTAGTAAATGTTGATGGTCATGCGGAGGATGTATGCTCACCGTTTTACCCGAGCGAACTTCTTTTCCGCCAATATACATAGGTATATCTACGGTTTTTGCTCTTGCCTCGGCAATAGCAGTTTGTAAATATTCGCGTTCTTTGCTGCCTGGAGCATAACTTAAAATAGGTTCATTTACCGGGGTCGGTACTACGAAAAATCCTGTCGACATAGTGTTTATTTTTTGAAGCGCAAATATACTTATTACGGCACAAATTAGCTAATTGCCCTTTTTTTTGTAGCTTAGGGTTATGAAATTCATACGAAAGTTATCACTTCCTTTCGCTTTCCTCTATTGGGTCATCATTGTGCTTAGAAATAAGTTATATGATTGGCAATTGTTTCATGCAAGGTCTTTCAAAGTTCCTACCATCAGCGTTGGAAATATAAATGTGGGCGGAACAGGCAAAAGCCCCATGGTAGAATATTTGGTGCGTTTGTTAAAAGATGAATTCAAATTAAGTACTTTAAGCAGAGGCTATGGTCGTAAAACTTCTGGATACATAGTGGCAAGTGCACTCTCTTCACCAGAAGAAATTGGCGATGAACCCACGCAGTTTAAACAAAAGTTTAACGAGATAAGTGTGGTGGTAGATGAAAACAGAACTCGTGCGCTCGAAAAATTAGAACATGATATGGATGTGGTATTGCTAGATGATGCCTATCAACATAGAAAAGTAAAAGTAGGTTTGCAAATTCTTTTGTTCGATTATAATAAAGTATTTAACAAAGATTGGATGTTGCCTTTTGGAAATTTACGCGAACCCATTTCGGGCCTCAACCGTGCAGATATTATTGTGATTACTAAAACTCCGAAAATATTTTCGCCAATGGAGCGTCGCAGAGTAGAGTCGCATTTACCGAACCATCAAAATATACCCATTGTATATTCGTTTTTAAGGTATGCTGATTTAAAAGCACTACACTCATCACATGAAACAAGAAGCTTAGGAAATTGCGATAAAAAAACGCAACTCATTTTAATAACTGGAATTGCCGATGCTTCTTTATTGGTGAATTATTTAGAGTTTAATAAATTAAAAATTGCGAAACATTTTAATTATCCAGATCATTATAATTATACGATAAATGATGTTGATAAATGGCAAGCTGAGTACAACAATATTTCTGTTGAAAATAAATTAATTATTACCACAGAAAAAGATGCCATGCGATTATTACATCCTAAATTTGAAAATAAAATAGATGTCTTACCGATTTACTATTTACCAATAGAATCGGAAATGCATGAAAAAGATAAAGAGTGGTTTGATAATAAAGTAATAGATTATGTTAGAACAAGTAAGAAACACAACGGAGTACATTAAGAGAGTAGTAGGCGATTTTAACCCAGAGTTTGGGATTGTATTAGGTACAGGCTTAGGTGGTTTGGTAGAACACATGAACGTGCAATATGAATTATTGTATTCAATGATTCCCGATTTCCCGATTGCAACGGTAGAATTTCATACAGGTAAATTAATTTTTGGAGAGCTTGGCGGTCGTAAAGTAGTAGCCATGTCGGGTCGTTTCCATTATTACGAAGGCTATAGCATGCAAGAAATTACCTTCCCTATTCGTGTGATGAAAGTATTGGGTGTGCAAAAAGTATTTATATCGAATGCAAGTGGATGTTTAAATCCTGAATATAAAAAAGGCGATTTAATGATTATTGAAGATCATATAAACATGCAACATGCCAACCCTTTGCGTGGCAGAAACTACGATCAATTTGGTCCACGTTTCCCAGACATGAGCCAGCCATACGATCCCGAATTAATTAAAAAAGCAAAAGCCATTGCCGATGCCAACAATATTAAAACTCATGTGGGTGTGTATGTAAGCGTAATGGGGCCAAACTTAGAAACTCGTGCAGAATATAAGTTTTTAAGAATAATTGGTGCCGACGCCGTAGGCATGTCTACCGTACCAGAAGTAATTGTAGCCAACCATATGAAAATGCCAGTTTTTGCAATTTCTGTAATCACAGACGAGGGGTTCCCTGAAACTTTAAAACCTGTATCTTTAGAAGAGATTGTAAAGGTTGCCCAAAAAGCAGAGCCTAATCTTACATTTATTCTGAAAGAATTAATATCGAATCTGTAATTTAGCAGCGTGAATCGTTTTTGTTTCTTTTGCCTTCTAACCTTGTTTGCCCTGCAAGCACAAGCTTCTACGCCCGATACGGTTCGTAAAATCTATGCATCAAACGGTGTTAAGTGGTTAAATGTCGACGATTTACATTCAGATACCTTAAGTTATCACTCCTTAGATACCACCGCAAACGGATTCCAAAATTTCAATCCTATACATACCAATATAAACGACAACGCTCGTGTATACTTAGGTAATTTAGGCCTCGCAACTCATTCCCTAATTTTTTCAGAATCATTAACCTGGGGTTTCGATTTGGGTCGCCATTCGTATTCGCCGTATCTAAAACAAATAGACGATCTGAAATTTTACAGAACCCTCAGCCCTTATACTAATTTATATTATATATTTAATAGGAGGAAAGAGCAATATTTCAATTTTACATTTGCGCAGAATATTGGTCCACGTTTTAATTACGCTATAAATTTTACACGTTTAGTTGCTCAAGGCGATTATAATAGGCAAGATGCCGATCATTTAAACTACGACCTTACCATGTGGTACAATTCTAAAAACAGAAGGTACCAAGTGCTGGCAGGAATTATAAATTCAAGTTTAGTATTACATGAAAATGGGGGCATCAGAAACGATTCTATTTTTAGAGTGAGTTCAGATATTAATTCGGAATTTGAACCTGTTTATTTAAACAATGCATCTAACAGAATTACCGATAAGCAATATTATTTAAAACAAAGTATTGCATTTGGCCCCATGGAAGAAGTGAAGTTAGATACTTTTTCGTTTATGCGTGTAAAACCAAAATACAGGTTGTACCACGAAATGAGGTTTACGAACAGAACAGACGAGTACCGCGAAACACCAATCGATTCTGGTGTGTACGCAAATATCTATTTTGATTCTACTAATACCAACGATAAAATAATAGCGAAACAATTGCAACAAAGAGTAGGGGTAGAGCAATACTTAAAATCGCGTAGATCATCTCGACAAAATTATGCAACGTATTACTTGCGATTTGATTTGGTAGATTATTCTAACATGGATTTCGATTCTACCTTGCAGGGAATTTCATTAGCATCCGAACGCAATTTTCAAATTAGTAAACGATTAGAAGTAAAGTATAAATTCATTAATGGTATTGTGGGTAATTTTGATGATAACCGTGTGGTACAGTTGCAGTTTAGATTTTATGGCAAAAATGATTCTTCTTATTTTGGATTAGAGTGGCACCATCGGAACAACGATCCTGCTTTAATGGCGGAGAGATACACCACAAACCATCAACGTTGGGACAATAACTTTTTGAACGTAGTAAACAACACCATCAAGTTTAAATATTTAAATGAAGAATGGAAATTCATGAGCAGTATTTCACTCGGTAATATTGGTCACCAAGTGTATTATGATAGTTTGATGATGCCACGTCAGTTGCCAAATCACCGCTATTACCAAGTGCAACTACAAAAAGCATTTCAACTTGGTAAATTTCATTTGTTAAATCAAATTTACATTCAAGGCACAGATCAGTCGCAAATTATCCGGATGCCTAGAGTATTTACGTATCAGAGTTTTTATTTCCAATCATACGTATTCAAAAAAGCGTTGAACATACGCACCGGATTTGATGTTAGGTATTACACCAATACACTAGCCTATAACTACGATGCAGCAAGCACACAATTTTATCTTTCGAACACAAGTTTAGGCGATTACCCTATTGTCGATTTCTTCTTAACAGCAAGTTTAAAGCGAGCGGTGTTAATGTTAAAAATCGACCATTTGAACCAAGGAGTAAGCAATAACGGATACTACATGGTAAATAGGCACCCTTTGCCAGATCGAGCGCTAAAGGTAGGGCTGAGATGGGCGTTTTATGATTAATTGTAAATTGTAAATGGTGAATGGTAAATTAAGCAATTTAGTAACCTCAACGCTTAATTCACCATTCACCATTTACAATTCACAATTTAATTAACGACTAACTTGCTTCTCGATACTCCATACTCGCTACTCAATACTATGAAGTACATTCCTTGCTGTAATCCACTCAACTGAATAGTATTTAATCCTTTTCCTAAGTCTTTTTTATCAGTATAAACTTCGCTGCCTTTTAAGTCTGTTATCTTAATACTTAATACTGATGCAGCTTCCATTTTAACATTTACAGAAACTTTTCCATCTGCACTTGGGTTAGGGTAGAGCGTAGTTTCTAAAGTGTTTTTATTTGAAGCAATTCCAGTACTTATGGTAATGAAATCAAAGTACTCCCATTTGTATGTATTTTGCCATTCTAAAGTAAATGTATAATAAAAAAATTGTCTCTGCTCTATAATATTTTCATTCACGTTGTATTGAAAATAATTTCCGTAGCCATAAGTAGTATCCCATTTAGAATTAACTTGGTCGAATTCTTCTCGACAATGTAATGTTACATGAGCGTATTTGTTATTTTGTAGCTTAGATCGGAACAATGGAACCCAGCTGTTTGAGATATATCTTTCTATTAAATAGATGTTAGATCCATTGGTATCTGTAAAAGCAGTACTTATTTTTTCGTAAAAATTCCAAGAATTTTGCGAGAAAATATATCTAGTGTAATCTGTTAATTGGTTTTCATTAAAATCTTTAGTCGTATTATAATCTTTCCAAACCATGTTAGTGCGCTTATAAGCTTTATAAGGGATACCATCATAGAATTTATAGGTAATAGTTTCGTAAGGTATATTATTGATGTAATTGATGCTATCTATTTGTTCGATTATTGTTGTGCCATTATTATATCCGCTATGAACAATTGAAATAGCATTTTCATTTACATCGTATATCTTAGATACTTTCTTTAATAAAACGTACTCTCCTGTATTAAAATTAAGTAAACTATCTATAATTTCCGTAATTTTTGATGTATTATTATTTAGTTTTTTAATAGTAGTGGATTTTCCAATATTCGGTTTCTTTTCATTTAATATGTAGATGTATTGTGTAAATCTAATAGTTTCTCCATTATTTAATTTCTCTTCTATTTCTATTGTTTCCGGATACCAAATATTGGAGAACTTACTGTATGATTCTTCTGTGGAAGTCATCTTATTGTAATTATTTTCATATATATAATAAATACGTTCTTTAGGCTCATATACACCATTACCTACATATGTTTCATCGAGGTATAATGTTAAATAATTATCGGTATTATAAGTAAGTGTTTTTCGGCTTAAAGTATCAGTTCTATTATAATTAAAGGTAGTAACACTTTTAACAAGATTGTTTTCATAGAAGTATTCCTCTTGTGTTTCTCCTTGCCAGTTCATTAAACTGCTTGACCATTCAGATTCTTTTATAATAGTTGGAACCTGTTTGGACCCATGTAAATTATTATATTTCTGATTTATTTTTTCTATATCCGAGGGAGTATATGTACTTTTTTTGTGGTTGTACGTATACGCATGGCTATTTATATTTATGAATAGTAGTGCAAAAATTAAAAGCGATTTCATAGATTTCATTATTACTGTACTATCAATTTCGTTCTCGATACTCCATACTCGTTACTCAATACCACCACATACATTCCTTGCTGTAAGCCACTCAACTCAACAGTATTTAATCCTTTACCGAGTTCTTTTTTATCTGTATAAACTACGCTTCCTTTAAGGTCTGTTATCTTAATACTTAATGCTGATGCTGCTTCCATTTTTACATTTACAGAAACTTTTCCATCTGCACTTGGGTTAGGGAAGAGCTTTACTTTTAGGGTATTTTTAGAAGTGTTGATGCCCGATGATACGTCAATGCTGATGTAATTCGAATATTCTCTTTTTCTGAAATTTACATATTGATTTTGCTTGTATCGTTGCTCAATAAATTCAGAAACATTATTATCAATATCATAGGTTATGATATTTTTGTCTGCATTTGAAATTTCCCAATTATCATTTACGTCAACAGAGTATGATAAACTTTCAATTAAGCTTTTATTGCTATCGAAAATTCTATCGTTTCTCGAAAACTTTTTTAAGTTATTATTCATCATCCAATAATAGGAAACAGAATAGGAGTTATTGCTGTCTAACTTAACTCCAATGGTTTTGCCTGAAAAATAATAAGCAGCATTTTGGTAAGTAGAGTCTATTGACGACAGTTGTATGTTGTTAAAGTACTCTACATCACTATCAAAAGAAAGCCAAGTAATACTGTCTATTTTAAAACTTGGTATTAATGTCGGAAATTGACTTGCATCATAAACAACTTCTTTTAATGGTACCCCAAGGTTGTTATATTCAATTTTAATAATTGAACTTAATTTCAACAGATTATTATTGGGAGTGTATCTTTTAAATTCGACTAATTGATCAAGATTATTATAAACTCTTTCCGTTTTATTATTTGCACCAGTTTTTTTAGTGTTTGAGTTGTACACACTGTCAATCTCTAATATTAATCTGTTCGTATTGTTATAATAAGTATAACTTTTGCCAAAATAGTTTAATACTTTCCATCCATTAACCCCATATTCCTCAAGTTTAGATAGGATTAAATTACCCTTAACATCTAATTCTTCTATCTTTCTCCTTTTAGTAACCCAAAGTTGTGTATTAGTATCGTATTCTTGATATACAATTAAGGTTCTTAAGTTATTGTTAAAGTAATAATAAAGATCTTTATAGAATAATGTATAGCTGCCGTCAGAACTATTGTAAAAATATTTATCAATTTGAATTAATTTATTTTGACCATCGTAAATGTATTCGTATTTGAATGAAGTATCAGACCTTGTGTAATCTAAATCATACTTAGTGATAATTTTATTGTCAATATATTTAAGCTGATATGAATAAGACAAGGAGGTGTCCCAATTGTTAGAAAAAGTTGACCATAGTATTTCTCTAAAATCAGTTGGAACTATTTTAATGATTGATTTTAGTTTAGATTCACTTTTTGAAGTCGAATGGAAATATTGTTCTCTAATAGGATTTATTTGAGAGTAAGAATTGCAAAAAATAGCTATGCCAATTAAGGTAAGGATATGTTTTTTCATACTAGCCAAAATACGAAAAAAACTTATTAAAATGAATTATGAATTACGAATTATGAATGAAGCAACATCAGCGCTTAATTCATAATTTATAATTCATAATTTATAATTCAACTTATAATTTAATTAACGACTAACTTGCTTCTCGATACTCCATACTCGCTACTCAATAATATGAAGTACATTCCTTGTTGTAATCCACTCAACTCAACAGTATTTAATCCTTTACCTAAATTTCTCACATCATTATAAACAACACTTCCTTTAAGGTCTGTTATCTTAATACTTAATTCTGATGCAGCTTCCATTTTTACATTAACCGAAACTTTTCCATCAGCACTTGGGTTAGGGTAGAGTTTAGTTTGAATGGTTTTTGTTTGTGAATTAATTCCGGTGGTGATGGTTATGTAATTTAAGTACTCTTGTTTCTCTATGTTCTCCCAAGCCAATAAAAATGGGTTATAAATAGATTGTGCAACTTCCGCAATATTATCGTTTACATCATATACAACAATCGAGCGATTCCCATTGGTTGTATCCCATTTGCTTTGGTTGGCATTATATTTCTCTATTTGATCGAAAATTAGATAGGCTTTTCTATTAAATTGTTGAGTATATCGTTCGGTCGATGTCCATGTATTGGCTATGTATTCTTCGTTTAATGCAACATTCGAACCAAAATTATCTGTGAATGTAGTTGTTGTTCGATCATTAAATCTCCAACTGCTGCCAGTGTAGGCATACCCAACATAATCAGTTAAACGATTTTCGTTTATGTCTTTATTCGAATTGTAATTCTGCCATACCATGTTTCCGTACTTATAAGCTTTTCTAGGAGCACCTACATTTGCAATGGCAATGACAAATTCTGAAGGCACATTGTTTACATAATATATACTATCAATTTCCGTAATTTTATTCGTGCCGTTTACATTTTCGGTGTACACTATTGCAATGGCATTTTCGTTTGCATCATATACTCTGCTTTCTTTGTAATAGAATTCGTATTCGCCAAGGTTAGTATTTAAAATACTATCGATATATTCACTTACTTTAGAAGAATTGTTATTTAATTTTTTGATGGTGTAAGAGTACCCACTGCCTACCGACCAAGTTCCTCCGAAGTAAATATAATTGGTAGTTCTAGAAGTTTCTCCATTATTTATTTTTTCATCACTGAATTTTGTATTCGGAATCCATTGGTTTAAAAATGATGCAAATAGTTCACTCGTTACCGTCATCTTTTGGTAGTTGTTCTCGTATTCGTAGTAAATTCTTGTTTGTGGTATAAATTCTCCGGTTTCCGATTTAACTTCTAAATAATAAAATAATAAATAGTTGTCGGCATTATAAGTAAGTGTTAAACGGCTTATAGTATCGATCCTATTTATATCAAACGTAATGACACTTTTTATGCGGTCGTTCACATATGTAAATTCCTCACGCGATTCGCCCTCCCAATTCATTAAACTATCAGACCATCCATAGTTTTTTACAATGGTTGGAACTTGTATTTGATTCTGAAATTTATTGTATTTCTGATTGATTATTTCGAGCTCAGTAGCTTTGTGAATACTTCTTTTGTGAGCTTTCGATTGAAATTTCAAATCTTTGTTTGTCGTTGCAAACGATGTTAAGCTGAAACAAAGTAGAGCGAGTAGGTAGGTGAATTTCATGGGGATTTAGGTTAAAAAATACTATATTAACCATCAATCCCCCTGAAATGTTTTTGAAAATTCTAATAACTAAATTCTAATATCTAAAGACTAGCGACTAGTTTCTAACAACTAACTTCGTTCTCGAAATGCCGTATTCTGTATTTAATTCCACAACATACATTCCTTGATCTAAGTTTTTCAATTCAACCGTATTTAATCCTTTGCCCAGTTCTTTTGTATCTATATAAACTACGCTTCCTTTAAGGTCTGTTATCTTAATACTTAATACTGATGCGGCTTCCATTTTTACATTTACAGAAACTTTTCCATCTACACTTGGGTTAGGGAAGAGTTTTACTTCAAGGGTGTTTATAGATGTGTTTATTCCACTTGCGATGCTTATAAATTCAGAGTATTCGGTTTTGCCATTTTTTTCATAAGCATTATTCGTACTGTTAAATGTTTCAATTATTTCTTCAGTAATGTTATTGCTCATATCATATTGAAAGAAATGTTTTTCACCATAAGTAGGATTCCAAGTATTTGTTTGAATGATGTAGTTTTCATCTGCATTTTCTATCTGATTTAATCTAGAGTCGAAAACCTCCTTGTGTCTGAAGCGATTCACCCATACATTATTCAAAGTGTATCCCTCTCTTAACTCAATGTACGATCCAAAATTGTCAGTGAAAGTAGTAGAGTTACGTTGTGCCAAACGCCATGCATTATTCTGCCAAAGGCTTGCAAGAAATCCTAAGGGTTGGTTGTAAAATAAATCAATCGTAGGATCAAAACTAGCCCACATAATGTCATCTAATTTATAATCTCTGTTAAATCTATTGTTAGCCGAGTCATACTCATTGGCTATTATTTTTGTTGGCAAACCTGCAGTATAAAATATACTATCTCTTTGAAACATTTTTAAACCGGAACCCATATTTTGATAAGTAAGCATATCAATTACTTCTTCGTTTGAATTGTACGATTTTACTTGTCTATAATCAGCTTCAAAACTCATGTTGTTGAAATTATAACTACTATCTATAATGTCAACAATTTTATTACTTGTACTATTTAAGTAAGTGTATTGAGAAGCATACCCGTATTGTATTTCCCACACACCGTTGTTATACAATTCATTTATATACTTTGTGTTTACTCCTCTTGAGTTGAATTCTTGAGTTTCACGAGAACTTGGAAACCACGTTTGAGTTTGATTATCATAACTTTCTACAAAAAAAACAATTTTTGAATTGTTATTTGAATACGTAATGCTGTATCTATAACTAGCAATAAAAATTCCTGGTGATTGTTTAAACTCATATATCATTTGGGTTAATTGGTTGTTTGCATTATAAAAATACCTTGATCTAACTATAGTATCAGTTTGTAGATAATCCATTTCATATTGGGTCTTTAACAAGTCGTTTTCGTAAATATTTTTTACAGCCGACATTGGAGTCCAATTAGAAGACATCCCATCCCAATAAGATGCTTTAATAAGGGTTGGTACGGTAACATTTGCCAATGTCTTTGGAACAACAATAGATGATGACTTCATCTTGTTCATCGTTTGTTCTCTTTCTTTTGTCCTTTTAAACGGATTGTTTGTTGCATTTGTGAATGTTACCATTGCAACACATACAAATAGGAGTAATGTTTTTTTCATATTAATTGTTTTAGTTTATTAATCTTAATGAGTTATTAGCACACTAACATACTATCACACTATCTTTATTAGTTGATAACTAGTTTCGTTCTCGCTACCCCATACTCAGTACTCATTTCCACCAAGTACATTCCTTGTTGTAGTCCACTCAACTCAACAGTATTTAATCCTTTGCCTAAGTCTTTTTTATCAGTATAAACCACACTGCCTTTTAGGTCTGTTATCTTAATACTTAATTCTGATGCTGCTTCCATGTTTATGTTTACAGACACAGTTCCGTTTGCACTTGGGTTTGGGTAGAGTTTCACTTCTAGAGTATTTTTAGAAGTAAACATACCTGTATTGATCTCTATATAATCTAAATACTCCTCTTTTATATTGAAATTCGAATAGGTGTATGTAATTTCTTTCAGAGTGAGATCTGGGTTATATAAGTTAATGTAATAATCGCTACCAACGAGGTTCCATGTATTGGTACTTGCAATATATTTATTTGTATAAACTTCAGTTAAATTTTTATTCCCATTATACATACTGTATATTCTGAACGTAGGGATGAAATTATTATTCAAAGTATCAAACATCTCCTTAACATTAGAGCCATTAGCATCTAAATAACTTAGTTTTTGTTTACTCTCCACTTTAATAGCGCTATCTAAATAATCATAACGTTTTAATTGATAAGAATTGATGGGTTTGTATTGTCCATTTCTAATGTAATAGGCATCCATCATACTACTTTTATCGTACCAATTCCATCTAAGACTATCTGCGATTAATACAGAATACATGGCAATGTTTTCTAAGTTGTATGCAAAAGTTTTTATGCTGCTTGGTTCTTTATTATCGGCTGTATAACTAAAAAAAGTTTTTGTCGATAAATTCCAAGAGCTAGGATAAAAAATATAATTTTCTGATTTGGTAATTCTTCCTAAGCTATCGTATTGGTTTATCCATTTATACCTCGGAGAAAATTTATTCAGTTCAAAAGTAAAAGAATCAATCCTTGTTAAGATTAAATTAGTATTGACTTTGTAGTTATAAATAGATTTTGTGAAGCTGCCACTCCAGGAATTACTGTCAATGTCGTAATTTTCATATCCATCCAAGGTCACATTTCCGAAATCATCTTTGTTTAGGTAATATTTATTTCTTGGATACCAAATATTATCTGCGAAGGCACCGTTTTCCCAAAACTGAAGAACATTTTTGTAATTATTCGTGTAATAATATCTTACACGCTCTCTGTTATAGTATTTTTTTATATTTTCCCAGTAAACTTTGTATACTGTTTCTGTAATGTATTTATTGTTGTCGTAGTAGTAGTATGTAAGTCGTTTACTCGAATCCATAAAATCCTTGTAATACTCACTCTTCTCTTTCAATAAATCATTTTCATATTTATTTCTTATTTCTGAAAAATATTTTACTTCTTGACTGTTTTTATCTGTACTTGTATATCGATAATGTAAGGGTACTTTTTTTAAACCTGCACTGTTGTTCTGTGCAAACAATTGCTGGTTATTAAGAATTAGAATTAAAATAAAAAGTATTCTCATATATAATAAATATAAATTATATATATGAGAATACCAAAATAACATTCAGATATTGAGCTTATTGCACTATAAGTTTCGTTCTCGCTACCCCATACTCAGTACTCATTTCCACCACGTACAAGCCTTGTTGCAAACCACTCAATTCAACCGTATTTAATCCTTTGCCCAGTTCTTTTGTATTTGTATAAACTACGCTTCCTTTAAGGTCTGTAATCTTAATACTTAATTCTGATGCAGCTTCCATTTTTACATTTACAGAAACTCGTCCGTCTACACTTGGGTTAGGGTAAAGTTTTACTTCTAGGGTATTTTTAGAAGTGTTAATGCCTGATGCAATAGTAATGAAATTCGAATACTCATACCTGTATCCTTTTTCATAAGTATTATTCGTAATGTTGAAATTTTCATTTATTTCTTCAATAATATTATTACTCATATCATATTGTAATAAATATTTTTGGCCGTAACTTTTATCCCATACATTGGTTTGAATGTTGTAATTCTCATCGGAACTTTCTATGAAGTTTAAACGAGAATCAAATATTTCTTTATATCTGTATTGATTTACCCAAACATTACTAGAATTGTATACCTCTGTTAATCTAATATACGACCCAAAGTTATCCGTAAAAGTTGTAGCAGTACGTTCTTCAAATTTCCAAGCGTTAATATCCCATGTGCTTATAACAAATCCTAACGGATTGTTGTAAAACAAATCTATTGTTGAGTTGAAATTCGACCACGCAATATCATCAAATTTCATTTCTCTGTTAAAACTGTTGGTTAATGAATCGTAACTATAACTAACTAATTTTGTAGGGATGCCTGCAGTATAAAATATACTGTCTTTTTGAAACAATTTTAATCCAGAACCCATGTTTTCATAGGTAAGCACATCAATTACTTCTCCGTTTGAATTGTACGATTTCACTTCTCTATAATCAGGTTCAAAATTCATGCTGTTGAAATTATAATTACTGTCTATTAATTCAACAATTTTGTTACTTGTGCTATTTAAATAAATGTATTGTGTAGAGCTCCCAAATTGTACTTCCCATGCCCCATTGTTATACATTTCATTTAGATACTTTATGGTTTCGCCTCTAGAATTTAGTTCTTCTGTTTCACGGTTTACTGGGTTCCAAGTTTGAGTTTGTGTATCGTAATTTTCACCAAAATAAACAGTTTTTAAATTATTATTAGAATACGTAATTGAATACCTAAAATTTGGGGAATATGAATTCGGACCTATTTTACTTTCTCCAATCGTTTGTATTAATTGCTTATTCGCATTATATGTATAGGTTATTCTGAAAAAAGTATCTGTTTGTAAATAATTCATCATGTATTCTGTACTCAACAAATCATTAGAGTATATATTTTTGGTAGCCGTTTGTGTGCTCCAAGTTGACGATTGGAAATCCCAAGAACTTTGTTTTATTAAAGTAGGAACGGTTTCTGAAGCTAATGTTTTCGGTATAATTTTCGAGTTACTTTTCATTTTACTCATTGCAATTTTCCGGTCATTATTTTTCTTAAACGGATTGTGAGCTGCATTTGTGAATGTTGCCACTGCAACACATACAAGTAGTAGTAATGTTTTTTTCATATTAATGGTTTTAGTTTTTTTTCTTTTTTTCTTTTTTTCTTTTTAATTAGCATACTATCTCACTAGCATACTAGCACACTACCTAGGTTTTTTGTTTTTTCTTTTTCGCTGCCGGAAACAATACGTTATTTAGTATAAGACGATAACCTGGCGAATTTGGATGCAAGTTCAAATCGGTTGCCGGATCATTTACTAAATGTTGGTAATCTTCTGGGTCGTGGCCTCCGTAAAATGTCCAAGTGCCTTTGCCTATTTCGCCATGTATATACCTTGCTTCGTTAACAGAGCTAGTTTCGCCTAATATCAATACATCAGGTTTAATCATTTTTTTTCTGAAGGCTGTTGTTTGCCCCATAAATCCTTTTACCAATTTCTCGTGGTTTTGGGTAAGCATACTTGGTACTGGGTCCCATTTTGCAGAGAAATCAAACAAGCTGAAATAATCATTTCCCTCTACTAAATTTCTGCCTTGGGTATTGTCTATATCAGAGAACTCATAATTGTAAGGGTTCATGTCTAATTTATAATTCTGAAAAGCAAAACCGTTTGCATAGTTTAATTTTTCTTGCCCATTCGGATCTGCCCTGTCACCGTCAAACATTTGATCGCAAATATCAATACCCGCTGCGGCTAATGAGATGTCGTAACTATCCGTTCCCGAACACATCGCAAATAAAAATCCACCTCCCACCGTAAACTCTTTTATTCTTTGTGCCACTGCTAATTTTAATTGCGATACTTTTTTGAAGCCTAATTTTGCGGCCATCTCCTCGTTCAACCTCACATCATTTACATACCAAGGTGCATTTCTAAAGGCTGCCCAAAATCTTCCATATTGCCCAGTGAAATCTTCGTGATGTAAATGCAACCAATCGTACTTTGGTAAATTTCCTTTTATCACTTCTTCATCGTAAACAATATCATACGGAATTTCTGCATATGTTAATACCATGGTTACCGCATCGTCCCAGGGTAATTTATTTTTTGGAGAATACACAGCAATTTTTGGAGCTTTTTCCAATTTCACTGCATCCATATTTGTTTCGGGGTCGGCAATTGCATTTAAAATAGAGGCGGCTTGTACATCGGCAATTACGTCGTAAGAAATACCTCTAATTTTACACTCTGTTTCAATTGCGTTAGCATGCGGAATTAAGAAACTTCCTCCCTTATAATTTAGTAACCACTGTATGGTTAAATCTTGTTTCAATGCCCAATAGGCGAGGCCATACGATTTCAAATGATTCTTCTGGCTCTCGTCCATAGGAATTAAGATGGATGAGCTGAATCCAATTTTTGTGCAAATAAGTAAAACAAATAAAATTTCTATCCTTTTCATATTGTACCCAAATTTAAGCTTTTATGTTAAGTTTCTCATATTAAATTTTAGGTTTGCAGATTCCAATAAACGCTGTTTTTGGACTGCTATTACGTACTATTTAGTTTATAACACAATTAGTACATTAGTACAATATTATTATCTTTGTTGCCCTCACAAAAAGGAATTTTATGAAAAAAGCGATAATTAAAACAGAAAAAGGTGATATGACAGTGGAGTTCTATGAAAAAGATGCTCCGGGTACTGTTGAGAATTTTACAAAATTAGCTAAAGAAGGATTTTATGATGGTGTAACTTTTCACCGTGTAATTCCTGATTTCGTAGTGCAAGCAGGTTGCCCTTTTTCAAAATCAGAAGCTACTGCTTTTAGAGCTGGTACTGGCGGACCGGGTTACCATATTAAATGCGAATTAGATGGCGATAACCAATACCATGATCGTGGTGTTTTATCAATGGCTCATGCTGGTAGAGATACAGGCGGTTCACAATTCTTTATTTGCCACAGCAGAGAAAATACTGCTCACTTAGACAGAAACCATACCGTATTTGGTAAAGTGGTAGAGAACGTAGACCTCGTTGATTCTATTCGTCAAGGCGATAAAATTTTAGGTATAGAAGTAATAGAAGCATAACATACATCATCAAAAAAAACATATGAATTTAAGAGGAATTGTATCTCTATCTGGCAAGCCAGGATTATTTAAAGCATTAGCTCAAAACCGTTCGGGTTTTATATTAGAATCATTAGACGAAGCGAAGAACAAAGTAGTAACCAATGCTACAAGTAAATTAGCAACGCTTGATGATATTACTGTTTTTGGGGAGGATGATGACATCACTTTATTAAGCATACTCGAAAAAATGAAAGAAACAGCTGCAACTAATCCAGTACCAGAAGCGAAAGCAGATGCAAAAGTGTTGAGAGATTATTTTACTTCTATCGTTCCAACCCACGATCCCGAAAGAGTATACGCATCTGACATTAAAAAAATTATAAATTGGTATAGTATTTTATCGGCGCTTCCTTTGTGGAATGAAACGCCGGAGCAAGAAAGTGCAGAAAATGCAGAATAATTTTTAGTCAGTAGTCATTAGTAGTTAGTCATTAGACCGTCTAAAGACTAACTACTAATGACTAGCGACTAGTTATGATGGTACGGTTCCCCCTTCAATATACTAAAGGCTCTGTACAATTGTTCGGTAAAAAATAATCGAACCATTTGATGGGAGAAGGTAAGTTTAGAAAGGGATATTTTGAGGTTCGCTCTATCGTACACAGATTTATCAAAACCATAAGGTCCGCCAATAACAAACACCACATTGCTGAGGCTTTGGTTCATCCATTTATTGATCTCATTGCTAAATTGAACCGACGAAAATTCTTTTCCGTTTTCATCCAATAACACTACAAAATCTGTATTAGAAATTTTCGCTAAAATCAACTCAGCTTCTTTTTGTTTTTGTTGATCGAAACTCAAGTTTTTGCTATTCTTCAAATCCGGAATTTCAACCCGCTGAAACTTGCAATAATGCTGCAACCTATTTTCATATATAGCCATTCCCTCGAGTAGATATTTCTCGGTGGTTTTGCTGATGCAAAGAAGAGTGAGTTTCATTGAATTGTGAGTTGTGAATTGTGAGTTGTGAGTTGTGAGTTGGTGGAATGATTTTGCGAATTTGAAAAATAGTATCAAGAATTAAGTATTAAGTATTAAGAACTGAAATAACTTTCTTAATTCTTAATACTTAATTCTTAATTCTTAATTCTTAATACCTTCCCCCTCTAACGACTAACGACTAAATACTAAAGACTAACTCCAGCGCGAATAATATTCAACGCTCCACCTGCTTTAAACCATTCAATTTGTTGGTCGTTGTAAGTATGGTTTACGCTAATTTCATCTTTACTTCCATCTGCATGGTTAAACACTACTGTTAATGGTTTGTTAGCAGCGAAACTAGTTAAGCCAAGAATGTCAATAGTATCGTTTTCTTGAATTTTATCGTAATCTGCATTGTTTGCAAATGTTAAAGCTAGCATACCTTGTTTTTTCAAATTCGTTTCGTGTATACGAGCAAACGATTTTACTAAGATGGCACGAACACCTAAATGACGAGGCTCCATAGCTGCGTGTTCACGAGATGAACCTTCACCATAGTTTTCATCACCAACCACAATAGAGCCAATGCCTGCAGCTTTGTATGCTCTTTGTGTTGCGGGTACTGCACCGTATTCTCCAGTTAATTGATTTTTTACCGAATCTGCTTTTTCATTGAAGAAGTTGATGGCACCAATTAACATGTTGTTCGAAATATTATCTAAATGCCCACGGAATTTTAACCATGGTCCGGCCATCGAAATATGGTCGGTTGTACATTTACCTTTTGCTTTTATCAATAATTTCAAGCCTTTAATATCTGTACCTTCCCATGCTTTAAATGGCTCTAACAATTGCAAACGGTCAGAAGTTTCTGCAACTAACACTTGTACTTTAGTTCCATCTTCTGCCGGAGCTTGGTAGCCTGCATCTTCCACTGCAAAACCTTTTATTGGTAATTCAATACCTTTTGGTTCGTCGAGTTTCACTTGCTCACCTTTGCTATTTGTTAAGGTATCTGTTATTGGGTTAAATGTTAAATCGCCCGCAATAGCCATAGCTGTTACAATTTCTGGCGAAGCTACAAATGAGTGTGTATTTGGATTACCGTCCGCACGTTTTGCAAAGTTTCTGTTGAACGAAGTAATGATAGAATTCTTCTCTTGTTTCTCTGCTCCGTGGCGCGCCCACTGACCAATACATGGTCCGCATGCGTTTGCTAACACTACACCACCCATGTTTTCGAATATTTTTAAATATCCATCTCTATCTACTGTATATCTTACTTGCTCAGAACCTGGAGTAATCGTAAATTCTGATTTTGCTACTAAATTTTTATCAACTGCTTGTTGCGCAATAGAAGCGGCTCTGGTAATGTCTTCGTAAGATGAGTTCGTACACGATCCTATTAATCCAACTTCTAATTTTGCTGGCCAACCTGCTTCTTTTACAGCGGCAGCAAATTTAGATAATGGCCAAGCCAAATCTGGAGTAAATGGTCCGTTAATATGTGGCTCTAATTCTGATAAATTAATTTCTATTACTTGGTCGAAATAATTTGCTGGGTTTGCATACACTTCATCGTCGCCGGTTAAATGCGCTGCTACTTTATCTGCTAATTCGGCAACGTCTGCACGTCCTGTTCCTCTTAAATAATCGGCCATTTTTACATCGTAACCGAAAATAGAAGTAGTTGCTCCAATTTCCGCACCCATGTTACAAATGGTACCTTTTCCTGTACACGATAATGAGTTTGCGCCTTCTCCAAAATATTCAACAATTGCTCCGGTACCACCTTTTACAGTTAATATACCTGCAACTTTTAAAATCACGTCTTTTGCAGAAGTCCAACCAGATAATTTACCAGTTAACTTCACGCCAATTAATTTCGGGAATTTAAGCTCCCAAGCCAATCCTGCCATTACATCGCAAGCATCTGCGCCACCTACACCAATCGCCACCATGCCTAAACCACCTGCATTTACAGTGTGTGAGTCGGTACCAATCATCATTCCACCCGGGAATGCATAGTTTTCTAATACTACTTGGTGAATAATACCCGCTCCTGGTTTCCAGAAACCAATTCCGTATTTGTTTGATACCGATGCTAAAAAATCGTAAACTTCTTTATTTTGAGTATTTGCCGTTGCTAAATCTTTGTCGGCACCTTCTTTTGCTTGTATTAAATGGTCGCAATGTACGGTAGATGGTACCGCTACCTGCGGACGACCCGCTTGCATGAATTGTAATAAGGCCATTTGAGCAGTTGCATCTTGCATCGCCACGCGGTCTGGTGCAAAGTCAACGTATGATTTACCTCTTTCAAAAGCTGTACTGGCTTTTCCATCCCATAAATGGGCGTATAAGATTTTTTCTGTTAAAGTTAAAGGTCTGTTAACGACTGTTCTAGCTGCGCTAACTTTAGAATCAAGGTTGTCGTAAACCTTTTTAATCATTTCTATATCAAATGCCATTTTTTATTGATTTTATTGATTTCTTGAGAAGCAGCGAATTTAAGAAATTTTGTAGTAATATGGGAAGGAAAATGTTCAATGTGCAAATATATAAATGTGCAAATCCCGAAAGATCGGGACAAGTTATGCAAATGGGGTGCTATTCATTTACTCATTTGCACATTTACATAATTGTTTCAAATCTATACCCCTGCTTCGCCCAATATTCCAATGCTCTTGGCAATGCAGCACACAAACGAGGGTAGGCTTTCAAGCTATCATGAAATACAATGATAGAACCAGGTTCTGCAGATTTTATTACATTCTGATAGCATTTTTCAGCATCGATTGTATTGTCAAAATCTCCAGACAGCACATCCCACATTATAATTTTCCCATTTGGATATTCTGTTTTGAACGCACTGATTTGTGAAGGAGAAATTCTACCGTAGGGCGGACGGAAATAATGTGTTCCCGTAAGTTCATCGCATTTTAATATGTTTTGCATGTACAACACGGTGTTGGTTTTCCAACCGTTTAAATGGTTAAAGGTGTGGTTGCCAACTTGATGTCCAGCATCTTTCAGCATTTTATATATATCCGGATGTTTTCTAACATTGTCGCCTATGCAAAAAAAGGTGGCTTTTGCGTTGAATTTTTCTAAAGTATTTAGCACAAATGGCGTAACTTCGGGAATCGGCCCGTCATCAAAAGTTAAATAAAGTACTTTATCCGTAGTCTTTATATCCCATGTTAATGATGGGTATATTTTTTTAAGTAAACTTGGGTTTTTAATAAAGTACATGCTTGTATAAAAAAAATATTACTGTAACAACGCTGTTTCAATGTTGAGCGTGCACTAAATTAACATATTTTTACCATTAATAAATTTAAAAAAATATGAGATTAATTTTCTCTTTGGCCCTTTTAGCCATAAGTTTCACAAGTGTAAACGCTCAGGTATGGTCGCTTGATAAGTGTGTGAGTTATGCAATGGAAAACAATTTAAACTTAAAGCAATCTAAGTTAAATGTTGATTTAGCGGAACTCAATAAATCGGATGGTAGGTATGCCATGTACCCAACCTTAAACGGTTCGAGTTCTCGTTCACATTCTTACGGTCGTGCGATTAACCCTTTAACAAACTCTTACGTTTCGCAAGATGTGGTTTCTATTAATTTAAATGCAAACTCCAATGTAACCGTATTTAATGGTTTTAATAGAGTGAATAATTACAAAAGCACTATTCAATCTTTAGAAGCAGAGAAATTGAGTTTAGAGAAAAGCAGAAACGACATTGCTCTAATGGTAATAAACGCTTACTTGAATTTACTGTATAATCAAGATTTATTAAGAGTGGCGAATGAGCAATTAGAAGTTACCAAAACACAATTAGACCGTGCGCAAAAAAATGCAGCAGTAGGCAATGCTACAGAAGGCGATGTGTTAAACATTAAGTCGCAAGTAGCAACCGACGAGTTAAATGTAACCACGGCTCAAAATAATTTAGACTTAGCAAAATTAGATTTAATACAGTTGCTGGATCGCGATCCAGGCGAAGTGTTTGAAGTAGAACGCCCTCAAAATGTAGAGAAATATTTAACTGCAAATACTTCTGCAACTTTATACGAAGTGTATGGTAAAGCAGAATCAAATTTGCCTGATATTAAATTATTGGAGTATAGATACAATGCAGCTAAATATGGTTTGGCAGCAGCAAAAGGTAGCTTGTACCCTCGATTAAGTTTAGGCGCAGGTTTGGGTTCTGATTACGCAGATTTAAACCCACTATCTTTCAGAAATCAATTAGACCTGAACTTCTCACAATTTTGGCAATTTTCGCTATCAGTGCCAATTTTCAATGGCTTTAGTGCTAGGAATAATATGAAACGTGCGAGTGTAAACATGGCGAGTGCCGATATTAATTTACAGCAAGCAAAATTAACCTTGAGTAAAAGTGTACAGCAAGCAATTTCAGATTTAAAAGCGGCAAGTAAAAAATACGAGTCGACTATGAAAAACAATCAATCGTTAAAAGAAGCTTTTAAATACAGCCAACAAAGGTTTGACGTAGGTTTATTAAACGCAGTTGATTATGGAATTTCTAAGAATAACGTCGCAAGATCTGATGCCGATGTGGTCCAAGCGAAGTATGAATTGATTCTTCGTGCAAAGCTTCTTGATTTTTACAATGGAAATCCACTTACTTTTTAATACTTTTAGGAAATAATTTTATAAAGATGGCACAGAAAAAAAGATCACTATTTATTTACTTAGGAATAGGAGTAGTGGTATTGTTAGTGGTATTAGTAGCTGGTAAAAAAGCGGGTTGGTTTGGAGCCGATAATTTGGAGAAGGTAAGTATAGAAAAAGCAACAACAAGAACAATTGTTGAAACGGTTTCTGCATCGGGCAAAATACAGCCAGAAATAGAAGTGAAAATTTCTCCAGATGTTTCGGGAGAAATTATTGCATTATATGTAAAAGAGGGTGATAAAGTGAAAAAAGGACAATTACTCGTTAAAATCCGCCCGGATGTTTACGAGTCGTATTTAGATAGAGCAACAGCAGCCTTAAACAATAGCAAAGCAAACCTTGCTAATACGGAAGCTCGCTTTGTACAAGCAGATCAAGCGTATAAACGCAACACAAAATTGCATAACGATAAAGTTATTTCGGATGCAGATTTTGAGCAAATAAAAAGTAACTACATGGTTTCTAAAGCTGATGTGGAAGCAGCACGTTTTAATATTAAAAGTGCAGAAGCAAGTGTAAAAGAAGCAAAAGATAATTTATTTAAAACCACTATTTTTTCTCCGGTAGATGGTACCGTATCTAAATTAAATGTGGAAGAAGGGGAGAGAGTAGTAGGTACTACACAAATGAGCGGTACAGAAATGATGCGTATTGCCAATTTAAATTCGATGGAAGTAAATGTGGATGTAAATGAAAACGACATCAACAGATTGAGTTTAGGAGATACTGCAACCATAGAAGTGGATGCGTTTATCGACAAAAAATTTAAAGGGATCGTTTCAGAGATTGCAAACTCAGCAAACATTGTAGGTAGCAGCGCCGATCAAGTAACAAACTTTAGTGTTAAAATTAGAGTATTGCCAGAGTCGTATGCGAGTTTAGTAACCGATAAATCTTTAGCATCACCATTTCGCCCAGGATTATCTGCAACCGTAGATATTCAAACAGAAAAAATTACCAATATTTTAACAGTTCCTATACAAGCTGTAACTACCCGCGACGATACCTCGGATATTGATAAATCGCCAAGTTTAAAGGTGGCGAAGAAAGCTGAAAGCAAAGAGAATAGTAAAGAGAAAGATGCTGTAAAGAGTACAGAGTTCTTCGAATATGTATTTGTGGTTGAAAATGGCAAAGTGAAAATGCAATTAGTAAAAACAGGCATACAAGACGATCAATATATTCAAATTTTAAGCGGATTAAAAGAAGGCCAAGAAGTAGTAACAGCGCCTTATTTAGCCATTTCTAAAAAGCTTAAAAATGGTTCCTTGGTGAAGGTTGTAAAAGAAGAGGAATTGTTTAAAGAGGAAAAAACGAAGAAATAAGTATATTAAGATGAGAGCTTATAAACAGCTCTCATTTTTTACTCCTATAAAAGTATTTAAGTACTTGTTTGCTTTATTGAAATGTTTGCTTTACATTTGTATTGTAATTTAATAAGACACACAATATGGAACAACTGATAGTCAACAGCATTGATGTAAGGCTAATAGAGCCTAAAATTAAACACAGTACAATTTTTGAACGATTCGACGAACTGATGAAAGGGGAGAGTTTGTTGTTAATTAATGACCATGATCCAAAGCCATTATATTATCAGTTATTAGCAGAGAGAGGAAATGTATTTAATTGGAAATACGAGGAGAATGGTCCGGAAGTATGGAAAGTACAGATTAACAAAAAAAAGGATACAGCCGAAGAAAGCATAGGGGAAATAGCGGCTAAAGACCTTCGTAAAGTAGCAGTATTTAGAAAATATGGTATTGATTTTTGTTGTGGTGGAAAAAAAACAATTTCTGAAGCTTGTGAAGATTTAAAGATTAATAAAGAGCAATTAGAGACAGACTTAATGCATTTAGAAAATACAGAGCAAGTATCTAAAAATTACAACGATTTTCCATTAGATTTTATGTGCGATTACATTGTAAATACGCACCATTTATATGTTAAACAATCCTTGCGTGTTTTGTTAGAATTGTCTGCAAAAGTGAGTTCTAAACATGGGCAGAAGTTTTCTGAGCTTATAAAAATTAACGAATTAATAGTAGCTATTGAAAAGGAATTGACTTTACACATGTACAAAGAAGAGCAAGTGTTATTTCCATTTATAAAGAAAAT
This sequence comes from Sphingobacterium thalpophilum, assembly GCA_943371235.1. Classification (GTDB taxonomy): domain Bacteria; phylum Bacteroidota; class Bacteroidia; order Sphingobacteriales; family Sphingobacteriaceae; genus CAJBVG01. The sequence continues at coordinate 44,079 of CALRTZ010000010.1, read as the reverse complement.
GGTTCAGAGCCAAACACTTGATTTTAATATATCGATGGTAAAAGAGCCTATTGCAATGATGGAGATGGAGCATGAATCTGTTGGAGAATTATTTAAAGAAATTGAAACTCTTTCTAATAATTATTTAGTGCCCGAAGGAGCATGTAACTCGTTTACATTGTTGTATAATACCTTACAAGAGTTTTACACAGACTTAACATTACATATACATTTGGAAAACAATATTTTATTTCCAAAAACTTTAAATTTATTGAAAATAGAAATTAGATAAGTATCTTGTAAATAACAATAAACCCAATATGTTAAGTCAAACTTGCAAAGCCGCCATTAAAGCAGTGGTATATTTATCATCAAAGTCTGATGACAGCTCTCGCTCCACCATTAAAGAAATAGCTAGCCATATAGAAGTTAGTGAACATACACTTGGCAAACTTTTACAGGTTTTGGTGCGTACAAACATTATTTGCAGTGAGAAAGGTCCATCTGGCGGATTTTATATCAATAAAACACAACTAAAATTGCCTCTAATGAATATAATTGATGCAATAGATGGTAAAGATGTTTTTAAAGAATGTGGATTAGGACTTGCCAAATGCAATAACCAAAAGCCCTGCTCCATACATAACCAATACAAAGAGGCAAGAGACATACTGTTAGATATTTTCAATAATAATAGAATTGCTGATTTGGGCGACTCTTTAAATAAAGGATTAACTTTTTTGAGCAATTAAAATGCATATCGATCATGAATTACTTACTACCTGGGGAGGTGTATACAAAACATACGAAAAGAATGAACATGTTTTTCATGAAAATGAACACCCTCGATGTTATTATCAAATTGTAGAGGGAAGTGTAAAAATGTATAATTCGAATGAAGCAGGTAAGCAATATTTACAAGGCATGTTTGGTCCCGGACAAAGTTTTGGTGAACCCGTATTGTTTATTGATGAGCCTTATCCTGCATCGGCAATGTGTACTCAAAAAACGGTGCTCATTAGAATTTCACTCGATAATTTCCATATAGTATTGCATGAATATCCTGATTTGCTTCAGCGTTTTGTCATTCATTTTGCCAAAAGAATATACTCTAAATCGGTAACTGCCAGAGAAATTGCAAATAATAACCCAGAACATAGAATACTTGCATTTTTAGATTCGTACAAAAAAACAAATGGCAACGACTCTCAGAAAGTGTTAATACCATTTACTCGACAAGAAATAGCAAACTTTACAGGCTTAAGAGTGGAAACGGTTATTAGAACATTGCTAAAAATGCAATCGACAAATAAAATTGAGATAAAAGCACACAAACTTTATTACTAATGAACTACAGAAAATGGACCGTTATTTTGCTAATAAATTTATTAATTGTAGCAAGCTTAGGTTTATTAATGCGATACAAAATTGCTTTCTCATTTCCTTTGTTAGAGCAAAAACACATACAACATGCCCACTCGCATTTTGCATTTATTGCGTGGATTAGTCAGGCGCTCTATTTAGCCCTTATACATCTCATAGAAAAACACAAATCAATAAATACTAAGAAGTACAATTTAATACTTTTAATTAATACAATGCTTTCTTACGGAATGCTAATTTCATTTTTACTTAAAGGATATCATATTAGTTCTAATTCCTTTTCATTACTTCTCATTTTAAACTCAATATTTTTTACATATAATTTTATAAAAGATGTTAATACCTCTAACGTAAATAGTTCTATAAAACCTTGGTTTTACTTTTCATTATTTTTTAATTTCATATCAATAGCAGGTACGTTTGCATTAGTTTATATGATGGTAAACAAAATATATCACCAACATTACCAATTAGCAAGTGTTTATTATTATTTACATTTTCAATATAATGGCTGGTTCTTAGCTACTTGTTTAGGCTTGTTTTTTTATCAACTTAGTTTACGTGTTGATCTAAAAAGAATAAAACTGTATGCAAACTTATTTTGTATAGCCATCATCCCTAATTATTTCTTATCAGTGTTATGGTTGCCTATTCCTGTTTGGTTATACTCGTTGGTAGTATTTTCTGCCTTGCTGCAATTATTAATTTGGATAGATGTTATTTGGCAATTACAAATACATAAAAGTTCTTTGTTATCAGGAATAAATACTAATAAAAAAATAATCGTTTATGTATTAATTTTTGCGTTTAGCCTTAAATTAATATTGCAATTATTTTCAACAATACCCTACATAAGCCATTTAGCATATAGTTTACGCCCCATTGTTATTGCATACTTACATTTGGTTTTATTAGTTGTAATTTCATTGTTTCTGATAAGTTATTATTACGCATTTATTAGACGAGTTGCGAATTGGAAAGAGGTTTTGTTTTTTGCCATCAGTATTTTAGCTAATGAGATATTATTAGGTGTGCAGGGCTTAGCAGGCATGTTCAGTATAGCTATTCCAAACATACAGTATTACTTGTTTGCAGTGAGTATAATCATTGTAATTAGCCTTGCTAATATGCTCAAAAAAAATATCTATTTATGATTACACTCATAATTTAATGAGTGCCATAACTTTAATTTTGATTAAACAATTAAACGTTATGGAAACTATAATCAAATCAATGTTAATTTCTGGACTATTATTTAGCGTTGCATGTAGCAGCGGTAGTAGTACAGAAAATGCAAATCAAAGCAGCACAGAGGCTACAGAGCAAGGTGCTGGGCAATCGGCAGTACAAGACGATGTGTCGAACCCCAATGTAGTTCAAGTGGCAGTATCAAGCAAAGATCATTCAACTTTAGTGGCAGCTGTAAAAGCAGCAGAGCTAGTAGATGCTTTAAGTAATGCCGGACCTTTTACGGTGTTCGCCCCTACAAATGCAGCTTTTGATGCTTTGCCCGAAGGTACGGTTGAATCTTTACTTACCCCCGAGAAAAAAGATGCTTTAATAGATATCTTACAATATCATGTTTCTGTTGGCGTTTACAAATTAGAAAATTTACAAGACGGACAATCAATTGGACAAGTAAACGGTGGAAACATTAAGATTACTAAAAAAGGAGAGGATTATTTTGTAAACGATGTAGCAAAAATAGTAGGTACTGTTGAAGCCTCAAACGGCGTTATTTATGTAGTAGATCAAGTATTAGTACCTGGGCAATAATTTTATTTGGTTATAAGATTTATTGTAAAGCATAGGGTTATTTACTCTATGCTTTTTTTATTTCTTAAATAAACTGTCGCGCATAATTTGCGCAATTCTACCCGCCCTAAATTTTAACTTTTCTGTATTCTCCCCTTCAAATAAATCATCTACACACTTGTTAAATATTTTTGACCAACGTGTAAAATCAGCAGGCTTCATAGTATGTTTCTTGTTAATAGTTTTGTGTATAGACATGGGGTTGCCTTCGTAATCGTTCTGATGAAAGAGAATATTCTCCCAAAAGTCGACCATTACCGGTAAATGATGTTCCCATTTCACACTTATTACATCCGTAAAGTAATGCCCAATCATTTTATCCGACTTCACTACGGTATAAAACTGAGTAACCAGTAGTTCTAAATCTTTTCTATGATGGATATCTTTTTTCATTTTTATTTTTAAATGAAATTAGTGATCTTTTTTATTGAATTTTATTAACGAAATCATAAAGGGGGCAATAACCCAAGCTATTAACACGAGTAAGGCAATTATCATTCCCATATTCGAACCGAAATTTTGCTTAAACACGGCGCCAGTATATCCTAACAATGCCGATAAATCTATTTGAAGCAGTACCACTATACGAGCCAAATCTACAGGATTTAATGCTGTAATAATTGCAATCCAATTTTCGATAGGATAATCGGCTAATTGAAATAACATAAACATAATGATGCCATCAAACAATAAGGTGAAAAATAGCCATAACATAATTGATAGTCCTATTCCTTTAGCTTTATCTCTTGTAAGTATAGAGCACAGAAATGCAATTGAACAAAATATTAAGGATATGAGGCATCCAATACCTATTAATAAAATTCCGGTTTTGTTAAAACTATATAAAGCAATAGGAATACCAGCGCCTATTAAAAAAGCGATAAGTAATGCACAGCACAGACCGATGTATAAACTGAGCCATATTTTACTTCTTTTAATAGGTTGACTTATCAATAATTCTATAAACTCTGAGCTGTTATAAATATAAATAGTTGAAAATATAATTGATACTAATGGTACGTTCAATAATATTAAGTTTAGTAAGCTTAATACACCTTTCGACTCGTTGTCTTCTAAACTAAACACACTAAATGATAGTATGAGTAATAATAATGTGTAAAACAGCATTATTTTGTTTCTTAAAATATCGAGTATAATAAATTTTATTATTCTGTTCATGCCATTTGTTTCCTTAATAATTTAGCAATCGATTTCGATATTTTTTCTTCAGCACTTTCTTTCCTCAATTCATTTGCCGATTGATGAATTAATATTTCTCCCTCTTGCATAAATACAACTTCAGATATAAGGTCGTCTAAATCGCTAAGTAAATGGGAGGTTATTAATATTAATTTAGAGTTTGCTTTTTCACGCAACATTTTTTCTTTTAATATTTCGGATGCAATAGGATCTAAGCCCGCGGTAGGTTCGTCTAAAATATACACATTTGGTTTAAACATAAATGCCAAGGCAGCGCTTACTTTTTGAGTAGTACCTCCAGAAAGTGTTCTCATCCTTTTGTCAATAATGTTATTTAATTTATATTCTTGGTACAGTTCCTCGTCTAAATTGCCATGGTTCTGCCTAAGCTCTTTCATCATATCGAAGATCTGTCCGATACTCATATTTTCTGGATAGCGTCCGATTTGTGGCATATAGCCGATTTCATTTCTATAATTAATTTTATTTGTTATGGTTTCGTTGTTAAAATAGATAGTGCCACTGTTTGGTATAACCATACCTAGTATGCTCTTTATTAATGTTGTTTTACCACAACCATTTGGACCAATTAAGGCAATGCATTCCGATGCTTTAAACTCGGCCGAAACATTTTTTAATACTTCATTTTTCTGGTATTTTTTCGATATGTTTTCAATCCGTATCATAGGTTATAGGCTTTCATTTTAGGTGAATTATCTATAAAATTATCTGGTGTTAAGCTCGGTAATATTTTTTCAGATTTGTCTAGTAAATTAATCATAAAGCTCCTAAATAATATCATTAAGGAATTGTTGTTCTCTACCATCACCGAAAATAAACTTAAGGGTCTGTATGGTACATCGCCTATTTGATCTTTGTTCAAATCGTACCCTTCGTAATTATCCCAATAGTTTTTTTCAAATGTATTTAATACGAGTGTTCCGTTTGTGCTAATATCAAAGGTATTTCCTCTGAAATTATTTTCTTCAATATTGTTATCCATACAACTAGCTTGTATTTTCATCGCCCAACCATTTTCATCAAAATTATTATGTTGAACTAAAATTCTGTTAGTGCCTTCCATGAAAATACCTGTTGTATTTGCAATAAATTTATTGTTTAAAATATAGCTATCAGAAATCTCTTTTAGCAATAAACCATAAGATGCATCGCCCCAATTGTTAATAAAGTAATTGTTTATCATTTTTACCCTATTTGTAAACATTACTGCTACACCGGCTCCATTATTTTTAAACACATTACATAAATAGGCGTCATCGTTAGAAAACATAAAATGTAATCCGTATCGTATGTTTTTAAAGGACAAATTTCTCCATATAACGGAGTTTGTTACAAATTCAAAATAAATGCCATCTCTGTGGCCGTCAATTTTATTTCCTTTTATTATTAAGCTATCACTTTTCCAACAATGTATACCGTTACCAATCTGTTGTTCGTCTGTTCCTGTTGCATGTATATTGTTGTTTGATACTACACAATTATTGGATTGTTGTAAATATATTCCGAAGAAATTATTTAGTAAGATGTTTTGTGTTATAGTAACATTATTGCTCTCAAAAACCTTTATGCCTCCTGGGTCATCAAGTGTTGCGTAGCCAGAATTTTGAACCGTAAAGCCTTTAAATACTACATTGTTTGCATGTATTTTTACAACTTCATATTTATGTTCTGCATCAATTACTGGGTTGTTTACACCAATAAAATATAGGCTTTTATTAATGTATACTGTTTTTTCTTTGTATACACCTTGGTGTACATAAACAGTATCGCCATTTTTGGCTGCAAATATTGCAGATTTTATGTTTTTATATTGAAAGGATTTGCCAACGTGTAATTCTTTGGCAAAACTATATTGTAGAGTAGTTAGGAAATAAATTAATATGCTTAAAAAATATTTCATTGGTTTTATTTCAACAAATCTGCCCAATTTAAGGAAACAGCTTTGTAATATTTTTTATAATAGTTTGCAGAATCTGCATTTATGAAGCTTGCCATAGAGCCACGCATAGGGCTTCTAATTTCATCAGAACGAATAATTGAAATTTTTTCAACAGGAACTAATTCTGTAGTTATATAATCGCAAACGAAAAAGTGTTTTGCAGATTTTGCTGTATTGCTTCCGCCTTTAATATATTCAACTAAACAAGAAAGGTCGTCGAACTTATAAGCTCTTCCTTTATTGGTCTTAAATTCACATGCAAATTTATTATCAACAATGGTCATCTTGCAATTATCGCAAGCATCTGTATTGTATTTTATAGCTACAGCCTTGTTGTCTTGTGTACATCCTGTAAATCCAATGAACATACATATTGTAATAAGTAGAGTTATTTTAGTTTTCATGTAATACTTTTTTTGTGCGATTAAACCAAATACTTGCTAACATTAATAAACCAGCTAAAATGAACAATATACCACCAATGTCTGGAATAGAATAGGCGCCAAAGTTTAACAATTGTTTAAATCCTATTAATGGTGGTTGATAGGCCATGCCAGGAACAATAATTGCTGCATTTGGATCAAGATTGTGTCCGTAGTCGTATTCCCATCTCCAAAAATCAACCATAGCAACAATACCAAAAATAGCAAACATAGAAAACAAAACCGTAAGTAATTTTTTACTTTTTAGAAGGGCAACTACCAAACTAAAGATTGCAAAAAATCCAATTATATATGGTAATACTGTAAACTCTATAAAGTCATCGGCATGCAATGTTTTCATGCCTATATAATGATTTAATCCGTTTATAATTTCAACATCGCCTGCTAATTTATTTGAATATATAAGCAGCCCAAGACCTTCAGGATATTGTGGTGCATCTAAATCAATTTTCCAAATAGGTACAAATATTGAAATAGCTAGAAAAACTGAAGCTACGATGAGTAAATATTGACTCGATTTTTTCATAAGAAAAATGATAAAAAAGAGGAAGTAAGAAATACTTCCTCTTATAGAAAGAAATTTATTTTTTAGTTGAGGCAGCTGTATTTCCTAAGCTAAATTTCAAAGGAACTGAGCTACCTTTTGGCGATACTCTAACATATCCTTGCATCTCTTGGTGCAATGCACTACAAAAATCAGTACAGTACATCGGGAACATGCCTACTCTGTCTGGTACCCATTTTAAAGTAGAAGTTTCACCTGGCATAATTAAAAGCTCCGCATTGTTTGCTCCTTTTATAGCAAATCCATGTGGTACATCCCAATCTTGTTCTAAGTTAGTAACATGGAAATATACTTCGTCGCCTATTTTTATACCTTCAATATTATCAGGCGAGAAATGTGAACGAATAGAAGTCATGTACACGTGTACTTGATTTCCTTCTCTTACTACTTTCGATTCTTTTTCACCTTTAGTTGCATATTTATGTTTGTTCTCGGCAATTTTAAAAATCTTAACCTGATTTTTAGAAATTAATTCTGCCGGTGCTGCTTGTGCATAATGTGGCTCACCAATAGTAGGGAAGTCTAATATCAATTGCATCTTATCGCCAGAGATATCAAATATTTGAGCACTTTGCGATAATTCAGGACCAGTTGGTAAGTAACGGTCTTTAGTAATTTTATTGTAAGCAATTAAGTATTTAGGCGATGGTTTTTTACTGTCGCCACCAGGGATACATAAGTGACCAACAGAATAAAAAGTAGATGCTCTATCTAATACTTTTAAATCTTTGATGTTCCATTTTACTACTTCCGATGAAACAAAGAATGAAGTGTAAGCATTTCCTTTTCCATCAAATTCAGTATGTAATGGACCTAATCCTGGCTTTTTAACTTCGCCATATAATGCTGCTTCGTATTTAATAACTGGTATGCCATCATACTCACCATCATAAGCTTTATCAGAAATAGCTTTTTGAATTTTATCGAAACTAAATACTGGAATTAATGCAGCTAATTTACCACTACCTACAATGTATTCGCCAGTAGGGTCAACGTCGCAACCGTGTGGCGATTTAGGGCATGGTATCATGTAGCAAATGTCTTTCAATTCTTCGGCATCTAACACCAATACTTCTTCCATAATTTTTGAAGTAGCACTATGTGTTTCGTCGCTATAAGTATTGTGTGCATACTTTACTTTCTCTCTTTTTCCTTTTCCTGCTTTAATATATTCTTCTGCTTTTTTCCAATTTACAGCCATTATAAAGTCTTTGTCTTTTTGCGAAGCATTTACTTCTAACAATGTGTTTGCTTGTTCTGTATTATAGCATGAGAAGAAAAACCATCCATGCGATTTTCCTTTACCAGCATGACTTAAATCGAAGTTTACTCCAGGACAACGAATTTGAAAAGTTAAACTCATTTTTCCTGTTTCTTTATCAACACCAATAAAGCTTAAATGACCTTTAAAGTTTTCTTTATAGGTGTCTATTCCAACATCACCGTTATTATTATCGCCCGGAACACTAAAACGTGTACCCGCAACAACATACTCAGTATTTTCTGTAATAAACGGCGATGAATGGTTACCTGCACTGTTAGGTAATTCAATAATTTCCGCTGTTCTAAATGTTTTTAAATCTATTCTTGCTACTCTAGGAGTATTGTTTGCGTTACCAAACACCCAACGCCCGTCTATCTCTCCATTTGTTTGCGACATTTCTGTGTGGTGCAAATCGTCCCAAGGAACCATACCGTGTGAGGTGTTTAACATTGGCTTTGTTTCTTCACTGTATCCCCATCCTTTTTCAGGGTCAACAGAAAAAACTGGTATTACTCTTAACAAACGCCCACTTGGTAATCCGTACACACTCATTTGTCCACTAAATCCACCGCTTACAAAATTATAATACGAGTCGTATTTACCCGGTGCAACGTATGCTTTTTCTGCAGCATCTCCCGAAACTGCATTGCTTGCATTCTTTGGCTTACAAGCGTTTAGGCTCAGTATTACACTTGAGGCTAATACTGTAGCTATTAAAATATTTCTTTTCATATAAATAATGGTGTTTATGTTTAGTTTACTCCGTCTATTTTGCGCATGTATTCTAATATGTTTCTTGCTTCATCGTCGCTCAAACCTTGATTAGGCATCCTAACCAAACAAAGTTCTAATTGCGATTGAACCTCTGGATCTTTGTCTATCATTGGATCTGGGTTGGTAATAAAGTTCATAATCCACTCGGGTGCTCTGCGTTTTGTTACGCCTTCCCATCCCGGACCTACCAGCTTTTCTGAACTAGTTTTGTGGCATGATGTGCATTTAACACCTGCAACTTCTTCTCCTTTTGTTGCCATTGCTACATCTAAACTTGCACCTAACTCCACTTTGTCAAATTTTCCTTCGCCTCGTTTAGGGTCATAGCTTGGGTTCTCAGTGCTTGTCGCACTTTCAGTACTAGCTTGCGATGTTTCTGTGCTTTGTGTGTTTTCAGAACTTCCTCCACATGCCGCCAATGCAATGCCTATGGATGTTAATATGAATAGCTTTTTCATAATTATAATTGGTTTTTTTTTATTTGATACATCAAAGTTGAAACTTTCTATATCTACATTTTATGATTCCAATCATACATGTATGCCAGCTCTACAATACCAGCTCATAACTATTTTCTTATATTTGCTCAACTAAACTATTTTTATTGATGCAAAAATTAGGGGAGAATTCGAAAATTGCGGTTATTGGGGGAGGAAGTTGGGCTACTGCAATTGTAAAAATGCTTTGTGATGCAAAACATGAAGTACGTTGGTGGATGCGCGATGAGCAAGCCATTGAGAATATTCGCAAATACGGCCACAACTTAAATTACCTCCGCTCTGCAGAGTTAAAAATTAATCCCGACCATATCAGTTCCGATTTAGTAAAGATCATCGACGAGGTTGACTGTGTTATTTTTGCAGTACCTGCAGCTTTTCTACATAATACACTTAAGGTACTAAACCCAGAAGTATTTAAATCGAAATACATCGTATCAGCAATTAAAGGAATTGTACCCGAGTATAATTTAATTATAGGCGATTATTTCAGAAATATTTATCAGGTTCCAATAGATCAGATACTCGTAATTAGTGGACCTTGCCATGCAGAAGAAGTTGCTCTTGAAAAATTATCGTATTTAACCATCGCTTGCGAAAATCAAGAGAACGCCAGTGCCTTTGCATCCTTTTTAACAACTCGTTATATTAAAACAACTACCAGCGACGATATTTATGGCACCGAATATGCCGCGGTATTAAAAAATATTTATGCCATAGCTTCTGGTATTTGCCACGGCCTAAACTATGGCGATAATTTCCAGTCGGTATTAATCTCCAATGCCATTAGAGAGATGGAAACCTTTTTAGCAGCTGTACATCCTATCAATAGAGATATTAAAGAATCTGCCTACCTCGGCGATTTGTTGGTAACAGCCTACTCTCAGTTTAGTAGAAATAGAACCTTTGGAAACATGATTGGCAAAGGATACTCAGTTAAATCGGCTCAGTTCGAAATGGGCATGATTGCCGAAGGGTACTACGCTGTTAAATGCATCCACGAAATTAACAGGCAACATAAAGTAAACATACCCATTTGCCGAACCATTTATGGAATCCTTTATGAGAATATTTCTGCACCAATTGAAATAAAATTGTTATCTGAAAAGCTGAATTAACGAACAATTTAGTAATATTAGATTCTTATATTTGAAGCAATTGTAACCTGTACAATATTAAATCGTACAAGTTTGCAGTTAATGCCGTGAAGAACAAGAAATTTATTATCCCTCTCTTATTTATGTTTGTTTTTTTGCTGAATGTTTTTCAGGCAAAATCTCAATGCATTCAATTAATTGACGCAGTTGGCGATACCAGTACTTCTCCTACTTATGTAAATTGTATAATTGGTGCTACCCCAGCCAATGTTTCCCTTTCATTCATCAATGTAAATGCATTAGGTACAAGCGCAATTAATTGGGGCGATGGTAGTGCAGTTCAAAATTTTGCAAGTATTGCCGCAGGTCAAGTGTTGAACCACGTATATCCTGCAGCAATAGATACCTATTTAATAACGATCACTCAAACGGCTCCAATTTTATGCGTAATTCAGGCTCATTTTGTAAACGAACGCAGTGTTATTGCACAAATTGCTCCACTTACAGGTAGCGTTACTACCATTTGTGCACCCAATGCCATTCAGTTTGTAAATAAATCTACCAACGTTTCAAAAACAACTGTATTTACTTTAGACTTTGGCGATGGTACTCCAATTCAAACGTTCGACCATACCAATGTAAACGATACCATTTCTCATATATATGAACGTAATAGAGTAGCTTGTAATACCACAATAACACTTACTGCCAGAAACAGATGTACAGGAAGTGTAGTGTCTACCAATACCTACGGCCCCATTCAAGTTTATGATGTAGATTCGGCCATCATAAATGCTAATAAAACAGTACTCTGTTACCCCGATACTACTGTTACCTTTACTAATAATACCATCCGTAATTGTTTGGCAGATGGCAATATACAACAGCGTTTAGAGCGTTGGATCATTCCAAATTATTTTGGAGCAGGATTAGATTTTACCACGGCTTGGGCACCTTGGCCTCCAAGCACTCCCCGTACCTTCAGTTTCCCAGGCAGCCCTCGTCCACGCACCTTTACAATTATGTTATTAGACAGTAGTTTTTGCGGTATCGATACAGCCATTCGTCAGATCAGTATTATTGATCCACCTACTGCTTCTTTTACATCCATTGATACTGTTTGTGGAGGCACTAGCATGTCATTTACCAATACCAGCACAGTAGGTATGAGTTATACCTGGAATTTTGGAAATGGAAATACCAGCACCGCTACCAATCCCACACAAACTTTTGCCAATACCACCGCCGCAATTATTTCTTTTAATGTTCAATTAATTGTAACCAACCCTTTAGGTTTTTCTTGTGCAGATACATTTATAAAAACGATTTATGTTCTTCCTCAACCTACTTCTAATTTCTCCATGAATACCGTCTCGGGAAACATAAGTGGTTGCGATTCTTTAGTCGTAAATTTTGTAGATCTCTCAAGCAATGCAACTCAATGGGAGTGGGATTTTGAAAATAATGGAAGTTTTGATTTTATCGGACAATTTCCTCCTCCTCAAAAATACCTACAAACAAGAACCATACGATTAAGAGTAACTTCTACAGCAGGCTGTGTGCATGAGCGCAATCGTACTGTAACCATACACAGAACTCCGGTAGCTGCTTATAACGTTGCGAGTGTTTGTGTTAATCAGTCCGCAAGTTTTACCGATGCCTCTACTCAATTTCCCGGAAATAATATTACCACTCGTGCTTGGAATTTTGGCGACCCAGCCTCGGGCGTGAACAATACCTCCACACAAACAAACCCTACTCATATTTTTAATACTCCAGGTTTATTCAATGTTCGTTTAATTATTCAATCGCAAAATGCTTGTCCGGATACGGTAATACAACAACTCAATGTGCAGTTTCCACCAACTGCAAATTTTAATCCAAGCATTAGCTCTGGGTGCTCACCATTAACTATAACGTTTAATAATGCAAGTGTAAATGCAGACCCTAATTTTTACATTTGGAAACGAGAGAATGCAAATTTAAGCACCGCACTTTCTCCATCATTTACCTTTACCAATAATGGTACTACTAATGATACCATCCGTATAAAATTAATTGCACAAACTACTTTTGGTTGTAGAGATTCCATCACCAAAACAATCGTAGTATTTCCAAATCCAATTGCAGGCATCTCCGCAAACGCTTTGCCCTCTTGCATTCCAAGCCCTATCAATTTTTTAAATTCATCCACCGGTGCTGTAAGTTATTTTTGGGATTTTGACGATGGGAATACCAGTATTCTTCCAAGTCCCTCTCATCAATTTGCAAACAACACAAGCCAAATTAGAGCATTTAATGTTCGCTTAATTGCTCGTAGTGCCAACAATTGTACAGATACCGCAGTACTTCCTGTTTTAGTCTACCCTGATCAAACTTTTGTCATCAACACAAACGTAGATTCTGGTTGCACACCTTTAAATGTTAACTTTCCATCTTTTCCAGGCGTAGTAAATTACCAATGGGATTTTGGAGATGCACAATCGTCTAACCAAGCAAACCCTTCACACACCTATGTTAATTTAAGTAATAATACAATTGATTATGAATGTCGTGGAATATTTACAAATGCATTTGGTTGCAGAGATACCGTATTTAAAATTACTCGTGTAAAACCAATTCCTAGTAGTTTGTTTTCTGTTGATAATGCGTTTGGCTGTTCTCCGGATACACTAGGTTTTACTAATCTCTCCAGCAATGCTGATAGATATACTTGGTACTTTGGAAATGGCGATTCCTTAAATGTTACTTCCAACGTTAGCGTAGATTTTACATACATCAATAATACAACAGCACCCATCGTTTATCCGGTTACCTTGCGCTCTTATAATTCCGATTCTTGTTTTACAGAACATACAGATCAAGTAACTATTTATCCTCGTGTGCAAGCTAGTTTTAGCATAGACACTGTACAGTGTTCACCGTATGTTGCATTGGCAGATAATCGCTCTATAAACGGAAATAAATATTATTGGTTCCTCAATAATTCGCTTGTAGATTCTGTGCAAAACAAAGAGTTTATATTAACGAACACAAGTTCATCCGATCAAGTTTATGAAATTAAATTACGTGTAATTTCTTTGTTCGGTTGTATAAGTGATACTACTGTTTTTGTTCGTGTGTTGCCGCAACCTAATGCTAACTTTATTTCTGATGTAAACGCGGGATGCCAACCTCTACAAATTAATTTCACCAATCAATCTACTTCAAATATTTCTTATCAATGGGATTTTGGCGATGGCGAAACAAGCAGTACCACAGATGTAACGTTTATAAAAACATACACCAATGTAGGCAGAGTGCCTTTAGAAAGAACTGTGCGTTTAGCAGTTGCAAATTCTTTTGGATGTGTGGATACCTTTAGCAGAATAATTACAGTATACCCTTTTGTTGAAGCGAACTTTAATTTAAGTGATACCGTAGCCTGCAGCCCCCTAAGAATTAATGCGTTCAACACATCTGCTAATACCATTTCTTATGCTTGGTTTGTTGATAATAGTTTGGTAGATACCAATACAAATCCAATTTTAAACATTGTAAATGCTACCGCAATAGATAGAATAGCAGTGATCAGATTAGTAGCAACTTCACCCTACGGTTGTACGGATGAATTTACACGAACTGTAAGAATTTTACCACGACCAGTTGCCGATTTTTTCATCAGCAATGCAGTGATAAAATTTCCTTTAAATACATTTAACCTGGTAAATCAAAACATACAAGCAGGCTTTAGTTATAAATGGTATTTTGGCGATGGCGATAGTTCATCACTTGCAAACCCCGGCACGCATTCTTATTTCAGTCCGGGTACTTACAACATCACACTTATTGTGTACAATGCACAATGTTCTGATACCTTAGTTCGTGTGGCAAAAATAGAGCCTCCTACGCCAGTGGTAAGTTTTATTGGCAGTGGCGAAGGCTGTGCTCCGCTTACCATTACTTTCCAAAACAATACCTTATATGCCGATACATACGAGTGGGATTTTGGCGATGGATTTAAATCGAATGAAGAAAATCCAACACATACCTATACTGAAGGTGGCTTGTACACTGTTAGTTTAGTTGGTTACGGAGAAGGCGGACAAGCACTGGATGTGCATGTAGATAGTGTAAATGTATTCGGTTTGCCCAATGCATTTTTTATTTCACAACCTAAAGTGGTTTTTATTCCTAGCGATCCTGTAGTGTTCTTTAATTTAAGTCAAAATGCTACTCAATATTTTTGGGATTTTGGCGATGGCTTTACTTCAACAGAAGCTTCACCTACTCATTATTATTTAGAGAAAGGAGAGTACGACATCACCCTAATTGTTCGTAATGCATTTGGTTGCATGGATACCTTTATTCAAACAAAAGCAGTAAAGGCAGAAAGTGGCGGAAATGTAGTGGTTCCTAACGCCTTCACGCCAAACCCAAATGGTGGCAGCGGAGGATTTATAAATAAGGGTGAATATAATAACGATGTGTTTTACCCTGTAATTGAAGGTGCAGAAAATTACCGTTTAAATATTTACAATCGTTGGGGCGAATTACTTTTTGAAAGCAACGATATTACTATTGGTTGGGATGGCTATTACCGAGGCGAACTATGTAAGCAAGATATTTATATATGGAAAGTAGAATTGTTTTTTTCGGATGGTTCTAAGAAAATTAAAACGGGCGATTTGTTATTGTTGAGATAATGGTTTTGAGAAAATTTACATTATTAATGCTGATGTTCTTGTTTGGGTATTTTGCCCAAGCACAGGATCCTCAATTTTCTCAATATTACGCATCGCCTCTGTATTTAAATCCAGCGTTAACGGGCGCAAACACTCAACATCGTTTAGCGTTGAACTATCGTAACCAATGGCCAGGTGTTGCCGAAAGCGGTTTCGTAACCTACATGGCTTCATATGATTTTAACTGGGATGCTCTCCGTAGCGGACTTGGTTTTTATGCCATACAAGATGTGGCTGGAATGAGTGCCCTCACCTTCAGGAATTATGGCGGGTTATATTCATATGATTTACGACTTACCAAAAAATTAAATCTTCGAACGGGTTTCCATCTTTCTTACACTCAAAAAAATGTTGATTTCTCAAGGTTGTTATTCAACGATCAAATAGAACGTGGGGGTGGTCCTTCTTTCGAAGCCAATAAATATTTTAATGTTGATTATTTAGATTACGATGTGGGGATGATTTTGTACAGCGAAAAAGCTTTTGTGGGCATTGCAGTTCATCATTTAACAGAACCCAGTGAATCTTTTATTGGGTTTGATAGCAATTTGCCTCGAAAAATATCAATACACGGCTCTTTTACCTATGATTTACCCGGAAATGGTGCCAAAAAAAGCATCATGCCTACCTTTAATTATAAAACACAGGGTAATTACAGCCAGTTAGACATGGGTGTGTATTACAACCACGAACCCTTAGTACTCGGACTATGGTACCGAGGCATTCCTTTATCAGTATTTAATTCTGAAGCCTACCTTAATAACGACGCTTTTATTATCCTTTTGGGTTATTCTTTAGAAGATAAACCGCTTAGAATTGGGTACTCTTATGATGTTACTACCTCGGGTCTCTTTTCAAAATCGGGTGGAAGTCACGAAATATCAGTAATTTATGAGTTCTCGGGCTCCCTAAAATCGGGCTCTAAAAGCAAAAAAATTAAGCGCAAAATACCTTGTGCTAAATTTTAATTTTTCCACTCTTATTTAACATTACCCTAACAAACAAGCGGAAAAATATTTCTACATTTGCTAGCTATTTTGGCA
Source organism: Sphingobacterium thalpophilum (assembly GCA_943371235.1). Taxonomy (GTDB): domain Bacteria; phylum Bacteroidota; class Bacteroidia; order Sphingobacteriales; family Sphingobacteriaceae; genus CAJBVG01. The sequence goes on along the minus strand of CALRTZ010000010.1, from coordinate 27,335 downwards.
TTTACTAATGAGACTTAAAAAGAGATTAATAATAATTGTGTGTTTAATGAGTTTAATGCAGCATTTTGATGCATTTTCTCAAGATACAATCCGTATTATGCAATACAATGTGTTGCGTTACGGACAAAGTGGCCAAGAGCCTGCTGTTAAAAATCCTTTGATGATTAGTATTTTAAATCATGTAAAGCCAGATATTGTAGGAGTTAATGAAATAAATACCTCTGCAGATTATGGTGCAACTTTATTAAGTGGAGCTTTTAATGTAAACGGAGTAAGCTATTGGAAAAAAGGCAAGCTTTCTCTTGCAGGTGTCGATAAATCATTAGCCAATAATATTTATTATAATTCCGAAAAATTCACCTTACTAAAACAAGATACGGTTAGTACCATCCAACGAGAAATTACTGGATATAATTTTATGTATAACGACAGTAATTTGGTGAAAACAAAAGACACTATTTCTTTTACAATTCTTGTATTGCATTTTAAAGCAGGTAATTCTTCAAATGATGAATCTACAAGAGGAGTAGAAGCAACTGCGATAGTTAATTACATCAACGCTTTCCCGAATGCTAAGAATATAATGGTGATGGGCGATTACAATGTGTATACCAATACCGAGCCTGGTTTTAGCAATTTGGTAACGAGTACCAATCTAATCAATCGTTTAAAAGATCCAATTAATAGAGTAGGCACTTGGAATAACAATGCTTCCTTCTCAGACATCCATACTCAATCAACACATACCACTCAAACTGGAGGTTTTTCTAGTGGTGGTATGGACGATCGTTTTGATATAATGCTTTGTTCAAATTCTTTAATTGGCGATTCGTTAAAAATGAGAATTTTACCAAGCACATATGTAGCTGTTGGTAATGATGGCAAACATTTCAATTTAGCGTTAAATGCAACTCCAACAAACACTTCGGTACCTACAGATGTACTCAATGCGTTGTACAATATGTCTGATCATATTCCTATTCGTGCAGATTTTGTATTAAGTCCTACAAAGCCTTTGCCACAAGGCATTTCAGCAGATCTTAAAAAGTTTGAAAATCAACTTTATTTTGAAAATCCGGTAAACGAGAATTTGAAAATACATGTAAATGCAGAGTTACTAAACAAGAGATTAAGTTTCGAATTATACGATATAAATGCAAAACGCATCATCAGTTTAACGCATTATTTTGATGATAATGAGTTAACGTATGCATTGCCATTTGATTTACAAAAGGGCGTTTACATTTTAAAAATTCGTAACGAAAACGGTTGGGAAATACAACGTAAATTATTGAAGAAATAAAAATGATTTATACTAAAAAGATAGTTACATTTTCAATTTTAGCATTGCTAAGTTTTACTACTTTGCAAGTAAATGCTCAAGCATCTTTTGAGGAGCGACAAACTTCTGCAGGTAATATCCGAATGACGGTGAATAACCTAGGCATGATCGGAAATGCTTTTCGTGGTTCATACAACGTATTAAAATATGCATCTTGCGAATTCCCTACAGGTTCTGGGGTTGAGCATTTGTTCCAAGGAGGATTATGGATTGGCGCTTATATTAATGGCTCGCAAGTAGCGGTAAGTACAGGTGCTATTGATGATGCTGCGGGTTATACAACAGGTAAACAGAATTTCGAATTTTCTGCTGCGATAGGTTCTCGTTTAGCAGAAAGATCTAGTTTAATAGATAATCCATTATACAAAACAGAAGCCATCTCTCATCAAGATTTTGTTTCTGATTTCACGGATAAAAATACAGTAGTACCCGGAACAAATATTGTCATCAACAATCACCTTTTTCCTTTAGGTGCCGATGTACATTTCGAATCGTATAACTACAATTTCAACTTCGCAAATTATTTCGTGATTTTAAATTATGTAATTACCAATAACAGTACCAACACCTGGGACTCTGTGTACGTAGGTTATTGGAAAGATGGAGTAGTGCGTAACGTAAATTTAACTGTACCTGCTGGTAGTGCATTTTTTAATAAAGGTGGTAACGGATATTTGGATTCATTATTCATCGCGTATGAGTTTGATGCAAACGGCGACATCGGTTTTACAGAAAGTTATGTGGGCTTAAAATATTTAGGTGCCATTGATAAATTAGGCTTGGCACATCCATTGGTAAGAAATAATTTTGATGTGCATTACAATGCATGGCAGTTTAATAACACAGCAGATCCTTTGTATTTTTCACCGGGCGACGATAACCAGAAGTATGGAAAAATGACGGCAGGTTTAAACTTCCGCCCAGATTGGGAAACGCTTATTCGCCCAACCTTGAGTCAAGCAAACAACCGATCGCATTTAATGTCGGCGGGCCCATTTGTGCGCGTTGCACCAGGAGAAAGTATTAATGTTTCTTTCTCTTTAGTATGTGCCAAAAAAGTGGAAGACGGAAATCCGAATACAGCCGATAACGATATACAAAAAGGAGTGTTAGTGCAAAATTCTTTGTTCGCACAAACTGCGTATAACGGAGAAGATGCAAACTTTAATGGAGTATTAGACCCAGGAGAAGATAGAGACGGTGATGGTGAAATTACCAGATTTGTATTGCCTTCGCCACCAAATATTCCGCGTACTAAAATTGTAGCATCCGAAAATAAAATAGAATTGTATTGGTCTAATAATTCAGAATCTTCTGTAGATCCTATCTCTAAGAAAAAAGATTTTGAAGGATATAAAATTTACAAATCAACTTTAGGCTTTGATGTAAAAGAAACACAAGACATTATTCGTTCTTTAAAATTGGTTTCTGAATTTGATAGAAACGATAACAAGTTATTTAACAATACTTCTTTCGGAGAGATTCAATTAGCAGACTCTATTACTTTTGGTGAGATTGCAAATTCTGGCGATACCATTTATTATCATTATAAATACACCTTCGAAAATATTCAAAACGGATGGCAACATGCTATTGCCGTTACCTCATTCGACCAAGGGGATGAAATTAACAATTTAGAATCCTTAGAATCAAGTTCATTACCAAACATGAAACGTGTGTTTGCAGGAACGAAAGGGAACGACGATTTTAAAAACGGCGATCCATTTGTGTATCCAAATCCATATTATGGGGTGGCGGCATGGGAAGGATTAAGCACAAATCCTGAAGACAAGAAAATTTATTTTGCCAACCTACCAAGCGATTGCCAAGTGCGTATTTATACAGTAGCTGGCGATTTAGTAGATGAATTTGAACACAACGATTCGTATAACGGAAGCGATATACGTTGGACGAGTACTTACTCAGACCCAACGGGTACGGTATTTGCAGGAGGTGAGCATGCTTGGGATTTATTATCCAAAGACAACCAAATTATAGCGCGTGGTACGTATTTGTTTTCTGTACGCGACAATAAAACAGGTGAAATTTACAAAGGTAAATTCGCATTAATTAAATAGAAAAAATATATAACAAAAAATAAAATGAACAAAAAATTACTTTCATTAGCATTCTTCTTGATCGTGGCTGTTGCTGCCATTGCACAAAAGCCATTAAAAACAATTCAAGAAGTACAATTCGTTTCGCAGCAAGATTTAGCTGCTGGCAACGACGCTTCTTCATTTGGACTTACTGATACCATTCGTATTAGAGGTGTTGTAGTGATGGACGCAGGATTATCTACCATTGTTGGTGGAAAACAAGTATGGATTCAAACAAATGATGGTACACCTTTTTCTGGTATCGATGTTTACCAACCTTTCCCTAGTGCTGGTGGCGACGGTGGAACTGGTATCTTAACTTTAGTAGAAGGCGACTCAGTTGAAATTACTGGTCATATTGAAGAGTTCAGTGGCGAAACAGAATTTGTACCAAACAATACAAACCCTGCAACTCCAATACAATTGTTAGGCAGTGGCATAACTGTTAAATCTAAAGTGGTAAATGTTTCAGACTTAAACGACATCAACAGAAATAATATTTTAACAACTGGTGAACAATGGGAAGGGATGTATGTAGAAATTAAAAACGTAACCGTTTCTTCAGTAGATTATTTCTCGAACGGTGCACGTGTAAGTTTTAATGTTATTGATGCTGCTGGAAATAAAATGAACGTATCTGATCGTTTCAAAAATTTCCGTTTACCTGCAACAGGTGGTACATTTGTTCCTCCAGTAGTGGGTGATTTTGCTTTATCAATTAAAGGTGTTTTATTACACTCTAAAAATAACAGAGGATATGAATTGCATCCTATTAAACCTGCTGATGTAATTTGGGGAGCATCGGCTCCGGCAATTTCTGCTATCACTAAAAATATAAACGTGCCTACAAATAATGATGTAGTTACCGTTTCAGCAAATATTACAGACTTAGACGGTGTGGCTTCTGCAAAATTATATTATGCAGTAGGTGCAACTAACCAAAGTTATATCAGCGTAAACATGACTGCCAATGGTAGCTCTTACACTGCACAAATTCCTGCACAAGCAGACGGTTCTATTGTAAAGTTTTTTATTGAAGCGGTTGATAATGCGGTTCCTGCATTAACTAGCCGTATACCAAACGTACCTGCAGAAGATCCAAGATTTTATGTGGTTAGAAATAACGGATTAAGCATTTACGATTTACAATACACTCCATTTAGATCTGGTAACTCAGGTTTTATTGAGCAAACAGTAACCGTTACGGGTGTAGTTACTTCTTCTAAAGACGATTTAGGATATGTACACATACAACAAGAAAACCAACCTACCTTTGCTGGTATCACAGTTGCAAATGGAACAGGTATTGCAGACGTAGTAACGGGTGATAGAGTTATTGTTACTGGTGTTGTAAAAGAATATTTCGGATTAACACGTATCGAAAATACTACTTCAATTTTAAAAATTGGAACAGCTACTATCGCACCTACAGTTGTAAACATCGACTCTTTCAGAGTGGCGAGCTCAACAGCAACTGAACCATACGAAAGTATGTTAGTTAAATTTGCTCCTACTGCTGGTGTTATTTACATCAACAATACAAATGCAGATGCACCAAGTAATTTTGCTGAATACAGAGTAGCAAGAGATACACTTGACCCAGGAGCTGGTTGCCGCGTATTAGCAGGTCGCCAAACAAACTCAGTTTTCTCTTCAAAAAATGTATCGTATGTAATGGATAGTATTTGGGCTCCAAATGCTGGTATCGCTACGGTTATTGTTAAAAAAGGAGATAACATGGCGTCGTTAACTGGTATCATGACTTACGGTTTCAACAACTTTAAATTATTACCACGTAACAATGCAGATTTCGAAGCATACCAATCGGTAAACAGCATAGTATCTAGTTTTGTAAACAAAGGGAAAGCATTGGTTTATCCTAACCCAACTAGCAGTGTAATGAATTTAGATTACATCATGCCAGTAAATACTTCAGATTTAACCTTAACAATTTACGATATCTTCGGACGTGTTATTAATACTGTTTCTTTAGATGGAACAACTGGCACAGCAAACGTAAATGTTTCTGAATTTGCACAAGGAACTTACATTTACAGCATCTCATCTGCTTCTGCAGGAGTGTTGAACAATGGACGTTTTGTAGTAACTAAGTAGAATTTAGAATTTAGATTTTAGTATTTAGAATTTTATAAAAGGAGCTTCTTCAGAAATGGAGAAGCTCCTTTCTTTTGTTAATTGCTCCTTTGCGAAAACTTTGCGAACTTTGCGTGAAATAAAAACGTTCACGCAAAAAGCGCAAAGTTTTCGCAAAGAACGCAAAAGAAAAGGAAACAAAACAGCAATATCGTAACTTTAAAATTCACAATTCACAATTCATGAAACCCGCCCTCATTCTTCTAACCATGCTCCTGCTAGCTGCTTGCAAGAAAGACTCCTACAGCCCTGTGGCCACTTACATAATCCCTCCAAAAGACACCGTAAGTTTTGGGTACAGAGTTACAGATATGTATTTTACCGATACCAATCTTAAGGAAACACATTTCAGCTTTAAACTCGATACTGGAATTGGGTACGCATGGGAGGAGATTTTAATACAGTATGATAAAACCGGAATTACCAAACAATACATACCAGAATATACCAATTATAGAATTGTAAAACTAAATGATATGTCGTCGGCAGGAGAAGACATTGATATTGCTTACACACAAGTAGGAGGAGCGAAACGATCATTAATTTCAACAATTAAATACAAGAGATTACAAAATCCAATTGCGATACAATTTGTTTATAACGCAGATACTGGCTTTGTTCAACAAATACTTAAAAGACAATTAACAATAGGTGGCGACCTAGGTGCTATACAAGATCAGTATGATTTCTGTTTAGCTGCAAACTTAGGGGCTTGTTTCGGTCCGGCTCAAAACGAATCCTATCAATATTCATCAGATTTTAATAGCCTTCGATATTGTAATGAATTATTGCCATTTATATTATTATTGAGTAAGCCCGATTTTCAAGAATTAGAAGATATTTCGAGTATTTTACCCTATTATTTCAGCCAAAATTTACCACAATCATCTATATTATATCAAAAGGGAATCTACCAATACGGCTTAAACAAAAAAGAACCCACTTTTTTATACTTTAAACCCTTAAACAGCATACGTTCTGAGGGCTTTCAATTTAGTATGAGAATTTACTAAGATTTAACCTTGAATATTTTTTTTCTGCTTAAAAATCAAGTATTTTAGCTCGATTTATTTTTATGATAAAAACCTTTAATTTGAGCCATAGAACGCTATTTGCTGTTCTAGTATTAAGTCTGCTTTTCTCTTGTAAAAAAGAAGATGAGTTAAAACCCAATACCGACCCCGATACAAAAATATTTTTATCGAGCATAAACCGTACAGGTACCGACCGCTTAAATGCTGTGGTAGAAATGAACTGGTCGGCAGACGATAAAGACGGGTACGTTACTGGTTACGAAATTTCCTTCGATAACATTACTTGGGCGTACACCACCGAGCAAGATTCTACTTTCCGTTTTTCTTTGAACGCAGGAACCGATACTACTGATATAAATTTTTATGTACGTGCTATTGATAACGATGGCAACAAAGACAAAACGCCAGCATTCATAAAAATTCCTATTAAGAATACATTGCCTACCATCGCAATGGATAGAAATTATATCAAAGGAGATTCGGTGTATTCTGTGTTCTCTATTTTCTGGACAGCTAATGATTTAGACGGTGCAGCAACACTCGATTCTGTATATGTAAAAATCAATAACGGTACATGGTTTGCTATTTCTAAAAACTTCAACTTTGCAAGTTTTGTAACCGATAATCCGGAAGCGAATGGAAGCTCTACAGCCTCTGTATATGCAGGCAACAGCTCTATCAATTTAAATAAAAAAATTAACGGTTTGGTAGTGGGCGCTGCTAATACCATTTACATTAAAGTAAAAGATTTATCGGGTGCAGAGAGTTTAGTAGATTCCTTAAACCCATTTATTTTACGCAGAAAAACTTCTGATCTTTTAGTACTAGATGCTTTTAACATTGCTACCACACCTAATGCCGATGTGGTATACCGCGCAGCCATTTCATCTGCTTACGGTACTTTTGATTATTACGATTTCTACCGTCAATCAAATGCTTACTTCCCTAAATTATGGCGACCAACGTTTTTGTTGATGATGAATTTATACGACAAGATTTTTATTTATTCTGATAATGCACGTTCTGTAGCTCCTGGTTTTATGTTACTAGAAGATGGCTCGGGCGCTTTCCAAGATTACCTAAACCAAGGTGGTAAATTATTAATCGCTACCGATATTGATAATAATGCAAATACAGGTGCCTTTTCGAAATCATCAACCTTATTTCAATATTCTCCTGCAGACAGTTTCCAAACATTTTTTGCAGCTAACCAAAAAGCATCTATGCCAGTAGATTCACTACTTGTACCCGATGCTGTAAATGCAGTTGGTTACCCAACACTAAAAGTTAGCAACTTCGCAGATGCCGTAGATCCTTTCTATGCAAAATCGAGTGCACTGCCTGTTTACAAAGCACAAATAAGAAGAACGAATGGAGTAACAAACACTCGTACTATGTGTGCAAAAACATTAAACGTAAGTAGCCAAACCAATCAGATATTTTTTAGCATGGATTTATATAAACTTCAAGCCGATGCAGATGGCAACGGACAGCAAGATGAATTGAAGAAGTTTTTTGAGAAAGTTTTTATGGATGAGTTTGGATGGTAGTATTATATAAATATATTAATTAAAAAAAATCTTTTACACAGAGACACAGAGAGCACAAAGCAAGTTTCTCTGTGCTCTCTGAGTCTCTGTGTAAAGGAAAAAAAAATTAAAGGAGATTTGTGATGGAGATAAATGAATTAACAAAATTAGTAATTGGAGCTTCCATTGAAGTTCATAAAACTTTAGGTCCTGGATTATTAGAATCAGTTTATCAAGAATGTTTGGTAAAAGAGCTTAAGAGAAAGAATATTTTTTGTAAAGAGAATGTTCCTTTAAAAATTATTTATAAAGGAGAAGAATTAGATAAAGTTTTTATTGTAGATATTTTAGTTGATAATAGATTAATACTTGAATTAAAAGCGATTGAAAATATATTGCCTGTTCATAAATCTCAATTATTAACTTATTTAAAATTATCGAACAAGAAAATGGGCTTGCTGATTAATTTCAATATTCCCTTTTTGAAAGACGGAATAACGAGATTGATTAATTAAAAAATCTTTTACACAAAGACACCGAGCACACAGAGAAAGTTACTCTGTGCTCTCTGTGCCTCTGTGTAAAAGAAAAAATTATACTTAATATCAGAATTGTGAACTTACTCTAAACAGAGATTAAAATATGAAAAGAATTTTACTCGTATTTATTATCCTTACTGCCGCCGCCCTGCAAACCCATGCACAAAACGGTAGCATCAAAGGAAAGGTTATCGACAAAAAAACGAAGGAAGCCATTATAGGCGCCACCGTGAGTATTGTGGGTACCTACCTTGCTGTGCCAACAGATTTTAATGGAAATTACACCTTAACAAATGTAAAGCCGGGCGACTATACACTTAAAGTGGTGTACTTAGGATACAAAGAATTAATTTATAACGGAGTAAAAGTTACAGCAGCTGGTACTACTACCTTAAACTTACAATTGAGTGAAGTAAGTACGGAAATTGGTGTGGTAGAAGTACTCGGACAAAAAACAATTATAGATTTAGAGTCGGGTAAATCGAGTACAAAAGTAACTTCGGAAGATATAAAAGACATGAGCGTAAAAGACGTTCAATCTATTGTAGCCAATCAAGCAGGTGTAAGTCAGAACCCAGATGGTTTACAAATTCGTGGTGGTCGTGTATATGAAACACAATATTTAGTAGACGGTATAAATGCACAAGACCCTTTGGCTGGTACAGGTTTCGGAGTAGAGATTGCCGCCAATGCAATTAATGATATTGAAGTAATTACTGGTGGGGTAGGTGCAGAGTACGGCGAAGGAACTTCGGGTGTGGTATTAACTCGTATTCGCGAAGGTTCCGATCGTTACCGTTTCGGTGGTGCTTATTTCAGAGATAATTTAGGCTTCAATGAAAGGTCGCAATGGAATACAGACATGTTGAGTTTATCTCTCAGTGGTCCGATACCCGGAACAAAGAAAAAAATTACTTTCTTTACCAGTTTCAATATGGAGTTAACCGATGAGTTTTTTAAAACTCCGGCAAAACAATTACACTCCTCTTTAGTACCCAACAACGATTCTATTTTTGCTCCAAGAGAAGACAACAAATGGTCGAACACTTTTAAAATTACCTACAATATTAAACCAGGTAGAAAATTATCTATCTCTAATCAAAATTCATTAAACATCAATCAGAATACTCGTTCATTACAAATTATTGGTAACAACGCAATCGTTACGCCGGGTTATCAATATTTGTTTAGTTTGAACATGGATAATGCAACTACTTACACGCATAAATCCAACTTAACCATCATTCAATATTTAAATTTATTTAATCCAAAATTGTCAATGGATGTTTCTTTTGCTCGTTTGTTTACGAACTTAAGAGCCGATGCAAACGGTCGCCCATTCCGCCCATCAACCATCGATCAAATTTACGATCCTCAATCAATCGTTTCCGATCCGGTTACGATTTACAATCCGAACGACTCAGTTATTTTTGTAAATCCTGGTCCCGGATTATATAACAACGGCGGGGTTTCTACGCTATGGCACGACCACTACGCGATAGAAAATACCTTCAAAGTAAAATTCAATTACACGCCTAATAAAACCAACTTTATTAGTTTTGGTATAGAACATAAAGAGCAAGAATACCAATGGGTAGACGTTACTCGCCCTTGGATTGGTGCTCCAATTATTATCGACGATACGACTACTACAGCATCTAGTAGCATTGGGCAAAGTAATGATATATGGAAAGTGAAACCAGCAACAGGAGGTATTTATGTGCAAGATGAATTGCGTTATAAAGGTATCATTGTAAACCTCGGAGTACGTTTAAATTATTGGGCTCCCGGCAAGTTTGCTGATAATGCGGTGAATGATCCTGCAGCACCTGTAATTGATCCCATCCGCGAGAGTTATATGAATAATTCTACCGATATTTTTGGTCGCCGATTTAAATTCCGTTTGTTACCGAAGCTGAGAGTTTCTTTCCCGGTTTCAGAAAACAATGTATTGTATTTTAACTATGGGCATTTAAGCAGATTGCCTCACCCGCGTTTTGTATATGCAGGTTTAGATCCTGTTTTTCAAAACAGATCTTTCTTATCAAACCTAGGAAACCCCGATATAAATCCAGAGGTAACTGTATCGTATGAAGTAGGGATAAAAACACAAGTAACCTCTAACTTCGCAATTACCGCAACAGCTTTTTATAATGATAAGTTTGATTACATCGTAAGTCGTAGAATAATTGTAAAAGATCAAACAGGCCGATTTGTAGAAAAGAATTTCAGCATCAACCAAGATTATGCACGTATTCGTGGTTTCGAAGTAACTTTAAACCGTCGTATTAAAAAATATTTATCGGCAAGTTTCAGTACTGCCTATCAAATTGCAACAGGTAAATCAAATTCCGCACAAGAGTCGCAATTACAAATTTTAGAAAACGGTGCAGTATCGCCAACGGTAGAGCAGTACTTAGCTTGGGACCGCCCCTTGGATTTAAAATTATTAGTAATATTTAAACCCGATACTTCTTTCAGAATTGGTAGGGTAAGTTTTGATAAGTTCAGAGTGTTCTTCACTTCTACTTATAAATCGGGCTTACGTTATACACCATTTTATCAAAATGGAACCGCACCAACTGGCCGACCAATTTACGAGGCAGATGATAAAAATCCATTCTCAGAATTAGGTAGCCCATGGTGGAATACCGACATCAGAATAACAAGAGATTTTAAATTAAAGAAAGATCAAGTATTGAGTTTCAGTTTTGAAGTGAAAAATTTATTTAACAATAAAAATGCGGCCATCATAAATCCGGTTACAGGTAGAGCGTATGAGTTAGGCGATCAATTACCAAATGGTTTTAGAGATCCTAATTACCCAGATCCACAAGATAACGGAGCGCCACCATTTAACCCTGCAAGGTTTTTAACCCCAAGGCAAATGATGGTAGGATTGAGTTGGCAGTTTTAGTGTGCTAGTATGTTCGTATGCTAGTGTGCTCATAAAATAAAACAGACACAAATGAATAGAATAATTATAACAGTATTACTCAGTATAAGTACAAGTTTTGCTTCTGCGCAGTTGATTCCGAATTTGGGTGGTCAGCGTGCAGGTACAGCAGCCTTTACCTTTTTAAAGTTGAGCACTAGCCCAAGGCAAACCGCTATGGGTGGAACTGGAATTGCAGTTACAGGCGATGGATATGCAGCAAACATTAACCCTGCAACCATGGTGGATGTTAAACAACAAACGTATGTACTTTCCAATACTATGTATTTTGCAGATATGCAAAACTCTTATTTGAGTGTAATTGTGCCGACCAAAAAATACAGCGTTTGGAGTTTACACATGCAATCGTTTAGGTCTGATGCAATGGAAATACGTACAGAATTTCAACCAGGCGGAACTGGTCAATATTTCTACACTCAGAACTTGGCAATGGGTGCGAGTTATGCAAAAATATTATCCGATTATTTTAGCTACGGTGTAAGTGTAAAATATATTTATGAAGGCATTGATCAATACACAGTGCACTCGGGTATGTTGGATTTAGGATTTTTATATAAAACAGATTTTAAAGATTTACGATTCGCCGTGTTCTTAAATAATTTCGGAGTAAACACTAAAATAGATGGCGAAACAAAATCGCTTACTACCTTTAGTTCTAATAATCCTGATATTAATAACTACGCAGCACCTACCTTATTTAAAATGGGAATTTCTTTGGTGCCATACAAAAACGATCGTAACTCTATACAAGTGGCTGCAGAATTACATCACCCGAATGATAATTCAGAAAACATTCGTTTAGGAGTAGAGTATGCATGGATGAATTTAATTTCGGTAAGAGCGGGATATAAGTTAGGCGTAAAAGATTCAAGCATGCCAACCTTTGGTATGGGCATTAGAACTCGTGTTGGTCGTCATCCACTGCGTATTGATTATGCCGCAGATCCACACCCTTACTTAGGTTTTGCACAACAAATTGGCTTGCAATTATCAATTAATAAAGAAAGCAGATAATGAAAAACATTCGTACATATATTTTTAGTTTGATGGTGCTTGCAATCGGGTTGAGTGCATGCGAAAAACCATTTGGCGATAAAACCGATTTAGGTTTTATTGATGTACCAAACTACGACGAAAAAGCAATTGCCTTTATTCCGATTTTACCCGAAATAAAATTAGTAAACAACCCAACAGATATTGCGGTTGGATACGATGAATTAATTTATGTGGCCGACCCTACCGCAAGTAAAATTGTTTGCTTCGACCAATCGGGCAGAAAAGTGGGTGAGCGCAGCATCCCTAATGTTAAATCAATTGCCATGGACAGGAGTTTAGAGCTCTTAGCCATCGGAACTAAAGATACAGTGATAAACGGTGTGAACTATACACTTGATGCCGTATATCGCCTTAAATTAAATAACAGTTCTGGTTATGGATTAAGTACCTCTGTAATTACTAAAACAGTTGTTCATCCATTTTATTTCAAAACTAGTTTTACTACTTCAGATACTGCTGTGCATTTACGTGGCATTAGCATTATGGCCGACAATAAATATTACATTACTCGTACTGGTCCTTCTAATAATGGAACTCAAATTGGTGGTCCTGATAATGCAGTGATTTTATTTAACCAAAATGATAAATTCGAAAGTAATGTGAGTGTTACTACTGAGCAAGGTTTGGTATCCGATTATTTTAAAGAACCTTTTGCCATTACTACTTTAGCTAAAGGCCCTCAAACTAATATTGTTAAAACCGGAGGCGACTTCTTGTTCACCTCTTTATCAAATGCTACAACCTTAAAAGCACAATACATCCGCTTCGAATCTTCGGAGTTCGGATCTTCTTATTCTTTAAACACCAGTTTAGCCGGGCAAGATACTTCTAAAGCCGACGGATTTATTTACACACCCAACAGATTCGGAAAGCCTAAAGGCATTACCATTGCAGGCGATGGAAGTAATTTTATTTTTGTAACGGATGAACAAAAAGATTCGGTGTATTTATTTACACTCGGAGGCTTAGAAGGAGTTCCACCACCTGCAGGTTATACCTCTAAAAAGAATATCAACGTATCATTCGGTGGTCGTGGCTCCGGACCGAAACAATTTTTCCGCCCCGGTGCAGTAGCATATTATGATCGTACGCTGTACGTTTGTGATCGTGGAAACAATAGAATTGTGAGGTACAAATTAAGCACGGAATTCGCTAATAATTAATAGAATTGTGAGTTGTGAATTACATTCACAACTATGCTAGTTTGAAGGTTTGGCCTTTCAATTCACCATTCACAATTTACAATTCAATGAAAAAGCTCATTCTCTACATCGCCTGCTCCATCGACGGTTACATAGCAAAACCCAACGACGATATTTCGTTTTTATCAGTTGTAGAAAAAGAAGGGGAGGACTATGGGTATGCTGAATTTATAAATACAATTGATACGGTACTAGTAGGTAGAAAAACCTATGATAAGGTTATGACCCTCGTTCCTGAATTTCCTCATGCCGATAAAGAGTGTCATGTAATTACTCGAACTCCGAAAGAAAGCATTGGCAACATACATTTTTATACTGGCGATTTACAAAGCTTGGTAATTGAATTAAAATCGCGCGAAGGGAAAAATATTTTTGTGGACGGTGGTGCGCAATTGGTAAACGAATTATTGCGATTACAACTCATAGATGAAATGGTGATTTCCTACATCCCTGTTATGCTTGGCGATGGAATTGCACTCTTCCAAGGGAATATGAATGAAACCAAATGGAAACTGGTAAGTGTAAAATCATTTGATACAGGGTTGGTGCAAGCGAAGTATAAATTGTGAGTTTTTCAAAAAAATCGTTCACGCAAAAAGCGCGAAGTTTACGCCAAGTTCGCCAAGAAACCCTTCGCATCTTTGCTCCTTTGTTTCTTTGCGTGAAAAGAAAAAAATATGAGTTGTGAGTTGTGAGTTGTGAATTGTGAGTTACATTCACTCCTCTGCTAACTTGATACTTTTCCCCTTCTAACGACTAACGACTAGAGACTAACGACTAACCAAAGTATAGTCATTCATCGTATTTAAAAAAGCAATAATTTTTCTTTTCTCCTCTTGAGTAAAAACTTCTTTTCCATTGTTGCTCTTTATTCTGTTGTCTAGTAATGGCTGAGCTTTTACACTCGAAGAATAAAAGTCTATTACTTCTTCTAATGTTTTAAATCTACCATCGTGCATATAAGGTGCAGTGAATTTCAAGTTTCGTAAGCTAGGAATTCGCATGGCTTTTGTTAAACCTGGTAATCCGTTATGTGCTAAACCACCATTGGTGCCCAGCACTTGGGCTTCGGTTAAATGACAGTTGATGCAAGCACTGGCATAGGCTTGGTTGTTTACAAGCTCATAACCTTCGTATTCATCACTTGTAAATTTTGCTTTGTTCGCTAGTACACTGTCAAACTTAGAATTATCAGAAATTATGGAGCGTAAAAATTGTGAAATACTATTTACTACAATTTCAGAATCAATAGTAGATGTGCCATATATTTCTGAACTCAATTTTTTATAATGTTCAGATTGATTAAGTCTTTGTAAAATTAATTTCCAATTCGATCCCATTTCAGTTGGGTTATTTATTGGATGTGAAATTTGGTCCTCAATACTCTTTACCCTTCCATCCCAGAAATAACTTTTATACCATGCTAAATTAAAGAGAGGCATGGTGTTTATATTTTGTATTTGATGGTTGATGCCAGTACTAAAATTTACGTTATCGGCAAAGGCATATTGTTGTTTATGGCAGGATGCACAAGATGCTTCTTGATTTATGCTTAGTTTTGTGTCATTAAATAATAAAGATCCAAACAGAATTCCTTGCTCTGTTATTTTATATTTGCTTGGTCTTGGCATGGGCGGAAAGCCTCTTTTTACTTTATATTCCCAAGTATTTGCAATTTGCCAAGAACTAAATATCAATAGCGATAAAAGTAAAATAGCAATAGAGCGCATGCTAATGATTTAAAATTACTTTTAAATAATCTGTTTTGTCTTTCGTATTTGGTCGCAAGTAATACACCCCATCAGGGTATTGGCTCAAATCTAAAGTAACACGTTTGCTTACACCAATGTTTCGTTCCAATAATTTACCGTATGCATCATAAATTGAAATGGAATGGATTTGTTTATTTTCACCATCAAAGGTCGATTCTACATGAACTACACCGTTGGTAGTATTTGGAAATACTACAAATTTATCTTTCGTTTTCATTTCAGATTCAACCGTATGTAAAATTATAGGATGATATTCGAAATTATCAACCATCCATCCTTCGTGATTCGTTTTTGAGGTGTCTGTTTTAAATATAAATTTTAAGTTGATGCTGGTATCAAAACCAGTTTGGTCGAAAATACACAACCACATATCTCTCCAAGTAGTATCAGTACCCGTAAATCCTTTCTGTAAGTTCGAAGAATCTACTCCTACATTTGCTGTGTTAAAGCCATAAAAATTATAATTGAAGTCTGGTGAATATTCAAATGCATTATGCCAAACATTACTATTCCCCTTACTTAAATAAATAAAACCATAATCTTTATTTTCTTCTAGATCTATTTTTTGAAGCCACCTAATCGCAATGAAATTACCCCAAGCCCATGGTAGATTGTAAATTTTAAAAATTATAATGGCGTTTAAACTTGTATCATAATTTACACTAGTATCTGTTAACAATGCATTCGGGTTACTAAATGCCGAATTGAATTTCACTTTGTTAGGTTTCCCAATTTTCCAAGTCTCTGCCGAAATCGAATCTATGTTATAAATAACCGTATCCGAAAAACTTGCATTCGGTTCGAAAAATTGATAATTCCCCCATTGAGCATTTACATTACCAGTAAACAGGATAAAAAAACCCCATAATACAATTTTTAGGCTAAGCTTTCTCATAATTGAATATAGCAAATATATTGTAAATGTGAAATAAAGAATGAGTTGTAAATTACATTCACTCCACTGCTAGTTTGATACTTTCCCTCTTCTATAGACTAACGACTAGATAAAATAATTTAATCGCTTTTAATTATGTTTAATACATCCATTTGATTATGTAATATTCTAATAACGTCAATAGTGTTACTTTCCATATTTATTTTGTAGAAAATTAAATGTGATTTAACCCTAACACAGAAATAATCAGAAATAATATTATTGTAGTTAACTCCAACAAACGGCTTTTTCGTGATGGTCTCTATTTTAGAAAATATAAGTTTTAAATAAGAATCTGCTTTTTCTATTGACCAATTTTGTTGTGTATATCTCCATATTTTTTCTAAATCTTTTCCTGCCTCTTCACTTATCCTATACATCATGAATTAACTATTTTTTTTATGAAGTTTTGTTAAAAATAAATCTTTATCAAAATCATTTATAAAACCAGAAGTTTCGCCTTTCTTAAGTAATTTGACAAGTTCTTTTTTCTTTTTTTGTTCGTACTCAAAAAGCCTTAAAGCCTCACGTACGACCTCGCTTGCTGAGGTGTACTGACCCGTTTTTATTTGTTTACTTATAAAATTTTCAAAATAATCACCTAATAAAATAGAAGTATTTTTTGCCATGATTAATAGTTATAAATGCAAATATACCAATAGTTGGTATATTATAAAATACTTTAATGCCAGAAAATTAAGTCAAAAAATCGTTCACGCAAAAAGCGCGAAGTTTACGCCAAGTTCGCCAAGAAACCCTTTGCTTCTTTGCTCCTTTGCTTCTTTGCTCCTTTGTTTCTTTGCGTGAAAAGAAAAATGAATTGTGAATTACATTCACAACTCTGCTAGTTTGATGCTTTTCCCCTTCTAACGACTAACGACTAGAAACTAATGACTAAATACTATCTTCTGCCAAAACTCATCCTCCGGCACTTCCGCCACCAACTCCATTTGCTCTTTCGTTACAGGGTGTGTAAAGGCTAGTTTATAAGAGTGTAAGCAAATGCTTTTATCTCTGTTGCCACGTGGGTAGCCGTATTTATTATCTCCTACAATGGGGCAGTTCATAGAACTTAGTTGTACACGTATTTGATGTGTTCTGCCAGTGATGGGTTTTATCTCTAATAAATAAAAACCATTTACTTCGCGTAATAATTTATAATGTAGTTCTGCGCGTTGCGAACCATTCACTTCTTTATTATGTGCTTTTGTAATTCCCTTTTGCTGATCGCGGGTGAGCCAATGGATGAGTGTGCCTTGTTCATTTGCTGGCCTGTTACGCACAATGGCTAAATACGTTTTTTGTACTTCGCGGTCTTTAAAGGCTTTGTTCATGCGCTCCAATGCTTTGCTCGTGCGTGCCATTAACACCAAGCCACTCACAGGTCGGTCTATTCGGTGTATCACCCCTAAAAATACTTCGCCAGGTTTTTGGTATTTTTCTTTAATGTATTCTTTTACCAATTGCTCTAAAGCTAAATCTCCGCCATTATCTGGCTGCACCAATGTACCCGACTCTTTATTTATTCCAATAAGATGGTTATCTTCGAAAAAGACCTTCATTGTTTTTGTTTTTATTGTTTATATAGATTCTGATACTTTTATTTTCTTTTCCATTTCGGGTCTCCATTTTTTCTGATTTTGCATTAATTCACAAAATTTTTCGTGATAATATATTTCATACCACGTTTTTTCGTGGAACTCACCCACATTACGAAATGCTTTTTCAGAATGTACCATTAGCTTTAAGATAAATTCCTCTTTCGGAGCTCTATGTTTATTGATGATTTTACTTAAAAAATTCGGACTAACATTTATATCTCTTGCAAAATCAATTCTTTTAGAATAGATGGTATCAATATAATTTGCTAAGAATAGAGCAAAATGATATTCATTATTGTATGGCTTTTGTAAATATTCCTCCATTATTAATTTTAATTGCAAAAGTTTAGCACGTAGAATTTGTTCTTTCGTTAAATTCTTCATACGATCTAAACGCGCTTCCATTAATTGTAACGATTCATTTTCTTGCTCTTTTTTTGTTTTATATCTAGAGTCAATACCAAATTCTGTGTCATCAACTCCACTGTTTTTTCTATTATTCATGGTCATACATATTAATGATTTCTATTATTTCAGGCATTTCTAAACTTAAGGTTCTGCCTGTTATATTCATTTTATATTTAGTAATATAATGTTCAACAATTGTACTTTTTGATAGTAATGATATACAAGCCAGCTCTCCAAATTCTTTTACAGCTATTTTAGAGATAAAAGCGATTAAATTTCCAGCAATCTTTTCAAAAACTTTTTCGCTTCCTTTATTCTCTTTAGAAACTGTCAATAATCTTATGTGTATTCTCCACTCGCTTGTTATTCTCTCTATTGAAACAAGGCCCAAAATATCATTCTGTCCTTTCTGAACCAACTTGTAGGTTTCATACTTTTCCTCCTCTTTCCAATCAAAGAAATACCTAGACTTTGATAATCGTTTGTAGTCAGCTTTTTCTATAGCTAAGATGTCTATCGGATAAACTTTTCCTGTCGAAACCTCTATAATATTCATTATACAAATATATATAAATGTTCCAATTTATGGAAACTTTTTAAGTTTAATAGGCAAAATATGGAATTTTTTAATTTGTGTATTTTCCTTATCTTAGGTAAAACTCAAACAATGCACCGTCTAAATAAATCACTATTCCTCTATTTAGGAATATTCCTATTCGGAATAAACAGCCTAAATGCTCAGTCATTATCGCCCGCAGGGCATATTATTATTCCTAATCGGAATAATTTGAAATATGATGTGCTGCTCCAAAATGCAGAAAATCAAATCAATTTCCAGCAAAAGAAATTCAATGGCAATACTTTGCATCAAACTGCTGATGGATTTGTATCCATTGATGCCAATTATGAAAATGCTCCTGCTACTCTATATTTTTATTCTGATGCAGGAACTTTAATCAGCAAAAAAACATTTCCACAATGCATCAATTTGCAGATCTCCGAACATAAAAATTTTCTTGCATTTTACAGCGCTGGGTATATACACTCCATCAACCTAAAAACATTTGATGAACAAAAAACAGCAGGCTCTACTCTCTTAGCCATTAATAACCAGGGCGAGCTTTCTCACATCAATACCAATAGAACTGTAATTTATGTGGATGATAAAAATATACAAGCACCAAGTCCCATCATCCAATTAATTAACAATAATAATACTTGGTACTACATCTGTAAAAATGGTATTTATAAATATGCTGATGATGCACTAAGCAATGTATACACTCCGAAGAAAGGAATTATTTTTGATGTGGAAATTTATAACAACAATTGGTACATCAGCACGCGTACCAAAAGCAATACTCAATATCAATATTACTTAAACAAGTTCAGCAATTTTACCGCCGATACTTTTATCGAAACTAAAACCTATGCTCGTGTTTTTGTAACAGCAGACGCACCAGAAAACATAGATCCAAAATTCAATAACCGTACCAACGAATTATTTAAAAATCCGATGGATTATTTTAGTACGGCTAGCTACCAAGCCATCGGAAATTCATACAACGAAATTCAAGAGTATTCGCCGGGCAGCACTTACTTGCATCCGGGTGTCGATTTGTTTGGGGAGCATTTAGAAAATGTACACTCAGTAAAAAGTGGGTATGTAAAAGCAGTGCTCACTACTAGCGGCGATTACCATTGGCGTGTAGCCATTGCCAATACTAATTCGAGCACCGACTCTTCTCAAGGATATTTATACGCACATTTAGATGAACAATTAATTCCCGTAATCGTAGGCGATACCGTTGCAGAAGGCGAAGTAATTGGGCAGTTGGTAGATTTCCCGGTAAATGGTTTTGTGCATTGCCATTTCGCACGTATTGTAGATAAAGGCGCTACATGGTCGGGTTCATGGTGGACTTTCGACGATCCCCTTTATTACATGAGTAATTTTAAAGATACCACCGCACCTGTTTTTGAAGAGGCCGTTGCAGGGCAAAAATTTGCGTTCAGAGATGCCATCGGAAATTATTTATCGAGCAATAATGTGTATGGCGATGTAGATATTATTTCGAAAGTGTACGATCAAATAAATACTTTTTGGAAAGTGGATGTGCATAAAATCGGATTTTATATTAAAGAATTACCCATTCCGATGCCAATAATAACCGACGATTACAGTTTCGATTTTAACATGTTTAACGATACATATTTTAGCGGCCCCTATATTCAAGACATCATAAATACCATGTATTCCAGAGATGCTGTTTGTTTTTCAACGGGTAATTATAACGAGCGAGCGTTCTATCACATCCTTACCAATTCTAATGGCGACGATACTATTACGGCTATAGATTCTACATTAATTTTAAATACAACAACATTACCAAACGGCGATTATTTTGTGGAAGCATGGGCCATGGATGCCGCCGGTAATACCACAACAGACACAATGCATTTTACCATAAATAATTTTGTAGGTATAAATACTGATGAAAAAAATATGTTCAGCGTGTATCCTAATCCTACAGATGGAATGCTAACGATTCAAATGCGAGAACATAAAACTTCAGAACTTAAAGTTGTAGATATGTTTGGAAGAGTAGTAGGGGAGTTTAAGATTGATACAATTAATCATTCAATAGATGTAAGCAATCTTCCGAAGGGTTTATATATGCTGATGTTTGAGGAAGGCTCTTCTGTGAAGTTGTTGAAGAATTAAAAAACGTTCACGCAAAAAACGCTAAGTTTTCGCAAAGTTCGCTAAGTAAAAACTTTGCGCTCTTTGCGAAAACTTAGCGCCCTTTGCGTGAACGAAATTCACAATTCAATTATACCTCATTTGTACTATACCACCTTTCATCTCTATATACTATTTTTGCTCACAAACTAATTATATACAACATGAAAAAACTATTTACGCTCTTATTTTTAACAGTTAGCATAGCACTAAATGCTCAAACACCTTTAGCATATTACCCTATGAATGGGAATGGTAACGATGCAAGTGGGAACAATAAAAACGGGGTGCTCACTCAGATAGCTCCTGTTCCAGATCGGAACAGTGTGGCAGATGCAGCCTTATGGTTCAATGCTGCGAATGGAAGCGAATTTAAGGTGAACGATACCACTGGCTTTGGTAATGGAAATGGAAGTGTTTCTATTGCTGCTTGGGTTAAATGCTATGGGCTAGGAATCAATTCCGTGTTTACTTCGGGTATGCAAGGATTTGCGAAGGGGATATTTATGTCTATTGGTTATATATTTTACGACGGAAGTATAACCTTTGCTTTGGCTGGTGAGAACGGAACAAGTGGAATGATATTTATTTGTAGTAAAGAGCAATTTAACGACGACAGTTGGCACCACGTGGTAATAGTGGTAAATAAAGAAAATAATACAACTTCTATTTTTGTAGATAATAATAAAATAAAATTCCAAAATTTCAGCGGATTCGGACAAACTGGAAAAGGCATCTTAAGTTCCGATAGTACCGAGTTAGACATTACGGGTTTAGTAAGTAGTAGTACTCCAACACAATCATACATTGGCATCGGTACATCTTCTGGAGTTACGCAAAATTTCACGGGTTATTTAGACGAGGTGTATTATTATAAATCGGCCTTAAGTCCTGCACAAATCACTGCTTTATTCAATGGTACTGCAAGTGGTTTCTCTAAAAACAAATCCGAAAAATTATTTAGCGTATACCCAAATCCAAGTAATGGAATTTTCAATATAAAAAATACCAGCGGAAAATCTAGTAATGTAAAAGTGATGGATGCTATGGGTAGAGAAGTTAAAAGTTTTTATACAGATGGGTTATATGATACAGTAGATTTATCTGAACTTTCGAATGGGATGTATTTATTGATGTTTGAGGAAGGCTCTTCTGTGAAGTTGTTGAAGAATTAAAAACGTTCACGCAAAAAACGCTAAGTTTTCGCAAAGTTCGCTAAGTAAAAACTTTGTGTTCTTTGCGAAAACTTAGCGCCCTTTGCGTGAACGAAATTCATCATTCACATTAGTATTGTTCTTTCTCATTCGGGAAATCCTTCCCTTTCACATCTCCAATATACGCTTTCACCGCGCCGTTAATTTCTTCGTATAAATTCAAGTACTGACGTAAAAATCGTGGTTTAAATCCTTTGGTTAATCCCAACAAATCGTTTACCACCAATACTTGTCCATCTACATCTGCTCCGGCACCAATGCCTATAACTGGTATGCGAACTTTTTCGGCCACTTGTTTAGCCAATTGCGCAGGAATCTTTTCGAGCACCAAGGCGAAACACCCTGCGGCCTCCAATACCTCTGCATCTTCTAATAATTTTTTCGCTTCGGCTTCTTCCTTTGCTCTTACGGTATAGGTTCCGAATTTATAAATCGATTGTGGTGTTAAGCCCAAATGCCCCATTACTGGTACGCCTGCAGAAATAATACGTTCTATAGATTCGCGAACTTCTGCACCGCCTTCTAATTTTACTGCGTGCCCGCCAGATTCTTTCATAATGCGGATCGATGATTGCAAAGCTTCCTTCGAATTTCCTTGGTACGAACCGAAAGGTAAATCAACTACCACCAATGCTCTCTTTACTGCACGTACTACAGAAGAGGCGTGGTAAATCATTTGATCAAGCGTTATTGGCAAAGTAGTTTCGTGGCCTGCCATTACGTTCGATGCCGAATCGCCAACCAATAAAATATCGATGCCCGCATCGTCTAAAATCAAGGCCGTAGAATAATCGTATGCGGTAAGCATCGCAATTTTCTCCCCATCGTGCTTCATTGCTTGGAGCACATGCGTGGTAACGCGTTTCACTTCTTTGTGTACAGACATACTGCAAAAGTCCACTAAATTTTCATTCTTTCAAAAAATGCTTATACGATTCTCCGAATTTTCTTACATTTGCCTTGATGAAAATGAACCCTAAAACAATCTTTTTAAACGAGGTTGAGAAGAAATCTCTTCAAAAATGCTCATTTTCAATGAACCACGAGGCTTTGTAATGTTTTACAAGGCTTTTTTTATGCTTAATTCAAAATAAAAAATGGCAGAAATTGCAAAAATTCCCGCAGTATTAGTATTAGCAGATGGTACTGTTTTCCACGGTAAATCGGCCGGAAAAATTGGTACCACCACTGGAGAAATTTGTTTTAATACCGGAATGACCGGTTACCAAGAAATTTTTACCGATCCTTCTTACTTCGGTCAAATAATGGTAACCACCAATGCACACATCGGAAATTACGGAATTACTCACAACGAAGTAGAGTCGGATAGCATCAAAATCTCGGGCTTAGTGTGTAAGAATTTCAACATGAATTACTCCCGCAAAATGGCCGACGAGTCTATTCAAGATTATTTTTTGAATGATAATATCGTGGGTATTTCTGATATCGATACTCGCCAGCTGGTTCGTCATATACGCGATAAGGGCGCGATGAATGCCATCATCTCTTCAGAAATTTTAGAAGTAGAGGAGCTTAAGAAAAAATTAGCAGCCGTACCTTCTATGGATGGGCTTGAACTTTCTTCTACCGTGAGCACTAAAGAGCCTTATTATTTTGGTGATGAAAACGCAAAGTACCGCGTAGCAGTATTAGACCTTGGCGTGAAGAAAAATATTTTACGTTGCTTCGCCGAGCGAGATGTATTTGTAAAAGTATTCCCAGCAAAAACTACCTATGCCGAAATGCAAGCTTGGAAACCGAATGGCTACTTTATTTCTAACGGCCCCGGCGACCCTGCCGCAATGCCTTACGCAGTGGAAACTGTAAAAAGTGTATTGGCAGATGATCAACCTTTATTCGGAATTTGTTTAGGTCACCAATTGCTTGCTCTTGCCAACGACATCCGTACACATAAAATGTTTAACGGTCACCGTGGCTTAAACCACCCTGTTAAAAACGTGATTCAAAATAAATGCGAAATTACTTCACAGAACCATGGCTTCGGCGTGGTACCCGAAGATGTTCGCGCATCCGATAAAGTAGAAATTACACACATCAATTTAAACGATCAAAGTATTGAAGGCATACGAGTGAAGGGTAAAAAAGCGTTCTCTGTACAATATCACCCAGAGTCGTCGCCAGGCCCGCATGATTCGAGGTACTTGTTTGATGATTTTATAGCTACGCTATAGGAGACGCAGAGGAGGCAGAGACGCAGAGGTGCGGAGAGCAAGGAGCTGGGAGCAGGGTGTTGCTAATAACCTAATAACTCAATAACCAATTAAATTAACTAATAACCTAAATTCACAACTCACAATTCACAACTCACAATTCAACAAAATGAGCATTATTATCGACGTAAAAGCCCGCCAAATCCTCGACTCTCGAGGCAACCCTACTATTGAAGTAGATGTATTAACAGAAAACGGAAGTTTAGGAAGAGCAGCAGTGCCTTCGGGTGCTTCTACCGGAACGCACGAAGCGGTGGAGTTGCGAGATAACGACAAATCTAAATACATGGGCAAAGGTGTGCTTATGGCAGTCGACAATGTGAACGACCGTATAGCGCCAGAACTATTGAGTTTAGATGTGTTTGAACAGAACATGATCGATAAGTTGATGATTCAACTAGATGGTACGCACAACAAAGCAAACTTAGGAGCAAATGCAATTTTAGGAGTTTCGATGGCCGTTGCGAAAGCAGCTGCAATGGAATCGCGCCAACCTTTGTACCGTTACATCGGTGGTGTAAACGCAAATACCTTGCCGGTTCCAATGATGAACATTTTAAACGGTGGTGCACACGCCGATAATAAAATAGATTTTCAAGAATTTATGGTGATGCCATTCGGAGCGAAATCATTTTCTGAAGGATTGAGAATGGGAACCGAAATTTTCCATCACTTAAAAGCGGTATTGAAGAAAAAAGGCTACTCTACCAACGTAGGCGACGAAGGTGGTTTTGCGCCCAACATGCAATCGAATGTAGAAGCCATTGAAACAGTATTGCAAGCTATTGAAGCAGCAGGCTACCGCCCAGGTGAAGATGTATGGATTGCCATGGATGCAGCATCTGCAGAAATGTACAATGCAGACGAAAAAGTTTACCACTTCCACAAATCGAGCGGCGAAAAATTAACTTCTAGCGAGATGGTTTCTTACTGGGCAGATTGGTGCAAAAAATATCCGATCATTTCTATTGAAGATGGATTGGGCGAAGACGATTGGGCTGGATGGGCAGAGCTTACCAAAGCAGTGGGAGATAAGGTTCAATTAGTAGGCGACGATTTATTCGTAACCAACGTAAAACGATTATCAGAAGGAATTAAAAATAACATTGCGAATTCAATTTTAGTAAAGGTAAACCAAATTGGTACCCTTACCGAAACCATTGATGCCGTAAATATGGCGCACAAAGCAGGCTATACCTCAGTAATGAGTCACCGCTCTGGCGAAACCGAAGATTATACCATTGCAGATTTAGCAGTGGCCTTAAACTGCGGACAAATAAAAACAGGTTCAGCATCACGCTCAGACCGGATCGCGAAATACAACCAGTTGTTGCGCATAGAAGAAGAACTAGGGGCGAGCGCGAACTACGGAGCAACAAGCTTTAGAAAATTGTAAATTGTAAATTGTGAATTGTGAATGGGGGAAAGCTGTATTTACTAAGGATGATAAATGCAGCTTTTTTCTTTTTTTATTTTTAATGAAAAAAAAGATACGTTCATTTGTTTAATTAACTAAATGGGATAGTGAGATGAGGGAGAATATAATTAAAATAAAGTCGTATAAATTAGCAGTAAGTGTAGTAAATACTTACAAAGAAATTAAAAGTAAACACAACGAAACAGTATTGTCAAAACAATTTTTAAGAGCCGGCACTTCGATTGCTGCAAATGTTAGAGAAGCAATAGATGCTCAATCTGCGAAAGATTTTGCAAATAAATTTTCAATTTCACAAAAAGAAGCAAATGAAACTCTGTTTTGGTTAGATTTATTGAAGAATACAAGCTATATCGACAAAGAAAATTATGATAAACTAATTGACGAAACTAAACAAGTATATAAAATCATAACAAGTATAATAATTACTAAAAAAAAGAATTTAAATTTATTATAACTCTTCAGCCAACCACAAATGGTGCTGAAATTCACAATTCACAATTCACAATTCACAATTCACAATTAACCATGATCCAACGAGTACAAACCCTCTACCTCTTCATCGCCTCAACCTCTTTGGCGCTTATGTTTTTCTTCCCTATTTATACTTTTACAGAGAAGCAAACAGATGCAAGTTTTAAAGAAGTAAAACTAACCATACAAGGGAGGTTCGAAAAAGATTTCAGCACCAATGAATTTGTAATTGCGAAACCTAATTATGCAAAGAGCTTAATGGTGTTGGTTATTGGCATGGCTTTTTTTGTAGCCATTTTTCAATACAATAACCGAGTTAGGCAATTGCGTATAACCAGAGTGATGATTATTTTGATATTCGCTTTCATTGTTACATTGTTAAGTTCAGCCTATACCACGGTAAATGCCGAAGGCGTCAGTAATATCGTTACGGGCATGGCAGTAATCTTTCCAAGCGTAAGTATTGTGTTCGCAGCCCTCGCCGCCAGAGCCATCAAAAAAGACGAGAACTTGGTCCGTTCCGCAGATCGTCTGCGTTAATTCTTCCTTTGCGACCTTTGCGAATACTTAGCGCTCTTTGCGTGAAATTTATATTCGTTCACGCAAAGAGCG
>CALRTZ010000009.1:0-70655 GCA_943371235.1 Sphingobacterium thalpophilum | reverse complement strand
GCTTTTACCCAATTTCCAGTGGTAGCGGTAGAAACTACTTGCCAATCAAAATCAAAGAAGAAATCGTCTTCGTATCCTTTTGCTAATTTTAAATTCGGGATATCATTTACAGTTAAATAATCTGTTGAATCAATAAAAATGGTATGATAACCAAACTTACCAATGTAAAGTGCATATTTACCAGCATAAAAAACAGGGAAATCTATTACACCACTACCATTAGTAACGGTTTCATATGTATATTCTGAATTACGAATTAATACATTTACACCAGCAAGTGCTGCTCCTGTTGAATCTTTAACGATGGTGTTAAATGGAAAATTAGCTTGCTTTCCTAAGGCATAATTTAAAGAAGTTACTTGGCCCGATTGTAAAACTACGTTTACTGTTTTGGTTACGTAACCATGACTAGCAATTTCTACTACATAAGTTCCCGTGTCAACAGTACCGTTTTTATATACACCTGAAAGGTTTGTGGTACCATTTAAACTAGTTTTACCTAAAACAGTAATAGTTGCACCTGCAATAGGCACGTTAGTTATTGCATCGGTAATTATACCCTCTAAGTAACACGCTCTTTTGTAGGTAGGCGTTACTACTAACATCCCTCTTTCAATATCAGAAATTAACACGTTGCCCGATGGTAAATAAGGATACACTCCCCAAGCACCATGGAAACCGTTACCAGAAAAATTAGGCGACGAATCGAAATAACCAATCTCAACTAAGTTATCTGGACGCGCTGCATCTACTACCGTAATACCATCCGTATAATAAGATGTCCATAAGAAATCTGTATTATGGCCGGTTATAGAAGAGTTATTCAATACATAGGTATTATGACCAATAGAACCAGAATTGTTATGTATGTATCTATCTAATTCTTTAATATTTTGAATATCTGAAATATCATAAGAAGTTACCCACGAACCTGTAACCTCGTCTGTTGTGTACATCACTTTTCCGTTGGTTGACATCCAAGAGTTGTGCGTAAACTGTTTTGGAGTGAGTTGAGATCCAATAATTACAGGTGCTGCGGGGTTACGTGCATCAATAATTTCCATTACACCGTCGTAAATCTGACAAGAGTAAAGAGTATCGTTTTTCACAAAACCATCATGCACATAATCATCAGAAACAGTACCTAAATAATTAGGGTTCCAAGGGTCTGATAAGCTAAATATTTTTGCTCTACCACCCAGTAAATCGCCACCATATAAATATAATTTTCCGTTATCAATGTGTAAAGCATGTATAGCATCTAATTGCCCGTTGATAGCACCATTACCTGTATATTGTTTGTGGTAAACTGTATCTGGTAAAAAACGCATGTCAACAATGGTTAATCCGCCACCACCTTCGGTAGTAACATATGCGTATTTACCCCAAGTACGTATTTCTCTCCATGCAGAGTTAGGTCCTGGTACTGCAAATTTCTTCACAGGAGTTGCTGGATTTGTTACATCAACTATAGAAAGTTGATTGTTGGCTCCCACTAATGCGTATTCTTTTCCTGTAGAATCTACATGCCCCCAAATATTGGAAGTTCCTGGATACGGAACTCTAGATCTTTGCACAATATTTAAATCTTGTGCTTGAGTACTAAGGGCTAAGAATCCTAATACACATAAATTAATAATTCGTTTCATTTAGTTAGTAAGTAAAAT
Organism: Sphingobacterium thalpophilum; assembly: GCA_943371235.1. Lineage (GTDB taxonomy): Bacteria > Bacteroidota > Bacteroidia > Sphingobacteriales > Sphingobacteriaceae > CAJBVG01. The sequence goes on along the minus strand of CALRTZ010000009.1, from coordinate 68,988 downwards.
TTAGTTAGTAAGTAAAATTGTTTATTGTTTTATAATTTTTTCGGTGAATAATAATAAATCGTTTTCTTGTAATTGAACTACATAGGTGCCTGCTGTTAAGGCTGATACATTAACGGTTTCTTTTGCACTTTCTATCGTTTCTGATTTGATAAGCTTTCCACTCAAATCATTAATAACTAAAAGTAATTTTTTATTACTAGGATTTTCTATGTATAACTCATTTATTACATTGCTAGGGTATATTTTACCATCAAATGACTTTTCATGAACAATGCCATTGGCACCAGGACTTAATTTTACATTAAAGTTTGTAACACTTGCTCTTGTAAGGTTTACGGTTAATGTTTTAGTTTGATAACCTGGAGCTGTAAATCGTACTGCATTATTTGCTTCTGTTACAATACCTGTTTTATAAGAACCATCATTTTTAGAATTTTTAACATGTGAGTTTCCAATAAAAGTTACGCGAGCATTTGGAATAGGTAAATTTGTGATTGAATCTGTAATAATACCTTCTAAATAACATGCTCTTTGGTAATTAGGTTGTAAAACAAACAAACCTAATTCCATATCCGAAACCAAGACTTTTCCTGAAGGTAAATAAGGATATACACCCCAAGCACCTTGATAGCCGTTTCCGGTTAAAGGGCTGGTATCGTAATGCGCCACTTCTACTAAATTATCTGGCTTTGCTGCATCCACAATGGTGGTGCCCATGGTATAATAAGAAGTATGTAACCAATCTGTGTTGGTTCCAGTTACTAAAGAATCTCTTAAAATATAGGTATTATGAGGAATGGCACCGCCTGCTGGTGGTCTTCTGTATCTGTCTAATTCCACTATGTTCAAAGGGTTCGATACATCGTAACTTGTTACGTAAGCATCTGCCTTTTCATCTGTTGTAAACAAGTATTTAGAATCTGTAGAAAGCCACGTATTGTGTGTAAAGGCACTTGGTGTAACTTGTTGATTAATTACAACTGGCAAACTTTTATTGCTAACGTTTACTATTGAAAAAGTTCCGTCAAAAATTTCTCCAGAGTACATAATATTGTTTCTTACGATTCCATCATGTACATATTTAGTAGCATACGAGCCAGCGACTACTGGGTTCCAAGGATCTGTTAAATCTAATATTAAGGCACCGCCCTGTGAAAGAGCATTGTTAGCACCGTATAAATATAAAAAGCCATTGTCTATGTGCAAAGCATGCACATTGCTAATTACACCATCTGCAGTGTACTGCTTCGTTTTGATACTGTCTGGTAAATACTGTAAATCTACTATGGTTATGCCAAATGTATTGTCTGATGCCTCAGTGGTTATATAGGCATAATGTTGCCAAGTGCGAATTTCTCTCCATAATGAGTTCGGGCCAGGTACTTTGAATAAAGTGTTCGGGCTTGCTGGGTTGGTTACGTCTACAATAGCACAAGCATCATTTAAGGTTGATGAACCTTGACAGGCTAACAAAGCGTACTCTTTATTGGCTTGTGCGTAGCCCCAAATGTTCGAATACCTGTTGTTACCAATTGCTAAATCGCTAACTTTTGTGAAATTATATTGAGCAGATGCGCTCAAAGTCAGCGTAGTAAGTAAAATAAAACTTAAAATACTTCTCATATGTTGAATTTTTGCTCAATCATAAGCAAAAATTCTACCAAACAAACGAGTTAATTGTAATATTTCTAGTATTAAGCCATATTATGGTTAGCCAACACCCTTTTAATCCTCAACGATAGCTCATCCATTTTCACTGGTTTTATGACAAAATCGTCGGCTCCCATTCCTATTGCTGTTTGTATAACTTCCACATCATCTAAAGCTGAAATTAGGATTACAGGAATTTTTCGTTGCTCTGCTTTAATCAATTCTAATAATTCTAAACCCGACATAAATGGCATCATAATATCAGATATTACGATATCTGGTTCTTGAGATTTAATTAAATCAATGGCATCTCTACCGTCTGTGCTTGTAATTACTTCAAAACCGTCGAGTTTCATCTGATGTTCTACCATTTTAATGGCCATCTCTTCATCATCTACAATTAATACTTTCATAATTTATATTTATAATGCTTTTTCTAATAATTGTTTATGTTCCGCAATTTCTACTAGTGCGGGTTGAGTAGCTTTAAGTATTGATGAAAACCAAACTGGTATTTCATGTAAATTTTCCATTTGTTTTGCCGACTTTTCAATCAATATCAACAATTCTTTTAATTCTTGCATACCCATGTAAGCATACGTTGCCTTTAGTTTATGAGCATAAAATCCAACCATTTCCCAATTATTCGCTTCCACCTCTTTCTTAAGTATATCAAGCGTTTCAGGAGTTTTAGTTAAAAAAATATGTATCATATCTAACATAAATGCAATGTTGCCCTTAGACACTTCTTGCAAATAACTGAGATTGTAAATTTGTGACACTATTGGGGGGTGTATTTTATCAGCTTAATAACCAAACTTACTAAATTTTATTCAATTGTTAATTTACGAACTTCTAATTTATCGTTACAATTTTGTATTAACTCTATTACATTCATCTTTAAAATTGGATGTTGCCAAGCATTATTTAATTCTGCAATAGGTTGTAAAACAAACATTCTGTTTTGCATGTGAGGATGCGGAACATTCAATAATTCATCCTCAATAATTAGATCTTCAATATAAATGATATCAATATCAATAATTCTAGGTTCCCACTTATTGATCCGCTCTCTGCCCATAAGCTGCTCTATTTCAATAATTTTTTTCATTAAAACAGATGGCGACATTTCAAATTCAATCTCAACTGCTTGGTTATAAAAATCGGCTTGGTCTGTTTTGCCCCAAGCCGCAGTTATGTATACAGATGAACTCCCACGTACATTACCCAATTCGGATAGCCGCTCTACAGCAGTGTTCAATTGTGTAAGGGGGTTCTCTAGGTTACTACCTAAAAGTAAAATCGCTTTCATTGGCGTAAAAATAAAGGGATTTTATTATTATTATTGCATATATTCTTAATAAGATGAAACAATTTTTTAAATACGTTTTTGCATCCATGATTGGTGCATTCCTTTCGGTGCTTTTGCTGTTCTTTGTGGGTTTCTTACTTATTATAGGCAGTATTATGAGCATAAGTGATGATCAAAAAATAGAAGTTAAAAACCATAGCATTTTACATATTCAGCTCAACGAAGAAATTGTAGAACGCAGCGCCGACAATCCTTTTGAAGGATTAGAAGAATATGGCTTTACGACTACACTTGGCTTAACTTCAATATTAGAAAATATAGAGAAAGCTAGCTCCGACCCTAATATTGATGGTATATACATCGATGTATCTAATATTAATGCAGGTTTATCAACCGTTGAAGAAATTCGAAATGCGCTCATTCGTTTTAAAAAATCGAACAAATTTATTTACGCATACAGCGAATTTTATACACAAAAAGCATACTACCTATCTTCTGTTGCCGATAGTGTTTATTTAAATCCATCGGGCTTACTAGAATTAAAAGGGTTTAGTACACAATACATGTTTTTTAAAAATGCATTCGAAAAATTAGAAATTAAGCCAGAAATAATTCGGGTAGGTTCTTTTAAAAGTGCGGTAGAACCTTATATGAGCGATCACATGAGCGACTCTAACAAACTGCAAATAAACGTGTACCTACAATCGTTATTTAACCATATGGTAAGTAATATTGCCATTGCACGTAACATGCCAAAAGACAGCATACGTAATATTGCTTTGCAATTAAAAGTAAGAAATGCCGGCGATGCAATAACCTATAAATTGGCAGATAGATTGGCGTATAAAGATGAGCTATTAATGAGGTTAGTGAAGAGCAGTAATAAATCTTCTATAAAAGAATTGAATTTAGTTACGATGCATCAGTATTCTAAATCATCTAAACCCGATATTTCAATCTCTAAAAATAAAGTTGCTGTAATTTATGCAAGTGGAGAAATAAACAGCGGCAGTGGTAACGATGAAACCATTGGTTCTGAAACTATTTCTAAAGCAATTAGAAAAGCTAGATTAGATGAAAGCATTAAAGCCATTGTATTACGTGTAAACTCACCTGGAGGAAGCGCACTCGCTTCTGATGTTATATGGAGAGAGGTAGTGCTTGCCAAAAAAGTAAAACCTTTTATAGTTTCAATGGGTGATGTAGCTGCTTCTGGTGGTTATTTAATTGCCTGCGCTGCCGATACCATTGTTGCGGAACCTACCACTATTACAGGCTCTATTGGAGTATATGGAATTTTATTTAACGCCGAAAATTTCTTCAAAAATAAATTAGGCATCACTTTCGACCAAGTAAAAATTGGAGAATATGCAGATTTAGGAAACTATACGAAAGCCCTTAGCCCTGCCGAAAGAAACATCATACAAAATGAGGTAAATAGAATTTATACTGATTTTACAACTAAAGTTGCCGAAGGTAGAGGAATGGATATAAATGCAGTGTTAAGAATTGCAGGTGGTAGAGTATATACAGGAACAGATGCAAAAAACATTGGTTTAGTAGATGTTTTAGGAAATACAGAAGATGCCATAGAAATAGCAGTAAAAAAAGCGAAACTTACGGAGTATAGAATTGTAAACTATCCTGAAATGTCTAATCCTTTTCAGAAGTTCATGAGCAAACTAACCGAAGAAGCTAAAATTTACCTGATGCCTCAAGAGTATAAAGCATTATTGCCTTATGCAAAAACATTTGAGCAATTAAAAAATAACAGTGGTATACAAACTCGTTTATTAATGAGCCCTGTAATAGAATAAGCATGAAAACGAATAAAGAAATTGTTTCTGCATTAAAATTATTGGGCCAATTAATGGAGCTTCATGATGGGAATGGGTTTAAAATAAAATCGATAAACAATGCTGCTTATAAACTCGGAAAATTTGCCGAACCATTAGCAGAAAAAACAGAAGAAGAGTTAGCGAAAATAGAAGGAGTCGGAAAAAGCGTTGCTGCTAAAATTTTAGAACTCATTAATACAAATGCAATTGCCGAATTAGAGAATCTTAAAGCAGATACTCCAAGCGGACTTATTGAAATGCTTGGTATTAAAGGGCTCGGACCAAAGAAAATTCAAATTATTTGGAAACAATTAAACATAGACAATATTGGCGAATTGTATTATGCCTGCATAGAAAACCGATTAGTAGAAGCTAAAGGATTTGGGTATAAAACGCAAGAAGAGGTTAAAAAATTAATTGAGTTTACCTTAATGAATAAAGGTTCACTCCTGCTGTCTAATGCCCTGCAATTTTATAACGATTTAAAAACAACTATTGATATTACCCCAGTAGGCCAATTGGCTCGTAACTGTGAAATAATTACGGCTTTAGAGTTTTCAGCACCTCTGAATAAACTTAACGAAATAACTAATACGCTTCAAAGTATAGAAAACATTGAAGGTTCCATAAATCAACACGAATGGAAAGGAAATTGGAATACGAATAGCCCGCTTACTATTTATTTTATTGATGATCATAATTGGGTACTTCAAAACTTTATGAAAAATAGTAGCGTTGAGCACATTGCTTTGTTACCAAATTTTGATGTAGAAAAATTATCAAAAGAAAATATAAACTCCGATGAAGCTATATATAAATCTTTAGGGATTGGTTTCATTCCTGTTCCGATGCGTGAAGGCAATAGAGAAGTAGAGCTTGCTAAAGAAAATAAAATACCAACACTCATACAAAACGAAGACCTGAAAGGTTCTTTGCATAACCACAGCACATGGTCAGACGGGATACATACACTCGAAGAAATGGCTGTGTATTGTAAAGAATTAGGCTATGAGTATTTAGGAATTTGCGACCATTCGCAGTCGGCATTTTATGCCAACGGGTTAAAGCCAGATAGACTTTTACAGCAATTTGAGGAAATAGAAAAACTGAATAAAAAATATCCCGACTTCCATATTTTTAAAGGCATTGAGTCGGATATTTTAAATGATGGATCTTTAGATTACGAAGAAGAGTTATTAAAGCAATTTGATTTTATTGTAGCCTCTGTACATTCTAATTTAAAGATGGATGAAACAAAAGCAAATGCACGCTTAATAAAAGCCATCGAAAACCCTTATACCACCATGCTTGGGCACCCAACAGGTCGTTTATTGTTAGCAAGGCAAGGCTACCCTATCAACCATCAATTAATAATAGATGCTTGTGCGGCAAATAAGGTGGCCATTGAAATAAATGCAAATCCTTTGCGATTAGATTTAGATTGGCGTTGGATTGATTATGCATTGCAAAAAGGTGTATTGTTAAGTATAAATCCTGATGCCCACAAAAAGGAAGGCTACCACGATATGAAATATGGTGTGATGGTTGCTCAAAAAGGAGGATTAAGCAAAGAGTTTTGTTTAAATGCTTGGGATAAAAATAAATTAGGCGAATATTTTAAATCGAAAAAATAAATGAAAGTATTGGTCATTCGTTTTAGTTCTATTGGCGACATTGTGCTTACAAGTCCTGTAGTTAGGGCATTAAAAGAGCAGCTGAATGCAGAAGTTCATTACCTAACTAAAACACCTTTTATTCCGGTATTAAAAAATAATCCATACATCCATAAAATACATACTATTTCTTCTGTTTACGACAAAACAATAGCAGAGTTAAAAAAAGAAAAGTTCGATTACATTATAGATTTACATCATAACCTACGAAGCTTACGTTTTAAAAAATCATTAGGCATTCCGTCATTTTCTTTCAATAAATTAAACATTGAAAAATGGTTAATGGTAAATTTAAAATGGAACCGATTGCCTAAAACTCATATTGTGGATCGATATTTTGACACCTGCAAAAGCCTCGGAATTAGTAATGATAACAGGGGTTTAGACTATTTTATTGCTCCCGAAGAAGAAGTAAATTTAAACAGCCTTGCTCCTATTTTTAGCACTGGATACATTGCTTTAGTAATTGGTGCGCAACACAGTACCAAGAGATTACCTATACATCAATTACAAAAATTTTGCAAGCAAAGTACAAAGCCCATCATTGTTTTGGGCGGAAAAGACGATGCTGCAAATGCATGGCATTTAGAACAAATAGATCCAAGTAGAATTTACAATTCATGCGGGAAATACAGCATCAACGAATCGGCATCCATAGTAAAACAAGCCGATATAGTAGTGAGTAACGATACTGGTTTAATGCACATTGCTGCAGCCTTTAAGAAAAAAACTTTAGCAGTTTGGGGTAATACCATTCCAGAATTTGGCATGTACCCCTATCAAACAGAATATTTTAACTTTGAAGTGAAGGGACTCAGTTGCCGCCCATGTAGTAAAATAGGACATATAAATTGCCCTAAAAAACATTTTAACTGCATGGAAAAACAAGACATCCCAAGTTTGGTAAAAATGGCAAACGAATAACATGAAAACACTCTTACTTGCGCGACACGGTAAAGCTGAAAAAGCAGATTTTGGAACATACGATTTCAAACGGAAATTGGTGGAGCGCGGAAAAGAAGATGTGCAAAGGGTTTCGGAAGAAATCAAAAAAAATATAACACCCGAACATATTATAAGCAGTCCGGCAGAAAGAGCCTACCAAACGGCTAAAATTTTTGCCAAAACATTTTCTATTGATAAAAAAACAATCGAACTAAACGATAGTATTTACGAAGCAAGCATGGCCAGTTTGTTAAAAGTGATTAATGAACTCAACCCTTCATACGATATAGTATTACTTACCGGGCACAACCCAGCTTTCGAATTTGCCATCGAATACTTGTGCCATACAAACATTGGGCATTTACCCACTTCAGGCACCGCCATTATCGAATTTCCCTTTGAACAATGGAGTTTAGTATCCGCTGGCACCGGAACCTTACTGAATTTACTCATACCATAAATCGAACCTTTATCGAATTAAAGAACTAGCGAACTGGCGAATTAGCGAAACGCAGCTTAGTCGCACCCTCGCTAATTTGTAAATTCGCTAGTTCGTTAATTCGCTAGTTCGTTAATTCGTCACCTAAGTTCAAACTTCACCGGCAACATCATCCTTATCTTCACATTGCGTCCGTTTTGTTCTGCAGGTGTAAAATCTGGCAAAGAGTTGATTACACTTAACAACATTTCATCCATCCCATAGCCTAGTCCACGTTCAATTTTAGGTAGTACTACTTTGCCTTTTTCATTTACAACAAAGCTTACATACATGGTTCCAGAAATTTTATTTTCGAGTGCCATTTGTGTAAATTTCGATCTAGATTTTACATGGTTTAACAAAGCGAGTTCTCCACCAGGGAATTCAGGCATTTTTTCGGCAGTAATGCCAATTTCATTTGGTGCACCAATTCCTAGACCTGTTCCCGTGCCATTTCCTCCAGTACTCTCAGCTTCCTTAGGTTCTGCATTATCGCCACCAGTACCTTCGGTATTGGTAGTATTCGCAATGGTTTTACCAACCATCTCTTCTTGCGTTGGCGGTAATAGTTCTGCAGGAATGGTATTGTCTGGTACAATTTCTGGTTCCACCAATGCAATGCTTTCTATTTCTTCTGGCACAGCCGAACCAGCACTTGCAGGTTGCAGTTCAATTTCTGGTTCTTCAATAGGAAACATTTCGAGGCGCAGGATGAAAAAAGTATCCTGAGGCATGGAAATGTCAGGAGCATCCATATACTTGTCTTTAAAAGAGCTAAAAAGCAGAATGAAACCGAAGGCTAGTCCTAGGAAGGAAAACATTCCTACTATTCCTAAAATGGAATTCCGATTGCTACTTTTTCTAATTTGATAAGCACCATACTCATGGTTGCGATTTTCGAATACGATATCAATCCAATTGTTATCGTAGATGTTGATGTTTTTAGACATGTGATTGAATTTAGCAGGTAGAGCTTTAATTCATGTCGTGGGGTTTTTAGAGATAACGGAAGGAATGGGGGGATATTGCGTGTTGAATTGTGAGTTGTGAATTGTGAGTTGTCTGGCTTGAATGTGTCGTAGCAAAAATGAGGTGGTGAATTTAGGCAAGGTATTAGTAGTTAGAAAATGGTTGCACAACTCACAATTCACAATTCACAACTCATAACTCATAACTTTTTCCCAGAAAACAAATACGCCACCACACACGCAATCGCTATGTAGAAAACACTCTCTACCCCGAACAGCTCTGCTCCCATGAGGATGCAGGCCAGAGGAGTATTGGTTACGCCGGCAAAAACAGCAACGAAACCCATGCCTGCAAGTAGCGACATAGGTAAGGGAATAAACCAAATGAGCACGTTACCGAGTGTAGCGCCAATAAAGAAAAGGGGTGTTACTTCGCCACCTTTAAAACCGAACGCAATGGTAAAAGAAGTGAGTAAAAGTTTAATCAGAAAATCGTAAGTATTCATTTGCTCTACAAAAGAGCTGCTTATACTTGGTAAACCGAGGCCCATGTATTTTCGCAAATCGAAAAAATAATAAAATATAATAATTACCAGGCCAGCGATAAAAGGACGAAAAGCTATGTTTTTTATATTAGTACTTAGCTTCGAAAACAGATGCAAAAAACGAGTATATAAATAAGCTATTAAGCCGAAAATTAGTCCGGCGTTTACGCTCCAAAAAATATTATTTAAACTTAATGCCGGAATATAATCAATACTGTAAGCTGTATGATGTATGCCCCAAGCCAAGCAAACATAATGTGCAATAAATGCAGCGAGTAAGCTGTGTAAAATAAATTTGTATTCATATTTTCTTTCATGAAAAACTTCGATGGCAAAAATACTTGCAGCCAAAGGAGTGCCGAAAACAGAAGCGAAACCAGCGCTAATTCCAATAACCAGTAACATTTTACGGTCGCGTTGACTAAGTTTGAATAGGTTGGTAAACTGATCGGCAATGCTTGCACTTATTTGCACAGCTGTGCCTTCTCGACCAACTGATGCACCAAATAAATGAGAAACGATGGTGCTAATGAACACCATGGGTGCCATTTTAAAAGGGATCACTTGTTGTGGATTTTTAAACTCTTCGTATATCTGTTTACTTCCCAAGTGTACGCCTTCACCATATTGTTTATACAACAAACCCATAGCCAAGCCAGCAATTGGCAAAAACCAGATAAGGTTATAATGTTGTTCACGGTAATTAGTAGCAACCTCTAGCAACCATAAAAATAAAGCGGAAGCAGAACCAGCAAATGCTGAAATCAGTGTTATAATAATTATCCAACTAATTAGTTTGCGTACCAAGATCTTTACTCCAATATTAACTAGTTTTGTAAATTATATATAGTACTATCACTCATTAAATACCCAACAATACCAAGATCTTTGTTATAGTATAATTCTGTTGGGTAAAGTTTAGAAGTTGGTACCTTTGCTTTAAACTTAAATACATTATAAAATAGTTGGTTGTTAATACGTAGACTATCTAACAATTCCGAATATGAATTATTATCCTGTAAAACTCGCATTAATGATTCGTTCTCTATATAAGCAACATCTTCATTGTGATAAATTAAATTCAATCTATATTTAGGAGTATAATAAATACTCAAACCCTCACCTCCACTAGCCGATTTTGTTTTAATATTGATGCTGAAATTATAGTTATTATTATCGCCATCATACACCACTTTTAAGGTTTGGTATTTATCACAACATTCGGCACAATCTTCATTCGCTAGCATTTCATCTTTATACACAATCGTATTAAAATTCTGACTAGCTCCTTTTCCATTTACAAAATTCGCACTGTTAACATTTTGGACCCGAAAATCTTGCACATAGTGCCAATCAAAAATGGTATAATCCTGTGGTTCCCTATCACAGCATCCAGCCATGGTTAAACTAAATAAGCTAGAGAAAAATAGTAAGTAGATATTTTTCTTTTTCATTAATAATGATTTAATGTGAATTTAATAGTTTTTGAGCCCTTATTACTATGTATTTTAAATAAATAAAGTCCGTTTGGTAAATATTCTAGGGGTAATTCTGTTAATTCAGTTCCATTCAGCATTTCCATTTTCTTAAGGCATAAACCTTGTGTATTAAAAATTTCTAGCGAATAGATTAGGGTATTCGGTTCTGTTTTTAAATAAAGAAACTTGCTTGCAGGGTTTGGATAAAGCACAAATTCGGCAGGTTTAATATTTTCTATTCCTGTGCTTGGGCAATTGTTAAAAGGTATATTCTGATGGTAGCTTAAATAATTCATAAGTGTTAAGGCAAGCGAATCGGCAAATCGTTTTCTGTTTATTGCATTGTCTCGAACCCCTGCATTATTACATTCTATTTGCAAACCGTTCACTATATTTCCGGGTACTTTGCTAGTATAATTTTCGGTATTATAACCACCGTCGAAATAATTGGTAGTGGTATCAGGTTTCGGAATTTGTTTACTCGGAACCGACGGAAAGCCAGCATTGCCAAGCATTGTACCCAGTGCAAAGTCGCCACGCAAAAGCTGCGCATGGGTACTGTTGCTTACATTATTGCTTACCAAATTTTTCAACGAACTTCTATTTATATACGTATTCGTATTTAGCATACTGTCGCTCAATTCGTAGGCATTGTCGCTTAATAAATAACCCAATTCTAATCGTTGTAGTGCCTTGCCATGCCCATGTAAATCGATGTAAAAAGCTTTGTTATTATTTTCTGCCAATGCTATAGCTTGTGCAGAATCTATAAAATCATGAAAGTCTTGCCAAGCTTGCACTGCCTGCGTTTGAGCACATGCACCATCCGCTAAATTTCTATTACAATCTACTTTGGTACGTTTCAAATTACAAATTACCAAATGGATGTGGCAACCTGTTAATTCGTAAAAACTCGAGTCGATGCGCAAAGCGAGTTCGATGGTATTGGCATCTGTAACAGTAGTTGGGTTATTACAAGTTCTATCGGGTATTGAATCGGGTGCAACTAATCCACCGTGAGGTACAGAGATAATAATGGGTATTGTTCCTCTTCTGTATTCGGTAAAGTTGTGGGCACCGTGGTGTATTTGGGCGAATGATTGGCAGAGAGTGAGAAGAAAAAAGGAGAACAGAAAAAAGGTAAAAAGAAATATGGAAATGGGAGTTCTAGCTTTCATTTTGTAAAGTTTAACATTTTCAATATTCACGTATCAGTATTTCTAAAGGAATATGTAGTTCGGCGTGCAGCTTTCTAATCATAGCTAGGCTAAGCTTTCTATGATTATTGAATATATCGGTAACACGACTTTTAAAACCTAGTATTTCTGCTAAATCTTTATTACTAAGCCCCTGTTGTTCCATTCTGTATCTAATAGCATCTAATGGATTTGGAGTATTAATAACAAAATTTCTTTCTTCATAATCTTTAATTAAAAGCGAGAGTAAATCGGCTTCATTACTTTCCTTAGTTCCCGTTTTAGATTGAAATATTTCTTCAAATCTTTCAAGAGCTTGAGCATAGTCTTTTTTGCTTTTTAAGATTTTTAATGTCATGATACTTTCTTATTTTAATTTATCGTTTTTATTTCGGCTGAATTGTTCTATAGTTACTGGATCAATTTTACCTTATTCGGATTGGGTTAACAATTATCACCTACGATTTTCATTCCATTACAAAGATAATAAAAGCAACCATTATGGTTACTTATTGACAATAATACTATAGAGATAAAAATTGGGATTATAGAAGATTTGAAAGTTTTTCCAATATAGCCGAAACGGTATGGTATCGTTCGCATAGTAGAAATTATTCGTACATGTATTGAAAGATGTACGGCCTTTGTTTTCAAGTTTTAATTTGACTTCTTGTAAAACGTGTTTAGTTTTACTAAAAATCTTCTCAGATAATCTTCATCTATATTCTCTCCTGAGACGTTTCTAAGTAATCGTAAATTCTCTTTTAATTGCTCAAAGAAAGTCTCATCTAAAACTTCAATATCTTCTCTATTATAACTAATTAAAATTATCCAAAGGATGTAAAAATCCTGAAATGAGCGTCTAAATATTGTGGAATTTTTAACATTAAATATTGAATTCAACGAATCTTTGTTCGGATCTCCACCTAATAAACGTTTTATATGATTAATCAGATAATTTGTATTCTCAATACAATCAATAAATGTTTCCTTTTCAGAAGCTAACCGATCCAATTTTATTAGAAAATCATTTAAGCCTATTTTACTTTTTATCCGACAAGTAATCCTATCTTTTCTTGTAAAAAAACCAAGTACTTTATCAAATGGCTCAGTTAAACTATTATATTTTATATAAGACAAAATAGTTATTAACTCCTCATTCTCCATTCGGTCAGTTCTCTCCTGTTCAATTAAATTCGTTTCCTTAGAATAGAACCAACTTAAATTTTCTCGAGTTACATCTTTAATTTTTTTAATAACACTTGAATCCACCGTTGAGTTCCACATCTCAAATGAATTCTGCTGAATAGGATATGGTTTATTATTTAATCTAATAAACAAATCAGTTGCTTCAAAATTTGGATTGACATTTTGGTCTATAATTATTACATCAATTGTAAAATCAAGTATTTTCTCACGATATTCTTCGGCTAATTTATTATAATTACTGCCATTTAACTCCGTCAATATTTTTAACCCCTTCAATTTATAAGCATTGTTTTTTGAATATTGCAATTTACCTTCTTCATCCATATATTGTTCCCCTAGAAAACCAATTATAGAAAGTAATCTTTGTTGTCCATCTATTACTTCTTTAATACCATCAAATTTTTTTAAGACAAATATTGGAGGTAAATTAATCCCCAACAATATACTCTCAATAATTGCAGATGCTTTTAATTCACTAATTTTCTCTTGTCTTTGATATGATGGTCTAACTAAATATCTATTTGTTTTTATATCAGATCGAATCTCATCAATAGGAGTCGAGATTGGAGCAGGTTTATTAATTCTCAAATGATCAAATTCATCAGTCTTTTGTACAGAGTCTCTTTCATTCTTTATTATGGTTTTTAACTCTTGTTTAAAACTTGAATTCCGTATATATTCTGAATAATTAAATCCAGAGATTTTACTGAATCTAATTGCAGTGTCCGTAAATCTTTCAATAATACTACTATAATAATGACTATCATCTCGTAAATATTTATATAAATTTTCTTTATAATGATTTAATAAATCAATATAATAAAAATTTAAATCTATCTTCTTCTCTTCTGTCTCCAATATTCTAACTGCCCAAAATATACACTCATAAATAAATCTATTCTTAAGTTTAATGTCGTTCTTAATTAGATATTGGTACGCATCATTTACAACTTTAATTTGAGTTTTGAATTTTTGAAATTCATCATTAAAATTTTCAACACTTTGAGTAGTAAATTCATATAACAAATCAATCGTCTCGCTTCTATCTTTACCACTTGCATATCTAGAAATTGGAAACTTATCTATTATGTATAATCTTCTTAAATAATTTGTCTTTTCTTGGAAGTTATCAACGTCAGTTTCATTATTGAAGAAGCACTCCTGTACCTGTCTATTAAACTCTCCTTTTTTAGATAATTCTGATTTAAATAATTCAGACAGTTCATCTTCATTATATTTTGCATTATCAACCTCGCTCGAAGTTAATGGTGTTATTCCAGTGTTATATCTTCTAAATATTTCTTTCTTAATTTTATCTTCTATATAAGGTTCTAAATTAGGTTCATTTACTATTTCAAATTCAAATATTCTAATATTTGACTCTAAAAAAACATCTCTTAATTTATCTGGATCTAGCTTATTAAAATTTTGTTTTGCAATACCTACCAGTGCAAGCAATCCTTTACTATTAAGTGTTATTTCATTATCTTTAAATCTCTTTAAGGTTTCAAACCTCTGTCTCCCATCAATTACTTCAATTTTTAGACCAGATTTAAAGAAAATTAGTGGGGGTATTTCTGTTCCCAAAATAACGCTTTCAATGAAAAAGGATTGTTTAACTAAATCCCATACATAATTTCTTTGGTAGTAAGGACTATAATTAATTCTCTTTAAGTTACGCTCACTTAACAATGTTTTGACAGAGATTGTTCTTGCATCAATCTTAACACTATTCTTAAAGACTCTTAAAAATTGCTCATCACTATTAGTATACGCCATATTATAAATTTTCTCTTGTGTATTTAAATGTAACATTACCATTTTCCTTAATAATTGACTTATTAATGGTATTTAGGTCTGTTCTTTCAAATTTTTCAAAATAATAAAAATCGTTTAACACTAGATTTATAAACTCAGAAAAATCTGATTCAATAAACGGTAAATCTGATAAATTTTCTTCTCTGCAAATTATTCTAAGTTCAAATGAGACATCAATATCAATCCCAATAATAACTTTATAATCACTATATTCTTCCTGAACAATAATAGGATTTGTAGATTCTATATCATTAGCCTTAGCAAAATTATTATTTATGAGGTCAATTAATCGTTCAACAAACAATACTATTCTGTTTTTATTATTCTCATCAATAAAATTGAAGTGCTTTATGAACTCAATTTTAGACAATCGTTGTATGTGTTTTAATATTCGATATTTTAAAATTAGTGGCTGTGCTTTAACACCATAGATAGAATGATAATTATAGTAAAGCATTAACAACTCACTATCCGAAATTTGAGATCTTACAATTTTACTATAAAATATTTTTTCATCTTCTTTTAAATGATCACATTCATCAATAAATTTTATTAATCTATATATGGTTTTAAAATATGATGATAAGTTACCTCTATTTTTAAGGTAGATATTTGTGTACTGTTCAATAGCTTTTCTATTAGAAGAAAAAAAAGTATCACTATTTTCTTTTACTACGCTTGATTCTAATTCATCATATAATGTTTGAAAATAATCCAAAGAATTATAATCTAGCTTGTTTAAATTGTTTTTAATTGAAATGTATACATCCAGCAACGAATAGAAATTCGAATCAAATTGTTGATTCTTCATTGTCTTAGTTTGCTGTTCA
This sequence comes from Sphingobacterium thalpophilum, assembly GCA_943371235.1. GTDB lineage: Bacteria > Bacteroidota > Bacteroidia > Sphingobacteriales > Sphingobacteriaceae > CAJBVG01. The sequence continues at coordinate 53,048 of CALRTZ010000009.1, read as the reverse complement.
TATATTCTTCTTGTGGAGATTAACTCTTCCCTTTGCTCTTTGAACTCTATAATTTGATTATTCAGTGCACTTATTTGTAAATTAAGTGTATCTTGATTTATCTTTATTACTTTTCTTTGTTCAGTTAATGCAACATAATATAAAATAATCCCAACTAAAGCTACCAATGTACCAACAATACCACCAATAAAATCTCCGAATTCTCCCATTTTAGATTCATCCAAAATATTTGTTTTATCCCAACTACCGTATTTGGCAAAAACATATATTCCTAACAACATTATAAATAAAGCTATAAAAGTTAGAATCAATCCTGTTCTTTCACTAAATATTTTTTCAGTAAAATTCTTTGGTATAGTTTGTGTATTCTTTGACTCCATTGGTATATTTTAGTTCTTCATAATCATTTATAAATTTAAATTCGTTTATTCTTATTTAGATATTAATATTATGATTAATTCCATTTAAATCATATAATAACAAAAGACGATACATTACGCTACGTCTTTTTTTATTCATATATCTCTTTTCTGTGCCCAACTTCTTGAATATCAATAATTCTTATTTCATCATCTATTGTATAGATTACTCTATAATCTCCAATCCGAATTCTCCACAAATCACTAAATTCTCCTTTTAGTTTTTTACACCCTTTTGGTCTAGGTACTTCTGCAAGTTTTAAAATTGCAGCTGTCAAAGGCTTTACAATTTTAGCAGGTAATGATTCTAAAGTTTTAGCTGCGGATTTTTTAATCGTTAGCTCATACTTCATATTTTTCCCTTTTTCTCCAACGATTTGACCACTTTCCCAAATGGAATACTAGGCTCGTCTTTGCGTGATTCTGCAATTAAAACATCCAATAAATCTTCGATTTCTTCTTCGTGTTTTTTGAATGTATGCAAATCAATTACGATTGCCTTGCGCTTATTGTGTTCATCTATAATATAACTAATCCCTTTCATAATTATCTTCCATTATTTATTAATAAATATAAGGTATTTAACTAAATTTTCAAACGTTTATTTATCAAACACAAACGAGCTTAATAATGAAACCTACACGACAAAATATATATACTGTCATCCTCTACCTTATACACTAACCTGTGTTCTTTTTCAATCCTCCGCGACTAATACCCGCTTAAATCATATATTAAAGGTTCAGGAAAACCTGAACCTTTAATAGCTGTTCTGCAAAATTTCCTTTAATAAAATTCGATTTTTACATCGTATACTTCCTGCCCTTATTCACTTCCTTCAAATGCACCATCAATGGTTCAAAATAAGATACCATCGCTTTTGCATTTAAATCTTCCCCAGTTTTTTCCTTCAATACTGCTCTCCAATCTTTAGAAGCGCCTGGGTACATAATCGATTTTAAAAATGCTCCTACCTCTTGGTTGCCCCAATAATTAGTAGCTCTTGGGTCTTGCTTCAATATGTTTTTCGCAATATGGTCGTGCAATTGGAATAAAATTACGTATGATAAGGCATAATCGTAATATTGTGCAGCATCATCATTTATATGTGTTTTAGTAGCCGCATCGCAATACTCCTCTCCTCTATCTGTTGGTGGCACAACTCCTTGGTATTCTTTTACCAATTCCCACCAACGTTTGTTGAACTGATCGGCAGGTAAATTATCGGTATACAAGGATTTTTCGAACTCACTCATTACTCCCGCTGCAAAAGGTATAAACACTGCATAGTTCAAGGCTTCTTTTAATAAGTTTTGTACCTGATCTACTTTTGCATTCGAATCTACCAATCCTCTTTGTACTAAGAATGGTTTCTGAGTAGCTGCTAATCCCATTAAACTTCCCATGGCTTCGTGGTAGGCTCTGTTAGCTCCACCTCTTAATAATGGCGGTACATCTGCATTTGTATAGGTCATATAATAATAAATATGACCCAACTCGTGGTTAGAAGTTTCAAACCATTCTGCATTCGGCTCTACACTCATTAAACTGCGCACATCTTTGTTTAAATCCATGTGCCAAGCACTCGCATGGTTGTTCTTTTTAACCTTAGAACCTTCTGGTAATGGGTATAAACTAGATTTCTCCCAGAAGCTTGCTGGCAATGCATCATAGCCTAAACTCTTGTAAAAATTCTCGCCTTCTTTTACAATCCATTCTGGCGATTTGGTTTTTAAAATCCCGTCAATGTCCAATCCTTCTACCGTAATCATCGAGCTCCAATCTTGTGCCCAACGGTTCGAAATCCAATCGGCTGGAATGTAATCTGGAACTTCTTTTACACCGTATTTTTTTGCTAATTCATAACGTGCATAGGTATGCAACTCTCTAAATAATGGACGCAATTCTTTGTTTAATTTTCTCATCATCTCCATCATCTCGTCGGTGTTCATTCCATACTCCGATACTTGGTAACTATAGTAATCATTATACCCTAGGGCCTTTACGGTTTCGTTTCTAAGTCTACGTAAATTGGTTAAGCCTTCTTTTAATCCCTTACCTACTTCTTTACTTGCTTCCCAAGCTTTGCGGCGTTCTTCTAAATTGTTAGATGTTTTTAATACTTCATCTAATAAATTTGTGCTAACCGATTTTCCATTCAATTTAAAATCGTAGCCAAACAATTTTTCAGTTTGTGCGGTCTCCGCTTTTATTCTTTCTTTCACTAAATCGGCCACCGTTTGTGGGTTGTTACCTGCAGCAAATAAAATCACTTCCAATTGCTTTGCTTGCAACTCTGTTAAGTGTTTTTTATGCTCCAAAAATTTCTTCGCATTCTCAATGTTTTCGGCACTTCCAGTAAATTTAGCATAGGCTTCGTTTGCTGCTTCAGTAGCTTTTGCATTGCTACTATCGCCTTCAATAATTTCTATGTTCGATTTCCATTGTGCTTCAGATGAAGCGGTATATAACTTTACATATTCTGCCGTATATGCATCAATAAATGTTTGTGCTTCGGCTTGTATTTTAGAATGATCTTGTTTACAAGCGGCCATCAAACTAATGGCTAATACGGAAATAAATAATATCTTTTTCATATCTATATTTTATTTTAATCCCATTGTTTTTTTCATCACATTAAATATCCAGGTGTTCTCATAAATACCTCCTAAACTCTCTGCTCCCGGACCAAATGCATACACCGGCACCATGGTTCCTGTATGGTTTTTGGTCGTAAATTTAGGTTCAATTTTATTCTGAGTTTTATCCTCTTCGTTACCACTTAATGCAAAGCCTCCAGTTTCATGGTCGGCTGTTACAATTACCAAGGTATTACCATCTTTTTCAGCAAAATTAAGTGCTTTAGCAATGGCTAAGTCGAAGTCCATTACTTCCTGGCGTATGTATTCTGCATCGTTTGCATGTCCGCCCCAATCTATTTGCGAACCTTCCACCATCAAGAAAAATCCTGTTCCACTTTTAGATAATCTATTAATGGCTAATTGCGTAGAATTCGCTAAAAATGCTCCTCTTCCTTCTTGCATTTTTGGCAAATGTTTTGGTGCAATTAAGGCTGCTAATTTTTGAGTTCCAGTATACATGTACAACTCTTGTTCAGATTGTATAACCATGTAACCTTTTGCTTTTAATTGTGCAGTTAAATCAATACTATCCTTGCGTTTTGCAAAATGATCATAGCCTCCACCAATAAATAAATCGATGTCTGTTTTCAAAAAATCTTTTGCAATTTCTTCGTATAGTTCACGTGAAGGTTGATGCGCAATAAACGATGCCGGAGTGGCATGTGTTATAGCACAAGTAGCTACCATACCGGTTGCATAGCCTTTTGCTTCGGCCATTTCTAATATGGTAGTCATTGGCATTTTATTAACGTCTACTCCTACTGCACCGTTGTATGTTTTTGCTCCACTTGCCAAGGCTGTTGCACCCGCAGCAGAGTCGGTTATTTTATGATCGGCCGCACTGGTTTTGCTTAAGCCCAAAGTTTTAAATCGCTCAAATGCCATGCGCTCTGTAGCCATCATTAAGGCATAACTAACCTGACTTAAGCCCATTCCATCCCCAATTAATAAAATTACATTTACGGGTTTTTTCGTCTTCGGTTCATCGGGTTTAAAGGATGTAAACGAGGCAAATACAAGTACTAATAATAAGCACGATAAAATTCTATTTTTCATAGTAGATAATGGTTTAATTGAATACATACTGCAATATACGGCTTATATTATATACCTATATAGGCTGTTGAAAATTTAACATAAACGATACATTTTACCCGGTAATGCCTTCACAATACCCGAAAATTCTAGTTGTAATAATATGGTTGCCATTTTAGAACTCTTCCATTCAAAATAGTTCAACAAATCATCAAAATGTGTATGCATATTTTGCCTGATAAGAAATTGCACAATGCTATTTTCCTCTTCTGTTAAATTGATAAACATTTTTCGCTGAATGTTTGCATGCGAAATTTCATCCCAAGCCAAAGCCTCAATCATCTCTTTACCATTACAAATTACTTGAGCCAAATTGTTTTTGATTAAGTTGATGCAGCCCTTACTTTGTGTATCATATATCCTTCCAGGAAAAGCAAATACATCTCGGTTATAAGAATTTGCCATGTCGGCTGTAATTAAAGCCCCGCCTTGTTCGCGGGCTTCTACCACTACCACAGCATCACTCATGCCCGCTATAATTCTATTCCTTGCCGGGAAGTTTTCTCTATCGGGTTTTACCTCGCTGTGGAACTCGGTTAGCAAAGCACCTTGTTCCATTATATCCATGGCAATTTGCCGATGTGAGTTTGGGTAAATTCTATCTAAACCATGCCCCACTACTGCTACAGTTTGCAAACCGGCGTATAATGCTTCTTTATGAGCACAAATATCAATACCATAGGCCAGGCCACTAATAATTATTGGGTTATAGGCTTTTATTTCTTGAATAAATTCTTTGCAAATTCCCCTTCCATAATCGGTTGCCAAACGCGATCCTACCATAGCTATACAATGTTTCGCATCTAAATTTGTATTCCCTTTTGCATAAACCAGTACAGGAGAATCTGCACATCTTTTTAACCTATTAGGGTATACTTCGTTGTTAAATGCATACACATCAATATGATGTTTTTCTACAAACCTTAGTTCTTGTTCGGCTCTATCTATTAAATTGTTTTGCTTTATTTCTCTGGCTATGTTGGGCCCAACCCCTGCAACCCGCATCAGTTTAGCCTCCGAACTTTGTAACACCTGCTCGGCAGATCCTAAATTTTTAATTAACTCTTTCGCTGTAACCGGACCCACATGTGGAGTCATACTCAACGCAATTAAACTCAATAACTCTTTCTCCATACGGAAAAATAAATGAATGATTGCATTTACTCAACTGCATATATGCAGGTTTTTTTATCAGCAGAATATATTATGAAAATATCGGCACATGTATAATGCCTTTGGTATCGAAGAATTCTTCTTTAAAATACTCGGTTAGCGCGAACAATTGATAGGGCTTATGCAACTCATCAAACTCCTCCGAAAGGTCGATCCCTTTCAAATAAAGTATTCCATTATCTAGGCTATTTTGTTGCTTTTTACTGAACTTTTGATGCACCCAAGGGTAAAAATTGATCAATCTGGTTACCGCGCGCGACACCACAAAGTCGAATTTCTCCTTTACATCCTCTGCCCTTGTATGCGCAGCTCTTACATTTTTTAAACCCAATGCCGCAGCAACTTCTTGTACTACTTTTATCTTTTTACCGATAGAATCTACCAAGAAAAAATTAGTTTCTGGAAATAAAATTGCCAAGGGAATACCTGGGAATCCACCACCAGTGCCTACATCCAACACCTTTGTACCGGGTGTAAACTCTATAACTTTAGCAATGCCTAAAGAGTGTAATACATGGCGCTCGTAAAAATGCTCCATGTCTTTTCTAGAAATAACATTTATTTTCTCATTCCATTCTGTATACAATGGAGCCAACATTTCGAGCTGTTGGTATTGTGTTTCCGTTAAGTTGGGGAAGTATTGTTTAATGAGTTCCACTATATTTTCTCTTTTCCTTTTTTAATGGTATTGAATAATAAATCGCGTGCCCTAAACAGTTGTGCTTTTACAGTACCTAATGGTAAGTCGAGTTCTTCTGCAATTTCTTCGTAACTACGTTCATCAAAATAACGCATTATTACTAATTGTTTATAACGTGCAGGAAGCTTGTCTACGATGGTTCGCATCAAATCGTTCTTCTGCTTTTTAATCATTTTCTCTTCTGGATCCAATCCTTCCGAAGCAAAATCTATTTTACGATCTTCTCCTTCATGAGATTCGAAGGTTTCATCAATAGAAAAAGTTTTTAATCTTTTTTTACGAATAAAATCGATGCAATTATTAGTAGCAATTTTAAATAACCAGGTAGAGAATGCAAACTCTGGTCTATATTTCTCAATGTTTTCAAAGGCTTTACCGAAAGCTTCCACCGTTAAATCGTTGGCATCTTCTTTGTTATTAACCATTTTCAAAATCATGAAATAGATAGAATCCTTGTATCGAACCATTAATTCGGCATACGCTTTTTGGTCGTTCTGTAAAGCCTTTTTAACCAGCTCTAAATCCTCTGTAGCCTTTTGTGATAAGTTTGGATTTACTTCCATTTTTTTGGTTTAATGATCAATGAAATGAGAGCCCAAAATGGTATGATTAAAAAATATAACAGTTCTAAGATAGGATAAAAAGGGAACAAATCTTTGGTTCCTAAATTTTTCATGGCAGAAAAATAAAATACACCGGATACTAATAGCTTAGCAAATAAAAAGCCCAAACTTATTTCTAAAGGTAATTGTAATATAAACCCTGCTAATAAACACAACCAAAATAATAAAGCTGTACTCGAAATAATGGCTAGGCTTATTCTATGCGATTTTTTATATTCCACTCCTACATGTAAATGACGTAGTTTTTGAATATAATAATCACCCCAAGTTGTTTTCGTAGGTGTATATATAAAACTATCTGGATCTAAACAAACAGAAACATTCGTTTTCGTAGCAGTAGAATTAACAAACAAATCATCGTCGCCAGAGAGTATATGCATGTGCGAAGCAAAACCTTTGTTCTTAAAAAATAATGTTTTTGTATAGGCTAAATTTCTACCAACACCCATGTATGTTTGTTTTCTAATTGAAAACGATATGTACTGAAAAGCTGTGTAGAAAGTTTCAAATCTTGAAAAAGCATTTAAAAAGCCTTTGGTTTTTATATATGGCGAATGCCCCAATACAATTTCTTTTCCTTCTGCAAAACCTTCTTGCATTAAACTAATCCAATTTTTAGATACTGCCTTACAATCGGCATCCGTTAGCAATAAATGTTCATACTTTGCAGCTTTATAGCCAATAGTTAAGGCAAATTTCTTACCATGTTTATATTTTTCTTCCTCTTCTAACTCTACAACTTTTAAATGAGAATACCGTGCTTGATAGCCTTTTAACACATCTTCAGAATTATCATAAGAACAATCGTTTACCACAATAACTTCATACTCTGGGTACTCTTGCGTTAATATACTTTCTAAAAACTCTTGTAAATTGTCGGCCTCATTTCTGGCTGCAATGATTACAGATATTGGTAGTTTTTTTGAAGTACTTAAACTTGGCTTTTTATAAAATGTTATCGCCGAAAAATAACGTAAGTGATAGTAAATCTGTATGATAAAAAATAAGGATAATAATCCGGTTAGTATTTCTACGTAGCTCAATTTTGCCTCCAATATTATCTTGCTAAACTATTACAATTAATCAATTTATACTAACAGATTTATTAAAATAATTAAGTTTTTAGCCCTTATTCTATCTATTTGGTTGTATGTATTTATTATATCTTTGTGCCGAATGAAATTTACATTAAAAACTACAGATAAAGATTCGAAGGCACGTGCTGGATTATTAGAAACGGCGCATGGAACGATAGAAACACCTATATTTATGCCTGTTGGCACTGCGGGTACTGTAAAAGGCGTACATCAGCGCGAACTAAAAAACGATATTGAAGCTCAAATAATTTTAGGTAATACCTACCACCTATTTTTACGCCCTGGTTTAGAAACCATTGAAGCTGCTGGTGGCCTACATAAATTTAATAATTGGGACCTACCAATACTTACAGATAGTGGAGGTTACCAAGTATATTCCCTCTCTGGTGTTCGTAAAATTAAAGAAGAAGGCGTTACCTTTCGTTCTCATATTGATGGTTCTAAACACTTGTTTACACCAGAAAATGTAATGGATATACAGCGTATTATTGGTGCCGATATTATTATGGCATTTGATGAATGTACGCCCTACCCATGCGATTACAGGTATGCCAAACGTTCCATGGAGATGACCCACAGATGGTTAAAAAGATGCTGTGAACGATTTGATACTACCGAACCTAAATATGGATTCGACCAAACCTTATTCCCTATTGTACAAGGTAGTACGTATAAAGATTTAAGAATGCAATCTGCAGAAGCTATTGCCTCTTTCGGTCGCGAAGGCAATGCCATTGGCGGTTTATCAGTAGGCGAACCTGCAGAAGAAATGTATGAAATGACGGAAATCGTTACCAATATATTACCCCTAGATAAACCTCGTTATTTAATGGGTGTAGGTACTCCTATTAATATATTGGAATGTATTGCCTTGGGTATAGATATGTTTGATTGTGTAATGCCAACACGTAATGCTCGTAATGGCATGTTGTTCACCTCCGAAGGCATCATCAACATAAAAAATGAAAAATGGAAGAACGATTTTACTGCCGTAGACCCTAATAGCGACTTGTTCTCTGATATTAGTTATTCTAAAGCTTACTTACGTCATTTAATCATTTCAAAAGAAATTTTAGGTGCTCAAATTGCCACTTTACACAATTTACATTTTTACTTATGGCTTGTTAAAGAGGCACGTAAGCATATTATAGAAGGTGATTTTTACTCATGGAAAAACAACATGGTTAAAAAATTAGCACATCGATTATAATTACATTCTTATATTTATACCGTGCGTAAACTGAAGCTGCAAATAATAGATTGGTATATCATAAAGAAGTTCTTGGGAACTTTTGTATTTACGCTTGCCATCTTTATTGCAATCGCTGTAATATTCGATATTTCTGAAAAAGTAGACGATTTTCTACGCACACAAACTCCTATTAGTAAAATTATATTCGAATATTACCTCAATTTTATCCCCTTTTATGTAGGATTATTGAGTCCACTCCTCATATTTATTGCGGCCATATTATTTACAGCACGAATGGCCAATAACACAGAAATTGTAGCCATATTAAGTGGTGGAGTTAGTTTTCAGCGATTATTGTATCCTTATTTTGTTACTTCCTTATTCCTTTCCATTTTAAGTTTTTTCTTTAATTCTTATACCATTCCGAACTCCAATAAAGTGAGAGTAGAGTTCGAAAACAGGTATATTAACAATAGATATGTATACAAAGAACGGAATATTCACATGCAACTCGACGATTCTACGTATGCCTATTTAGAGAGTTATAATAACCAAGAGGATGTTGGCTTTCGTTTTTCTTTAGAAAAATTTAGAGGTAAAGACTTGTATTACAAGCTAATGTCCGACCAAATTAGATGGGATACTACCAAAAAAAGCTGGATCATTGTGGGTTATTCAATTAAACATATAAAAGGATTGAGCGAAAGTTTAGAACGAGGAGATAGAAAAGATACAGTACTGGCAATGAGCCCCGTAGATTTCGAACGAAAGGACAACAGTATTGGTTCCTTAACTACACCAGAGCTTAAAGAATACATTATTAAAGAACGAAAGCGAGGAGCGAGTGGAATTGAGGCATACGAAGTAGAATATTATAAGCGTTTTGCCATGCCATTTTCTACCTTTATATTAGTACTTATTGCAGTTTCCTTATGTTCCAGAAAGGTACGAGGAGGCGTTGGTGCACAGTTGGGAATTGGCATTGGTAGCAGTTTTACTTTTATTATGTTGATGCAGTTTACCACAACTTTTGCGCTAAAAGGAGGCTTACATCCTATGTTATCTGTATGGATTCCAAACATAATATTTACCATTTACGGACTATATTTATTAAAAATTGCACCTAAATAAGAACATTTTACTCTTACATATTACGGTATTTATATGGGGATTTACCGCCATATTTGGTGCCTTAATTAGCGTTTCTGCCTACGAATTAGTATGGTATAGGATGTTAATTGCGAGCATCAGTTTACTCATTTACGAGTATGGATGGAACAAAAACCGTCCGAAATTAAGCCCCAAAAAGCAATTAATATTACTCGGAATTGGTGGTATTGTAGCCTTACATTGGTTCTTTTTTTACCACTCTATTAAAACCTCTACCATTTCTGTAGCCCTGGTTTGCCTCTCTTCAACGGCATTATTTACCAGTTTTTTGAGTCCAATTTTCAACAAAAAAGCAAAAATTTCGATCGTAGATTTAGTCATTGGCCTGGTAATTATAGTGGGTATTGCATTCATTTTCTCATTCGAATCTCAGTATACCGAAGGCATTATATACGGTTTAATTGCCTCTTTTTGTGCGGCTATATTTACCATTTTTAATGAAATTGAAGTAAAAGATTTGCCAGCTAGTACCATCGGTTTTTACGAAATGATGGGAGGTTTTATACTGATCAGCCTGTATTTAGCCCTCACAAATAGCCAAAATTCTTACCAATTAGCCATTTCTAGCAGCGATTTTTGGTACTTACTATTGCTTGGAACAGTTTGTACAGCCTTGGCTTATGTTACTGGAGTAGCCGTTATGAAAGAACTTTCTGCCTATACCGTTGTTCTAACTACGAACCTAGAGCCTGTTTATGGCATCGTTTTAGCAGTACTCATCTTCGGAAAACGCGAATTAATGACCGCCGGATTCTACCAAGGAGCCGCTATTATTATGCTTGCGGTGTTTGTTTATCCTTTTGTGAAGGGGTATTTCAATAGATAGCATTGAGCTGGGAGCATGGAGTTCTTTGCGAACTTTGCGTAAACTTCGCGCCCTTTGCGTGAACGAAAAAAAGAAATTAAGTTATTTGGTTAATAAGTTATTAGTTCGTGCTCTTTTATAACCTTATAACATAATAACCCAATAACCCAATAACCCAACATGCAAGAAAACACCTTCACAACCCCTCGCACAGCACGTTATTACAGCACTGAAACAGGCCATTCAGCCCCCGAAAATGTATGGATATTGTTCCACGGATATGGGCAAAGTGTGATGCATTTTCTAAATAATTTTAAAGACTTTAACCCTCAAAATAGCCTATTAATAGCTCCAGAAGGGCTCTCAAAATTCTACTTAAAAGGAGTGGATGGAAGGGTGGGGGCTAGCTGGATGACCAAAGAAAATCGCGAATTTGAGATTCATGATCAGTTACAATTAGTGGACCATTTATTGGCCAAAATAGACCCGGAATCGAGGCTTAAAATACATCTGTTTGGCTTCTCACAAGGAGCTGCTGTGGCTTGCCGATGGTACCAATATACCACCCGAAAAGTAGAAAACTTAGTAATTTGGGGTGCTGGACTGCCTTTAGAGACTGATGCCACAATGGCACTAAAATATGCAGCTTGTAATACGGTATTTGTACTAGGCGATGAGGACGAGTTCATCCAAGAGGAGCGATTAACACAATATTACCAGACCCTAAAGGACCTCCAATTTCGTCACAATGTCATAACTTACAAAGGGGCTCACAGATTCGAAAAAACGGGTTTTGATCTACTGAAAACACATCTGAAATCAGAAAAATTCATTTAACTAACAATACATAAAGTACTATAAATCAGTATAATTATATAGTACATATTAAAGTTAAACAAGAGATTAAGCAAGAATTAAAACTAAAATTGTTAGCAAGAGAAATTCATTAAAAATTCATATTGTTAATAATCAATACTTTAAGTATATATACTTCAACCATTATTAAATGTTACAACATGAAAATAAAAACCATTTTCACCATTCTCCTCACTGCCATAATTACCATCGCATTATTTCAGAATTCGGAGCCGATTTTTATGAAATTTTTAGTCTTTGATTTTCAAATTTCGAAATTAGTGCTCATTGGAGCGGTTTTTATAGTCGGACTAATTGTCGGTTTATTATGGGCGGCACCAAAGTCTAAAGAAGAACCTTTAGAGCCAGAAGCGAGCGAGCTCGACGAGAGTGATAAGGATTGGTTGAATTAAAACGGAAGGAACTTAGATCCAAAAAATCTGGCTGCCCTCGGGAGCTTCAAATTGATCTTGGAAACCCGGTTCGAAAATTCCGAAAAGGGTCGACCCGCTCCCACTCATCGAAGCGTATTTTGCCCCTCGTTCGTACAGTTCATTTTTGATCTTTTGAAGAGTCGGAAATTGAAGGAACAAACTTTCCTCAAAATCATTTTTGATATCCTGCTTCCATGTTTCGATGGGTTGCTTAACCAAGCTTCTTAAATCCTGAGAAGAGGGCTTAGGTAAAAGTCCCGAAAAAGCCTCTTTCGTGCTAATGCCAAAATTAGGCTTTATAAGAGCGAAAGTATATTTTTGAAGGTCTAAGTCGATTGGCTCTAAGATTTCGCCTCTACCGCTCGCATATTGAGTCGTGTTTCTGACAAAGAAAGCACAGTCGCTACCCAATTGTGCAGCCAAGTTCTCTAACTTTTCTAAACTTAAGTTCAACTCAAATTTCTCGTTGAGCATTTTGAGTACCCAAGCGGCATCCGCGGAACCTCCACCCAAGCCAGCACCAAAAGGAATATTTTTGAGAAGGTGAATATGAACGTTGGGGATTTTAAATTCGGCCTGCAACAAGCGAAATGCTTTTACACATAAATTCTGTTCGAGCTCCCCGGGTATTTCGAGTCCGTATGAAAAAAACTGGAGCTCCTCCCCTTCTAAAATTTCTAAAGAGTCGAAGATATTAACAGGATAAAAAATTGTTTCGAGGTTATGGTAACCATCCAAACGCTTTTCAACCACGTTTAAACCAATATTAATTTTTGCATTCGGAAAACCAACCATCCTTTTTCAACATGTATAGGATTACAAAGTTACAATTATTTACTTTGTATCTAGTCGTTAGTCACTAGTCGTTAGAAAGGCATCTAATTACAAAATAACTTAATAACCTAATAACTTAATAACCTAATAACTCAATTACCAAATTACTAAATGACTTGCATATAATTCACAATTCACAATTAAACATGAACCAGTATCACCAACTAATGCAACACGTACTCGACCAAGGCGTGGAGAAACATGATAGAACGGGAACCGGAACCATTAGTGTGTTCGGGTACCAAATGAGATTTAACTTAGAGGAAGGTTTCCCGATGGTGACTACCAAGAAATTGCATTTGCGTTCTATCATTCACGAGCTCATTTGGTTTTTGAAGGGTGAAACAAATATTCAGTACCTCAAAGAAAATGGAGTAAGCATTTGGGATGAGTGGGCAGATGAGCAAGGGAACTTAGGACCAGTATACGGTTCTCAGTGGAGATCGTGGAAAGGTGCCGATGGAAATGCCGTTGATCAGATTACACAAGTAATAGAGCAAATAAAAAAGAACCCGGATTCACGCAGATTAATTGTGAGTGCTTGGAACGTAGCCGAAATAGAAAAAATGGCCCTCCCTCCTTGTCACGCCTTCTTTCAATTTTACGTAGCCAATGGAAAACTTTCTTGCCAATTATACCAACGCAGTGCCGATATATTTTTAGGCGTGCCATTTAACATCGCTTCGTACGCTTTGCTAACCATGATGGTGGCACAAGTTTGCGGTTTAGGGTATGGTGATTTTGTGCACACCCTCGGCGACGCACATTTGTACTCGAACCATTTAGAGCAAACAAAATTGCAACTAAGTAGAGAATGCCGCCCCCTCCCAACCATGAAAATTAATCCTGAGATTAAAAGTATATTTGATTTTAAATTTGACGATTTTGAATTACTGAATTATGACCCGCATCCGCACATAAAGGCGCCTGTAGCAATATAGTCGTTAGTCACTAGTCGTTAGTCGTTAGAAAAAGCCACCTAGTACAAATTAACCCAATAACTTAATAACCTAATAACTCAATAACCAAATTAACTAACCAATCCCCACAATTCACAACTCACAATTCACAACTCACAACTCACAATTCAAAATGATTTCCATCATCGTTGCCACAGATAAAAACGGAGCCATCGGCAAGAACAATGCTTTGTTATGGCATTTACCGAACGATCTGAAGCGTTTTAAAGCCATTACTTCTGGTCACCCTATACTTATGGGTAGAAAGACCTACGAATCAATTGGCAAGCCCCTACCCAATCGCCGAAACGTAATTATCAGTAATAATAAAAATTACCTTGTAGATGGTTGTGAGGTGGTACATTCATTGAAAGAAGCCATAGAGTTGTGTAAAGGAGCTGATATTTACATTATTGGAGGCGGAACTATTTACAAAGAAGCAATGCCTGTTGCCGATAAGGTATACCTAACCTTAGTTGACGTAGAACTCGATGCCGACACGCATTTAGAAAATTTTGATTTAGATGATTGGATGTTGGAGCATTCGGAAGAACATTATGCCGATGAGAAACATGAGTACAATTATCAGTTTTTGGATTACAGAAGGAGATATTAGTCGTTAGTCTTTAGTCGTTAGAATTGGAAGTATTTACACCTTGTACAATGTACGTTGTACAGTGTACATTGTACAACGTACATTGTACATTAATTATAGAATTTAATGAATATTGTAGAAGTACAAACGAAGGCTCAGAAGAAGATGTTTTTAGATATGGTAGATTTTATTTACCAGAACGATACCGTTTATGTGCGGCCTTTGGATGTAGAAATTGAAGCCATCTTTAATCCTAGTACAAATGCATTTCATTCTCATGGAAAATGTACTCGATGGATTTTGATGGATGAGAATGGAACCTGTATAGGAAGAGTAGCTGCATTTATAAACGATAAAAAAGCGTATACATTCGATCAGCCAACTGGAGGCATGGGTTTTTTTGAATGTATAAATGATAAAGTTGCGGCTCATCTTTTAATGGACACCTGCCGAAATTGGTTGCAAGCGCAAGGCATGGAAGCCATGGACGGACCCATTAATTTTGGAGAGAACGATAATTTTTGGGGATTGCTGATTTACGGATTTACACACCCTGCAGTAGGCATGAATTACAATCCAGCTTATTACCAAGAGCTGTTCGAATCGTATGGCTTTAAAACCTATTTCGAGCAAGTATCCAATCACCTCGATCTAACGAAGCCATTGCCAGAGCGATTTAGCAAAATTGCTGAATGGGTATCGAAGAAAGAAGGATATCATTTTGAACATTTACGCATGAACAATTTGGAGAAGTACTCTCGAGATTTTCAGGAGATATACAACAATGCTTGGCAGTTTCATGAGAACTTCCAACCGATGGATGATATTACGGTGATGCAGAGTTTAGAAAAAATGAAGGCTTTTATTGACGAGCGATTTATATGGTTCGGTTATGTGAATGATAAACCAGCAGCTTTTATGGTAACCATACCGGATGTAAATCAAGTAATAAAGCACATGAAAGGCAAAACCGATTTACTAGCTAAGCTTAAGTTTGCTTATTACAATTGGAGAGGAAGTATAAATAGGTTGAGAGTAGTGATCATGGGAGTTGTGCCGGCCTATCAGAAATTAGGCTTAGAATCTGCACTCATCATGAATGCGCATAAGTTAGTATTGCCATTAAACCATTATAAAGAAGTGGAACTCTCTTGGGTAGGCGATTTCAATCCTAAAATGCGAGCCCTGCACGAATCAACTGGCTCAGCATTGGGTAAAAAGCACTTAACCTATCGTTGTATGTTTAATGAGTCGGGGAGTTTTAAACGATCAACCATCATTAAATAATTGTCAATTGTTAATTGTCAATTGTAAATGCTGAGGTAATTTGCACATTTGCATATTTGCATATTTACAAATTTTCTAACTGATATCGAATAAATTAGGAGTATGTTAATAATTTTTTAATGCTCATGTTTGCATTGTATGATAATTCTTGTACATTTGCAGACCTTTTAAGGAAGGAAAATGATTTCGTAGCTCAGCTGGTAGAGCATAACACTTTTAATGTTGGGGTCCTGGGTTCGAGTCCCAGCGGGATCACGAGAAACCACTCAGAAATGAGTGGTTTCGTCGTTTATAAGGGTTTCGGTAGCATGATTGGTAGCAAAGAAATGCTTTCTAAATAAATTAAATCTAGAATTGTTTTCGATTATATTTGTTATAAATGAAAACTATCTTAATAAGTTTCCTCGTCTTAATTTCTTTTACAGCATGTCGCAAATGTGAGATGGAAATTGTTTATTGTGACGGTTTATCAAATAATAATCTTCAACTAGTGGAATACGATTCCCAATCAAGAAAAACTAATTTAGGTGAAAACGTAGATTCTATTAAAGTGCATTCTGGAAATATTATCAAATACCTTGAGGTTGATGGAAGTGGAATGTACTCTAAAAAGGATTCTATACTTGAAATTAATATGTTAGATTTTGGTAATGAATTTAGGATAATATTCTATCAAAGGAATTCTATTGTAGATACGCTTTTCTTTGGTAACGTCAGCTTTAAAATTGAGAACATTAACAACAATTGCGAAAAAAAAAGAACCTCTACCTACCCTACTTTTCATTCAAATTCCATTCAATTAATAAAATCTTATAAAGCAGATTGCAATAATTACGTTTTTGAAATAAAGCGATAATTAATATGAGTGGTACCTAATGAAAATACCGCATATTTGGACCGGTCAAAGGTGGTAACATTTACCGTTTTTCGCATAACAAAGGGTAACATGTTGAAATAGCACACTGTAATACATATATTTGTAATTGTGAATTTGATACATCTAATTTTAAAACAAGATTGTATTCTTTTGAGATTTTAATAGTTCAAATTCCATTTGCTAAATAGTAATTAGTTTTATTAAGTAAATATGAAAAAGCTTTTAATAGTTTTAGTAGCATTCATCGTAGTTTCGTGTGGTAAGGAAGAGTCTTTCACCATAAAAGGGCGATTTTTAAATGGTACTACCAATGTTCCTTATCAAAATGTAAAAATAGATTTCACAAAAATAATAGGCCCCCCTGGTTTCACAAAAAGTACAGATTTGGGAGTAGCCTACACAGATGAAAATGGTGATTTTAGTTTTAATTATTCGATAGCTGAAAATGAAAATGGAAAGCTTCAACTAGTATTTGGCGACAATGGTATTACAGATATGTTAGTGAGGAGTGGTTTAGAGTTAGCTCGAAACAACTCTATGAATTTCTATTTATCAGATAGCAGTCGGTCAGTTTTAAGTTTCAAAACAACAAACCCTTTAAAAGATAAGGAGGTTTTAAAAGTTTATCCTTATAACGGTGCATTCGACACCTTGATTTTTTCGAAAAGCGAATTAGATATTTCTGACTTTAAGTTTAATTTGAGAACAAAAATAATGTTTGGAGCAGTTGGAGTAGATAGAGTAAGTCCAGACTCAACTATTTCGATTTTTAACTCAAGCTTCGAAATGGAAGGTGACCCTATAATTAATAACTTAACCATAAATTATTAATAAAAAAAAGAGGTGACAAATGTTGCTTTAATTAATAATTTCCCTTGCACAAATTTTTGGAAGTTAAACCCATAAAAAAAACCACTTATTACTAAGTGGTTTTTCTGTTCTATTTAGTATAGTTTGAAATTATTCTTTGATGAATTTTGTTCTACCCACACTACCATCATTTAATTCTATCCATAATATATACATCCCTTTACTTAAATTTTCTACATTAATGTTAGTAGTATTACTTTCTACTTGCATTAATTCTGCTCTAATCGAATAGATTTCAATTTTTGCAACATCCGAAGAATTTACATTTTGAATAGTTAACGAAGTACTCACAGGATTTGGATACATGTTAACAGCAATTTCTTTTGTAGAACTGATGCCCGTTAAATTTGAAACATCGGCAGTTACAATTCCATTTTTGATAAAGGCATAAATTTTATTTTTCGTAAAACGCATGTGGTTTATTTCAGAATTTACGGGTGAAGAGTAAACTGGACTGCTTAAGTTTGAATAGTTGTACATGGTACCAGTTGTAGCGCCATATTCAACGCCTGCTAAAAGTATAACACCTGTGTTTGCTATCGCCACATTTCTTACTAAGTTGAAATTAGAGGTGTCTGTTTTATTTAAGGCCCAAGTACCCGCAGTATTTTTATATAACGATAACCTAGAACCCGTTCCACTTGCTTGTGTTTGCGTAAAGAACTGTTGGTTTCCATTTGAGTCTAATAAGAAAAATGCTTCTGAGTAAGGTGTTGTTCTAATATCTTCAAAATGTGTAGTCACAGAATCCCCTATAAGTGTATCAATATCTACCGATCCATAATTTACTCCTAATCTTGTTTTCACAGAGTTCTTTAAAAAAACTAAATTATTATTGGCATCTACATAAGATGAACCTCTGAAGAATTTTAAATCTAAATAGTTTGTTAACTCAATTTCGTTCCAAGTATTTGATTGCCATTTCAATATTTTCATAAACTGAAAGCTTGTGCTTTTCTTGCCTAATAGAATAGGCACATCATTATTATCTAATTGAAAATCAAAATAAATATGCCCCCATTCTTGTTCCGTTCCTATACTAGACCAGCTTGTACCATCAAACTTTTTAACTATTACAAAATTTGTAAAATTAGTATTCTGATGAGAATAAGCTACATAAATATCATTGCTATTTTTTGCTTTTCTTAATATTGTACGACCTACATTATGAGTAGTTGTAATATCGGCAAGATTTGTCCAAGTACCATTTAAATACTTGTTAAATTCTAATCGAATATTTGTACCACCGCCTGCTTGAGAGTTTATCGCATTATAAATCTCGTTGTCGCTTATCACCAATAGGTCGCTACTTACCAATCCAACAGTGTTTACAGTGGTCATTCCTGCGCCTGGTGCCACTAAATATGGCCATGTTGATTGTGCGTAAGTAAAACTTAAGCTGAGTAGTAAAGAGAGTGTTATGTAAATTTTTTTCATAAATATTTTTTTTATTTGATTTACAATAATAGCCTCTAAATAACAACATATATATACCTCAAATGATGTATATTCTATATGCCTTTTAAATTCTCATTTAAAACCTAGTCATCAGCATCCACCTAGGTACAACCTAGTACCTACCTTATATCAAACTAATAGAAATATTTTGTAACTTGTAATTGGAATTAGAAAGACCGAAAATCCGAAAGACCGAATGATCGTAAAGTCGTATAATCGTATAGTCGAACAGTCGTATGGTCGTATAATCGTAATACAAAAATGTTAAAATTTATATTTAGTAGCCTTTTCATTATTTACAGCATCACACTTCAAGCTCAATCCTATGTAGATGTGTTAAAACTGAATACGAATACTACCTCGTTGAATAAATTCGATACAAGCTCCTCCTCTACTCGCTTAAACGAACTTAGCTTAGATCTAAGTGTTCCTATAAAATTAAATGAACAAAATGTTATTATAACTGGCTTCATTTATGAGAATATCAATACTAAACTTTTCGAAAATGATAGCTACTATAATTTTAGTTCGATAAGTTTAAAACTTGGGTTCAATAAGATAATGAATGATCGCTGGGCTTATTCAATTATACTATTGCCCAAACATGCATCAGACTTTAAAAATCTAAATAGTAAAGATTTTCAGATGGGTGCGATCGGAATATTGAAATATACTAAAAACGCAAATTTTAATTATAAAATGGCATTGTATGCCAACAACGATTTATTCGGGCCCTTTTTTGTTCCGATGTTCGGATTCTATTACATAAGCAGCGACAAGAAATGGGAGAGCAATGTAATGGCTCCCTTACAAGCCGATGTAAACTACAAAGCATCATCAAACTTCACCGTAGGTATTAACTATACCGGGCAAGTTCGTTCTTTTCATTTAACTAGTAATTTACCAGCTATAGGCAACTACTATGTAGCCAAAGCCAGCAATGAACTTAGTGCGTATGCTAAAATTCATTTCAATAAAAACATCAGTTTACAAACAAAAGTTGGACATTCTATTGGTAGAAGTTATAGAGTATATGCAGAAAATGACAAAGTCAATTTTGCTATGCCTTTATATTTTGCAAATGATAAAAGAATTCCTCTGAATACAGATTTTGAAGATGGGGTATTGCTGCAGTTTACATTGTTATATAGAGTGATGAAATAGCGAACTAACGAATTTACGAACTTGCGAATTAACGAACTAGCGAGTTTGTAATAAGCAACTTAGTTGCATTTCGTAAATTCGCAAGTTCGCTAGTTCGCTAATTCGATTAAAGTTTCATAAACCTACCCACATACTCATCTGCTTTTACCACATAAGATCCTTGCGGTAACGCTTCGATGTTGATCTTCGTAGTCATTGGATTTTTAACATGCATGACTAACTTTCCTTGGGCATTGTATATTTTCAACTCGTGTACTAACCCAACACCATCCATACTAATAAAAGTATTAGCCGGATTAGGGCATATTAACACTTGTGGTTTATTGTTTTTTGATTTTGATATACCGGTTGCAAAACTACTAAAGTTAGTTTTATAGGCCTCTATTAAGGTATCTGTACTTAATCGTAATTTAGCTAAAGAAGTTAGGTGTGTACCAGGCGTATCTCGAGCCCAAACATAGGCTAACTCAATAGTCATTCTTTCGCCGGGTGCAAAGCTACGTGGTTGTATAGTTGCAATACCACGACGATCACCCGGAGGCGCTACTTCTGTCCAATTTGGTCGGCCTTGCAAATCTGTTGTTCCTGGGAACATAAATTTACATGGGTCTGTACCTCCTCTTCCATTTGGAGTACCGTAGGTCATTACCTGCCCGTCTTGCCACAAACCTTGCATGTACTTGTGTAACTCTGTAGCATCTCTTGGTTCAGAATCTACGCCCGGCTGTCCTGAAATAGAAACAAAACTGTTCATTTCTAAAGTTGTTCCATTGCTAGCTTTTCCAGGATTTAAAAATGATATTCCGAAAGCTGGTGGCGCTAGTCCGTAGCCTCTAGTTCCGCCATCCTCATCATTATCATCAGCATTATACACGAAAAATAAATTACGTTTAGAGACATTTGTATTTGTAGATAAATCGCAACCAACGTAATCATCATTCGCATTACCTAAATCAAAATCACAAAATTTACCGAATCTAAATTCTGTGTAACTGTTACTTGATTTATTGGTGATTACAAATCTGTAAATGGTAGAGTTATTTATTACTTGCGAAGTATTACTGGTATATGCACTAGCCGTTGCTTGAATTTCTATTCCAATCGCACTCGCTCCTGGATAAGCGGTGTGCACATTGCCTTTATCGTTAAATACCCAAGAAATCATTTGCGCTGGTAAAATGCTAGGATTGTTTACATTGTACACTGGGTAATCGCCAATAGTTGGGTCGTAAATTCCATCTGCATTTTTATCGAAAAATGGGAAATCAGAATTACCCCATCTATTGATATTGTAGGAAATACCTTTACCTAATTTTGCATTAATAATTTCTGAACCGTAAACATTAAACATCTTATCTGCATCTTTACAATCTACAGAATCTATCTCTCCCATGGCATTTAACGCACCTGGCCAAAAGTCCAATCCTTGCTGACGGTATGTTTGCCCTGCAGTATATAAATTACTTCCAGCATCAATGGCAGAGAAAAAAACAGAAGCAGTAAAAGCGGAGTGCTTACCAGAGTTTTTCGGAATTTCATAATTTGAATTTCTAGTTCCAAAAATATCCCAGAACATATCGCCACCATTTAATAACCTAGCACGTACATTGTTTACGTCTAAATTGATTGCAGCGGTTGGTGGGGCACATGGCACTACTGATGCGCTGCTGTTTTGTATGCCTGCAACTACTAAGAGTGCAAGTAAAGTTATTTTATTTTGTATGAGTAATTTCATGACTTCTAGGTTAAAGATTAAAATGAACGAATAGCATGTACATAATAACGTTGGGTTTTATTAATAAGCCTTGCTTTTCGAGACGACACATAATAGGCTTGAGTTTTAGAGGCCTCTGTAGAACTCCAAACTGGTCCTGAGGCAAAGCCGGCAACGCCCATTAATATTACTTCGTGGAAACTTGGTAAATACCAATCGTCGTATCCTGCTTGAATTAAATCGTTACAAATTTTTGCTGGGTAATTTCCAGCACCTAATACAGTCACAATTTTTTGAGTATTGAGTTTTCCAGTAAGTATCGCAGAATCGGTTGCTCCAATTAAGGTATCAATTCCATTATTCCAGGCAATGGTACTCCCTATTCTTTTGGTAGCCACTAACCCATGAAATTCACCTTCCACATACCCCAAATCGCCCGGTTTTAAAATATAAAACAAATCGCCACCTAAAACTTGCATACCTATAAAAGCAGAATCAGTTGCAAAAGTTCGTTGCGCACCGTACAATACTCCGGAAGAAGTTTCAACAAAGGCACGAACATAATATCCTGTTTTAGGCGCTAATGAATTTATCACACACGTAAAAGAATCATTTGTTCCAACCCTTAATTGTTTTGGGTCGTTAACCGTAGGTAGTGGATTCTTACTCCAACAAACTCCGGCACTTATAATCGGATCAGAGTTTGTGTTGGTGATTTTTCCACCACATGTTGCCGTTATAATACCAACATATTTAACCTTGTTGGTGCTGATACTAATGGCTGCGTTTGAGTTTGCTGCGTTTGCAGTATAAGTAAAGGAGAGATTTGTAATAACGAATAAGGTTAATACAAAGTGTATGATTTTTTTGTTCATTTAGCTGTTGTTAATTAAAAACAAGTTACAAATAAAATATCGAATTGTCGAAGTTTCGAAATGTCGAATTTTCGAATAATCGAATAGTCGTTAAAAAAACACTACATTTACAATAACAACAAACAACAACAATTTTCGCTCATGATTTGTAAAACCCATTTCAAAATCTGGAAGAGCTTTTCTGTGTTTTTATTAATTTTTTTTTTTTCAATTAGTAATCAAACCAAAGCGCAGTCTGTCCCTTATCAATACGATAAAACCGAACTAAAACTTAATGCAGATTTTATAGCCTATGGCCAACACCCTAGAGCCCTTAACCAGTCTGTGAAACTCTCTGTTTTAAAGGATTTTTTAGCACTCCATGCAAACGAAGAACTTTATATTTTAATCGATTACCCTATTGGTTTAAATGAATACATTAACACAAACCCTCATAAAATTGACTTCTCCATACTAGAGAAACAGTTATACAACTATTACCAATCTAAATCATATATAGATTTACAGCTTCAAAAAATAAAAGGAATTACAGAACTTGTCAAAAAACATCACTCTGTTATTATAAAATGCGTAGGAGTTCATCCATCTGTGAAAAATTACGACTCCCTTGTGTACCTCAACATAAAACATATAATTAATGAAAACTTCAGAAAAACATTTTTTATCACAAGTCCCCAAAATACTTTAAAATACTACTATCACGACGAATCTTTTAATGGAAATAAGTTAACCAGTTTAGCTATGTTGAACGTGGATACACTTTTCCACAATAAAACAATTACCAGTATTGCTGAGGCGAGTCGTTTTATCGAAAACATCAATAATCAAGGCCTCATAAAAAGCATTGGGTATACCGGATTAAGAAATTATCAACGAGATAGGGTAAATCTTATCCCATATAAAAACGAGAATTTTGTATGTATCGACCTCTGGGAATATTTAGCCGAGAATAACCTAAGCTTCGATTATTTGATCCTTTTTAACGAAATGCCCTTCAATAAGTAAGTTAGCAAAACCCTCATTTTAGCTAAAATTTAAGGTTATTATTTATAATCAATCTAAATACGTAAACAAGTGTAGATTTAACACTTAATGACTTATATTTATTTTTACCATAAGTCATTTAATACTTAAATAATCCTTAAAAACTAAATATTCGTTATGAAAAGAATCTTTACCATTTTACTAATGTTATGCGCAAGTATAGCATTTTCGCAAAATGCTCCCATCACTTTCGAAACCGGAGCACATGGAAACACCTGGACCTGGACAACCTTTGAGAATGGCACTAATCCGCCACCTGCACAAGTTGTTGCTAACCCAAGTGCTACGGGTATAAACACTTCTGCAACTGTTTTAAAGATGACGATGCAAACAACTGGTCAGCCTTGGGCTGGTGTAGAAAGTTCGCACGGTGCAGGAATCGGATCTTTTACACTGAGCGCATCTAACGCCATTGTAAAGATTATGGTTTACAAACCTGTAATAAGTGATGTAGCGATTAAATTTGCTACTCCAAGTGGAGGTTCAACTGGCGAATTAAAAGTTGCCAATACATTAATTAACCAATGGGAAGAATTAACATTTAACTTCTCTTCTAAAATTGGTGAAGTAAATGATCAGATCATCATTTTCTTGGATTTTCAAGCAAGAACTACTACTAATGTTTGTTATTTCGATAACATTACATTTTCTGCAGCAACAATTAACACAGACCCAACTGTAGCAGCACCAACTCCTACTAAAGCAGCGAACCAAGTAATATCTATGTTTAGCAACGCTTACACAAACGTAACAGTTGACACTTGGAGAACTTCATGGTCGAACGCAACTTTAACAGATTTACAAATTGTAGGTAACGATACTAAGAAATATTCGGCTTTGGATTTTGTTGGAATCGAAACAGTGGTTAATCAAATCAATGCGGATACTATGCAAAATTTTAATATTGATGTATGGACGGCAAACGTTACTACTTTTAAAATTAAATTAGTTGACTTTGGTGCTAACGCTGCATTTGGTGGTGGTGATGATAAAGAACATGAATTAAGTTTCACACCTACCTTAAACCAATGGAATACATTTAGCATACCACTTAGCAACTTTACTAACTTAACTACAAGAGGACATATTGCACAACTTATTTTTGTGGGTTTACCTACTGGAACTGGTACAGTATTTATTGACAATGTTTATTTCAGTAAATCAGCACCTGTAGTTACAGCACCTACAGTTGCAGCGCCTACTCCAACTAAACCGGCAAACCAAGTAATATCTATGTTTAGTAATGCTTATACAAACGTAACGGTTGATACTTGGAGAACTTCATGGTCGAATGCAACTTTAACAGATACGACTATAGTAGGTAACAATACTAAAAAATATTCAGCATTAGATTTTGTAGGTATAGAGACAGTGGTTAATCAAATCAATGCGGATACTATGCAAAATTTTAATATTGATGTTTGGACAACAAACGTTACTACTTTTAAAATTAAATTAGTTGACTTCGGTGCTAACGCTGCGTTTGGTGGTGGCGATGATAAAGAACACGAATTAACATTTACTCCTGTATTAAATCAATGGAATACATTTAGCATTCCACTTAGTAACTTTATTAACTTAACTACAAGAGGACACATTGCACAACTAATTTTAGTAGGCCAACCTACTGCAGCTGGTACTGTATTTATTGACAATGTTTATTTCAGTAAATCAGCACCTGTAGTTACAGCTCCTTCAGTTGCAGCGCCAACTCCAACTAAAGCGTCAAACCTAGTAATATCTATGTTTAGTAATGCTTATACAAACGTAACAGTTGATACTTGGAGAACTTCATGGTCGAATGCTACTTTAACCGATACTACAATCGTAGGTAACGATACTAAAAAATATTCGGCATTAGATTTTGTTGGAATAGAAACGGTAGTTAATCAAATTAATGCTGATTCTATGCAAAATTTCAACATTGATGTATGGACTGCAAATCTTACTGCTTTTAAAGTGAAATTAGTTGACTTTGGTGCTAACGCAGCATTTGGTGGTGGCGATGATAAAGAGCATGAATTAAGTTTCACTCCTACTTTAAATCAATGGAATACATTAAGCATCCCATTATCAGATTTCACGAATCTTACCACTAGAGGACATATTGCACAATTGATTTTAGTTGGTCAACCAACTGGCTCGGGAACAGTGTTTATTGATAACGTATACTTTAGTAAAGCAAGTGCACCCGTTATAATTGCACCAACTACTGCAGCACCTACTCCAACAAAACCAAGCACAGATGTAATATCGATGTTTAGTAATGCGTATACAAACGTAAACGTTGATACATGGAGAACTTCATGGTCTAATGCTACCTTGGTAGATACTACGATACTAGGAAACGATACTAAGAAATATGCAAACTTGGATTTTGTAGGTATTGAAACTACAGGACCAAACATGATTAATGCAACAGACATGACTAGTTTCCATATGAATGTATGGACAAATAATGCAACAACGTTCAGAATTAAATTAGTTGATTTTGGTGCAAATGGTGCATTTGGTGGTGGAGATGATACGGAACATGAATTAGCATTTACACCTGCATTAAATACATGGAACTCTTACGATATATTGTTAACGGACTTTGTGAACCTAACAACTAAAGGACACATTGCACAATTAATATTATCGGCAGTACCAGCTGGTTCGGCTAATGTATTTATCGACAATGTTTATTTCAGCAAAACAACAGTAGTACTAGAACCTACTACTGCAGCTCCAAGCCCTACTTCGGCTTCGAACAATGTTATTTCTATGTTTAGTAATAAATACACAAACGTAGCAATTGATACTTGGAGAACTTCATGGTCGAGCGCAGTATTAACTGAAATGCAAATACAAGGAAACGATACTAAGAAATATACATCGTTGGATTTTGTAGGTGTAGAAAGTACAGGACCAAACTTGATTAACGCAAGTGGTATGGATACCTTCCATGTGGATATGTGGACTCCAAACATTACTACCTTTAGAGTTAAATTGGTTGACTTTGGTGCTGATGCTGCTTTTGGTGGTGGAGATGATAAAGAACACGAATTGTTATTTACACCGGGACAAAATCAATGGATTAGCTTACACATTCCGTTTACCGATTTTACAGGTTTAACTACTAGATCTCATATTGCACAATTAATATTCTCGGCAATACCTTCAGGATTAGGTACTGTTTATATTGACAATGTGTATTTCAGTAAAAAACCATTAGTTGGTGTAAACAACAACGAGAATGCTAACATCAGCATATACCCTAACCCAAGTACAGATGTATTACATTTTGCAGGTTTGAACGTAAACGAAACTAATCAAGTAAGTATATTTGATTTACAAGGAAAATTAGTAGAGAGCTACGAGTTAACTGGAAATGCAAGCATTGATATTCGTAATTTAAACAAGGGCATGTACCTTGTTAAAGTGGCGAACCATGTTGCTCGCATTGTTAAAATGTAAATAAGAAATATTGAAAAATGTAAAAGCTGGACTATAAATAGTCCAGCTTTTTTTTTTGAGCAATTTTGCACCAATATTAAAATTCTTTTTGAACTTCAATACAATACTTTATATATTGTGAGATATAAATTCTAAATTCTAAATTCTAAATTCTAAATTCTAATTGCTAATAACCAATAACCTAATAACTAATAACCTAATAACCAATAACCAACAACTTAACATGCATACAAAAGAAGCAAACAATAACGGTGCCTTAAGCACATTAGTAACGGTATTCTTTTTCTGGGGATTTATTGCTGCAGGTAATGGAGTATTTATTCCATTCTGTAAAGATTATTTCCAATTAGATCAGTTTCAGAGTCAGTTAGTAGATTACGCCTTTTACATTGCCTATTACATTGGAGCTCTACTCCTATTTATTATCGGCAGTTCACAGGGAAAAGATTTAGTGGGATCTTGGGGCTATAAAAAAAGTATTGTTTACGGATTATTGTTTAGTGCCATAGGTGCGGTAGCCATGATTATTGCGGTTAATTCTAATACCTTTTCGGGCATGTTGGTAGGATTATTTATAGTGGCATTAGGATTTAGTTTACAACAAACCGCAGCGCAACCATTTGCGATTAGTTTAGGAGATCCAAGAACGGCTGCAGGCAGAGTAAACCTTGGTGGAGGTATTAATAGTTTTGGAACCATGATAGGCCCAATCGTTGTGTCTTTATTATTATTTGGCACGGTTGCCGCAACCGAAGAGCAAACAAAAAGCCTGGGTTTAGATAATGTTAGTTTTATGTATGCAGGTGTTGGTGCTTTATTTATTGGTGCTGCCTTGTTGTTCTGGTTTAGTAAAAAAGTTCCCTCTGGCATTACTACCGAAAAAGTTGAATCGGCTAATAAAGCCTTAAACACATTATTAGTTATTACAGGTTTGTTAATTTTTATGTTCATCCCGGTTTTTAAAAGCTATATAGGTTTATCAGAAAACATGAGTGATGCAGATAAACATGCCTTAGAAATTTACCGAATGAAATGGTTGGTGGGTTCTATGCTCGTAATTATTTTAGGATTAGTATTTGCTTACCAAAGCGCCAAGAAAAAAGCTGAAGGATGGGGAGCCATGCAATATCCTCAATTGGTATTGGGCATGCTAGCCATTTTTGCATACGTAGGTGTAGAAGTGAGTATACAAAGTAATTTAGGCGAGTTATTAAGACAAGCAGACATGGGTGGTTTATTGTCCTCGCAAATTTCGCCATATATAAGTATGTATTGGGGAAGTATGATGATTGGTAGATGGGCAGGCAGTATAACTGTTTTTAACCTCAGTAGCGCCACGAAAAGAATTTTGACTCTAATTGTACCATTAATTGCATTTGGCATCATTGTAGGCGTTAATACACTTGCTCAAAAAGATATGTCGCCCTTATACTCTTACGTAATTTGCGTAGCCATACTTATTGTGGCTTTTTACATAAGCGAAGATAAGCCTGCAAAAACCTTATTTATATTCGGAACATTAGGTTTAGTAGCTATGTTAATTGGATTATTTACAACCGGACAATTAGCTATTTATGCATTTATGAGTGGAGGCTTATGGTGCAGTATTATGTGGCCAAGTATATTTAGCTTAAGCGTTGCAGGTTTGGGTAAGTACACTACACAAGGTTCGGCTTTTTTAATTATGATGATCTTAGGTGGAGGTATTATACCACCCTTACAAGGTAAACTTGCAGATATTATCGGCATACACGAATCGTATTGGATACCTGTTATATGTTTCGCGTACTTAATTTTCTTTGCTGTATTAGTTAAGAACATTTTGGCAAAACAAGGCATTAGTTACGATACTGCAGTAGCAAGTCACTAGTAAATGTGCAAATTGGTAAATGTGCAAATAAGTGCCTTATTAGCACACTAGCATACTAACACACTAGCACACGAACCTACGAAACAGTAACCGTTTGGTTGTTGTACTCAACGGTCATTCCTGGTTTGATTTTATTGCGGCGACGAGTTTCTGTTACTCCCTCTACTTTTACTAAACCATTATCAATTACGTCGTTTGCCATAGCTCCATCGTTCACCCATGCCATTACTTTCAGCAATTGATTTAATTGAATAAACTCCCCTTTTATTTTCATTGTTATACAGATGTTAGTACTCAGAATTTCGTTATATGTTATTAAATTATTGGGTTATTTGTTATTAAGTTATTAAGTTATTAGTGTTTAGTATTTAGTGTTTAGTATTTAGTATTTAGTATTTAGAATTTAGTATTTATTCTTTATCGTTATTGAATGATGTTTACTACTTTAAATTCTGTTCTTCTATTTACTTGGTGTTGTGCTTCTGTACAATTTACTTCGTTTAAACAATTGTTTAGCAAATTTAACTCACCAAAACCCTTTCCAATAATGCGTTGCTTTGATATTCCTTTAGAAGTTATGTATCTCACTGAGTTAATTGCTCGGTGCTGAGAAATAGTCATATTTACTTTATCCGTTCCTCTAGAATCGGTATGCGAGTATAATTCAACAATAACTTCAGGATTTTCTTTCATAAAATTTACAATTTTATCTAATTCTAAAGCAGCATCTTTTCGGATATTAGTTTTATTGAAGTCGAAATAAATACTATCCACTTTTACAATACTCCCAGAAATTAACTTAAAATCTTGAGTGAAATCGTAAGAATTATTTACTGGAGTACACGTACTTAAGGTTTTTAAATTTTTCATTGAAGGAAAATATCCATCTAGCTCAACCATGAGTTTATAATTTGTAGATTTCGATAATCCTTTAATTGAATAAACACCTTGATTATTAGTAAATACAGTAAATGTTTCGGTACTATCATTTACATTTACGATGCTAATTTTAGCATTAATTAAACCCTCAGAAGAAGTTTTATTTAAAACTCTACCTTGTAAACTGCAGCCCTCTTTTAATCGCTTAAGGCGCATTTCATACAAAGTATCTACCCTGTTTACTAATATTTCTAAATCTGAAGATTCATAATTTGAAGCTTCTGCTTTAATTTGGTATTTCTTGCCAGGCTCTACCTTCTCAAAGCGTTTAGAACCCCTTATATTCTCATATAATTTAGTTTCATTATCTGCAATTACAGTTAATTTAGCATTCTCAACTGCAGCATTAGTTCTTGCATCTATTATATCAACTCTGAAATCTTTGGTAGTAGGTTTTAAACGGTTAAACGAATAGATATCGCTTTCTATGCCATTACTTGCACGTGATGAACTAAAAAATCCTTTATCAGAAGAAACATATTTTATATACCCATAATCGTTAGCATTTGAGTTAAAAGGTGCTCCTATATTTTCTGTAATAGCGTTTGGATTATTTAAATCATATGTAAATATATCAAAGCCACCTAGGCCGCCTTTACCGTTACTTGCAAAATGCAATAAATTGGTTTGGTCTACAAAAGGGTGCATTTCATCGCCAGAACTGTTAATTTTGGCACCTAAATTAACAGGCTTTGTCCAAATGGAATCTTTCCACTCGCTAACATAAATATCAAATCCACCAAAACCACCAGGCATATTAGAGCTAAAGTAGCATTTACTTCCATCTGCATTTACAAATGGTGTAGTATTTGAATAATATGGCGAATTGTATGGGAAGCCCTTTCCTTTTTCCCAAGTATTATTGCTGAAATTGAATTTTGAAGTATATATATTGATGTCTTTGTCTACAGAGTTGCTTTTTTTAGGATTCAAATTTACTACATAATATAAAGTTCTTGATTTTGCATGATAGCTCGCATTACCATAATTACCTTTCAGTTTTAAATTCGTAGCCATGGGATTAACATTTTTAAATCCATCATCAGAACTACTAAAATATAACCCAACTAATTGTTTATTTGCTTTTGTTTGTTTTGATTTAAAAATGCCATTTGATATTCTGTTACTGGAAAACATAATACCATTTTGAAAAATACTTGGGCTAAAATCACTATTAGTATTGTTGAAATTTAATCGTGAAATACGAATATTGCCTGTATCTAAAGTTGTTAGCTGATTTAAGTTACTTATAGTGTTTAAAATATTTGTAAGCTTTTCGTTATTTTTGAGCAAAAGCTCGGGTTTAGACTTTAAATACGTATTTAGTTGATCGTACTTCTTATTCTTCATCAACATATCTGAATATGATAAAACATCTGAAAAAGAAGAATCTAAAATAATTAATTTAGCGAATGTTTGTTCAGCTAGTATAGATTGATTAGATTTTTGGTAAGCATTAGCAAGTTTACGGATAACCTCAATGTTATATTGGTTTTCATTATCATTTAAATACCTCTTATAACTATTAGCGGCACCACGGTAATTAGTGATTTTATACTTAAAATCACCTAGCTTAACACTCATTTGTGCCATAGCATTGAAACAAAAAAGTCCAATTAAAATTAATAATGTTATTTTTTTCATAATTAAATGTATAACGAATTGTACAAAAAAAATTGCACAAATATTTACGAAGATTTATGTGTTAATTATTGAAAAAAATAGAGCTCGCCACGAAAGTATAAAAAAATACTAGTTTAAGTAAATAAAATTAAACTTTGGTGAGTAAGGCTTCTTTTAACTGTTCTAAATCAATAGGTTTAAGTAAAAAGCCGTTGAAATTGTGTTTACTTTCTGACTGTTCGGCAGTTATATCGGCCGTTAAAGCAAAAATAGGCGTTTTTGTATTAGGGTTAACGGAATTTCTAATGATTTCACTGGCTTCATAACCATCTAAATTAGGCATGTGTATATCCATCAAAATAAAATCGTATTTAGTCACAGACGTTTTCTGAATGGCTATTAAACCATCTTCTGCATAATCAGAATCCAAACCCCATTTGTCTATAATTCTAGTGGCAACTAAGGCATTTATAGAATTATCATCCACAATTAATATTTTTTTACCTTTTAATATTGCTACATCTCTAATTGATTCTAAAATTGAAATATTAGATTGTTTCAACCATACATCAAATGAAAAAGTAGAACCCTTGTTTATTTCGCTTTGAACTTTAATTTCTGAATCCATTAATGAAACTAATTTCTTCACAATTGCTAAGCCTAAACCTGTTCCCCCTTGTGTTCGAGTAGTAACCGATTGGGGTTGAGAAAATGTATCGAAAATCTCCGTTAAATTTTGAGGTGCAATACCCACACCTGTATCATTTACAGCAAATTTTATGAGGTCTTGTTGATCAATAGTAGAAATAAATGAAACATTTATACTAACAGAGCCTTCATTAGTATATTTGATACTATTAGAAATTAAGTTACCTAATATCTGTGTAAACTTAGTAGAATCCATTAAATAATTTGAAGATAGCTTATTATCGAAGTTTAATACTAAGCTTATATTTTTTTCTTCAGCTAGCTGAGCAAATGTATTACGAATGTTTTCTAATAATTGCTTTAAATTCTGAGGTTTTATTTCATTAATCACTTTTCCAGCATCCAGTTTCGTAAAATCTAAAATATCATTTATAATTCTGAGTAAATTCTGTGATGCAAAATTTAAGGAAGAAATTAACTGATTGTTTCGTTCGTCTGAATTGTCTTTTAATAGATGAGCAATACTAATAACTGCGTGCAAAGGAGTTCTAATTTCATGACTCATAGTAGATAGAAAATCTTGTTTTACTTTTGCGAGCTGCTCTGCACGTTCAGTTTTTGCAAGAATCTCTGCTCTTTCTCTTTGCATCTCATTTTCTCTTTGCAAAGCTTCCATGGTCTTTATAAGTTCATAGTTCTCAATAATTTTTAATGTTTTTGCGTTTATTACTTGTTCTTTTTCTTCTAAATATTTCTCTAAATTTTCGAGTGCTAGTGATAAGTTATTTTCATTTTTATGATATTGATAAAGTATCAAATAACATTTATACTTTATCATTTTTATATTGTAGACTTTACTTATTTCTAAAGCTAATTCAATATTTTCTAAAAGTTCTTTCGGTTTATTGGCATGTAAATACAACTGAGCTATTTTGTAATAAGCCATGCCAATTCCTAATCGTTCTTTCATTTCAGAATGAATCCGAATTGCTTCTTTAAAATCTAATTCTGCCTTTTCTAAATCATTTAATTTAAAGTAAACCTTGCCACGACCGTATAAAGCAAAAGCTAAGCCTCTTATATCACCTGTTTCTCTTTTAATAGTAACTGATTTCCTTATAAGTTCGTATGCTTTCTGAACATCATGTTGATCTAAATATATACCCGATAAGGGATTATATGCATTTGACTCCAAATTTCTATCTGCTATTTCTAAGGCAGAAGAAATAGAATCTTCGTATGCTTTTATGGCGTTCTTCTCATCGCCAAAGAATTCGTAAATTGTACCAATACTTTTTTGAGTTCTGGCAATTTTAAAATAATCATTGTGCTTTTTATAAATTGTTAAACAATCTATAAGATTAATTAAACCTAATTGATAATTATCAGTTTTATAGTAAACACTTGCAATAGAATATTTTGCATCTGCAATGCCTAACTCATTATTCAATTCTTTGAAAATATGCATAGCTTGTTCAGATAGTTGCAAGCATATTTGGTGGTTACCTTGTATCATGTGATACAAAGCCAGTTGATTTAGACTTTTGCCAATTAATTCTTGGTTATTGATTTCTCTACTTAATTTCAACGACTCAGTTGCCAACTCGATACTTTTGTTCAAATCAGACACTCTGACCTCGTTGGAAGTCCTTAACAAATCAATAATATTACTAATTTTAGGCATGGATTGCTGTTGATATCGTTGAAATTACTGAAAATTTCGAATAAAATAGACTGATTTTGTATTTGTTTTTCTAAGTACTGTTTCCTAGATAATAACTTGTTTTTGTTTTTTGGCACAAAATCTGCTCATATGTCTTTGAAAAACATATTAATCTTAACAACCTATGAAAATAAAGGCCGCAAGAAGCACTATTCTAGTAGCAATGCTATTATTCATATTTAATACTTCTATTGCACAATCATCTTATTTTGAAGCACAAAAGCTGTACAATTACAAAGAG
Organism: Sphingobacterium thalpophilum; assembly: GCA_943371235.1. GTDB lineage: Bacteria > Bacteroidota > Bacteroidia > Sphingobacteriales > Sphingobacteriaceae > CAJBVG01. Next base: position 18,663 of record CALRTZ010000009.1, on the reverse strand, counting down.
TACAAATCTGCTATACCCTTGTTTATTAAAACGCTAAGTTCAGAAGTATCTACAGAAATATTAGAACAACTCGCATATTGCTACTTTTTTATAGAAGATTATCAACAAGCTGAAATCACTTATAAAAAAGCAATCGACCGGAAAGATAACAGTCCAAATGTTATCCAATTTTACGCAGAATGCCTGCAAAAAAACGAACGTTTAGAGGAAGCAATTTCCCAGTATGAAAAATTAAAAGAGTTAAACCCGCAACTCAGTTTAAAACTATCAAAAAAAATAGCCGAATGTAAACAAGCATTAGAGTGGATAAAAATGTATCAAAAAGAAGTTTACCTAGAAAATTTAAAAAATATCAATTCTGTATATGATGAGTCGGGTATTCACCTTGGGAATAATTACATTTATTTCGGCTCCAGTAGGGTTACTAATAGCGTAAAAGACGAAGTTTTAAATAAAAAATTGGAGGTAAATCATTACCGTATATTCGCCTCTAAATACAGTCAGCTAAACGATTTAAAAAGTATAAAAACACCGTTTCTAATACATATTGAAAATTTAAAGGAAACAGATGACTTGGCACATCCAACTTTTAATGCTACTGAAGAAATTTGTTATTACACGAAGTCCTATTCCTATACAATGGGAAACAAAAAATTTGAAAAACACGAAGAAGAAACATTTACTGATATTTACATTTATCAATCAAAACAAAAAAACAATAGATGGCTTGAACCGACTGCTATTTTACATACTGAAAACACAAACTATAACATGTTACACCCATGTATGAGTAAAGATGGAAATAGATTGTATTTCACCTCTAATTTAAGTGGAGGTTATGGTTCTTTTGATATTTACTATGTTGAAAAGCAATTAAGTGGAAATTGGTCAAAGCCAATTAACATGGGAAATAGTATTAACACTAAAGATCAAGAGTTGTACCCAAGTTATGCTGATGAAAACGTTTTGTACTTTTCGTCAGACGGGCACATTGGTATGGGAGATTTAGATATGTTTAAGGCAACATTAGAAAATGGTAAAGTAGTTTCTATAGAAAACCTCAAATACCCATTAAATTCGACATACAACGACCATTCGTTCGTTCCTACACCCACGTTTACAGCAGGCCTATTTTGCTCTAACCGCCCAGGAGGAGTTGGAAACGATGATATTTATTATTTTAGGATACAGAGGTAGTATTTTTACTCCTCACTCATTTCAATAATACGATCAAACTCCGAACCGTTAAGCGGCATAACCGATAAACGTCCTTGTTTTACCAAAGCTATGTTTCCTAATTTACCATCCGCTTTTATATCTTCTAAAGTAACCGGCTTTTTAAGCGTTTTAAAAGGCGCTAAATCCACCACTACCCAATTTGGATCGGTAGTAGTAGGATCCTGATAAAACTCCTTTACAACCTTCGCAATGCCCACTACATGCTTTCCTTCATTGCTATGGTAAAACATTACCAAGTCGCCCTTTTTCATGGCTTTTAAATTATTGCGGGCTTGGTAATTTCTTACCCCATCCCAAAAAGTCTTTTTATCCTTTAAAAACTGATCCCAAGAATATTTAAAAGGTTCTGATTTTACTAACCAATGCTTCATATAAATTGTGAATTGTAAATTGTAAATTGTGAATTATGAATTTGCACCATTTGTGTTACTAGCATATTATCACACTAGCACACTAATGAAGTATTTTCCACACAAGTTCCTTCAACAACTCCCCTTCGTCTGTATTTCCTGTGCTGTCTACTCCTTTCGACTTTAAATCGTATTCTCTTAACAAAGAAATAACCTGACAAGTTTTATCGAAGTTGTAATTTTTTGCAGCTTGCTCATACTCTTGTACAAAATATGGGTTTATTTTTAATGCCGATGCTATGTTTGATTTAGACTTATCTGCTAAATAATAATACGTAAATATTTTACTGAAATAGGTATTCAATTGCCCAATAGTAACTACTAAAGGATTTTCTTTTTTGTTAGCCGCAAAATAATCTACTATTTTATTTGCTTTTAAAACATCGCGTTTCGCAATAGCTGTATTAAATTCGAACGAAGTATACTCTTTACTAATTCCTACATTCTTTTGGATATCATCCATGGTAATGGTTTTACGGTCGCCCATATTAATCATTACTTTTTCTAACTCATTTGCTACTTTACTTAAATCGTTGCCTAAGTATTCTGCAACCATCGCTCCTGCTTTAGTATCTAACTTAAATCCTTTTGTACCTACAAAATTCATCGCCCATTCTGATACCTGGTTTTCGTATAGTTTTTTCGACTCAAATAATACTCCAATTTTTTCTATCGCCTTTGCAATTTTTAATCGCTTATCTAAACTTCCATACTTATGGCAAAATACCAAAACAGTACTTCTCAACGGATTTTCCAAATAGCTCGCAAAAGGATCGGCATCTTTTGTATCACCTTTACCAAACTTTATATTTTGTGCCTCTTTAACAATTACTAATTGGAAATCAGACATCATTGGGTATCGTTTAGCAGTACTAATAATGCTAAGCATATCTACTTCTTTTCCGTACAAAATAGTTTGGTTAAAGCCCTTCTCTGCTTCAGTTAACACTACCTTCTCCAATAAATCAGCAATAAAATCTATATAGTAACTCTCTTCGCCATGTAAAAAATAAACGGGCTTAAAAGCTCTCTTTTTTATATCTGCTAAAATGTTATCTATAGTCATTATTAAAATGTTAGTTCTTCTAAAAATCTGTACGTTTCACACTCATGATCTATTTCGCAATAGTAATGTTCTAAGCCATTTGTAACTGCTACGTATTTTACTTTGTACACCATGTTATACCTCGCCACTTGATCAAATACTTCTTGTGTTATGGCTACATTCGGAGCTTTACATTCTACCAATAAAGTTGGCAATCCGTTTTCGTTATACACTAAAATATCGCAACGTTTTTGCATATCGTGCAACTTTAATCCTTTCTCTAAACTAATATAGTTTTTAGAAATATGATGTTGATGAATTAGGTATTGTACAAAATGTTGCCTTACCCACTCTTCGGGTGTTAATAATAATTCCTTTTTACGTATGGCATCAAAAATAAAATACTTCGTTTCTTTTTCAATTATTTTAAATGGAAATGCCGGAAGATTTAAAGGAATTAATTCCATGTTACATCTTTTGTAATCGCTCTTTTATAATGGTGATTTTTTGTTCTGCATCTGCTTTTTTCTTCTTTTCATTATCAATCACCTCTGCTTTTGCATTACTCACAAATCGTTCGTTAGAAAGTTTTGCATCCACCGATTTTAAAAAGCCATGCAAATACACCAACTCTTTTTCCATCTTTTCTTTTTCTACCGCCGGGTCTACAACATCTCCCAAATCAACGAAACACTCGTCGTTACCCACTAAAAACTGTGTCGCATTTTCGGGCACAGTATCTACCATTTGTAAATTCTCTATAGTTGCTAACCTCTTTAAAATAAGGACATACAACAGGTAATCGGTTTTCGAATTATTTTTGATAGATAAGTTTAACCCTTCCTTTGGTGCAATTTGTTTGGTATTACGAATGTTGCGCATTTCCGATACAACTTGCAATATATTCTGCATAGTAGCGATATCCTTTTCGTTGTATGCTTTTGCTTTTGGGTAACTTGCCACAATGCAACAATCTATTTCTGTACGTTCCCCAAATAATTCTTCATCATGCCATAATTCTTCAGATAAGAATGGCATAAATGGATGTATTAATTTGATGATGTCTTCGAACTTATTTTTTACAAACTCAAACGTTTCTGCATCTATGGCATCTTGATATGAATCGCCATTTTCTAATTTATGATAGGTTGGTTTTATCATCTCTAAATACGATGAACAAAAATCGTCCCATATCAACTTATAAATAGTCATCAATGCTTCCGACAAACGATAGCTTTCAAACAATTGTTCTATTTCTTTTAACGATTCATTAAAGCGAGCATCAAACCACTCATTTGCTTTTTTATTTTCGTTGCTACTATTTGCATCTACTTTCCATCCTTTTACCAATCTAAAGGCATTCCATATTTTGTTGGCAAAATTTCTACCTTGCTCGCAATAGCTTTCATCAAACATTAAATCGTTTCCAGCGGGCGAACACAATAACATTCCTACTCGAACGCCATCTGCGCCATACTTCCCAATTAACTCAATAGGATCTGGTGAATTACCTAAAGATTTAGACATTTTTCTGCCTAACTTATCTCTTACAATACCAGTTAAATATACATTCTTAAAAGGCACTTGATTTCTAAATTCTTTACCCGCCATAATCATTCGAGCTACCCAGAAAAACAAAATTTCGGGAGCCGTTACTAAATCATTGGTTGGGTAATAGTAATTTAATTCTTCATTTCCTTTATTGTTTGTATCGCCAAACACCGTTGGGTCGAATACAGAAATAGGCCATAACCAAGAAGAGAACCATGTATCTACTACGTCTTCGTCTTGCTTTATATCAGCAGCAGTTAAACCACTGTACTCTGAAGATTTTGCTTTAAATTTTTCGATTGCTTCTGCAGCTGTTTTAGCCACTACAATTTCTCCATTAGCTGCGTACCAAGCAGGAATTTGTTGGCCCCACCACAACTGACGAGAAATGCACCAATCTTTTACGTTCTCCATCCAATGGCGATACGTATTGATGTACTTATCTGGAATTAAATTTACTTCTCCATCATTCACTGCATCTAAAGCTGGCTTTGCTAATACTTCCATGCGCACAAACCATTGCATAGAAAGTTTCGGTTCAATTACAGCATCTGTTCTTTCCGAAAATCCAACTTGCGATTTGTACTCTTCTACTTTCTCTAACTGACCTGCTTCTTCGAGCATTACCGCAATTTTTTTACGTGCAATAAATCGATCTTCGTTTACTAATATTTGAGCGCTCTCATTTAAAGTACCGTTATCATTTATAATATCAACAACTGGTAATTTATGTTTTACTCCTAACTCATAATCGTTCAAATCATGCGCCGGTGTTACCTTTAAGCAACCTGTACCAAAATCCATGGTTACATACTCATCACAAATAATTGGAATTTCTTTGTTGATTAAGGGTACTAATATTTTCTTGCCGTGTAAATGTTTATATCGCTCATCATTTGGATTTACACAAACGGCAGCATCAGCCATAATGGTTTCTGGTCGTGTAGTAGCTACGGTTATAAATCCTGAACCATCCGATAATTTGTACTGTATGTAAAATAATTTCTGATTAACTTCTTTACGAATTACTTCTTCATCAGATACCGCTGTTAATCCTTTAGGGTCCCAATTTACCATGCGAATGCCTCGGTATATTAATCCTTTTTCATACAAATGAATAAAAGTATCGAGCACTGCTTCGGTCATGCCCGGATCCATTGTAAAAGCTGTTCGGTCCCAATCACATGAAGCACCTAGTTTTTTTAATTGATCTAATATAATTCCGCCATACTTATCTTTCCATTCGTATGCATAGTTCAAAAACTCTTCTCTGCTGATGGAGTTTTTTTCAATTCCATCTTCTTTTAATTTCGCAACTACTTTAGCTTCGGTAGCAATAGAAGCATGGTCGGTGCCCGGCACCCACAATGCATTTTTACCTAACATACGTGCTCGGCGAATTAATACATCTTGTATAGTATTATTCAACATATGGCCCATGTGCAACACTCCCGTAACATTCGGAGGAGGAATTACAATCGTATAAGGTTCACGCTCATCTGGTACCGATCTAAAAAAACCTTTATCCATCCAATATGGGTACCATTTGTTTTCTGCCTCTGAGGCTAAGTATGTTTTTGAAATCGACATTTGTAAAATATTTGCGAAAGACCACAAAAATAGAAAAATAAGCGTTTGTTTGTAATATAAGAGAAGCTTAATTCATCAAAAAAACAATTATTATAGGGTATAATCGTTTCTCAATTGTCAATAAAATAAAAATAGATAATTATATATTTGAACAAGATAAACCAAAAGAATATGAAAAAGACATTAATGATAATCGGCATTGCAAGTTTAACTGTGTTAAATGCTTGTAAATCACGTACGGTAGAAAGAATAGATCCAACTCAACAAACAGATTTAAGTGGAAGATGGAACGATACCGACTCTCGTTTAGTTTCAAATGAAATGATTAGTGATTGCATGGCTAAACCTTGGAGAACAGATTTCACTACCGCAAAAGGTAAAAAACCAGTAGTAATTATTGGAACCGTTAGAAACAAAACAACCGAACACATAGAATCTGAAACGTTCATCAAAGACATCGAAAAGGCATTCATCAACTCTGGCTTAGTAACTGTAGTACAAGCCGGTGAAGCTCGTAAGGAGTTACGCGACGAGCGTAATGATCAACAAACTTTTTCTTCTGAAACCACTAAAAAGAAATGGGGATTAGAAAAAGGTGCAGATTTTATGTTAAATGGAGTAATTACCTCTATTGTTGACGAATATGGCAAAAACAAAGTAGTATACTACCAAGTTGACCTTGAATTAACCAATTTAGAAACCAATGAAAAGGTATGGATTGGCGATAAGAAAATTAAAAAAGCAATTCAAAACTAACATTGAAAAAGCAATTTACAATTCTTATCTTTCTCTCAAGCCTATTATTTATTAGTGCTTGCGCAACTTATTACCAAAAACTCGAAGAGTTTAACACTAATATTGAGCAAGGAAATATTGATAAAGCAAAGGAGTTTTTAGCAAACGATAAAAAGGGGCCAGAAGGAAAAAATAGGTTACTCTATTTTATGAATGCCGGTACGCTAGAAATGCTTACCGGTAATTATGCGAAGAGCAACGAGTACTTTAACCAAGCAGATTTAACCATTGAAGATTACCAAAAAAATTTAGGTAACGAAGCTTTATCGCTCATTACAAACCCTATGCAAAAACAATATACGGGTGAAGATTTTGAGAAAGTACTTATACATTATTACAAAGCCCTTAACTATGCACAACTTGGCAGAGCAGATGAAGCAATTGTAGAATGCAAACGATTGAATCTGAAAATTCAACGGTTAAACGATAAATACACCAAGAAAAACAGATACTCTGAAGATGCCTTTGGATTAAACCTTATGGGCATTATTTACGAATCAACCGGCGATGTTAACAATGCATTTATTAGCTATAGGAATGCCGTTGAAGCTTATGAAAAAACATACGAACCACAGTTTAAAACGGCGATTCCTTTACAACTAAAAAAAGATGTGATAAGAACTGCGTATGAAATGGGTTTTGAGGATGAGGGAATCCGTTTCGAAGAAAAATTTAAACTGAAAAATGTACCTCGCAATGCTAACAACGGCGAAGTAGTGTTTTTCTGGAACAATGGATTAAGCCCAGTTAAAGCAGAGAACAGTATAAATTTTAGTATTGTAAAGGGGCAAGGCGGTTATATAACCTTTGTGAACGAAGATTTAGGATTATCTCTTCCCTTTCCGGTGCAGCAAGACGATAACAAATCTGGTGGATTGGGCGATTTAGAATTTGTAAGAGTGGCTTTTCCAAAATATTTAGAGCGCAAACCCTTTTATGCAAGTGCCAGTATTGTAGCCAATGCAAAAGATTACCCCTTAGAATTAGCGGAAGATATTAATGCTATAGCCTTTAAAACATTGCAAGATAGAATGCTCCGTGAAATGGGAAGTTCATTAATGAGATTGGCTACGAAAAAAGCTGCAGAATATGCTATGAGAGACCAAAACCAGCATGCAGGCTCGTTTGTTGGGATTGTGAATGCCATTACCGAAAAGGCTGATACACGTAATTGGCAAACATTGCCAAACACCATTTCTTACACCCGAATTGAATTACCTGCAGGTGCTCAGGAAATAAATATGAAACTTCGTTCGTTTGATAATAGAACAATTCGCGAGCAAAAGTTTAACTTTGTAATACAGAAAGGCAAAACGCAGTTCCAAACCTATCAGAACTTCGAAAGTCAATCGTACTACGGCAGAACTGCTTTTGCAAGATAGTGCGAAGGGTGTAAAATAATTAGAATGAAAAAATTACTTTTAGCATTTTCCTTACTACTAATCTGTTTATTGGCGATGAGCCAATCGGCACTTAAAGTGAACTCTATTGAATTTAAAGCGAGCTACTTTAAATACAGAGGAACCATTTTAGATGTGCGCACTGCTTATGAATTTGCTGAAGGACATATTGAGAATGCAAAAAATGCAGATGTAAGTGCTGCAACATTCGAAGCCGAAATTGAGAAACTCGACCGTGAGCAGCCAATTTTTGTATATTGTGCTATCGGAGTAAGAAGTGCAAAAGCCTCAGCCGTATTACGTAAGAAAGGTTTTAAGCATGTGTATGATTTAGATGGAGGTTACCACGACCTCTTGAAAGTTGGGATGAAAAATGCAAAATAGTGAATTCCTAAAAAATATAACGCTTGTTAATACTGCAGATGGTTCCAAAACCATCTTCAACCCTCAGGTAGGTGAAAATTACCATTCAAAACATGGTGCCTTGCAAGAATCGCAACATGTATTTGTAAATTCTGGATTAAAATACTACCATCAACAAACACAAAAAAACGAAATTTCTATTTTAGAAATCGGGTTGGGCACAGGACTTAATTTCTTATTAAGTGCAGATTATGCGGCATCTACAGGCCTAAAACTAAGCTACACTGGTATAGAAGCATATCCGCTTTCGCAAAATATTTTAAACGAAACTGGGTACAATTCATTCGTAAATTCCAAATCGTTATTTGACCAGTTTTTGTCTAATTACAATACATGTTTCGAAAAAAGCACTCAAATTATTGAACAAGTGAATTTGAAAATCGAAAACTGCACTCTCCTCTCCTATGTTGGTTTAGAAAAGTTCGACATTATTTATTTTGATGCCTTTGCTAAAGTACACCAAGCTGAAATGTGGACTGAAGAATCTATAAAACATGCATGTAAGTTTTTAAAAGATAAAGGTATATTTGTGACGTATAGCGTTACCGGCGATTTAAAAAGACAGTTGAAAGACTTAGGCTTTGAAATTGAACGCCCACAAGGGGCTGCAGGCAAACGCGAAATGATGCGCGCAACTTTACCATATGTTTTATAAACTAATTCTCCGCCCTATTTTCTTTCTGTTTGATCCAGAAAAAATTCACCATTTCGTTTTTAAATTAATTAAAATTTCACAAGCTATTCCGGGTATTGCGGCGATAACCAAAAGTATATTTGAGGTTAATAATGTTAAACTAAAACGAACTGTTTTTGGCATCGAATTTCCGAACCCAGTTGGTTTAGCAGCAGGATTTGATAAAGATGCGAAATTGTATAAAGAGCTAGCCAATTTTGGTTTTGGTTTTATTGAAATAGGAACTATTACACCTGTTGGGCAAGAGGGAAATCCTAAACCACGTATGTTTAGATTACCTGCAGACAGCGGGCTTATAAACAGAATGGGCTTTAACAACCAAGGCTTAGAGGGTGCTATAGAACGCTTAAAGTCTAAGCCAAGCAATTTAATTGTGGGCGGTAACATAGGTAAAAATAAAATCACACCGAACGAAGAAGCGGTAAACGATTACGAAAAATGTTTCAAAGGGCTTTTTCCTTATGTTGATTATTTTGTAGTTAATGTAAGCTCTCCAAACACGCCTAATTTAAGGGCATTACAAGAAAAAGAACCCTTAAAAGCATTGCTAAACCATTTGCAAAAACTGAACGAGCAAAAGGAAAAAAGAAAACCTATCTTATTAAAAATAGCACCCGATTTAACGAATGAGCAATTAGACGATATTGTAGAAATTGTAAACGAAACGAAAATTGCTGGTGTAATTGCAAGTAATACCACCATCTCTAGAGAAAATTTAACAACAAGCAACACAACACTTCACAACATTGGCGCCGGCGGTTTAAGTGGCAAACCCTTAACCAAAAGATCCACAGAAGTTATTAAGTACCTAAGCACAAAATCTAACAACAGTTTCCCTATAATTGGAGTAGGTGGAATACACACCGCACAAGATGCCATCGATAAATTAAATGCCGGAGCAAGCTTGGTACAGCTTTATACAGGTTTTATTTATGAAGGGCCGGGGTTGGTGAGTAGTATAAACAATGCAATTGTACAACGTACATTGTACAATGTACATTGATAAAAACTCTTTCCTCCCCAATCTGTTAAGCCCTTATGACTACAGCAGAGATAGACCGCATAATAGAAATGGCTTGGGAAGATCGTACTCCATTTGAAGCCATAGAAGCACAATTTGGAATTCCGGAAAAAGAAGTGATTGCCTTAATGCGTACCGAAATGAAACGTAGTAGTTTTGAGATGTGGAGAAAGCGGATGTCGGGCAGGACTACCAAACACATGCAAAAGAGAAACAGTGAAGTAGATCGCTTTAAATGCAGCATGCAACGCAGCATAAGCCTAAATAAAATAAGCAAACGCTAAACGCAAAAAATCCCGAATGAAACACTCGGGATTCATTAAATTCAAATAAATTTAATTTCTTCAGACGTAAATAATTACTCCGCAGACGTTGCTTCAGCAACTGCTAATTCTGGACGAGCAACTGGTTTCTTAATTGATTTATCAGTCGCCATTTTTAAGCGTTGTTTTTTCAATCTAGAAACAGTTTTGTTCTTTCTGTCTTTTCTTTTTAGTCTAGTAACTCCCATTTTCGTAATATTTTTTGTTCAATCTGTATTTTTTGAGGTCGAGAGCGGATTCGAACCGCTGTACAAGGTTTTGCAGACCTCTGCCTAGCCACTCGGCCACTCGACCCTCTTTTTAGAGTTTGCAAATGTACTAAATAATTGGTTTAGCACAAATGAAATGCAAAAAAAAGGCATTAATATTCTCTTCTTCGCGCCTCAGAGCATAATATTCCAGTAGCTACTGCCACATTTAAACTTTCGGCCCCTCCCCAACTTGGGATGGTAATTGGATGTGTAATGTATTTCTTCAAAGATTCAGAAATTCCGTGCGACTCGCTTCCCATCATCAATAAACCGTTTATTTTACCATCTAACCTATAAATATTTTGTCCTTCGAGTAGTGCCCCATAAATGTTTACCTCCTTTAAATCAGCAAAGTAATTTTCTAAATCAGTATAAAAAACACTTAACCTCAAAATCGAACCCATGGTAGATTGTACCACTTTAGGGTTATAAAGCTCTACACAATCTGCAGAACATACGATGTTTTTAATCCCATACCAATCGGCAATCCGGATAATGGTACCCATATTCCCAGGATCTTTAAGCCCGTCTAATACCAAAGTTATATCAGTACTGTAATTAAATTCTGCTTCGGAAACAGTTGACTCCGCTGGCATTTCAACTAACAGCAATACATCTGGAGCCGTACTCATGGTGCTCATTCGCTCCAAATCATCTGGTCGAACCCCTACGATATCTATTTTTTTCGATATTTTTGACAAAAGAACTTCGTACTTTACACGTTTGCTATCTAAAAGATATATTTGCCTAACATTAAAGTTAGAATGTATAAATTCATCGCATAGTTTCTCGCCCTCTACTATAAATTGGCGATACTCTCTGCGGAATTTCTTTTGATGCAACGATTTAATAAAACTAATTTGTGATTTTGAAATCATCTTTACTCAAGCATACGTTTAATACAATTATAATCATTTCTGCTCTTATACTCATTAGCAGTTGCGCGAGTACACGTAAACTCAGTGGTAATCAGGCGCTGGTTCATAAAAATAAAATTACCGGAGTAAGTACTATTGAAAAAGATGAATTAAACACTTTCATCAGACAAAAACCAAATACTAAATCCGGAGGACTGGGCTTATTTAAACCGAAGCTTTTTATTTATAACACCATCAACCCAACTAAAAATACAAGAATTAACCGTTGGCTAAAAAATAAAATTGCAGAACCTCCTGTAATTTACGATTCGAGTATTGCTGCATACTCTGCTCAACAAATGGAACTTTACTTATTTAACAAAGGTTATTTTGATGCTAAAGTAAGTCACTCTGTTAAAGTGAAAAAGAAAAAAGCACGAATTAGTTATAACGTTTTACCTGGGCCTGTTTATACCATCCGAAATATTCAATACAATATACTAGATACAGTTCTGAGAACATTGTATTTCCTTCATTTAAATAAGTCTGAAATTAAGATGGGCGATGTATTTGATCAAGAAAAAATACAGCTAGAAAGAAATCGCATCACGAAAGATTATAAAAACTTTGGATACTATTACTTTAACCGTGAGTACATACATTTTGATTTCGACAGTGCTATAAATGGAAATGTGATTGACATGACCATAGTAATTGAAAATCCAACTGGTAAAAAAGAACATCAAGCGTATCAAATAAACAATGTAAACATTAGTATAAGTGGTGCAGAATCGTATCGGAAATTTAAAGGTACAGATACTACTGATGCTGATTTTATTTTTATTGAAGACCCTCAAAATATTTTAAAACCAAAAATTGTTAAACGCCAGATTTACCTTGAAAAACAAGGCATTTACAACGACAATGATTTGGAACTAACCTATAATAGATTAGGTGATTTGCGAATGTTTAAATTTGTAAACATTGATTTTGCAGTGGATAGTACAGATAGCACGAAATTAAATTCGTTTATCAGTTTAAGTACGAGTAAAAAACAATTTACTCAAACAGAAATTGAAGGATATGTAGCATCTGCAAACTTAGGATCATCTGCCAATTTTATTTATACCAATAATAATATATTTAGAGGTGCTGAAATTTTTGAATTTAGAATAAAGGCAGGTATAGAAACACAAGCGTTTATTGATGAGAGCGAGGGTAACATCCCTTTATTTAACAGTAGAGAGTCTAACATTTCATCGAGTATTACATTCCCGGGTTTCTTGTTATTTAGAGATAAAAAAACATACGGTCTTTTTGCCAGTCCTCGAACACGATTGGGCGTAAATTATATTATTGAACAACGACCAGAATATGTGCGAAATACCTTTAGTGGAAATTTCACCTATGATTGGAAACAAAATCAACTTATTACTCACTCCTTCTCTCCTATGTCGTTGAACTTTGTTCGTTCAACACTTTCAACAGAAGCTTTGGATTTATTGAATAATTTAGACAATCAATATATAAAAGAAAGTTTCGACCCGCACATTACCTTGGGTTTACGGTACACATTAACCCTAAGCTCACAAGTAGTAAACTTACCTAAAGATTATTACTTCTTGCGATTTAATATTGAAGTAATGGGTACAGGTTTATATGGGATGAGTAAAATTATATCTGCTGTGCAAAATACGAGTGGCAACTATGAGATTTTTAATTTGCCTTATTATAATTTCACACGACCAGAAATAGACATGCGTTATTTTAATTTCATAAATCAGCATTCTACAATCGTATTTAGGTTTAATACAGGTGCGGGTTTTGCCTATTGGAATTCAAAAATATTACCCTTCGAACGTCAGTTTTTTACAGGAGGCTCTAACAGCATACGAGCATTTAGAGCAAGAACTGTTGGTCCAGGTAATTTCTCTGATATTGATGTTTCAAGCTTAAACTTAGATCAAACTGGTGAGATGAAAATAGAAGGAAACATTGAATACAGGTTTGATATTACCGATCATTTCTTGGGTTCTAAACTTAAGGGGGCAAGCTTTATAGATGCTGGTAACATATGGACACTTTCCAATACCAATGCCGACCCTACAGGAAAATTTAAATGGGATACCTTCCATAAACAATTAGCCATTGGTACTGGTGCTGGTTTACGTTTAGATTATGGCTTCTTGCTGTTCCGATTTGATTTAGGCTTAAAACTCCGCGACCCAAGTTTTACTGGTTCGGAGCAATGGGTTATTCAACACATCGGCGATGCCCAATGGGTTTCCACCAATCAATATAGTTTCTGGAATTTTAACTTCGGAATTGGATATCCCTTCTAAATATTAAAATTAAAATATTGAAAAGATTCCTTTACGAGGTTGATAAATGAGGTGAAATCTAAGCCTTGAGTTAGAAAAAATAATACAAAGCCCACAAACAATAGCATAAATAGCAATCGTTTTATAAATACGGCCATTATAATTATTAGCACAGGTACCAATATAAATAACCACAATGGTATTGGGATTGTCCAGGAACCTGCAGTATAAAACAAATGACGAAGTGTATTTAATTCTCTCTCATGTTTTACATAAAATACCTGTGAAGAATTAAAGTTTGAACTCAAGGCAGCACTACCATTTTCAAATTTCAATTTTTCGATATATCCGTTAATCACAAAAGTGTATATTCCTCCAATGTTCTGGTCTATATTCCCCTCTTTATCAATAGCATCTATACTCAATCCATTTACATTCGAAACCTTAAAGTCGGTTATCGGAAATAATTCAGATAAGTTAAATCTGTATTCGGGCCCTTGCGAAAAAGCTACACCAGTGCTTATTAATGGAATAATTATTGCTAACAGTAGGCTATATTTTACTCTATTCATCTTACAAAAATGAAAAAAATACTGCTAACTACAAGTCTTTGTTTATTTATTCTGGCAACGAATGCCCAAAATTATTCATTCCAACATTATAACCTTGGTACCGACAAGGTAGATGTATTGGAAGGGAATAAAAGCTTAAAGCTAGCATTTGCGGGAGGATTTGATGTACCTCAATTTGCAGAATGTGACCTAGATTTAGACGGTAAGCTGGATTTAGTGGTGTTTGACAGAGAAGGTGGTCGATTAACTACTTTTTTAAATAGAGGGGCTGCAAATACCACTAATTATGAATATGCGCCACAGTACATCGCTAAATTCCCTAAAGTTGTGGATTGGTTACAAATGGCCGATTATGATGGAGATGGAAAAATGGATGTTTTTACAGCCATCCCTGGAGGCTTACGTGTGTATAGAAATATCAGTAATGATGTAACTGGTTTGAAGTTTCAAAATAAATTCCCAGAAGTATTATGTGATTATACTTCTTTAACTACTCGATTATACATTGGGAATATTGACATGCCTGCCATATTAGATGTGGATGATGATGGCGATGTGGACATTTTAACTTTTTACCAAAGTATTGATACTTCTGGTGAAAGTATATATTGGTATAAAAACATGAGTAAGGAACGATTCAATGTTCCCGACTCTATGGATTTTATTATAGGTAAATATTGTTGGGGAAGATTTCGTGAATCGTTTACCGATTGTAAAATAAATTTGCAATACCCTGTAGGGCCTTGTGGCAGTGGCGGCAGGTTTACACCCAATGTTTCTCCTGCAGAATTTATGGAGAACATGAACAAAAGAATTTTAGCCATTAACTCTGGAGGCGCACACAGTGGTTCTACCACGATCGTATTTGATGCAAATAATGATGGTAAAAAGGATATGCTAATTGGTGATGTTACCTGTACAAACATGTATTTAGTGGTGAACAGTACCAATAACCTAGAGCCTGTAATGAACCAAACAATAAATCAATACCCACCAAACCACCCAATTGTAATAAATGTATTTCCGGCAGCATTTATGGCCGATATAAATAATGATGGATTAAAAGACTTAATTGCTACTACTAATACCTCTAATGCCTCTCAAAATACTAACCATGTACAGTTATATACAAATAATGGTAGTACTAGCATAAACAGATTTGATTTCAGTACTGATAATTTTTTATTGAATGAAATGATTGATGTTTCTGAAGGTTCATCGCCTGCATTTGTTGATTATAATAATGATGGCTTGATGGACATCGTAATTGCGAACACAGGTTATTGGGAAAATTCGAGTACCATAAAAACAGGATTAGCATTGTACAAAAACATTGGCACAAATTCATTGGCTAAATACGAGTTAGTAAATAGAGATTGGTTAGGGTTTTCTAGTTTAAACATTGCAAACATGTGCCCAGCATTTGGTGATATGGATAATGATGGCGACTTGGATATGGTAAGTGGCGCGAACGATGGCACTATACACTTCTTCAGAAACACTGCAAACACAGGCAGTAACATGAGTTTACAATACGTTTCTAATTACTTTGGGAGCTTAGATTTAGGAAACTTTTCTACTCCATTTATTTACGATTTTAATAAAGATGGTAAAAATGAAATTATTGTTGGCGAACGATTTGATAATGTAAATTTACTTGAAAATACAGGCACGGTGGCAAATCCAAATTTTGTAATTGCAACAGATTCCTTGTATAAAATTAACCTGAAAATGTTTGGTACATACCCAAGTGGCAGATCACATTTGCAAGTGCAACAGTTAAGACCAAATGATGTACCTAAAGTTATTTTGAGTAATGGAAACGGAAAGATTTATGTAATGGGGGAAGCAAATACAAATTATACTCAAAAAATGAACATCGTTACCGACTCCTTAAATTTAGATGCAGGGCAGTTTAGTTTTGCAAATGGAGGTTTTCCTTTTTCTATGGCCGATTTAAACGGCGATGCAAAACCAGAACTCGTTGTAGGTACACCACAAGGTGGTTTATTTTTGTATAGAAATACTAGCTTAAGTGTGGGGGTAAATAATAGTAAGTTATTAGAGAATACTATTTTATTGTATCCTAACCCTGCTAATACCTTCATCAATATAAAATCTACAACTAATGAATTAATTTATACCGTTAAATTAATAGATGTAAATGGAAGAACCTTAAAAGAAATAAGTGTTGCCAACACTTCTCTTAACTTCAATTTAGAGGATATTAGTAACGGTGTTTATTTCATGAATATTCAAACAGAAAATAACAGCATACTTAAAAAAATTATCGTTAATAGATAAATAAAATAGGCTAATAAAAAGAAAGCCCCGAACAAATTGTTCGGGGCTTTTCTTTTTTATGAAGTATAAAATAATTATTGAGTTTTAACCACTCTCAACACTTTACGTTCTGTGCCTTGAGTAGCTTCTAACATATAAACACCTGGAGCTAATTGCTCACCAGCTTTATACGTTTCGTTAGGATTTGCATCCAATGTTTCAGAAATTAATCTTCCTTGTACATCGTATAATTTAAAGCTTACCTTTTCTTCATTTAAAGTTTCTAGTTTGTAACTAAATACTTCTAATGCTGGATTAGGGAATGCCACTAAATTAAACATGTTCTCTTCTAAAACAATTGGCAATTCTTCTGATGTTTCAGTTACTTTATTTGAATTCGAAACAGAACAGCTAAAATTATTCCAGTAAATATTTTTACCTTCAGATTTTACCTTGTCTGCTACAAACAATCCTGTTAAGTAAACTGCATTATTAGAAGAACTCTTTGCTTTAATTTTACCTTGTGGGATCATTACGTTGGCAACAACACTAGTGTTACCGCCTTCAACAGAGAATTTATCTTCATCATCATCTCCGCAACCACTTGCATTACCGAAGTAGAAAGTAACTACATGGTTCTGATCGTTCACAATACAATTCTCTTCTATCTTCACTTTATCTTCAATTAATAAACTTGTATTACCACTAAAGTTTAATCTGGTAATTGCATTGTTTTTACCTTTTCCAACCTTCAATTCGTCGATGTTAACTATTGATGAAGTAATGGTAACTCTTGCACCCTCTTCTATCGAAATCTTACCGTAAATAGTTCCGTTTAAGGTTACAATGGCACCTTTCTTAATAGTTACTTCTTTATAATTACCATTTAATACTTTAGTTACGTATTGGTTTACTGTGTAACTAGGTAAATTACGTGTACTAGCATTATTGTTGTAATTAGTAGGCAAGGTTACATTTGCTACTCCTGTAATTCTGTTTGGAATATTTACAGTACCAGACGTTTTAATTCTAGGCGACTTTACAAATGAACCAACTCCGGTTACAGAAACATTTTTCTTAAATTCTGCTTCTCCTCTACTGCTCATTATACCAATACTTCCAGATTGTACCACATTGTTCTCATGAAGTTCTACCTCATCATATGCCAATATAGTATATGTATTAGCTAGGTTTTGTTTTTGGTAATTGAAACTTGCCGCAACTGCATTATTACATCCGTTTACATCTATAACATAAACTGTGTATAACCCATCTGCATCACTTGCATCTAATGTAATGCTCTCGGTTGTTGCACCGTTGCTCCACATATAGTTCGCAATTGAAGCTCCATTTGTATTAGCAGTTAAAGTTATTTCATTACAAAATGCATTGTTTCCACTGTTTACAATTGCAACAGTTGGTAATGCATTTATAGTAACAGTTGTACTAAATGTACTTGTGTTATTACTTGCATCGCTTACCGCCCATGTTATTGTACAAAGTCCTAAATTAAATGCACCACTTGCATCTAATCCTGAGCCCATTCTATTGGTAGCTCCAGTAATTACAAATGATGATGAAACGATTGCACAATTATCACTCGCAGTAATGTTTTCAATTGTATATGCTCCACTTGGTTCAATACATTTGCTTTGATCAACTACTGCATTTATTATTGGTGCAATGTTATCAATAACTGTAACTGTTGCATTAGCAGTACTTGCATTTCCAGAACCATCTGTAACAGTTAACACTACTGCATTCGCTCCTAAGTTCGAGCAATTGAAGGTTGTTTTATCAATACTGATGTTTGCAATAGAACAATTATCTGTAGATCCATTATTTACATCAGCCGCTACAATACTTGCATTACCTGTTGCATCTAAGT
>CALRTZ010000008.1:0-80259 GCA_943371235.1 Sphingobacterium thalpophilum | reverse complement strand
TACATAAATTAATAATTGGGTCCTTTATAGGGCCTTTTTTCCTTACGTTCCTCATTGCCATCTTTATTTTGTTGATGCAGTTCCTGTTTAAATACATCGACGATCTTGTAGGTAAAGGACTAGAATGGTACGTAGTGCTCGAACTAATTATGTACGCTTCTTCTACCTTAGTTCCTATGGCCCTGCCACTAGCTATTCTATTGTCCTCTATCATGACCTTTGGGAACCTTGGTGAACATTATGAACTAGTAGCTCTAAAATCTTCTGGCATCTCCTTACGAAGGATAATGATGCCCCTCATAAACATTGTACTAATTATAAGCATTGGCGCATTCTTCTTCTCGAACATTGCCATGCCCTTTGCAAATTTAAAAATGGGCGCCCTTATGTGGGATGTTCGAAATCAGAAACCTTCACTCGCAATTAAACCAGGTGAGTTTTATAATGGCATTGATGGATACAGTATACGTATTGGTGATAAAGACAAAGAAGGAACCTATTTAAAAAATATCGTTATATACAATCATACTTCTAACAAAGGAAATATGAATGTACTCATGGCTGATAGTGGTAAAATGCTAAAGTCTGACAACGATCGATATCTAGTAATAGAACTTTATAACGGCATCAGTTATGAAGAAAGCGGTGTGCCCGGCACGATAAACGATCGTAAACAATTAACTCGTGTGAAATTTAAACAACACGAAGTAAAATTCGATTTATCAACCTTTCAATTAAATAGAACCGACGAAAATTTGTTCAAAGATCATTATACAATGCTCAATCTTAAACAATTAAGGTTTTATGAAGATTCATTAGAAACAAGATTAGGCCGCGATAAACAATTTTTCCGTCAGAATTACGCCATGTACACATCTATGGATAAACACATGAAGCTTGATAGTTCTATAGTACCTGAGAAAAAAGACTTAAACCCTGATATTGTTAAGAATTTTAAAATTGCCGAACGAAATTTAATTATCGGCAGAGCTTTTTCTACCATCCGAAATATTTCAAGTTATACGGAAACTGCTAAAATCGACCAAGCCAACCTAAATGAAAAAATAAGACGTCACTTAATCGAATACCATCGTAAGTTCACCTTATCTTTTGCATGCATGATTTTATTCTTTATTGGCGCACCTCTTGGAGCTATTATTAGAAAAGGAGGTTTAGGCATGCCAATCGTAATTTCAATCTTCTTTTTCATATTCTTTCATATACTCTCTATAACAGGAGAAAAAATGGCTAGGCAGGGAGTTGTTCCGGTTTGGCAAGGAATGTGGATGGCGAGCTTTATTTTAACTCCAATCGGTATTTTTATTACCCGTAAGGCTACTTCAGATTCCACGTTACTTGATTTAGACGTTTATGTCAACTTTTTCAAGAAAATAGCGCGTAAAAAAAAGTAATTTTGCCGAATTAATCCTATTTCCTAAAAATGAAGATCCTTTTACTTTGCAATCGTATTCCACATCCATTAAAAGATGGTGGTGCTATTGCTATTCATAATATGATAAAAGGATTAAAATCAGCTGGCAATACAGTAGATGTTTTTTCATTAAATACCAAAAAGCATTTTGTACCTCCACTTGAAATTCCCTCGTTTTTTAATGAGAATGGAAGTTTAATTTATGTGGATGTAAATACTTCTATCAAACCAGTGGATGCATTTCTGAATTTATTTGGGAATAAATCCTATAACATCGAACGGTTTTTTCAACAGGTAGTTGACGAGAAATTGCAGGAAGTGTTGTTAACAAATCAATATGATTTAATCCAAATTGAAGGATTATTTATGTTACCATACTTAGCTACCATTCGAAAACATACAAAAGTGAAAGTTACCTACAGAGCACATAATATTGAATCCCAGATTTGGTCGCGTTTAGCAGCATCAGCAAGCGGTATTAAAAAATGGTATTTGCAATTACTCAGCAAACGCTTATTGGAATTTGAATCAAAAGTTCCCGGAAAAGTTGATGTAATTATTCCGATTACAAATGACGATGCTCAGTTTTTTAATACACATTTTACAGGTATAAAAATTTTTGTTTCGCCAGCAGGTGTTGATTTAGATAGCTTTAAAAACATAGACGTCAATCCGATTGCAAAATCCTTTTTTCACTTAGGTGCTCTAAATTGGTTGCCCAACCAAGAAGCTGTAACTTGGTTGCTCACTACCATCTTTCAAAAACTAATTTCAAAGCGTAGCGATTTTTCAATTTACATTGCAGGTAAACATACCCCAAGTCGGTTTTTTGATTATCAAAATTCGAATGTTGTAGTGCTTGGCGAAGTAGATGATGCCGTTATGTTTATGTGCCGACACGAAGTAATGTTGGTGCCTTTATTATCAGGCTCTGGCATGCGACTTAAAATTATTGAAGGCATGGCCTTATCGAAAGCAATCATAAGCACATCAGTAGGAGCAGAAGGAATTAATTACACACATCAGAAAAATATTTTAATTGCTAATACAGAAGAAGAATTTGTGACTGCAATTGAATATTTGCTAGATCATCCAGAGAGAATAATTGAACTTGGTCTTGCTGCAAAAGAACTAATACACGAAGAATACGACAATAATTCTGTCGTAAAAAAACTGTCTAATTTTTACAAGGAGGAATTGGTATGATTTGGTTAGTCGTTATAATATCAATCTCATACATATTGATTTTTCACTCCTACGTGTTATTTCCTTTTATACTTTCCATCTTAAGCAAAAAGAAAATTCAAAATCAACTTGTTTATACATTAAATGATGACTTGCCTAGTGTTGCAATTTTATTGGCTGTATATAATGAAGAAAGTGTAATTGAAGAAAAAATTCTAAAAACCTTTGAAACAAATTATCCTCAACATAAAATTAAATTTTACATCGGATCTGATGCATCAACAGATCGCACGAACGAAATTATTCAACAGTATTCGAACCAATTTCCAATTACTTTAGAAATATTTCCGGGAAGAACTGGTAAATCAGGCATCATCAATAAGCTAGCAGAGCTCGCGAGTGAAGAAATATTTATCCTAACAGATGCGAATGTGTTTTTTAAAATCGATACAATTTATCAATTAGTGAAACACTACAAAAATTCAGAGATCGCTCAGGTTGGTGGGAACATTATTAATCCTGTTTTTAAAAATGATGGAATCTCCTATCAAGAGAAATCGTATTTAAGTAGAGAAAACAATATTAAATACCAAGAAGGTATTCTGTGGGGTGCAATGATTGGGGCTTTTGGAGGTTGCTATTCAATAAGAGCTAGCCATTATAGTGCAGTGCCCAAGAATTTTTTAATGGATGATTTTTACATCTCAATGAATGTTTTTGAAAAAGGGAAAAAAGCAATTAACGAATTAGATGCCCAATGTTTAGAAGATGTTTCGAATAAAATAGAAGAAGAGTTTAGGAGAAAAGTGAGAATTTCTGCAGGTAATTTCCAAAACTTAAACAGGTACAAAGCACTTCTATGGCCTCCTTTTACTGGTTTAGCGTTTTGTTTTTTATCTCATAAAGTGTTACGTTGGTATACCCCAGTGTTTTTAATAATTGCATTTTTATGCACTTTAGTATTGAGTTATTTTTCAAACTATTATATGTACTTATTGTTAGTACAAATATTATTATTTATGAGCCCGATAATTGACAAGCTATTTAAAGGAATTGGCTTACATATTAAGGTGCTCAGATTTGCAACACATTTTATATTAATGAACCTTGCATTGCTCAAGGGGCTAGTTTGGTATTTACAGGGTGTAGAAACAAATGTTTGGAAACCCACACAAAGAAATCAATAAAATTATGAAATTTAATACGATAGAAGAGGCGATAAACGACATTAAACTTGGCAAATGTGTTATTGTTGTAGATGATGAGGATCGTGAGAACGAAGGTGATTTTTTAACCGCTGCTGCCAATGGTACTCCAGAGATGATCAATTTTATGGCTACACATGGCAAAGGTTTAATATGTACTCCAATTACTCAACAACGCTGTGAAGAGTTACAGCTTGATTTGATGGTTGGTAAAAACACCGCATCACACGAAACAAACTTTACCATTTCTATTGATTTACTGGGGCACGGTTGCACCACAGGTATTTCAGCAAGTGATCGTTCTAAAACCGTAATGGCTTTAATTAACGAAAGCATGAAGCCAGAAGACTTTGGTAGACCAGGACATATTTTTCCTTTAATGGCTAAAGAAGGCGGAGTATTGCGTAGAGCAGGACATACAGAAGCGGCCGTTGATTTAGCTCGCTTATCTGGTTTTGCTGAAGCTGGTTTAATAGTTGAAATTATAAGAGAAGATGGAGAAATGGCACGTCTACCAGATTTAGAATTAATTGCCAAAAAATTCGACTTAAAATTAATTTGTATAAAAGATTTAATTGAATATCGTTTAAAACACGAGTCTTTAATTAAAAAAGAAGTTACCATAAAGCTACCTACAGAATGGGGCGATTTTGATATGATTGCCTATACTCAAATAGATACATCAGAAAATCATTTAGCAATTATTAAAGGAACTTGGGAGAAAGATGAACCTGTTTTAGTACGCGTACATTCCTCATGTGTTACGGGTGATATTTTTGGATCTTGCCGCTGCGATTGTGGGCCACAACTTCATAAATCAATGGAGATGATTCAGAAAGAAGGGAAAGGCGTGATTATTTATATGAACCAAGAGGGTAGAGGCATCGGACTGGTAAATAAATTAAAAGCATACAGATTACAAGAGCAAGGATTTGATACTGTAGAAGCTAATTTAAAACTTGGCTTTAAAATGGATCAACGTGATTATGGAGTAGGTGCACAAATCATTCGTGATTTAGGAGTTACAAAAATGCGATTGATGTCTAATAACCCTACCAAGCGTGCAGGTATTATTGGTTACGGATTAGAAATTGTAGAAAATATTCCGATTGAAATTGAAGCGAACGTACATAACCAAGAGTACCTTATTACTAAACGCGATAAAATGGGGCACGCAATTTTAAAAGGAAAGTAAAATCGAACTAGCGAATTAGCGAAATTGCGAACTCGCTAGTTCGCTAATTCGCCTTTTTTTCTTTGTTAAAAATCTTGCGCATGAGTTCTCCGAACGTGTCAAACTCAATACGATAAAACAAGCCAAGTCCTTGCTCCACTTGGTTATTACCACGTTTTAATAAATCTGAGTTGTTATCATTTCGTTGAAATGCTTTTGCTCTAAATCTTCCGTCTCTACTAATTTTATAATCAATATTTACGTCGCCTGTTATCGCACTTGCATTTGCTTGTTGATTATTTGTGGTCGTAGAATTATTATTCGTATTTATACTTCCATCAATAGTTATTCTGTCGTTAAACAAACGTAAAGAGCCACCAACTCCATTTGCTAAATTTAAATCAAAGTTTTTCGTAGAAACTAAGTTTGATAATTGTGATGTCAAAATATCGGTTGTAGGAATAAAACTGCCACTAGAGCTGTTGGTATTGCTAAACCTACCAAATATCAACAAACTAGCAATTTGATTATTCATATTATCAGCATTCGCTAAATAACCCCCAACCTTTGAACTTAAATTTTGATCGTCGGGAAAACGCATTCCAAAAGAAATATCTGGACTCATTAACTCGTTCTTCATGTTCAATACACATTCTGTTTTCACTCTTTGAGTGGATGAATAAGAACTGGTATCTCCTGGGCTTGCAGAAATAATTAATGGTAAAACCGCAGGGCGTGTTTCATACACCGCCGATAAATTTATTTTAGCTTTTATAGGATCTCCATTCCATCGAATAGTACCACCTTTATCAACTTTAAACTTTTTAGCAATTAAATTCTGTAAAACAAAGTTGTATTCACCCGCTGCAATTTCATAAGTACCATACATTTCAAAAGTCCCCAATGTATTAATCACTAATTTTAAGTTAGCATTTCCAGTTCCTTTAATTATTTCTCCTGATGCTGGGTTCATAATTAATTGCACTTCCGATTGTTCATCCACTTGTAAATTCATGTTCATGCTTATGCCCGAGAGACTAAGGTTGTATTGATTCTTTTTTACATCAACACTGTCTTTATTAATAAATCGGATATAATCTTGTTTAGATACTGAACCTGCATCTGTAAGTGGTATATAAAATTTCGTGCCTTTTTCAGTTTTTGCATCTATATCAATTTTTAAATCTTCTATTGGACCTCTAAATAAAAACTGACCAGTTGCGTAAGCTTTTCCATAATACAATTCGTTCTCTTTAGCACTCGTATTTAAACATATCAATTTATTAGCTTGTATTTTAATATCGAGTTTAAACTTGCTGAAATAAGTATGTGTGATGGTTCCATTTGCAGAGCCTTTATTTCCTTCGGCATCTTTTAACTGAATGTTATTGATGAAAATTTTGTTTTGAGAAAGTCTTACTTGATCGGAAATTTTAAAATATGCATTTAGGTAATTTACTCGTATCCCTGCATTCTTTAAGGTTAAATACCCATTAATTGCAGGTTCCACCAAACTGCCTCTAACTTTCAAATCTGCACTGGCTTTTCCACTAATGTTCGATACGTATTCCTTCACAAAGGGTTCAATAACGGATAGTTCTGTTTCATTCATCACCACATCTAAATTTAAACTATTACTAGTTTTACGAGTGCTAATGTTCCCGGCTACTCCAAGTGTTTTTAAGCGTTGGTTAAAGATGCTTCCGTTTACGTTTATTAATTCTGATTTCGGATCCCAAGTACTATTAAATAATAAGTCGCCAATAGTATCTTTGTTATATATTAACTCCGCTATATTTATATTCGATAAAAGGATGCTTTCTCCTAACAATCCGTTTAATTTTGTACGTGCGTTAATGGTGCCTTCAACATTTATATCGTATTTTTTTAATATCTGATTAAAATTTCTAAGGCTTACGTTTTGAAGATCAACAATAAATTCATCGTTGTAATTGTCTGAAATAATTCCTTCTGAAACCAATCGTTGATCGCCATTAGAAATCTCAAAATTGCTAATTCGTATTTTTTTGTCTTTTGCAAATACTACTTCAAAACTATTTTTCAAACTCCACTGAGCGCTATCAATATATATTTCTGAAGGTAAAAATTGAAGTATTGGCTCTTCGCTTTTAATGGAAAGCAATCCGTTTAAATCTAATTGATTTGGCGATTCTTTATCAGCTAATTTTATATTAAAACGAATACTATCATTTTTTATTGAATTAGAAATTGCAATATTGTTTATGTTTATACTATCATTTATAAATGCTCTTGAACTCGCTATATTAAAATCAAAAACATTTTGGTCGTTTTCCCCGTCTAGTATTAAATCTTCAAATTTCAAATTTTCGTATTTGACAAAATCAATACCAGAGTTAATTCGTAAAACATTCTCTTCTGTATTTAAGTAACCTCTAAGGTTTGCCTGATTAGAAATACTTAATGCTGGGAATAGTAAATCGGTTAATGGTTTTGCCTCATCAACTATAACATAAAAACTAAAATTTTGAGCTGCGTATTTATTTATTTTACCTAAATTATAACTTGGAAGATATTTTTTTATCACACTTTTTACAGCAGATGTAATGGTACTAAGTTTATATTCTCCTTGTATGCCAGCATCAATAATATCAGATTTTAAAGTAAGACTCTTACCTGTGCCATCAAATTTAGAATCAATACTAATGTTCGCAAAAGTATATTCAGAATGATCGTTGGTTTCAATCGTACTTTCATTAAACACTAATGTACCTATGATATTGTCGAGGCTTTTACCAATAAAGTTTACATTTATTTTGCTTTTTATATTTAAGGTATCTTTCGAAATGTTAAGCGCCTTTAAATCTAAATGTTCGATGTCTGCATAAAAATCAAACACCGGATTTTTCAAATCATCAAAATCTATGCTTCCATTAAAATCTAAGTCAATGTGTTCATCGTCAATTGTTACATCACCAATAAATTTTTTACTTGCAATTTCACCATTTCCAATTATATTTTTATATGCATAACCATTAGCAACAATAGAGCTGATGTTGGTTTCGAAATTAGATTTTAAATCTTTTATGTTAAAACCTTTACCATTGATTGTTAGCTCTAAACTAGCAGGACCAACTGTAGTTGTGTTTAATAATTTGCCAAAATCAAATCCAATGGTTTGTATAAATCCATCATACGTAGGCACCTTTGGCAGAATATCCATGTGTATATCTGTCACTAAATTTCCTATTTCAGTTTTTGCTTGTCCGTTAACGTTAAAGTTGAAAACCGTTCCAGTATAATAACCAGCATACTCAATATTCCCCGCATTCTCTAAGAAGTTTGGAATTGTTGCTGCGGCAGAGTCTTGGTCAATTCCTTTTAATAAATCTGTTAAGTCTTTGTAATTTGTTTGAAGCTTTTGAAGTTTTGCATTAAAATTAGTGTGTACAATATCTGGCAAACCTACAATTGATATTTCACCGTCAACATACGTACTCAGACCAGTTCTTAGTTGAAAATTTTTCGAACGCAAATTTGCTACAGTTCCAGAAATCTTCCCATTCATCATCATCATTTGCGTGTACTTACTTATAGCTGAAGCAAAGTAACGGATGTCTTTAAATGAAATAATACTTTGGTTAAAATCGGCATACATTCTAACTTTATTTATATAATCTCCGAAATCACTCAAAGAATCGAATCTCATCGAATAATAATCGTGTATATTAGAATGAGGGGTAATTAATAATAAATTTGCTACTTCAATTTCTTGATCAGTAAATTTTAATTTACCTGCAAGTTTTTCTATTTCAAAGCCACATTTCTCTATTAACTTAAGTTTTATTATATCCGCTCTAATTTCTCCTCTCCATAGCGAAAAAGATTTTATTTCGGTACTGAAATTTCGAATGTGTAAATGATCGTAATCTATTACGCCGGGCACTTCGTTAGCTATGTTTTCATCCGCATAAATAAAATCAGCATCTATAATTTTTAAGCTTTTTATTTTTAAGTCGATGGGTTTGCTTTCGGTTTTAGGAGAATCGGCTGGGCTGCTAAAATAATCGAGTAAAAACTGCAAATTCGAATTCTTCTCGTTTTTATATGTTTTTAAATGAAAAACTGGTTTATGTAAATTAATGGAATTAACGGTGAATTTATTTTTTTCAAGAATAACAGGGCCAATGTTTATTGCTAATCTTTCGGTATAAAGTAAGGTGTCTTGCTTTTGATCTTCAATTAAAAGCCCTTCGAGTACAATTGTTTTAAAGAAAACAATATCTAGCCCTTTTAATTTTATATTTGTATTTAATTGCGAACTTAGGTAATAAGCTGCACGCTGAGCCACCCAAGTTTGTACGCTAGGTAATCTAAACAGGAAGTAAAGCAACAGCAGTAAACTGAGCAAGCTTCCAAGAAACCAAGCAGATATTTTCGCAAATTTTTTAATAACCTTTAATGACTAACTTAATTAAATCGACCATAATTTTAGGCATAGAGTCATCCTGTGATGAAACTTCTGCATCTATTTGTATTGATGGGGAGGTAGTAAGCAATGTTACTGCAACTCAGGCCATACATGAACAATATGGTGGTGTAATTCCCGAAATTGCTTCTCGCATTCATCAACAAAACATTATACCGGTGGTCGAATCCGCTATTCAAAACGCTAAAATACGCAAAAATGATATCAATGCGGTAGCTTTTACACGTGGGCCAGGTTTATTAGGTGCCCTATTAGTGGGCAGTTCTTTTTCAAAAGCATTTGCCTTAGCATTAAATATTCCGTTAATAGAAATAAACCATATGCAAGCTCATATACTTGCCCATTTTATTGACGATCCCAAACCTGACTTTCCATTTCTATGTTTAACAGTGTCTGGTGGTCACACACAAATTGTATTGGTAAAAGATTATTTTGAGATGCAATTAATTGGGGAGACAACAGATGATGCGGCAGGGGAGGCCTTTGATAAGTCTGCAAAGTTACTTGGCTTGCCCTATCCAGGCGGACCCTTAATTGATAAGTATGCGAAAGATGGGGATGCGAAAAAATACAAGTTTACCGAGCCTCAAATTCCTAATTATGATTTTAGTTTTTCGGGCTTAAAAACACAAATCCTATATTTTCTTCAAAAAGAAACAAAACAAAACGAGCATTTTGTGAAAGAAAATTTGAATGATTTGTGTGCTTCCATTCAAGATCGAATAGTTAGTATCTTATTGAACAAATTAGAGAAAGCCGCAGATGATTTATGTATAAAATCCGTTGCCATAGCTGGTGGCGTATCTGCAAATTCAGGGCTCAGAAATAGTTTGAAATTAGTAGCAGAAAAAAAAGATTGGAAAATTTACATCCCCGCGTTCGAATATTGTACAGATAATGCAGGAATGATTTCCATAGCAGGATATCACAAATTTTTAAAAGGCGATTTTGTAGGGCAAGATGTTGCTCCATTAGCACGGTACCATATATAGTGTGTTAGTGTACTAGTATGCTAGTATGCTAATAAAGCACTGATGTTAATTAATTCACAATTCACAACTCACAATTTACAAATTCATCCCATGGAAACACGCACACTTAACCAAAAAATATTAGCCATTACCATGCTAATAGAAGAAAAACATCCTGAGCTTTCTAATTATTTATTAGAGATGCCAGTAACTATTCCTAATCAAAATCATCCGAACATTGATGAACAAATGCTGGCCGATTATTATCAATCTCTTTGTAAATTATTAAAAGATTACGACATAGAACATCCTTAGTTAGTGTGCTAGTGTGTTAATATGCTAGTGTGCTAATGAAGCACTGATGTTACTAATTACCGACAACTCACAATTCACAACTCACAACTCATATGATAGTCTCTGCATTAATCGCTTTAATAGCATTAGAACATGTTTATATATTGTATATGGAAATGTTCGCTTGGGAAACTTTAGGTAAAAAAACGTTTAAGGGGGCTATGCCTGCAGAACTGTTTAAGCCAACTAAAACGATGGCTGGAAACCAAGGCTTATACAATGGTTTTTTGGCAGCTGGTTTAATTTGGAGTTTATTTATTAGCGATCCGCAATGGCAAACAAATGTGGCTGTGTTCTTTTTATTATGTATAAGTATCGCTGGTATTTACGGAGCAATTACTGCTTCTAAAAAGATTTTCTATGTGCAAGCTTTGCCTGCCATAGTAACCTTGTTAGTTATATGGTTAGTTTAGTATTAAGAATTAAGTATTAAGAATTAAGAATTAAGTAACTTTCCTAGTATCTTAATACTTAATTCTTAATACCAAATCCCATCCCAAATCGTAACCTCTTCCCCAATTCACAACTCACAACTTACTCAACCACTACACTGCCTCTAAATACAAAGCTTCCATTCCTTAACACCACTTGGTATAAGCCTGATGGTGCATCTCCTAAATTAATTTTATTGTTTAAGGTGTTGAATGTATTACTTTGAATTAGTTGACCCATGTTGTTGTATACGTTCAATTGGTAATTTCCAGCTAACATTGATTTAGTATCTATTATAAATTCACCGGTAGTAGGATTAGGGTAAAACTTCAATTGATTAATATTCGTTTTATTGATGCTACCCAATATCATGTTAATTTGATTAGAAGTATCACTCACGCAACCATTCGGATTCGTTACAATCGTATAATATAAACCATCTTTATAGATGTTTGCATCAACTGTCTGATTGTTTTCTCCAGGAATCATATTACCATTTATATACCATTGGTTACCTACACTAATATTCGATTCTAGAATAGTTGAGTTAATTTGTTCAGTGATAATTGGAGTTGGATTTTCCTTAACTGTCACAGTTACAGAATCTGTTTTACTACATCCATTCGCATCTATACCTGTTACAATGTATACAGTATTTTCTGTAGGTATTACGATAGTTGCAGAGCTATCTGCACCGTGTTCCCAGAAATAGTTAACTGCTCCAGTCGCTTTTAATTCTACAGACTTTCCCAAACAAATACTAACATCCGAACCTGCATTTACAGTAGGCAAATTAGTAATTGTCAAATTTGTTCCATTGTCAGAACCAATTGTTTGTGGAGCACTTGCTTTTACACGTATGCGGTATGCATTACCCGCACTTGCATTTGCTGGTATTACCGCAGGTATAATGTCTGATAAATTGGATGAAGTTAATGTTCCTATTGAACTTGCATTTGTAAAACTTCCAGTTACATCTGATAATTCTGCTGTATAAACATTATTAGTATTGATACTTCCTGTAACCTGAAAAGATACATTTACAATTCCGCCTTTACAAAAATTAGAGGCACTTAAAGTTTGTGTAGTAATAGTGTTCGTAGAGCTTGGGCATGTCATGGTATGCGAACCGATATTAGTTGCAACATCAATAGAATCTACATTCCATTCAGTGCCTAATGTTGGAAACCCTGATGCAGGGTTAGTACTTACTCCTTGTAAAATGGTTGCTTTACGTATCAAAGTTTTATTTAACATGCTGATGTTTCCAACCGCCCAAGCAGTTCCTGGATCTTCACCTATTCTTCCTAAAATATCTACGTAGTTTCCTGTTGATATTTTAGTAAGTGCTACCGCATCATCACCATTAAAAAAAGTAACATTGCTTATTGTGGCAGTTCCATTGTATAA
The DNA here is from genome assembly GCA_943371235.1 of Sphingobacterium thalpophilum. Classification (GTDB taxonomy): domain Bacteria; phylum Bacteroidota; class Bacteroidia; order Sphingobacteriales; family Sphingobacteriaceae; genus CAJBVG01. The sequence goes on along the minus strand of CALRTZ010000008.1, from coordinate 67,628 downwards.
GGTTGCCGCCGAATTTTTAATTACATATACATCTCCATTATTTAAAGTACCAGACATTAATAGTTCTTGTGTTGAAGTAGTACTGCCGTTACTAAATAAATTCACTTTATAATCACTTAAATTTACAGGAGCTCCGGTACCGTTATATATTTCTAAATATTTATTATTAGAGGATCCTTCTAAATATTCTGAAAAAAGTAAATCAACTGCGCATAAAGAGGTAGATGCAGTAGTTACTGTATATTGTTGGGTGGCACTAGTAGTATTTTGAGCTAAATTATCATTCGCCGAAATTTTGTAATACACAATAGTATTTGCCGCTTGTGCAGGTATTGAACTACTGGCTGTATAAATATTATTTGAACCTGCATTCATTGTAATGGTGTTTGGGAAAGTTGTACCATCTGTTCCCCATAATAACTGTGCAGCACTAACACTTGCATCATCAGTAATGGTTGCGCTTATTGTTACTGCATCTGCAGGATTCGGACTGTTAGGATTTCTTAAGATATTAGTAATTACTGGTGCTGGCGATGGAGGTGTGCCTACAGTATAACTTTGTGTAGTAGAGTTGGCTATATTACCTGCATTATCTGTTGCTGTAATTTGGAAGTAAACAATGGTTCCATTTACTTGTCCGGGTATAGCAGTTGAATTCGTATACACATTGTTTGCTCCACCACCCATAACTAAAGTATTGTTTAAGCTGCTTGAACTTGTTCCCCAATTTAAATTTGCACTAGCAATGGTACCATCATCTGTTATAGTTGCAGAAATAAAGGTTGCTACTCCAACTCCTGGGCTGCTAGGATTTTTAACGATGTTTGTAATGCTTGGTATTATTGAACAATAAGTTCCACCGGCCCATATCAAACAAACATATTCTGGATGATCGATAAATGGATTTCTATTGCCTTGTATTCCATATACTGCATTATTTCTAGCAATTTCTTTTGCACTTACTGGATCTTGTTGATGCCATTTTTTTAACAATTCTATTGCCCAAGGTTTTAAGTTTGCTCCCGTTATCATATCATTTGTTTGCCAACCCGAATCTTCCGTATAGTAACGAGTACTCATGTAAAAATAAGTGCGAGCAAAATCACCTTTGTATTCATTTATGGGTTCAAACGCGATACCAGTGTAGCCAGGGAAAGAACAAGGTCCGAGTTTTCCACCGTTTAAAGTAGTAATGGTAGGACTAGTAACTTCTCCATACGGATAATTACTTCTCCATCCATTTACTTTACCATCTGTTGGGTAAACATGAAATAAATCGGATACCATAGGAGAGCTGCTATTAAACCAGCTTTGTGGCCAAGAATGTTCTCTGTTCCAACAATCTCCTTCTACCGAATAGTTTCCACAATTTTGAGAAAATGTAAAAGTATAAGGAGGTATACCATTTGGCACATCCGAATACATATCCCAAACCGTATTATTCGGTTTTTTATCTGTAGTTTGATAATAACTTAATAAAGAACTGTAAGATTTCGCCGAATGACCATCGATGATATCATGCAATGCTGCACGCAATGGCGTACCACTTAAACCGGTTGCCGAATTGTAATAATTTGCAGGAATTTGAGCGATTGCAAAGATAATTTGCAAGCCCATTAAAAGGGTTAAAAACGTTCTTTTCATTATTTTTTATAAAAGCCTTCTAAAGTAGGGATTAGATTTGAGATATTTACGATATGTAATCATAGGTGCGTTAAATTTTATGCACATTTTTATTATCAAATTTAAAACCAAAATCTAATATATATGTTTAAACATATATAAACAGCAATTACAATGGAAAAACACATTATTCACAAAGCAGAAACTAGAGGAAACGCAAATTTTGGCTGGCTAAATTCTTATCATACATTTAGTTTTGGGCATTATTTTGAGCCATCGCGTACTCATTTTGGAGTATTGAGAGTGTTAAATGACGATACTGTATCACAAGCAATGGGCTTTGGTACGCATCCGCATGATAATATGGAGATCATTTCTATACCACTAGAAGGAGATTTGGAACATCAAGATAGCATGGGAAATAAAACGGTGATTAGGCATGGAGATGTGCAAGTAATGAGTGCGGGTACTGGAATTTCACATAGCGAATACAATAAGAATAAAGATCAGCAAGTAAAATTTTTACAGATTTGGGTATTTCCAAATAAAAGGAATGTTACGCCTAGATATGATCAAATTACTTTAAATCCAGCAGACCGTTTAAATAAATTTCAACAGATACTATCTCCTAATGCAGATGATGAGGGAGTGTGGATTCATCAAGATGCATGGTTTCATTTAGGAAAGTTTGAACCAGGAAAAACATCAGAATACATGATTAAAAAAGAAGGCAACGGGGTATATGCTTTTATTTTAGAGGGAGATGTTACGATAAATGGTGAGAAATTAAATAAAAGAGATGGATTAGGAATTACAGATGCAACACAATTAACAATTGAAGCAAACACAAATGCCGAGATCTTGTTAATGGATGTACCAATGAACGCTTAATATGATAAAAATAGCCAATACCCAATTTCCGGTTAACGAATTAATCAAAAATAGATGGAGTGCCAGAAGTTTCGCTAATACTGAAATTTCTAATGATACGATCAATACATTACTTGAGGCAGCCTCATGGGCACCAAGTGCTAACAACGAACAGCCTTGGAAATTTCATGTGGCTAAAAAGAATGATGCGAGTTTCGATAAAGTTTGGGAAAGTTTAATGCAAGGCAACAAACCATGGTGTAAAAATGCAGCAGCGTTCATCACCATTTTTGCTAGAGATACATTTAGTGCAAATGAAAAACCAAATGCATGGGCATCTCACGATGTTGGTATTGCTACAGGTTACTTACTTCTGCAAGCTACTAGCATGCATATTTATTGTCACCCGATGGCTGGTTACGACAAACAAATTTTACTAGATAATTTACAATACGAACAAGGATTAATTCCTCAATGTATCATAGCTATTGGTTATTTAGATGATGCAGAAAAGTTAGAAGAACCCTATAAAACTAGAGAACTAACTCCAAGAGCACGTAAAACAGTCGACGAATTATTGATATCAGATTCAAATTAATTTTGCAATTTCGTAACGATACTTTTTTAAAAGATGAACAAAAAAGAACGATACGAACATGTTTTAAATTATTTCGAGAAACATGTGCCCGAGGCCGAAACAGAATTGCATTATACTAATTCGTTTGAATTACTTATTGCGGTAATACTTTCAGCACAATGCACTGATAAAAGAATAAATTTAGTTACTCCCAAATTATTCGCTGCTTTTCCACACCCTGAAGTGCTTGCAAATGCAAGTGTTGAAGAAGTATTCAGCTACATAAGAAGTGTAAGTTATCCAAACAATAAAGCCAAACATTTAGTAGGCATGGGAAAAATGTTGATGGATAAATTTAATGCAGAAGTCCCTTCAACCGTTGAAGAGTTACAACAATTACCAGGTGTGGGCAGAAAAACCGCCAACGTAATTGTATCTGTCATTCACCATGCACCTGCAATGGCCGTAGACACACACGTTTTTAGAGTTTCTGCACGCTTAGGTTTAACTACCAATGCTAAAACTCCCTTAGCTGCAGAAAAACAATTAATAAAATTTATCCCAGCAGAGAAAGTACACATTGCACACCATTGGCTCATTTTACATGGCCGATATACATGTTTAGCCCGAAGCCCAAAGTGCGAAATATGCCCTATTAGTATGTATTGTAAGTACTATTCAAAAAATCTTTAAAATATTTTCCTAATTATTTGCGCAATTAAAAGGTTGCGTTTATATTTGCTACCGAAAGGTTGCATAAATTATAATATTATGAGAAGAGATGTATTTCAGGCAATCGCAGATCCAACGCGAAGAGCCATATTAAGTTTAATTGCTTTAGGAGCAATGACGCCTAACGCTATTGCCGAAAATTTTGATAGCAGTAGACAAGCCGTATCAAAACATATTCAAATTTTAGTAGAATGCGAATTGCTTAAGCAAGAACAACAAGGCAGAGAAATTCATTATCATTTAAATGCTAAAAAAATGAAAGAAGTAGATAAATGGATTGCGCAGTTTCGTGGTTTATGGGAGAGTCGTTTTGATAATTTAGACAAAGTACTTATCAATTTAAAATCTAAGAAAAAATGAAAAACCTAAAAGAAATGATTTTTGAGGTTGATAAACTCAACAAAAAAATATTGGTAGAAAGAAGTTTCGATGCAGCAATAGAATTGGTATGGGCCGCATGGACAGAACCAGAAATACTCGATCAATGGTGGGCACCTAAACCGTATAAAAACGAAACTAAATTTATGGATTTTAGAGAAGGAGGATATTGGTTGTATTCGATGATTAGTCCGGAGGGCGAGCGCCATTGGTGCCGTGCAGATTATAAGAAAATTGAGCAACATCAATATTATATAGCAACAGACGATTTTTGCGATGAGCATGGGACCGTAACGAATATACTGCCAAGTGCAAAATGGACAAATACATTTATAGAAGAAGGGGAGCAAACAAAAGTATCTATTAATATTGAATACAAAAGTGTGGAAGATTTGGAGAAGATAATTGAGTTAGGATTTAAGGAAGGCTTTAGTATGGGCTTAACTAATTTAGATCATTATTTAAGTACACAATTTAAGTTGAGAAAGCAGAATAAAAAAAATAACAATGCAAGGGTTACTTTTTATTTGAATTTTCCTGGCAACACAGAAGAGGCAATGAAATTTTATCAAAAAGTGTTTAATGGAACTTTTGTTGGAAAAGGATTGCAACGGTTTAGTGATATTAAGTTACCCGAAGAAGCATCGGGAATGACAGAAGAACAAAAGAACTTAATTATACATGCAGAGTTAGAAATATTACCTGGATATATATTAATGGCAACCGATGCGCCAGAGAGTATGGGATTTGTATTGAACCATGGAAATAATATGCACATAAATGTAGAACCCTCCACAAGAGAAGAAACAGAAAGATTATTTAAGGCACTTTCTGATGGAGGAACTGTTTCGATGCCTTTAAAGGATATGTTTTTTGGGGCTTATTTTGCTGAATTAAAAGATAAATATGGAATTAATTGGATGTTAACTCATCAAAATTCTTGAACATAAAAATTTGTTAAATGGCTTTTACGTTCTGTAAAAGCCATTTAACATCATATATCATCCTGCATATATCATCCTGCATAAAAAAACCTGCATATATGCAGTTGTGTTTTACTTATATTTGTAGCATTATTGTAAAGTAATTAAGAATGGAAATGAAATTATTCATTTTATATTCTTGATTATCAATATAATACATAATGTTGATAAAATAATTTTGTTTGCTAAATAAATGCTATTAATTTTAGCAAATATTAGGAAACAAAACAATAAAACATACATAAAATACATAATCATGGCAGACGCAAAAGAAAAGCTAAAGGCACTACAGTTAACTTTAGATAAATTAGAAAAAACCTACGGAAAGGGGACAGTGATGAAATTAGGGGATAATCCAATAGAACAAATAGAAGCCATATCAACAGGCTCATTAGGCTTAGATATTGCATTAGGCATAGGTGGATTACCAAAAGGTAGAGTCGTAGAAATTTACGGTCCGGAATCATCTGGTAAAACAACCTTAGCAATACACGCAATAGCAGAGGCTCAGAAAAAAGGAGGCATTGCGGCATTTATAGATGCAGAACATGCATTTGATAAATTTTACGCAAAAAAATTAGGGGTTGATGTAGAGAATTTATTGATTTCTCAACCTGATAATGGTGAGCAAGCATTAGAAATTGCTGATAATTTAATTAGATCAGGCGCGATAGATATTATTGTAATCGACTCTGTAGCGGCTTTAGTTCCTAAAGGGGAGATTGAAGGTGAGATGGGCGATTCTAAAATGGGATTACAAGCAAGATTAATGTCGCAAGCATTACGTAAGCTTACAGGTACCATTAGTAAAACAGGATGTTGCTGTATTTTTATCAACCAATTGAGAGAAAAAATTGGAGTAATGTTCGGTAATCCTGAAACCACTACCGGTGGTAATGCCTTGAAGTTTTATGCATCAGTTCGTTTAGATATTCGTAGAACTGGGCAAATTAAAGATGCTGATGAAGTTTCTGGAAACAGAGTGAAAGTTAAGATTGTTAAAAACAAAGTAGCACCTCCGTTCCGTATTGCAGAATTCGATATCATGTACGGAAGAGGGATCTCTAAATCAGGCGAAATTGTAGATTTAGGAGTCGACTATGAAATTATAAAGAAATCAGGTTCTTGGTTTAGTTACGGTGATACTAAATTAGGACAAGGAAGAGATGCTGTGAAGCAACTCATTGAAGATAATCCCGAACTAATGGAAGAATTGGAAGTGAAAATCAAAGCAGTGGTAACCCCTGAATTGTTAGAAGAGAAAGCATAATTTTTTATTAGCTAGGAGATTTCATGTTTTATGTTTTAAAGCGACTCAGCAATGGGTCGCTTTTTTTATTTGAATAGTTTTCAAGCAATCAAATAATTACCGACCTACTTGTTTGCAACTCTAATTAATACATTACCAGTTTTCTCTCCACGTTCTACATACCTATGTGCGTCTGCCGTTTTTTCTAAAGGATATTCGGAGTCTATTATTGCTTTGTATTTTCCAGTTGAAATTATGGATGCAAAAAATTCAATTAATGCACGGTTATCTGTTGGTATCGGAAATTTTATTTTTTTACCTGTACTGAAAAATGTAAACAGAGGTAAGTAAACGTTTTGGCTATATGGACCTAGTTCAGTTGAGAAATATACTCCTTTAGGTTTTAATATTCTCTTACATTTAAAGAATGTACTCTTGCCCACTGCATCAATTACAAAATCATACTTCTCCAAATCGTTTGTGAAATCTTCTTTAGTAAAATCTATTAATTTATCTGCCCCCAAACTTTTTAATAACGCTAAGTTTTTAGTATTTCCCACGGCAGTTACATAAGCTCCATTTATTTTTGCTAATTGCAAACAAGCAGTGCCAATTGAACCTGTAGCGCCATTAATCATTATCCTAGGATTTTTGCTGAAATCTATTTTTCGAATGTAATTTTGTGCCAACATTAATCCATCTAACACACAAGCGGCTTCTTCGAAGCTATAATTCTCTGGAATTATTGTCATCGACCCTTTTTCTTTTATGCAAATATATTCTGCATGAGTGCCAAATTTATAAGTACTCAATCCGAAAACTCTATCGCCAACTTTATAATCATTAACAGAAGAACCTACTTCCTCTACTATACCAGAAAACTCAGTTCCTAAAATTGGTTGTTTGGGTTTTAATAATCCACTAAAAAAACGTGAAATGAAATATTCAGCCATACGGAATCCAGTATCAGTTCTGTTTACAGTAGAACATTGAATCTTTACTAATGCTTCATTTGATTGAGGTTGAGGTTTATTTACATCTACCATTCTCAGCACATCAGCTGTGCCATATTCATAATATCCAATCGCTTTCATTTTCTCTTCGGTTTAATAATTAATAATCCGCAACTCCACAATTCAATTGTTTTCTACCCAAGTGGTATCAAATTCGCGTACTTGCGGACCAAACCAACCAAAATTATAATTCATTGCGCTTCTTTTATTATCATGTTTTGCATCATCCAATATAATGCAAAATGCAATAATTAGATCTACATTTATATTATTATTCACCTTCATTTTATAGGTATCGCCTTCAAACCAAGTTAAACTACCTAACTCCCAAAAGCCAATCATTTTATCGTTCAAATAAACAGAATGTTTCCTCCCTTTGTGTCCGTAGATATCATATTTATCTACCCCTGCAATACATTGATAATGATTTTTCCAAAAACTAATGGTTCTGAATTCATATACTCTAAATTGCGCAACGCTTATATCATATGAGTATTTCAACCAATCCCATTTACGTTTTATCGTAAATTTTAATACTTCTGTGTCGACTTCTTTCAGTTCTATTTCGGCTAAAAACTTGAACAATTTCTTGGAGGCTAAATATTTCTCTACAGAACCTATACTTATTTTATATTTCTGATGTAGAGAAACTTTTGCCTGATTGATAATTACTTCCATGATCTAATATCTAAAGACTAATTTCTAATTTCTAAAATCTAAATTCTAACGACTAATCTTCCAATTATTCCTTTTCTTCCTCCAAACCAAATGTATTTCTTACCAGGTGTAATATTTAAGGTATGAAAGTAAAGATCTTGATTTTGTTGATCTAAAAGGTATTCATATTTTTTTGTTTTTAAATGATAGATGGCAGTACCACTGTGCCCTGTAATAGCAATTGTGTATTGGTCGATAAACTGAACGCAAGATCCGAACATTGCTTTGTTGAAGCCCAGTACCTCCCAAGTTTCTCCTGCATCTTTCGTAATGGCTAAACAATTATATATACTATCTTTTCTATCGTAATTGCCACCGGCTATAACACCTAATTTATCTGAATAGAAATCCATTGAAAAGATACCGGTCATTTGTTCTCCCGCAGGCAAGGGTACAGATTTACTTGCATATGTTTTACTCATGTTTTTGCTGTGCCATACTTGTGTTTGTTTTCCACCGGTTGCAATAAAAATGTTTGGTGGAATTAATTTCATATTCGTATTGCTAGCGGCAAAAAATGCTTCGCCATTTTTTAATGTTGGTATTTTTTTGCAATCAATATTACTCCAAGTTTCTCCCGCATCGTTTGTGTATAATAAAGTGGCACATCCATTAATGGGGTCACCTAATGCAAATCCATTTTTATCATCATAGAATTTTATACAATCTAAAAATGCATCTTTATGTGAGTTTTCATAAACTACTTTCCAAGTTTTTCCTTTGTTGGTGGTTTTGTAAATGTACGCTGGACTGGCAATGCTCATGAGTAGTACAGTAGTATCGTTTAACACGGCCATTGATCTAAAATTTAATTCAGACTTTTCATTTTTAATAGAATCAATATGCCAAGTAGTACCAGCATCTTCTGAATAACCCCAAATACCATGGTATCCGCCAAACCAAATAGTAGAATCAGAAATGCTCTCAATGGTACGTATTTGAGTATTTGGTACTGTTTGAAAATATTCTACCTCATACATTTTAGTTACTTGTGCGTTTGCAAACGCACTAATAAAACACACACAAATTGCGATTATTTTTTTCATAGTTTACCCGTTTTTAATTTTTATCAATGGTAAAGTAGAGGTAAACGCTCTACCATCTTCGAGTATGATTTTGATAGTTAATGTATGGGACTTAGTTAATTGAGGGCTCGATTTGAAATTTATAAATAAATTTTCACCATATATTTCATAGTAATAATTCATACCTATTGCGTACCCTTCTCTTATATTTGTTAGCTCTTTTAAATTGCTTCCAGACGGGTGTAAATTGTCATATGATTGGTCTGATGTTAGGTATATCTCTTTTATTCTGCTATTATTTACAACAGGTTCGCAAGCATAAGCTGAATTTATGAAACCTTGAAATTGCAGTTTAGAAAAAGATTCTACTTCTGTTAAAATATCAATGCCTACACTATCAAATTGAATGCCTGCAGAATCTGGATTGTAATTACTGGTATTGTAATAATTATATCCGTTGCTCGTATTGTTACTTATTATTCTTTTAAATATTGGGTTTATAGATTTTAAGCGTGTATTTATTGGATCTGGGTTGCACTCATTACAAGAACTTATCAATGTGCCCAAAAGTTGAACAGTAAAGCCGATGGAAAGTAGGTAGATGATTTTTTTCACAAGATAAATGTACAAAAAAAGCCCCTTAAGCTAAGGGGCTTTTTAGATTAGAATGTTTGAAATTCTATTGATTAAATGAGCTCGAATAATTTAAAATCTTTGCAATACTTTCATCACTTGGATTTTCAATCAACTTGTTTAATTCTTGCTTTAGAACGCTTAAATTTTCGAAGTTGGTTTCAATTTCTACATTATTTTCAAGTTGAGTTTCTAACTCGGCCATACCATCTGATGATAATTCGTGATAAATAGCCTTAATCATTTCGTTTTGTGTAAAGGTTTGCACCATAAGCTTGAGGTTGATTTTCAATATAAACGCACTCTCAAGTAGCTTATTGTATAGGCCTTACAAATATTGTTTAAAACTTTGTTCGCGCTCAATCATCATTCTGCGAAGGTTATTTAAAGCATATCGCATACGTCCTAAAGCTGTATTGATACTTACGCCTGTTAAATCAGCGATTTCTTTAAAGCTTAAATCTGCATAATGACGCATAATTAACACTTCTTTTTGCTCTTCTGGTAGCAATTGGATGAGTGCTTTTAACTCGGTATGCGATTGATCGCGTAATAATTTGTCTTCAGTACTTTCTTCAGAAACCCCAATTACATCAAAAATATCAAAGCCTTCTTGGTTTGTAATGGTAGGTGTCCTTTTTTCTTTACGAAAATGGTCGATTACCAAATTATGTGCAATACGCATTACCCAAGGCAAAAACTTACCTTCTTCGTTGTATTTTCCTGTTTTTAAGGTATTAATCACTTTAATAAAAGTGTCCTGAAAAATGTCTTCAGCCAAATAACGGTCTTTAACCAATAAATAAATAGAAGTATAGATCTTTGATTTGTGACGACTCAACAAGATTGCGAGTGCAGATTCATCGCCTGACACATAAAGATGAACAAGATCTTTGTCACTAATTAGGTTACGGTTCATAATTTTTTCCCTCCGTAGTTTTAAATAATTTAGTGTAAAGATTTATTCTATAATGGTTCCTCCTTTATGTTTTTTTTAGATTTCTATATTCGAATAAACAATAATTGTTCCAAAAAACCAAATTATTTGTTTTTAATGACAATTATGTTACAAAATATAATTAGCACAAAAGGTGAGAATCTGTGTTATTCAATAGATTCTCGCATAAATTTCGCATTTTTGCAGCCACGAAATTCCATCAAAATATAAGAAATTGAAGAATATAGCCGATTACGACGCCAAAGAATATATTGTTATTAAAGGAGCGAAGGTACATAACCTCAAAAATATTGATCTAGCCATTCCCAAAAACAAATTTGTAGTAATTACTGGACTATCCGGATCTGGTAAATCTTCATTAGCGTTCGACACGCTATACGCCGAAGGCCAACGTAGGTACGTAGAAAGTTTATCTTCTTATGCCCGTCAGTTTTTAGGTAGAATGAACAAACCCGAGGTAGATTATATAAAGGGAATAGCACCTGCCATTGCAATCGAACAAAAAGTTACGGCTACTAACCCGAGGTCTACAGTGGGTACCAGTACCGAAATTTACGATTACTTAAAATTATTGTTTGCTCGTATAGGTAAAACATATTCGCCTGTTTCAAATAAAGAAGTGAAGCGAGATACTGTTGACAGTGTTACGGAAAAGACACTTGCTTTGCCAAATGATACCGTTATCACTATATATGCTCCTTTGCAACCTATTAAAGGCAGAAACATTAAAGAAGAATTAGCTATACTTCTACAAAAAGGCTTTAAACGTGTAAAGTTTAAAGAGAGTTTGTTAAAGATAGAAGACATGGTGGAAGATAAAACTTTAAAAAATGTTCCTCTTAAAAGCAACAAAGAATTATTAGTACTTATAGATCGAATTGTATTAAATAATACGGATGATGATTTACAGGCACGCTTAGCAGATTCTATACAAACAGCATTTTTCGAAGGTCATGGTGACTGTATTGTTGATGAAACATTACCTGCTTCAGAAAAAATAAAATCGACTTTATATTGCGATCGATTTGAGGCCGATGGAATTGTTTTTGAAGAACCCTCGGTACATTTTTTTAGTTTTAACAATCCTTTTGGCGCATGTAAAACGTGTGAAGGATATGGTAGAGTAATTGGCATTGACCCTGATTTAGTTGTTCCAGATAAAAGCAAATCAGTATACGATGGAGCAATTGCACCTTGGAGAGGAGAGAAAATGAAAGAATGGGTTGATGTATTAATTAAAAATGCCGCAAAGTTCGACTTCCCTATACATAAACCATTTCATCAATTAACTAAAAAAAATCAAGAGTTGATATGGACAGGAAACAAATATTTCCAAGGCCTAAACGATTTTTTTAAATACCTAGAAGAACAAACGTATAAAATTCAATATCGAGTTATTTTATCAAGATATAGAGGAAAAACAAATTGCCCAGATTGCAAAGGTTCGCGCTTGCGTAAAGATGCTTCGTATGTGTTAATTGATCATAAGTCGATTACAGATTTAGTATTAATGCCAGTAGAAGAACTAATGGACTTTTTTGCAAGCATCAAATTAAATAAACACGATGAACAGGTTGCAAAAAGAATTTTATCAGAAATTAATAACCGTTTAAAATATTTATGTGATGTAGGCTTAGGTTATTTAACCTTAAATAGATTGTCAAATTCTTTATCAGGTGGAGAATCTCAACGTATAAATTTATCAACTTCTTTAGGAAGTAGTTTAGTAGGTTCTTTATATATTTTAGATGAGCCCTCAATTGGGTTACATTCTAGAGATACACAACGATTAATAACTGTATTAAAATCATTGCGTGATGCAGGTAACACGGTAATAGTAGTGGAGCACGATGAAGAAGTGATGGAAGCGGCAGATTACATTATTGATATTGGTCCGGATGCAGGAGCAAACGGAGGAAATGTAATGTTTGAAGGTACTTACAAAGAAATTATAAAATCTACAGATACCTGGACAGGTAATTATTTAAGTGGAAAAGAGAAAATTGTTTTACCCACCCAACGCAGAAAATGGAGCGATTCTATTACAGTTAAAGGGGCAAGAGAAAATAACCTAAAAAATATAAATGTTCAGTTTCCATTACACACTTTAACAGCTGTTACAGGTGTTAGTGGATCTGGAAAAACATCTTTAGTAAAGAGAATATTGATACCTGCATTGCAAAAAATGTTAGGCAATTATACTGGAGAGCAAACTGGAGCATTTGATGGTTTAGAGGGTGATATGAAAACCATTCAACAAGTGGAGATGGTAGATCAAAATCCAATTGGAAAATCGTCGAGATCCAATCCTGTTACCTATGTTAAAGCATATGATGAAATCCGAAATTTGTATTCATCTCAATCCGCTGCAAAAGCACAAGGATTAAAACCATCACATTTTTCGTTTAACGTAGATGGAGGTAGATGCGAGGTTTGCCAAGGAGAAGGAGAAGTAAAAGTGGAGATGCAATTTATGGCGGATATTTATTTGCCATGTGAGAGTTGTGGAGGCAGAAGATTTAAGCAAGAAGTATTGGATGTACAGTACAAAGGCAATAACATTTCGGATGTGTTGGATTTAACCATAGATGAGGCATTAGAATTTTTTGTAGATGAAAAGAAAATTATAAGTAGAATACAACCTTTAGCAGACGTTGGATTAGGATATGTTCACTTAGGACAATCGTCGAACACCTTATCTGGCGGGGAAGCGCAGCGTATTAAACTAGCTTCGTTTTTAGTAAAAGGAAATGCCACACAGCATACTTTGTTTGTATTTGATGAACCAACAACAGGATTACATTTTCATGATATCAAAAAATTACTCAAATCTTTTGAAGCATTAATAGCACAAGGAAATTCTATAATAGTAATAGAACATAATATGGATGTTATTAAATGTGCAGATTGGGTAATTGATATTGGTCCCGAAGGAGGAGAGAAAGGTGGAAACCTTGTATTCGCAGGTACTCCCGAAGAGTTGCTGAAAAGTAAGAATTCATATACAGCAAAGTATTTGAAGAGTAAAATGTAGGTTGTACAAAGTACAATGTACACTGTACAATGTACAATGTACTCTGTAAAGGTTGCAGAGTGCTAAAAATTAGAATTATGTCGATAAATAAAAAAAGCATTTCCATACGCTGGTCGGACCTCGACCCAAATTTCCACATGCGTCACAGCGTTTTTTACGACTTCTGCGCGCAGCAAAGAATAGAAATACTCGGAAGTTTAGGATTAACCATGGAGAAGTTTAAAGAGCTTAAAATGGGTCCGGTTATTTTTAGAGAAGAAGCGGTATTCAGAAGAGAGATAAAACTCGGCGATCAAATTACGTTGGAAGTTTACCTTTCTAAAATGAAAGCGGATGCAAGCAAATGGTCTTTTGAACATAGGTTTGTAAACGAGTTAGGGAAATTAATGGCCACAGTTACGGTCGATGGATCTTGGTTAGATGTAGTAGAGCGGAAATTAGCAAGAGAAATTCCAGAGGTTTTATTAATTGCATTTGTAGATTTTCCGAAGACGGAGGGATTTGAGTTGATATAAAAGTACGATGTACGATGTACAATGTACATTGTACATTGTACATTTATTTGTTGCCTATTTTACTAAAGTATTCCAAACAGGCGAGTTTATCTTCGGAAAGTGCTGTTTTTAGCTCCTCTAGGCCATTTAGTTTTTTATCTCCGCGAATGTATTGGTGGAAGCTCACTTTTATGTTTTTATCGTAAATATCTTGTTCGAAATCGAAAATATTCACTTCTATCACTTTACTCAAACCGTTTACAGTTGGGCGATTGCCAATGTATAACATCCCCTGATATTCCTGATTGTCGATGAAAATTTTTGATGCATAGATGCCATCACCAGGAATAAGTTTGTATTGTTCTGGTACTTTTATATTCGCAGTTGGGTAGCCGATGGTGCGACCAATTTGATCGCCTTTTATAACTACTCCGCTTAAATTAAATGTATATCCTAAATAGGTATTTGCAGTTGTTACATCTCCTTTTAAAATGGCATTTCTAATTTTAGTAGAGCTTACAGCTACATCGTTAATGTCTTGTTCCGGTATCTCTTCAACCTGAAATCCGTATTCGGGTGCGTATTCTTTTAAATGTTCAAAACTGCCTTCTCGATTCTTACCAAAATGATGGTCGTAGCCAATTACCAAACGTTTGGTGCCTATTTTTTTTACTAAAATTTCTTGCACAAACTCTAATGAGCTGAGTCTTGAAAATTCTTTGGTAAAGGGAATGATGATAAGGTGATCGATGCCAACTTCTGAAAGTAATTCAATTTTTTCGTCGAGGGTATTGATAAGTTTTAAATCGTTGTCTTCCGGAAACAATACCAAACGTGGGTGTGGAAAAAAGGTAATGATAACCGTTTCTCCGTTTACTTGTTGGGCAACTTCTTTTAAGCGTGTTAGTATTTTTTGGTGACCGAAATGAACACCGTCAAAAGTGCCGGTAGTTACAATGGCATTTTGTTTGTTTTCAAATTCGTCTATACTTCTATATACTTTCACCTTTATATAATTGTAAAAATTAAGAATTGTTTTCTAATTTTTCTTTTTCAAAACGTTCTGTTTTGATTTTCTGAATGAGCTCATCTAAATTCCAAGCATCTTCAATTTTAAAGTTACCACTTCTGGTTCTTCTAAGAGAAGATAAATGTGAACCCGATTGTAAAATTTTACCAATGTCGTTTGCGATGGAACGGATGTATGTTCCTTTGCTACATACTATTCTGAAATGAATGAGGGGCATTTCAATTTTTGTAATTTCAAATGCTTCGATTCGAACTTTGCGAGCTTTCATTTTTACATCTTCACCACGACGAGCTTTGTGGTAGGCTCTTTCACCGTCTATCCTTAAGGCAGAGTATAAAGGCGACACTTGCTCTATTTCTCCTTCAAAACTTTTAGCAGCCTCCATAATCATCTGCTCGGTGATGTGTTCGGTAGGGTAGGTATGGTTTATTTCTGTTTCTAAATCGTAGGATGGTGTAGTTGCACCCAAGGTAATAGTACCAGTATATTCTTTTTCTTCGGCTAAAAATTCGTCGACTTTTTTGGTGAGTTTACCTGTGCAGATAATTAACAAACCTGTAGCTAATGGATCTAAAGTACCTGCATGCCCAACTTTTATTTTTTTAATTCGAGTTGAATTTCTGATTTTTCCAACTACATCAAAAGAAGTCCAATTCAATGGTTTATCTACGAGAATTAATTCTCCATTTTCAAAATCGAAAGCAGACATGTTGTTGGCAATTAATTTTAAATGATGGTAAGTTCGATGCCCATAAAGTAAAGGATAATAATGGTTGCACCTACAATAATTCTATAATATCCGAATACTTTGAATCCGTTTTTTGTAATAAAATTGATGAAGGATTTAATAGCAATAATTGCCACAATAAATCCTACTAAATTTCCGATGGCTAATAGTTTCCATTCTTCTGCTCCAAAACTAATTCCAGATTGATAATAGTCGAGCATCTTTTTACAAGTAGCTGCAAACATGGTTGGTACTGCTAAGAAAAAAGAAAATTCTGCCGCTTGTTTTTTACTGAGACCTTGTGTTACCCCGCCAATAATGGTGGCAGCAGATCTAGAAACCCCCGGAATCATTGCGATACATTGAAACAATCCGATTTTAAATACTTTCGGAAAACTTAAATTTTCTTCTTCCTTCTGTTCTGATTTGCTAAGCCATTTATCAATCAGTATAAAAACAATACCACCTAACAATAGCATAATGGCAACTACGATTACATTTTCTAATAATGAATCAATCCAATCTGAAAGCAAAATCCCAAAAACGGCTGCAGGAATAAATCCTACAAACAATTTTAAGTAGAAATTAATACTTTGAAAAAACTTTTTCCAATACAAAACCAGTACAGAGAGTATGGTTCCAAATTGAATGGCAATGGTAAATAATTTGGTGAATTCAGCATGGCTGATTCCCATAATAGAAGTAGTTATAATCATGTGCCCGGTAGAAGAAACAGGTAAAAACTCTGAAATGCCTTCTACAATGGCAATAATGATGGCTTGAAAAACGGTCATTAATCTCTAGGTTTTTTAAGAATGGCAAAAGTTACAATCCCAAAACCAGCTAATACTACAATTGGAGCTAAGGTAATTTTACGAAAATCAAGAATGTCTTCAGTTCCCGACATCAATATAAAACCTAATACAATAGTGGCCATTCCAATAAACAACCATTTGTAATTATCTTTTGAAAAAACGAAGTCTACTTTTTTAGCAGTTACGTTTTCTTCTTTTTTTGTTTCTTTCTTGCTCATATTATTTTCTATATAAATCGTCGATATGTTGGTTTAAGTATTTATTTACTGCAAAAAACGTGCTTAAGAATGAAATAAGTATCCCCATAGAAATGATGCCAACAAAAAGAATGGCAAATTCGGTGAAATCTTGTAAAATTATTAAGTCGGGGACTTCGTTACGTGCTAAAAATAAGGCTGCTATAAGCAAAGAGATCGCAATTAATGCACCTAATAATCCGTGTAAAATTCCGGTGATGATGAAAGGTTTACGTATAAATCCGCGTGTGGCACCAACTAATTGCATGCTTCTGATGATGAAACGTTGAGAATACATGGCTAAACGTATGGTATTATTTATAAGTGCTACTGCTATTAAAAGCAAGGTTGCTCCAAACACAATAATAATGATACTTATAGAGCGAAGGTTTTGATTTACTAAATCTACTAAGGATTCTTGGTAAACCACTTCTTTTACAAATTCTTTACTTTTTAATTTATTGCTGAATTTTTTTATTTCTGTTTTGGTGGCAAAATCTGCTTTCAAATACACATCTATTGAGGCAGAAAGTGGATTATAGCCTAGAAACTTTACAAAATCTTCTCCTAAATCTTTAGAAAGGTTACGAGCAGCCAATTCTTTACTAATGTATTCGGTAGATTTAATGGCATCGTTCTTCTCAATTTCCTTTTGGAGCTTGAAAATATCGGCATCACGGGCTTCTTCATCCAGAATTATATTTAAAACAATATTTTCTTTGACGAAATTACTTAGGTTTTTACCGTGTAAAACGATAAGCCCTAATAGCCCAACCATCAACAAAACCAAGGAAATGCTGAAGATGGTAGAGATGTAAAATGTTTTAATTCCTTTTTTAGGAGCTTGTTCAGAATTCTGACTCATATCAATTCGCTAACGTGCGAAGATAAAAAATTTAATAAATTCGCAGGCAATTAAAGCATATGGATTATCAATTTAGAAAGATCGAACAAGATTGGCAGCGTTATTGGGCTGAAAAAAAGGTATTTAAGGCTGAAAACAATTCAGAAAAGCCTAAATATTATGTGTTAGACATGTTTCCGTACCCTTCTGGTGCTGGATTACACGTTGGTCACCCGCTCGGATACATTGCTACCGACATTTTTTCTAGGTATAAAAGATTGAAAGGTTTTAATGTATTGCATCCAATGGGCTACGATTCCTTCGGCTTGCCTGCGGAACAATATGCTATACAAACAGGTCAGCACCCGGCTATTACTACTGCAGATAATGTGGCTCGTTACCGCATACAATTGGATAGAATTGGTTTTTCATACGATTGGGATAGAGAAGTAATGACCAGCGATCCGGCCTATTACAAATGGACACAGTGGATTTTTAAAGAGTTATTTAATTCTTGGTATAATAATGATGCAGATAAGGCGGAAGACATTAGTACGCTCATATCGGTGTTTGAGAAAGTTGGGAATGCGAAAGTAAATGCCAATCAGCACGAGCAAGAGATTTTTACTTCTGAGGAATGGATAGGTTTTTCGGAAGAGAAACAGCAAAATATATTATTGAATTACCGATTGGCTTATTTAGCCGATAGTTGGGTGAATTGGTGCCCGGCCTTGGGAACAGTGTTGGCGAATGATGAGGTGAAAGATGGATTTTCTGAACGCGGAGGTTACCCTGTGGAGCAAAAGTTAATGCGCCAATGGTCGATGCGCATAACCGCTTATGCAGAACGACTACTTAAAGGATTGGATACGATAGATTGGCCAGATGCAGTGAAAGAGATGCAACGTAATTGGATAGGGAAGAGTAAGGGATCGAGTTTGAGATTTGAAAATATCGAAGTGTTTACCACTCGTCCCGATACTGTTTTTGGAGTTTCCTTTTTGGTACTTGCACCCGAGCATGAATTAGTGAATCAAATTACCACTACCGATTGCAAAGAGGCAGTAGAGGCCTATAAGAAAGCATCTGCCATAAAAACGGAACGCGACCGTATGAGTGATGTAAAAACCATTTCGGGTGTATTTACGGGCGCTTATGTAAAACATCCATTTAACAACGAAAATATTCCGGTGTGGATTGGCGATTATGTTTTGGCAAGTTATGGAACGGGTGCGGTAATGGCAGTGCCAGCACACGATACACGCGATTATGCTTTTGCTAAACATTTCAACTTGCCAATTAAGCAAGTAGTAGAAGGTGGCGACATCAGTATAGAAGCATACGATGCAAAAGAAGGAAATGTAATTAATTCTGATTTTTTAAATGGCTTGGATGTAAAAGAAGCCATGCAAAAAATGATTGAAGAAATTGAGAAAAGGAATTTAGGAAAAGGAAAAATAAATTATCGTTTGCGCGATGCAGTATTTGGTCGCCAACGTTATTGGGGCGAACCCATTCCGGTATATTATAAAAATGGTATGCCTTATTTAGTGGATGATGCTAATTTACCATTAGGTTTGCCAGCAGTTGATAAATTTTTACCAACCGAAACTGGTGAACCACCATTGGCTAGAGCAGCGGATTGGAAATATGAAAACCAGTACGAATACGAATTAACTACTATGCCAGGTTGGGCAGGATCATCTTGGTATTTCTTGCGTTACATGGATCCGAAAAATACGAATGCATTTGCGAGTAAGGAAGCATTGGAATATTGGAACCAAGTAGATTTATACATTGGAGGTTCGGAGCATGCAACGGGGCATTTATTGTATTCTAGGTTTTGGAATAAATTTTTGAAAGATAAAGGATACATTTCTTTTGAAGAACCTTTCAAGAAGTTGATTAATCAGGGGATGATACAAGGGCGATCGAATTTTGTGTACAGAGTTAATGGTACCAATAAATTTGTTTCGTACGATTTAAGAAAAGAACATCAAACTACAGCATTACATGTTGATGTAAATATTGTAACAAATGACGTATTGGATTTAGAGAAATTTAAAATTTCGAATCCTGAATATGCAAATGCTGAATTTATTTTATCGGAAGGGAAATACCTATGTGGTTCCGAAGTCGAAAAAATGTCGAAGTCGAAATTCAACGTCGTAAATCCTGATGATATTATAGAGCGTTACGGAGCCGATACCTTGCGTATGTACGAAATGTTTTTGGGCCCATTGGAACAAAGCAAACCATGGAATACCAACGGTATTGAAGGGGTATTTAAGTTCTTGCGTAAGTATTGGAAATTATTTCATAACGATGCTTTTGAATTTGTGGTTAGTGATGAACAGCCAACAAAAGAAGAATACAAAGCATTACATAAAATTATAAAGAAAGTAGAAGAAGATGTAGAACGATTTTCATTCAACACATCAGTAAGTAGTTTTATGATTTGTGTAAATGAACTGACGGATTTGAAATGTAATAAGCGAGAAATCTTAAGAGAGCTTACCATTGTATTATCGCCATACGCACCACACATTACCGAAGAGTGTTGGAAATTATTAGGCGAAACAGATTCGATTACATTTGCACAATATCCAATTTTTAAAGAAGAGTATTTAGTTGAATCTGAATTTGCTTATCCTGTTTCTTTTAACGGAAAAACGAAATTGAATATTTTGATGCCAATAGATATTTCTGAAGCCGATGCAAAAGAACTCGTATTAGCCAATGCCGATGTACAAAAGCAAATGGAGGGTAAAGAGTTGAGGAAGTTTATTTTTGTAAAAGGAAAGATCGTTAATATAGTGTGCTAGTGTGTTAGTATGCTGGTGTGCTAATGGGTGCTAGTAGGTTAGTTTGACTTATGAGCACATAAGTTTATTTTAAGATTTTTAATAAGTGTTTTAAATTATCTGATTCAATAATATCAGCATTTTTATTTATTGCTTCAATGTTTTTTTTATTAGAATGAACATTGTAGACGGTAACCATAAATCCGCTTTCATGTGCCTCTGTGATTTGTTCTTTCGTAATCTTATCAAGAGATACCACAATACCTTGAAGTTGCTGCTTTTTTGCGATACGAAGCCCATTATAAAAATCAGAATAAACAAATATTTTTAGTTCGGGTCTTAGCATTTTCATTGTCATTATCATGTCTTCTCGTTTTAATTCTAAGAATACATTGTTTTGGATATTGTATGTATCAATTATTTTTAGAATTGCATTGCAATAAGTTAATCGATAATTTATGGAGGTATCTGGATTGAAATTTTTACAATCTAATGCAAATATTTTTTTACGATTATCACCTATGTTCGAAAACAACGTTTCTAAATTGATAATTTTATAACCGGTATAAATTGGATCTTTATAAATAGCATTGCTTATCTCATTCCAGGTTTTGTTATAGATGTTTCCAGACAGATTAGTTTTATCTGAAAGTTCATAATCATGAAATGCTACCAAAACACTATCCTTTGTCATTTCAATATCTATTTCGGTACCGTCTGCGCCTAAATTCAAAGAGTATGCAATAGACTCAAAACTATTCATCGGGTAGGTGCTTGCAATGCCCATACCACCATGACCTAAAACAGTTATTCTATTCTCATTAAGATTTATAATATTGAATTCTTCTTTTTTACATGCTACTGTTATCACAATTAAAAAATAAACTAAAAATAATTTTCTCATCTTATTTTTTATTTAAAAGGAGTACCCAAAAGAAATTCCAAGCCAATGCCTTAAATACTCATTAAACTCTAAAATTGGTGTATATGCGCAACGATATACTACTCCTCCAGTATTTTTTTGAAATCGATATCCAAAAGAAAATATTGTATTGAAATCTACTATTCGTGATGGTTTCATGTCGGGTAAACTTGCACGTACAATAGTTGAAAAAGTATTCCCTATTCCTATTTCAATCTTATGATTGTACCCGTATAAGGCATTAAATGTAATTGGTAAAATTATATCAGGATTAAATTTATTGGTAAAATCAACAACACGATAAGTACTGACTCCAACTTTTATTGTCGACATTAATTGATTTTTATGCAGTATAACTTTTTCGTAATTTAAAGACCCATACCCACCTAATCCGCCAATTTCTAGAAAAATAATGTTCTTGCGGATTTTATATGATTTATTTTGTGAAAATGTTTGGAGGCTTATGAATGTGGTTAGTAAAAATATAAGTAAAGCGAATTTCATGAATCAATTTTTAATGCAAAAACAAATGCAAGAAAAATTTCAGTAATAAGGTAATCGTCTAGGAATCACTCATGAATAGCAGCAGTATTTTACAAAAAAATGACAAGAATTGTTAGTGTGCTAGTGTGATAGTATGCTAGTGTGCTAATTGGTGCGAGTAGGTTAGATAGTCTTATTAGCACACTATCACATTAGCATACTAGCACACTATCTAATTATATTCTGTCTGTTCGAATCCAATTTTATCAGAATAAATAATAGAATGGTAAAACTCCAAAGTGAAGAACCTCCGTAGCTTACGAAGGGTAGCGGAATGCCAATTACAGGAACCAATCCAATGGTCATGCCGATGTTAATGGTGAGGTGCATAAACAAAATACTGGCTACACCATACCCATAAATTCTACTGAATGCAGAGCGTTGCCTTTCGGCAATAAAAATTATTCGCAAAAGTAATGCGGTAAATAATCCGATTAATACAATGCTTCCTACGAAACCAAATTCTTCGCCAACTGTACAGAAAATAAAGTCGGTACTTTGTTCCGGAACGAAATCGTATTTAGTTTGTGTTCCGTTTAAAAAGCCTTTGCCAACTACACCTCCTGAACCAATGGCAATTTTACTTTGGTTTACATTATAGCCAGCTCCTTTTAAATCTATTTCTTTACCTACTAAATTATTTAAACGATCGCGGTGATGTGTTTTTAATACATTGTTAAATACATAATCGAAACCTGCTACAGTTCCAACAGAAAGGATTACTGCTGCAATTATGATTAAAATTGATTGGCGTTTTTTTCTGAAATAATATAACATCCCAACTCCCACTAACCCGATGCCGATGTAAATAAACAAAGGAGGGAAGAGCAGTGCTAAAATAAAAATGAGTGCTAATAATACACCTATTACTAATATGTAACCAGTTAATCCTTCGCGGTACAACACAAAAATAAATGCAACATAAGTAACGGCAGAGCCCACATCACCTTGTAATAAAATAAGGGCCATGGGTAGTATTAAGAGACCTAAACTTGCTATAATAGTTTTTAAATCGCTTAGTTTTTTATTGGTAGTACTTATGTATTTTGCAATTACTAAAGCCGTTGCAAACTTAGCAAACTCGGCAGGTTGTAGCCTAAACGATCCTATTTCAAACCAAGAACGTGAGCCGTTTACATACTTGCCAAAAAACAATACGGAAACTAAGAGCGCAAGGGTTACTGCATAAATTCCATACGAAAAAACGGAGTAGAATTTCGACTCTATCATCACAATCATAAAGGCAATGAAAAAAGCAGATACTATCCATATTAATTGTTTACCATAATTTCGTTCGATGTCGAAAATAGAACTATGGTTTTCATCATACACCGCCGAGTAAATGCTAAGCCAGCCTATTATAACCAACGCGAGGTATAATAGAATAGTAACACTATCTATGTTTTTCCAAAACTTATTTTGTCTTAGTTCACTCATGTTAATTTTTTTTCTTTTCCTCTGCTTTTACAACAGGCGGATGTATTAAATCTGCATTCAACAATCTGTCTATGTAATATTTAGGTTTTGAAACCGTATCTTTTAAATACTTCTCTACTAATATACTTGCAATAGGCGCGGCCCAAATAGAACCAAAGCCAGCATTTTCTACCACCACTGCAATGGCAATTTTCGGATTCTCTCTTGGTGCAAACGCAAAAAATACGGAGTGATCTTTTCCATGAGGATTTTGTGCGGTACCTGTTTTACCACACATCGTAATGCCATTAATTTTTGCATAGGTTGCGGTTCCACGTTCCACTACATCTTGCATACCATCAATTACAATATTAAAATAATTGGAATCGATGCCTACATAATTTTTGGTGGTAAATTCTTTGCGTTGATAATTTTTATCGCCAATTGCCTTTACTAAATGTGGGTTGTAATACCAACCTTTATTGGCTATGGCGGCGGTAACATTTGCCATTTGTAAGGGTGTAACACCAAGTTCTCCTTGGCCAATGGCTAAGGAAATTATCGTAGATGATTTCCATCTGCCAGATCCGTAATATTTGTCGTAGAAGGCAACGGTGGGTAGCAAACCACTGAGTTCATTAGGCAAATCGATTCCTGTTTTTTTACCAATTCCGAATTTGTTTACATACTCTCGCCACTTCAAAAAATTCTTTTCTACTGTTTCGTAATTTCCTTGGTCTATTAATTTTTTAAAAGTCCAGCAGTAATAAGCATTACAGGATTGTGCAATACTCTCTCTTAAATCTAAGGGCGAATGCACGTGCATGCATTTTACTGTTCTGCTGCCAATTGAATAACCACCACCACAAGGAAAACGTGTTTCCGGAAAAATTAAACTTTCTTGTTGAGCAATTAATGCTTCAACTGCTTTGAAAATGGAGCCCGGTGGATATTGTGCCATGAGAGGTCGCATAAACAAAGGCTTCTGAGTATCTCTTAATAATTTTATGTAATTATTTCCTCGTTCTCTACCTACTAATAAATTAGGGTCGTAGCCTGGGGAACTAATGAAACAAAGGATTTCGCCGGTACTTGGTTCAATGGCAACAATACTTCCTTTTTTATTTTTCATTAACTGTTCACCCAATTTTTGAATATCAAAATCCAATGAAGAAATTAATTTTTCACCAGCAACAGCAATTGTATCATAAGCTCCATTTTCATACGAACCTTGCTCACGGTTGAGCACATCTACCATGATCACTTTTGTACCTCGTTGCCCGCGTAATACATCTTCATACGCACTTTCAATTCCACTAATCCCTATGTAATCACCTATTTGATAATAGTTATTTGTTTTGGCAATAATTCGATCGTCGACCTCTCCAATATATCCTAACACATGGGCTGCCAGCGAATCCGGATATTTTCTAACCGTTCTATTTTGAACGAAGAAACCAGGGAATTCATACAACTGTTCTTGAAATGAAGCGTATACTCTTGCCGATAATTGTTTCTCAAAAATAGATGCTTTAAACGGAGAATATTTCCTCGCTTTTTTTATTTTTTCGATGAATTGCTCTTTGGTAATTCCAATGAGTTTACAAAAATTGATGGTATCTAATTCTTTGGTTTGTTTGGGTACTACCATCAAATCATATACCGGTTCGTTTTGAACTAATATGTGACCCTTGCGATCGTAAATAATACCACGAGCAGGGTAAATGTTTATTTTTCTTAATACGTTATTGTTTGCTGATAAGAAGTAACTATCATCAATTACTTGGATATAAAATAAACGAGTTAATAAAATAATTGCAACCAGAACAATTAAACCTTGTATAACTAACTTTCTTTCGAAGAAAATGTTCATGTTCTTTTTTGCGGACTACCAGTTAAATATTGAGAGATGAAGATTAATACTAAAGTAAAAATTGTACTTAGTATAGTACGAGTAAAGGTAATTAGAAACTCATTGATTCGGAATACTTCTAACTGAAATAATAATAAATGATGTAAGAGTACTAATATGGTTGAATAAGTTAGAAACCATTGTATGCCCATGTTTCGTAAATTGGGAACTGGTTGATGCTCGTATCCACCTCTTGGGGTAATGATTAATAAAATCAATGGGCGTACAAAGGCCATTAGAGTACAAGCGGCTGCGTGCATACCTCCGGTGTTCGAGAAAATATCAATACTTAAGCCCATCATAAAAGATAAACTAAGCAATAAATACAAAGGGGTTTCTAATGGTAATAATAACACGAATAGCACATATACATAAGGGTTCACCATGTTATATAAGCCGACGTTATTAAATACAATTACTTGTAAAATTAAGAGTACAAAAAAACGAAGGACATTGCTTAATAATAGCTTAATCATTTTCCACCTCCTTCACTTCTAATTTTTTTAATTCTTCAGCAAAATTATCTTCTACAATATAAACATATCTAAGTGTAGGGAAATTGGTAGACAGTGCAACTTCAATATTATAAAAATTATCGCCACTGTTTAAATCACATTTTATTACTCTACCGATAAATACTTCTTTCGGAAATTTCTGTGAGAAGCCTGTGGTACTTACAGAATCTCCAATCTTCACTTTTACGTGTGTAGGAATATCTTTAAGAGATGCGAACTTAGGATTTCTACCTTCCCAAACCAATGAGCCATATTCTTTAGATGCATTTAATTGAGCAGAAATCTTCGAATCTTTATGCAAGAACGAAATTACTGTGCAAAAATGTTCCGATACATCTTTAACGGTTCCAACTATTCCATCGCCACAAATAACACCCATTTTCTCACGAATACCATGTAAGGAACCTCTATCCAATGTGATGTAATTGTTTCTTTTATTTACACTGTTGTTTATTACTTTGGCTTCTATATACGTGTATCTGCGCATAGTTGAATCGCCAACGTATACTCGGTTTACTTTGTTAGAGTAGGGTGATGAGAGCAATAGGTTTCTTAAGCGTGCATTTTCTTTTGATAAACTATCATTCAAACTTTGTAAGTTCACGAATGATCGTGCATTTGAAACATATTCGAAAACTCTTGCACTAATGTTATTTGAAGAATTGAAATACGAAGCACCATGATAGCTATTATTATTTACCATTAACACAATAGCAAAAGCTTCAAGCGCTAAGAATAAAAAGAAAGCATAGTACCTAAGAAAGAATAACCAAAGATTACGCATTTACAATTGTGCTTTCAAAAATTAGGTCATTAAGAATTTAAAGTTTCCGATATTTTTCAATGCTATACCTGTACCTCTTACCACCGCACGTAATGGATCTTCTGCAATGTGTACTGGTAATTTTGTTTTGCTTGAAATACGTTTATCTAAACCTCTAAGTAATGCACCACCACCTGTTAAATAAATACCTGTTTGGTAAATATCTGCTGATAATTCTGGTGGAGTAATTTCTAATGCTTTTAAAATCGCTTCTTCAATTTTAGAAATAGATTTATCTAAACAATGAGCAATTTCTGTGTACGATACTTTAATTTGTTTTGGTACGCCTGTCATTAAATCTCTTCCTTGCACCGCAAAATCTGCAGGTGGTTCGTCTAATTCTGTTAAGGCAGCACCTACTTCAATTTTAATTTTTTCAGCAGTACGGTCACCAATTAATATGTTGTGTTCTCTACGCATGTATTGAACAATGTCACTGTCAAAATTATCACCCGCTACACGAATCGATTGGTCGCAAACAATACCCGATAATGCGATTACTGCAATTTCGGTAGTTCCACCTCCAATATCAATAATCATATTTCCCATTGGTTCTTCTACATCAATACCAATACCTATAGCTGCTGCCATTGGTTCGTGTATCATGTAAACTTCTTTAGCGCCTGCAATTTCTGCAGAGTCGCGCACCGCTCTTTTTTCTACTTCGGTAATACCAGAAGGGATGCAAATTACCATACGTAATGATGGTAAGAACCAACCTCTGCCTGGGTTTATCATTTTAATCATTCCACGGATCATGTGTTCTGCAGCATCAAAGTCTGCAATAACTCCGTCTTTCAAAGGGCGAATGGTTTTAATCCCGTCGTGTGCCTTACCGTCCATTTGCATGGCTTGTTTACCCACCGCAATCACTTTACTAGTTTTACGGTCAATGGCAACAATAGAAGGCTCGTCAACCACTACTTTGTCGTTATGTATAATTAAGGTGTTTGCTGTGCCTAAGTCAATCGCAATTTCTTGCGTAAAAAAGTTAAATAATCCCATTATTTCTTATTTCTTTAAAAGTATTCTGATAAAATATGATTGTCAATTTATGAATAATAATCCAATAATGTCAAATCTTAGTGTTTAAAGTGTCTCACACCTGTCATTACCATTGCTAATCCATTTTCATTGCAATAGTTAATAGAATCTTGATCTTTAATAGATCCACCTGGCTGTATAACCGCTGTGATGCCTGCTTTTCCTGCTATCTCCACACAATCAGGGAATGGAAAAAATGCATCAGAAGCCATTACTGCGCCATTTAAATCGAATCCAAAAGCTTCTGCTTTTATGATCGCTTGTTTTAAGGCATCTACTCTGGAAGTTTGACCCACGCCACTAGCTAATAATTGCTGGCCTTTAGCCAGTATAATGGTATTAGATTTGGTGTGTTTTACTAATTTATTGGCAAATGCTAAATCGTTGTATTCTTGAGTTGTTGGCACTTTATTCGTTACAGCACGCATTTCAGTTATGCCTTCCATCGATAAGTCTTTGTCTTGCTCGATTACTCCATTTAGTAATGTTTTAAACTGTTTGCTTGGTAAAGCAACATTTTTTTGAACCAATAAAATTCTGTTTTTCTTTTCTGATAAAAGTGAAACTGCTTCTGGCTCAAAGCCCGGTGCTATTAATACTTCGCAGAATAAAGAGTGTATTTCTTTAGCGGTTTCCGCGTCAATAACTCGGTTGCAAATAATAACTCCACCAAATGCCGAAACTGGGTCGCCTGCTAAAGCATCAATCCATGCTTGTTTTAAGCTAGCTCTGCTAGCAAGCCCACAAGCATTGGTATGTTTTAAGATGGCAAATGTTGGCTCTTCAAATTCTTTTATCAATTCAACCGCAGCATCAACGTCTACAAGGTTGTTGTATGAAAGTTCCTTGCCATTTAATTTCTCGAACATCGCATTTAAATCGCCAAAAAATACTCCTTGTTGATGAGGGTTTTCTCCATAGCGTAAGGTTTGCGATTGTTGTACACTTTGTTTGAAAACGGTTATAGGATTTTCGGTATTAAAATAGTTGAAAATGGCTGTATCGTAATGGGAACTAGTGTTGAAGGCGCGTTTTGCAAATTCTTTACGATCTGCAAGCGTAGAGTGTCCCTCTTGTTTTTCTAACACTTCATGTAAAAAAGTATAATCGTTTTTAGAAGAAACGATGATCACATCTTTAAAATTCTTTGCTGCTGCACGAATTAAAGATATACCCCCGATGTCAATTTTCTCAATGATGTCTTGCTCGGCAGCACCAGAAGCAAGGGTTTCTTCAAAAGGGTATAGATCTACAATAACCAAATCAATTTCTGGAATTTCATATTGCTCCAATTGAGCCAAATCAGTGTCTAATTCTCTGCGAGCTAAAATTCCACCAAACACTTTTGGGTGCAAGGTTTTTACTCTTCCGCCTAAAATTGAGGGGTAAGAAGTCAGTTCTTCTACCGGAATTACAGGAACACCTAAGTCTTTTATAAAACTCTCGGTTCCTCCTGTTGAATAAATATTCACTCCATGTTTGTGGAGCAAATGAATTATAGGTTCTAGGTTATCTTTGTAATAGACTGATATTAAGGCGTTTTTCACCTTTTTTGATGCGCTCATGAAGAAATTGTTTGGAAGCGCAAGTTTATGAAAAATTAATGAGTTCCGGGGTATACTTTTTTATCCAATTTTTTTAATAAATCTTCAATAATTTTTGGATAATGTAGATGTTCTAGTTGATGAACTTTATACGCTAATTTTTCGGCGTCGTCATTACTGTCGATTAAGCAACGAGATTGGTAAATAATTTCACCCTCATCAAAAAGTTCGTTTACATAATGTATACTGATACCTGTTTCGGCATCACCAGATTCGAGCACAGCCTCGTGTACTTTTCTTCCATACATGCCTTCTCCGCCAAATTTTGGCAATAGGGCAGGGTGAATGTTTACAATGCGTTTAGGGTATGCTTGTATGAGTCGCTCGGGAATTAACCACATAAAACCGGCTAATACAATTAGGTCGATTTCCAAATTCTTCATCAAATTATCGATAGAATTGGTATGGTATAATTCTTCTTTATTAAAAACATGAGTAGGCACTTCAAAATTATCTGCACGTTGCAACACATAGGCATCTGGTTTATTACATAAAACCAAGGCCACTTCCATCTCTTTGTTACGTTTAAAATGCTCCATTATACGCTGAGCGTTTGAGCCCGAGCCCGAAGCAAAAATTGCGATTCTTTTCAATGCTTGTTATTAATTCCTCCAAAAATAATAAAAAATTCTATAAATGCTTATTTGTGCTATTTTAAGCGAAGGTTAGACTAGCTATTTATAACAATCCGTAAAAAGTATACTAACATCCCGAATTTGTATCATCAGTATTCTTTGAATTAGCCTCAGTTTTGTATCACAAAATTAAATTCAAAAAAAATGAACAATACAATTTTAATTACGGGTGCAAGTAGTGGCATAGGAAAAGAGACTGCAAAGTTGTTTCAATCTAAAGGATGGAATGTAATAGCTACCATGAGAAATCCTGAAAAAGAGACGGAGCTGAATCTATTAGAAAATGTGTTAGTTGCCAAACTGGATGTGTTAGACTTGAATTCTATTCATGCTGCAATAGACTTAGGGCTTCAGAAATTTGGTGGAATAGATGTATTACTCAACAACGCAGGTTATGGTGCCTACGGACCATTAGAGGCATTTAGTAGAGAAAAAATTGTAAGACAATTCAATACAAATGTTATCGGACTTTTGGATGTTACTAAAACAGTTCTTCCATATTTTAGACAAAATAAAAAAGGAATTATTATTAATATATCATCAATTGGTGGTAAAATAACCTTTCCATTAGGTTCATTGTACCATGGAACAAAATTTGCAGTGGAAGGAATTTCAGAATCGCTTAACTACGAAGTGGAGCAATTTGGTGGACAAGTGAAAATAGTGGAACCAGGGTTGATTGCAACTGATTTTGCAGGACGATCATTTGATTTCTGTAATGATGAAAAATTGTTGGAATACCAAAGCATAGTTGGTGCTTTAATAACTGCGATGCCTACAATGGCCCAAAATGCTTCACCTGCTAGTGTTGTTGCAGAAGTAATATTTGGAGCTGCTACAGATGGTAAAAAACAATTACGATATACTGCAGGAGAGGATGCAAAAGTACTTGTTGCTAATCGTCAACAATACGACGATGCAACATTTATAGGCGGAATTAAATCGCAATTTGGACTTTAATAAACAGAAAATATGAATCAAATTGTAAAATATTTTAATGGAGAAAAAGCGGAAAGCTATATTTTTATTCTAATAGGAGTTGTTACATTAGTATTGGCTCTTTATTTCTTTTTTGGTTTGAAATCTTCTTTTTGGAGAGGAGTGGCTATTCCATTTGTGCTTGTAGCCTTACTTGAATTTGTAGTTGGCTATACGATTGTTACAAGAAGCCCCGTGGACATCGTTCGTGTCGAATCTTTTGTTAATAATGAACCGCAAAATATTAAAACGATTGAAGTACCACGAATGGAAAAGGTTTTGAGCAATTTTGTTATTTTTAGATACGCAGAAATAGCATTAATTATTTTAGGTATTATTTTAATGTATAGTTCAATGAGTGATACAATTTGGAGGGGTATTGGATTAGGTTTGTTTATGCAAGTAAGTATCGTTTTGTGTTTAGATTTTTTTGCCGAAAGACGAGGACATGTTTACCTAGAATATTTAACTCAAATTAATAATGTTAACTAAAGATCTTCCGTTTAAGGCTATTGTTCAGTTTTCAATTGTACCCATAATTATTGGGGGCGTTTGGTCTCTTTTGGTTGTTTTGGGTTATGTTTTATTAGACCTTAAATGGTTGGCAATTCCATTTCTGCCAATTTCCTTGTTGGGTATTGCTGTTTCTTTTTATGTAGGTTTTAAAAACAATGCTGCAAATGAAAGGCAAAATGAAGCTCGTAGAAATTGGGGTGGTATTACAAATGATACTCGTTCGTTAATAGCCATGCTTAACACTTACTTGCCCGAAAATGATAGGGTAATGAAAGCAAATGTGTTAAAAAGACATATTGCATGGCTTTATGCTCATAAAAATTTCTTGAGGCATAAAAGAATGGATTGGGAACACAAGCTAAAATTGAATGAAAAGTATAGAGAGCAATTTCGTCAGAATTTCAATATCAATACAGAGTTTGAACGCGATGTATCAAATTATATTTCTAAGGATGAATTGAAAGAAGTGGAATCCAGTCCAAATATGGCTTCAAAAATTCTGCTAAACCAATCAAACGTTCTAAAAAAACTTCTGAATGAAAATATGATAGATGATTTTAGATTGTTCGAACTTCAAAATCATATTACCAAATTATATGAGCACCAAGGGAAAAACGAACGAATAAAAACATTTCCATTTCCAAGGCAATTTGCGAACTACGCATCTCTCTTCATTATGGTGTTTGCATTTTTAGTGCCCCTAGGGCTATTAAATGAAACGCAAAAAATGAATGTGTGGTTAACTATTCCATTTTCCATGCTAGTTACTTGGGTTTTTCATCAAATGGATTTAGTTGGACAATACACAGAGCATCCATTCGAAGGCCTCATAGGAGACACTCCAATGACAGCAATTACTAGGAATTTAGAGATCGAAATCTTACATTCACTTGGCGAGACAAATTTACCAAAACCTATTATTGCTAAAGATGGCATTTTAATGTAAAATAGTATACTAGAAAATGAATCAAATAATACATTTACAATCCATATCAGAACTTTCAAAATTATTTAATTTAGGGCACAATCAACATCCATTAATAACCGTATTAAATTTCAGTGAAGTTAGCGAGCAAGTTCAACAAAGTTCTAAAATTTCGACAGATTTTTATTCGATAATGTTTAAGAACTATTGTAAGAATACTATTAAATATGGAAGAAAGACAATCGATTTTCAAGATGGAAACTTAATCTGTATAGCTCCTAATCAAGTAATAGAAATAGACAATGAAGAGGAAGTAAGGGAAAATAAAATGGGTTGGGGATTATTTTTTCACCCCGATTTAATTCGTTCTACGACTCTAAACGAAAAAATAAAGAGCTACAGCTTTTTTCAGTATGATGTTTCAGAAGCACTTCATCTTTCAGATAAAGAAAAAAATATTTTATTTGAATGTGTACTTAAAATACAACATGAACTTCAAGAAAACATTGATGTACATAGCGAGCAAATCATTGTATCAACAATTGAATTGTTATTGAGTTACTGCTTACGCTTTTACGGTAGGCAATTAATAACAAGAAGCCAGAACAACAAATCGATAGTTTCACAAATAGAAAACTTGTTAAACTTATATTTTGCTAATAACAAGATAAATGAACAAGGTTTGCCTTCCGTAAAATATTTGGCAGATAAGGTTCACTTATCTCCAAGTTATTTGAGTGATTTGTTAAAAAAGGAAACAGGAAAAAATGCACAAGAGCATATTCATTTTTATCTTATTGAAGAAGCAAAGAATTTGCTATTAAATTCAGAAATGAATATTAACGAAATTGCCTACGGTTTAGGATTTGAATATCCTCAATATTTCAACAAGCTTTTTAAGAAAAAGACCGGCTCAACACCAATGGAATATAGAAATTTGAATTAGGTGGCTTTTTCTATTTCAATTAGCCTACCACTACAAACGGAGTATTGATTAACTTCTTCCTTAATGCTGCTGGTTCGTATTTGCTAAATAACCAATTGTAATAAGGAGATACGTATTTGTATTCTCCCGCTTTAGAATATTCTAAACTGAAATTGTTAATATAATAAGCATGGAACTTATGTTGCTCAATCATCATTTCTGGAAATTTTTGATCAATTGAATCTTGTAATAATTCGATGATTAAAAAATCGATGGATTGTATGCGTTTAGAAGCTCCATCTATGAACTCGAATTCCGCTCCTTCAACATCTACTTTTATTAATAGATTTTTTTCTGAAATAGAACTGGCAAACTCATCAAAGCTAATAGAATCTATAGTTACAGCTTCTAGTTTATGTTTACTTTCAAAGGTGTTTTTTATACTTCCAGAACTATCGTCGGTTAAATTTCTGTAAAAAGTAATGGGTGTATTTGTATTTGAAATAGCTAGTTTATGTGCTATAAAATTCTTTCCATTTTCATGTTGATTTTTTTGTAGCTGATCAAATAATTTCAAGTCGGGTTCGAAATAATGTATTGGTTTTTTTGATGCATTATATTCATCAATGTAAAAACAAAAATAACCCAAGTTTGCTCCAACATCTATAAATGCATCACTATGTTTAAGCAATTCTTTTAATAAATAAAGGGTGGCGTATTCTTGAGTATACAGTTTAGGTGTACCAAAGGCGGCAATAGGATGAGAAATACTTACCTCAATTTTATAGTTTGTGTTTATCCCTAAATTGCTTTTAATTACGATTGATTGATCGCAATAAGTGGCAATATTTGAGATTACTCTAAAAATCACATTCGATTTTAACTCGGGTGGCAATTGAGCTGCCAGTTTTATAATGCCGAGTTTAAAGGGAATTATTTTTACAATAAAATGGTATATTTTTTTGAGCATGTACGAATATAAAAAAAGGAGGCAATAAACCTCCTTTTTTTAATGTTAATATTTAGCAAATTACAAGTTACCTCTTAATTCTTGCTCGCGTTCTATCGATTCGAAAAGGGCTTTAAAATTACCCTTACCAAATGAGGTGGCTCCTCTACGTTGAATGATTTCATAAAACACAGTTGGGCGATCTTCTACAGGCTTTGTAAATATTTGAAGTAAATATCCTTCTGGGTCTCTATCAACCAATATATTTAATTTTTTCAATTCATCTACAGGTTCATCTATTTTACCAACGCGCTCAAATAAATCGTCGTAATAGGTTTCCGGAACATATAAAAACTCAATACCTCTTCTGCGCATTTCTGCAACTGTTTCTATAATATTATCGGTAGCAATGGCAATATGTTGTACTCCGGCTCCGTAATAAAAATCGATGTATTCTTCGATTTGCGATTTTTTCTTTCCTTCTGCTGGCTCGTTAATTGGGAATTTTACATATCCTGTTCCGTTCGAAACTACTTTAGACATTAATGATGAATATTCAGTAGAGATATCTGTATCATCGAATGTAATCAATAGTTTGAAGCCCATTACCTCTTCGTAATATTTTACCCATTTATTCATTTCGCCCCAACCAACATTACCCACACAATGGTCTACGAATTTTAAACCTATAGGCTTTGCAATGGTATCTTTTGGCATAGCTTTAAAGCCAGGCATAAATGCTCCTTTGTAATTTTTGCGTTCTACAAAAGTGTGAACAGTATCACCATATGTTTGAATGGTAGCAATTTTTACTTCACCATTTTCATCGGTTAATGTTTGCGGTTCCGAAACTGAAATAGCGCCACGTTTCATCATTTCAGCATACGAATACTCTACATCGTCAACCCAAATCGCTAATACTTTTACACCATCACCGTGTAATTTTACATGTTCCGAAATTTCTGATTTTGGATCGAATGAGGTGGTAAGCACTAAGCGAATTTTATCTTGTTGTAAAACGTACGATGCCTTCCCTCTAACACCTGTTTCAGGACCAGCATACGCCACTAATTCGAAGCCAAAAGCACTTCTGTAAAAATAGGCTGCTTGTTTTGCGTTGCCTACGTAAAATTCTATATAATCTGTACCCAATAACGGTAAGAAGTCTTCAGCAGGATTATGGTCTTTATGTAAATCTGCTAATTGGTTTGCTTTATCTATTGTTTCCATGTGAATGAATTGTAAATTGTAAATTTAATTAGCTAATTAAGTGATGTCTTCTTGCCAGCTGCTAAAATACCCCGGATCTTCAATGGCTACTGCATCTTCGGTTAGCATTAATGGGCGGAATGGATCCACCATTACAGCTAATTCTTCGGTGCTTTCTTTACCAATTGATTTTTCAACCGTTCCAGGATGTGGTCCGTGTGGAATGCCTCCTGGGTGTAAGGTGATCTGACCTTTTTCTACGCTTTTTCTGCTCATAAAATCACCATCAACATAATATAATACTTCGTCAGAATCTACATTACTATGGTTATATGGAGCAGGAATTGCTTGCGGATGATAATCGTATTTGCGAGGCACAAAAGAACACACCACAAAATTATGAGCTTCGAACATTTGATGTACTGGAGGTGGTTGATGAACGCGACCAGTTATGGGTTCGAAATCATGTATTGAAATAGCCCATGGGAAATGGAATCCGTCCCAACCAACAAAATCAAATGGATGAGTACCATAGGTATAAGGGTAAATTAAGCCTTGCTTTTTTATCAACACTTTAAAATCCCCTTCTTGATCGAAGGTTTCTAAATCTTGAGGCAACTTCATATCTCGTTCGCAAAATGGCGAGTGTTCTAATAATTGACCTACTTTATTTCTATAGCGGTGTGGAGTGGTAATAGGTGTAAAGGATTCTACAATAAACAAACGATTATTTTCATCATTAAATTCTAATTGATAAATGGTTCCTCTAGGAATTACAAGGTAATCGCCGTATTCAAATTTTATAGTACCGTAACCAGTTTTTAATTTACCTGAGCCAACGTGTATAAAAATCAATTCATCTGCTTGCGAATTTTTAAAGAAATAATCTGTCATTGATTTCTTTGGTGCTGCAAGAGAAATATGTAAATCTGAATTTACTAAAACAGGCTTACGCGATTTTAAATAATCATCTTCAGCAGTAATTTTAAAACCCTTTAAACTGGTATGTTTTAAATGCTTTTCGCGAGCAATTTTAGGCTCCACCGAATAGGGTTCACCCAATTCTTTAACAATTGTTGGGGGGTGACAATGGTAAATTAAAGAGTAAACATTT
Organism: Sphingobacterium thalpophilum; assembly: GCA_943371235.1. GTDB lineage: Bacteria > Bacteroidota > Bacteroidia > Sphingobacteriales > Sphingobacteriaceae > CAJBVG01. The sequence goes on along the minus strand of CALRTZ010000008.1, from coordinate 30,856 downwards.
GAGAAGCCTTCAGTAGATACGAGTTCTTCCGCATAAAGTTTACCGTTTGGTTTTCTAAAGATGGTATGGCGTTTAGGGGGAATTTGCCCCAATTTATGGTAAATAGGCATATTGTTGAATTATAATTTAACATCGAAAATTAGTAAAAAATATTGAAAAAAGGAGGAATAGCTTGATTCCTGTCAATATTAAAGAGAATATTGGGCCAAAACGATTTTGGAAATCATTCTTTGCATAAAAACATGCTCAGTTTCAGAGGCATGCCAATCAAAAGAATGCGTTATTTGGGTATTCATTTCTTGGCTAAGATAGGCCTTATTTTTATTTAATCAAATCTCTTAATTCGATATACATTATTTTATTAGTTTTGGAGAAATTCAAACACAATGAAATTAGTTTCTTATAAAACCGAAAACCTTGAAAAACTAGGTGTATTTATCAACGGACATATTTACAATTTACATTCTGTAGATAAATTAATTCCACATACCATGAATGAGTTTTTATGGGGTGGCGAAGAATTGATGGAACGAGCTCATAAAGTTAATAATGGAATTAAAGATGGTTCTATTGTTGGTCGCGAAGAAGTTTTCTTCGAAATATTAGCACCAGTACCACATCCAACTTCTTGTAGAGATGGATATGCATTTCGTCAACATGTGGCGGCAGCCCGCAGAAACAGAGGAGTGGAAATGATTAAAGAATTTGATTCGTATCCGATTTTTTATTTTACCAATCATAATGCGGTGCAAGGCCCAGGAGAAGTGGAGTGTATGCCAGATCATTTTGAGAAATTAGATTTCGAATTAGAAGTAGCAGCGGTAATTGGTAAAAAAGGGAGAAATATTCGTGCATCCGAAGCCGATGAATATATAGCTGGGTATTGCATTATGAATGATATGAGTGCACGTACTCTACAAATGGAAGAAATGCTGTTAAACCTTGGTCCTGCCAAAGGAAAAGATTTTTCGACAGTTATTGGACCATGGTTAGTAACTCCTGATGAATTAGCAGAACATTTAGTTTCTGCAAAAGCAAATCACATTGGTAATAATTACAATTTACAAATGAAATGTTGGGTGAATGGAGTAGAAGTATCTTCTGGAAATGTAGCCGACATGGATTGGACATTTGCAGAAATAATTGAAAGATGTGCATATGGTGTTGATGTTTTACCTGGAGATGTAATTGGTTCTGGAACTGTAGGCACTGGTTGCTTTTTAGAATTAAATGGCACAGGGTTATTAAACGACAAAAACTTTAAACCACAATGGTTACAAGATGGTGATGTGGTAGAAATGGAAATTACAGGCTTAGGGCGATTAAGCAATACCATTAGAAAAGTGGATACGGATTTTTCATTGTTGAAAATTAAAAAATAGTAGCGAGTATTGAGTATCGAGTATTCGCACTCATTTGCTTCTACTCGCTACCCGCTACCCGCTACTCGCTACTATATACTCTATATGAAAACTCTACTCATAAAAGATCTCAGCCCACAGCAAACGCAGATGTTTTTACAATATGCGGTTGCACCACGACCAATAGCTTTTGTCAGCACGATTGACGAGGAAGGAAATGTAAATTTAAGTCCATTTTCCTTCTTTAATTTATTTAGTTCGAACCCACCGATTTTAGTTTTTTCACCTGCTCGAAGAGTGAGAGACAATACTACTAAGCATACACTTGATAATGTGTTGAAGATAAAAGAATGCACCATCAACATTGTAAACTATGATATGGTGCAACAAACAAGTTTATCGAGTACCGAATATCCGAAAGGAGTAAATGAGTTTGTAAAAGCAGGTTTTACTGAATTAAAATCGGAGCACGTTCGTCCACCACGAGTGAAAGAAGCACCCGTACAATTTGAATGCATTGTGCGTGATGTTATTGCATTGGCAGAAACACCAGGTGCCGGAAACCTAGTGCTGGCAGAGGTTATAGCCATGCACATTTCTGAAGATGTATTAGGAGAGGATGGAAAAATTGATCAATTAAAAATGGATCATGTGGCGCGTTTGGGTGGCGATTGGTATTCGAGAGTAACCAAAGAAAGTTTATTTCAAGTAGCAAAACCTTTAACCACTATGGGAATAGGAGTGGACGTTTTACCTGAGAAAATTAAACATTCAAAAGTATTAACTGGAAATAATTTAGGGCAGTTGGGGAATGTAGAAAGCATACCAATCATTAACGAAACTGAAAAAGTAGAATTGTTGAATTTATATTCGAAACTCAGCGAAAACAAAATACACTTAATAGCAAAAGAATTTTTAGACAATGGAAATGTACTGGATGCCTGGAAAATTCTACAATTGTAAATGAGTAAATCCCGAAAAACCGGGACAAGTTATGCAAATTCGTTGCTCATGAGCATATGAGCACACTAGCACACTAGCATATGAAAAAACATCAGTATAAATTAATAGTTACTTGGACGGGTAATTTAGGTACAGGCACTAGTAAATACGATGCTTATAGCAGAGACCATATAATTTCTGCAAAAGGTAAAACGGATTTAATGGGATCAGCAGATCCTGCATTTAGAGGAGATGCCAGTAAATACAACCCAGAAGAGATGTTATTATCTGCACTTTCTACCTGCCACATGTTGTGGTATTTTCATTTTTGCGCCGATAATGGAATTATTGTTACAGATTATATCGACGAACCAGAAGGTATCATGGAAGAAGCCAGTACTGGTGGCGGAAAATTTTTAGAAGTAATTTTAAAACCTAACATAACCATTACGGATGCAAGTAAAGCTGCATTAGCTATAGAGTTACACGAAAAAGCAAACAGCAAATGTTTTATTGCAAACTCTGTAAATTTTCCTGTACATCATTTACCTAAAATTCAAATTCTATAAGCCAACCCAATTCTTAAATTGTAGTTCATAGGTAGCATTCTGAAATCAGTATTGTAGATAGTTCTTTCTGATTTATTTTTTGTTGGATCGTCGATTGTAGTATTTGTAAAATTGACATCAATTAAATTAAAGGGTAGATTAATATCGAAATATAATTTTTCAGATACTTGATAAGTAAATCGTGGTGCAATATAACCCGAACCTCCAATCTGTGTTTTCGATTCAGGAAAATTTGTTGTTATTAGAGGTATCGTTTTGGTGTTGTAGATATAAGGTTGTACACCGTAGCCAACACTAAATGTTCCTTTCTTATTTAATTTACTTTTTTTTGATGAAGGTGTATACTCGTATCTAAATGATAAATTGAAATTGGAGATTTCTTGCCCACCTACAATATTGGAATTTAAGGTATCCATTTGTTCATCCTTAACGCTGTTAAAGTATAGATTGAATTTGTTGAGTTCTAACTCGTGTGTATTCCCATTTTTGGCAGTATAGGCAATAGCAAATGTTGGTGTTAGAATAGTGATTTCCTTTTCAGATTTTAAGAAGATATTTTTTATATCCCAATAATTGCTTTCATTCTTAACAAATGAACTTTGGTTATATATTTTAAGTTTTAATGTGCTAATATTTTGCTGTGCATTCGCAACGATGCTCAATAAACACAAGATGAAAAGTGATTTGATGGTTTTCATTCGGGAGAAATTTTATACCAAACGCATAAAATTTATGGATATTATTCTCAAACATCCAAATACTAAAATCTAAATGCTAAATACTAATATCTAAATTCTAAATCCTAAAACCTAAATGCTAATTTACTGCTCCCCGCTCCTTGCTCCCCGCTCCAAGCTGCCTGCTAAGTACTCAATAATGCCACGGGCAAAATCTTCCCATTAAAAAACTTATGTCCGGTAAGTGCAAAATCGGCCACGTATTTTCCCATTTCAAAAGCCATAATGGGCGATTGATATCCGGGCATCGATTTTTCTAACATTTCGGTTTGTGCCGAACCAAGTGCAAGGCAATTGCAAGATATTTTTTTATCTAATAATTCCACTGCTAAAACTTCTGTTAAAGTGCACAATGCGGCTTTACTTGCAGAGTATGAACTGAGCCCAGGAAATTTAGCAGATCCTTGGAAAGCCCCCATGGTGCTGATGTTTAAGATGTGTGAAGCTTCGTTCATTAAGGGAACCAGGTTCCGAATCATGCGTACATGACCCATTACATTACTATCAAACATTTGGTACCAATCGGCATCTGTTTGATCTAAAAAAGGAGTATTAATTAATTCACCGGCATTGTTCACCAGGATATCAATTTTGCCATTCAACTTTAAATTCAAAAATGGTAGCAAACCTTCTTCATAATCGCCGGTAACAATATCAAATTGTACAGGTATAAGAATGCATTCAGGATTTAAATCTTTCGCAATTTGATGCAATCGTTTAAGCTTATCGATATTTCTAGCAATAGCTACCACCGTATGGTTCGAATCTCTAATCCATTCCAATGCCGCTTCGAAACCTATGCCACTACTGGCTCCTGTGATGATGATGTTCATTTTGAGTTGTGAGTTGTGAGTTGTGAATTGTAAGTAAGTGCTAATTTAGTTATTAGGTTATTGAGTTATTATGTTATTAGGCAACAATTTGCAATATAATTCACAATTCACAACTCACAATTCACAACTCAATTAAACGTCATAATCCACCACTACCACCGGTGTCAGAGGGTGTGCTTGGCAGGTAAGTATAAATCCTTCAGCAACTTCATCTTCTGTTAAAGCATAATTAGCTTTCATGTGTACTTTGCCTTCTAGTACCTTTGCTCTACAAGTACAACATACTGCTCCTTTACAAGAAAATGGTACGTCTACATCTTGGTCCATTGCTGCATCCAAAATGTTTTTACCATCAGATTCTAATTCAAAAGTAGTTTCATCGCCATCTAAAATAACGGTAATTTGAGAAATAATTTTTTCAGATGATGTTGCATCTACAGGCTCTGTATTTTTATTTGCATCTAAACTTGCAGTAAAATATTCGAGGTGTATATGTTCTTTTTTTATTTGTAATGATTGTAAACTTTCCTCTACATTTTTCATCATAGGTGTTGGTCCACATATAAAAAACTCGTTCTCTAAATTTAAGCCAACATGGTTTTCTACTAGGGCCATTACTTTTTCTTTGGTAATTAAACCGGTGTAAAGTATAGGGTGATTAGCTGGTGCTTCATCAAAAATATATATCAACTTAAACCTCGTTGTATTTTCTTTTTGAATCGTGTCTAATTCTGATTTGAATATTGTACTTGCTTCGTTTTGGTTACCGTAAAACAAAGTTAAATTACAAGTAGGTTCTTCTTTTAATATTGTTTTGATGATGGATAACATCGGAGTGATGCCACTACCTCCAGCAAATAGTATAATATTTTTATTTTTAGTATTGTTGATATTGTAAAAGTTTCCCATCGGAGTCATTACCTCTAAAACATCTCCTACTTTAACTTTTTCATTTAGTGCAACCGACATTCTTCCGTCTTTTACTTTCTTTGCGGCAATTCTAAAATCGGCATCGGCCAAAGGGCTGCTGCATAAAGAATACGAGCGACGAATTTCTTCACCATTGATTTCCATTTTGATAGTTACATACTGACCTTGAGTATATTGATACTCTTTTTCGAATGTATTAGGGATTTCAAATGCGATACTTACACTGTCTGCTGTTTCTCTACGAATATCAGCTATTTTTAAAGGGTGGAATTTTGCCATTACTTAGAATTTGGGTGTAAAAATAAAAAATAGATTCGTTTTGGAACAAAGCGAGTGAATATTTGTTTTTTTGATTCATTCCGAATAAGCTTAAATTGTTTCGGGATAGCAATATTTTTATAAATTTGTGATAAGCAATAAACACTATGTCTGCAAAAAACGAACAGGAATTAGAAGTATGGTTTGAGAACAAACTAGCTAAAAATGAGATGATTGAACCTAAAGATTGGATGCCTGAGCAATACAGAAAGCACCTAATCCGCCAGATTTCACAGCACGCACATTCTGAAATTATAGGAATGTTACCTGAAGGAAACTGGATTACACGCGCTCCAAGCCTTCGTCGTAAGATGGTTTTATTAGCAAAAGTACAAGACGAAGCGGGACATGGTTTGTATTTATACAGCGCTGCAGAGTCTATGGGCATCACTAGAGAAGAACTTTTAGACCAATTACACACTGGTAAAGCAAAATACTCGTCGATATTCAATTATCCTACCTTAACATGGGCAGATATTGGAGCTGTTGGATGGTTAGTTGATGGAGCAGCCATTATGAACCAAGTAATGTTGCAACGTACTTCTTATGGACCTTATGCAAGAGCAATGGTGCGTATTTGTAAAGAAGAATCCTTTCACCAACGTCAAGGCTATGAAATTATGTGTGTGTTAGCTAAAGGAACACCAGAGCAAAAAGCAATGGCTCAAGATGCATTAAACAGATGGTGGTGGCCAAGTTTAATGATGTTCGGACCGAAAGACGAAGAATCTCCAAACACAGCTAACGCAGTGAAATGGAAAATTAAACGCGAAACAAATGATCAATTACGTCAGCGTTTCGTAAACCAAACGACACCACAAGCAGAAATGATAGGTTTAACCGTTCCGGATTCAGATTTGAAATGGAACGAGGAGAAAAAAGGATACGATTTTGGTAAAATAAATTGGGATGAGTTTTGGAATGTGGTAAAAGGAAATGGCCCATGCAATAAAGAAAGACTAGCCGCTAAAAACAAAGCACACAATGATGGTGCTTGGGTGAGAGAAGCAGCTAATGCTTATGCAGAAAAACAAAAGAAACAAAACACTAACGCAGCTTAATAATTATGAGTGATTCACAAGGAATACTATGGGAAGTATTTGTGCAAAGTAAACCCGGCCAACCACACAAGCATAGTGGTTCGGTTCATGCACACGACAATGAAATGGCATTGCAAAATGCACGCGATTTGTATTGCAGAAGAAGCGAAGGAACGAATATCTGGGTAGTACCAGCATCTGAAATTGTTGCTTCATCTCCTGAAGATATTGCTTCATTTTTCGAACCATCAAATGATAAAGTTTATCGCCACCCAACGTTTTATACCGTTCCGGAAGGAATTACACACATGTAAGCATGACAAAACAAGAAGCATTATTTAAGTACTTACTTCGTTTAGGCGATCAACATTTAATATTAGGCCATCGCTTATCTGAACAAAGCAGCAAAGGTCCATTTTTAGAAGAAGACATTGCATGTTCTAACATTGCATTAGACTTAATTGGAAATGCAAATCATTTATTGCAATATGCTGCTGAAGTAGAAAATAAAAATAGAACAGCTGATGATTTAGCATTTCTGCGTTCGGAAAGAGAGTTTTACAATTCACTTTTAGCAGAACAACCAAATGGTGATTTCGCATTTGTAATGACGAAACATTTCTTCGCAGATGTTTTCGATTTTTATTTTTATTCTGAGTTGCAAAATTCAGCAGACGAAACGCTAGCATCTATCGCAGCCAAGGCTTTAAAAGAAATAACTTACCATTTACGACACACTTCTAAATGGATGATACGTTTAGGCGATGGTACGGATGAAAGTAAAATGCGTGCACAAAATGCAATCAATGAATTATATAGATTTACAGCTGAACTTTTTGAAATGGATGATGTAGATGAGCTATTAATTAAAGAAAAAATTGCAATTGATTTATCGGGCGTAAAAAATAATTGGTTCGCAAAAGTGAAAGAAGTATTTGCGGAAGCTGGTTTAAGTTTACCAGAAGAGGTATACATGCAAACTGGTTCACGTAAAGGTCAACACACAGAACATTTAGGATTTTTATTAGCAGAAATGCAACACTTACATCGCGCCTTCCCAGGTGCTCAATGGTAAGCTTATGAAATCGATAAACGATATTTGGAAAATTCTGGAACGCATTCCTGATCCTGAAATTCCAGTGATTAGTGTTGTCGAGCTAGGAATTATTCGTGCCCTTCGATTTGAAGGGCCTAAACTAATCATCACCATTACCCCAACATATTCTGGTTGCCCTGCAATGTCGGCTATTAGCATTGATATAAATAATCATATGCATGAAAATAATATTGAAGATTTTCAAATAGAAACGGTTTATCAACCCGCATGGACAACCGATTGGATGAGTAAAGAAGCAAAAGAAAAGTTGAGAGTATACGGAATTGCTCCGCCGAACGAACAAATAAAACATAAATTAAATGTACTAACTGGCGATCATGATGAGGAAGTAAATTGTCCTCATTGCGGTTCAACTAATACAATTTTAACAAGTCAGTTTGGTTCTACTGCATGCAAAGCATTGTATAAATGTAAGGAGTGCTTGGAACCTTTTGATTATTTTAAATGCATTTAAAGTACACTGTATGTTGAACTAAGTACAATGTACATAATACATAAAAATGGAAACAATAAAATTCGAAAAACGCGAACACCTAGCAATCATCACCCTCAACAGGCCGGATGTGTTGAATAGTTTTAACAGAGAGATGGCATTGGCGATGCAAGCGAGTTTAGATGAATGCGAGAAGGATGAGAGCGTAAGAGCTATTTTAATTACAGGCGAAGGCAGGGCGTTTTGCGCAGGCCAGGATTTGGCGGAAGCCATTGCTGAAGATGCACCAACTATTGATACAATTGTAAGAGAACATTATAACCCGATTGTATTAAAGATTAGAACAATTGAGAAGCCAATTGTTTGTGCAGTAAATGGAGTTGCAGCAGGAGCAGGTGCAAATATTGCCTTGTGTTGCGATATCGTATTAGCGAGTGATAAAGCTTCGTTTATACAATCGTTTTCGAACATAGGGTTAATACCAGATAGTGGTGGTACTTTTTTCTTGCCACGACTAGTAGGATTACAAAGAGCAACTGCTATGATGTTTTTAGCCGATAAAGTAAACGCAGAACAAGCCCTACAATTTGGTATGATTTATAAAATGATAGAAGCTGATAATTTGATGGCTGAAGCATTAGCCATTACCACAAAATTATCGGAGATGCCTACTAAAGGATTTGGATTAACTAAACGTGCACTCAACGAATCGATGTTTAATACTTTAGAAGAGCAATTAGAAGTTGAAGAAGAACTGCAATCAAAAGCAGCAAGTACATATGATAACCAAGAAGGAATAAATGCATTCTTAGAAAAAAGAAAACCTGTATTTAAAGGGAAATAATAATGGAATTAATTAAAGTTGGAATTATAGGCTCGGGCGCAATGGGCAGCGGAATTGCTCAAGTGGCTGCGATGGCAGGACATGAAGTGCACGTGTACGATGCTAACCCCGTAGCAGCTCAATCTGCTGCAAACAATTTAAAAAATTCTATTCAGAAATTGGTAGAAAAAGGAAAGTGTACTGCAGAAAAATCAGAGCAAGTTCTTTCAAATATATTTTTTCAATCGAGTATTGATCAATTAAAATCTTGCAAATTAATTATTGAAGCAATTGTTGAAGACATCAATATAAAAAAAGATGTATTTGCAGCTTTAGAAAGTATTGTAAGCGACGATTGCATTTTAGCAACTAATACTTCGTCACTTTCCATTACCTCAATTGCTTCGGCATGTAACAAACCTGAACGTTTTGTTGGAATTCATTTTTTTAATCCGGCACAAATCATGCCGCTGGTAGAAATTATTCCTGCCATCCAAACAAACGAAAATGTACTTAAAAATAGCATTGAACTTATAAAGTCTTGGGGTAAAACAATTGTAGTTTGTAAAGATACTCCGGGTTTTATTGTCAACAGAGTGGCTCGCTCTTTTTATGGCGAAGCGATAAGAATTTATGAAGAAGGAATAGCCGATATTGCTACCATTGATTGGGCAATGAAAGAATTTGGTGGTTTTAAAATGGGCCCCTTTGAGTTGATGGATTTTATTGGGCATGATGTAAATTACAAAGTGACCGAAACCGTTTGGGAGCAGTTGTTTTACGACCCACGATTTAAACCTTCTTTAAGTCAGAAAAGATTGTACGAAGCAAAAAGATTTGGAAGAAAATCTGGAATTGGTTTTTACGATTATAGAGAAGGTGCAATAAAAACCGAAGCGATTATTGATAATGATTTAGGAATTTATATTTTCAATAGAATAATTGCCATGCTAATCAACGAAGCAGTTGATACTTTATATTTAGGAATTGCAACGAAAGAAGATATTGATTTAGCGATGACCAAAGGGGTAAACTACCCGAAGGGATTATTGGCATGGGCAGACGAAATAGGATTAGGAATAATATTAGAGGAATTAGAAAGATTGATTTCTACCTATGAAGAAGATAGATACAGACCATCTGTATTGTTGAAACACATGGTTAGAGAGAAGAAGCATTTTTATTAAAAAAAGCTGCATTAATGCAGTTTTATTTGTGATAAAAATTTCTTTCATTGTAAAAAATTTTTAAAAGCAATGAGAGAGGTAGAAGTTAATAATATTTTAGAAAAAATTCACTTGGTTAGAGGAGAAAAAGTGATTTTAGACAGTGATATTGCTATGTTGTTTGAAGTAAATACAAAAGTTTTAAAGCAGGCAGTCAGAAGAAATATATCAAGATTTCCAGAAGATTTTATGTTTGAATTAACAAATGATGAAATAACAAACTTGAGGTCACAATTTGTGACCTCAAGTTTGCACGGTGGCAACAGATATAGGCCATTTGCCTTTACAGAGCAAGGTATTGCAATGCTATCCAGCGTTCTTAAGTCTGAAAAAGCTATTTTGGTGAATATTTCTATAATGAGGGCTTTTGTGAAACTCAGACGTGCTTTAGATACATTTAAGGAGTTAAATGAAAAAATTATTGAATTAGAAGGTAAGTTTGATAAACAATTTTCAATTGTATTTAAATTGCTCAAACAATTTATAAAAGAAGAAAAAGAACGAGAGCCGATTGGATATAAATTAACCAAAAACCAAAAATGAGAGCTACACAAATTGTTCACAAAATGTTCGACAACGATGCTTTTAGCAAATGGTTGGGAATTGAGATTGTTGAAATAGGTGCAGGAATTTCTGTATTGAAAATGTTAGTGCGTAAAGAAATGTTAAACGGGTTTGATGTATTACATGGTGGTATTACATATTCTTTAGCAGATAGCTCCTTGGCCTTTGCTAGCAATGCTTACGGAAGAAAAAGCATGTCGATAGAAACATCTATTTCGCATACTTTACCTTGCAAAGAAGGAGATGTATTAACCACCAAAACAATTGAAAGATCGTTAACAAATAGAATTGGTATTTATGATATTTCTGTACTAAACCAAGACAATAAAGTGGTAGCCTTGTTTAAAGGAACAGTGTATAGAAGTGATAAAGAATGGTAACTATGAAAAATGCATATTTAGTTGGAGGACTAAGAACTCCAATAGGAAGTTTTACAGGAACATTATCGAGTGTTAGAGCTGATGATTTAGCAGCGCATGTTTTAAAATCATTAATGGAGAAGTTTCCTGAAGTTGATTTTAAAGAAGTAGGTGATGTGATAATGGGATGTGCAAACCAATCTGGAGAAGATAATAGAAACGTGGCACGTATGGCATCATTACTTGCTGGCTTGCCTCAAGAAGTACCTGGTGTAACAATCAATAGATTATGTGCATCGGGCTTATCTGCTTCAATGGATGCAGCACGTAACATTATGGTAGGTGATGCTGAATTAATGATTGCAGGTGGTATAGAACACATGACACGTGGACCTTGGGTGATGTCTAAAGCCAGCACACCATTTGGCAAAGATGTTGAAATGCACGACTCTAGTTTTGGATGGAGGTTTATAAATCCGAAGATGAAAGAAATGTATGGAGTGGATGCGATGGGAGAAACTGCAGAAAATTTAGCCGATTTACATAAAATTTCACGCGAAGATCAAGATGCATTTGCTTTACGTTCGCAACAAAAAGCTACAGCAGCAAGAGAACGCGGACGATTTGCAAAAGAAATTACAGCGATATCAATTGCGAAGAAAAAAGGCGATGCTTTGTTGTTTGCAGATGATGAATTTATAAAGCCAACTACTACTACAGAAATATTATCGAAACTTCGTCCGGCTTTCAGAAAAGAAGGTACTGTAACCGCAGGAAATGCATCGGGTTTAAATGATGGAGCAGCTGCATTACTTTTTGCATCCGAAGAAGCAATTCAGAAATATAAATTAAAGCCATTAGCACGCATCGTTTCTATGGGTGCAGCAGGTGTAGCTCCCAGAATTATGGGCATTGGTCCGGTAGAAGCTGCTAACAAAGCATTAGCAAAAGCAGGATTAAAAATGAGTGACATGGATGTGATAGAATTAAATGAAGCCTTTGCTGCGCAAAGCTTAGCTTGCATTCGCTCTTGGGGATTAAAAGACGACGATGCGCGCATCAATCCGAATGGTGGAGCAATTGCATTGGGTCACCCATTGGGAATGTCGGGAGCAAGAATATTATTATCGGCAGCAATTGAATTGCACGAACAAAATAAAAAATACGCATTGGTAACCATGTGTATTGGGGTTGGGCAAGGATATGCTGTAATTATTGAAAGAGTATGATTTACGAGTTTAACGGATATAAACCAGTAATACATGAAAGTGCATTTGTGCACCCTCAAGCAGCAGTTACAGGGAATGTAATTATTGGGAAAAATGTGTACATCGGTCCGGGTGCTGCTATACGTGGAGATTGGGGTCAGATCATAATTGAAGATGGATGTAATGTGCAAGAGAATTGTACCATACATATGTTCCCAGGCACCACAGTTCATTTAAAAGAATCGGCACATATTGGTCACGGTGCAATTATACACGGAGCTATAATTGGTAAAAATTCTTTAATAGGAATGAATGCTGTACTAATGGATGATGTTGAAATTGGTGATGAGTGTATTGTGGGAGCATTAACTTTTGTTCCTGCAGAAACAATCATTCCGAATAGAAAAGTTGTAGTGGGTAATCCTGCTAAAATAATTAAAGAAGTGAGTGATGAAATGATTGAATGGAAAACAAAAGGCACCTCGTTATATCAGCAATTGCCTGCAGATTGTTACGAAAGTTTAAAGCCTTGCGAACCTCTTCGTGAAATTGAAAATAACAGACCCAAACAACAGGATATATATTTAACTTGGAAAAAAAATAAATAATATGAAACGCATAATCCTTTTAATTTTTTTATTTGCAGCATTGGCACTTAATTCAAACGCCCAAAGCAAGAGAATTGTTACCGCACAGAAACCATCAATTTCAAATGAGGCTGAAATGAAAACCTATATTTTGGTTTTCTTAAAATCTGGTCCAACAAGAGATCAATCAGAAGAAATAGCTGCAGAAATACAAAAAGGTCATTTAGAGTTTTTAGCGCGCCTTGCAGAAGAAGGTTTTTTAATAATGGCAGGTCCATTAAAAAATGATCAAGACATACGAGGTATATTAGTATTAAATACTACGGAAACAGACGATGCTAGAATAAGATTAGAAGAAGATCCAGCAATTAAAGCAGGCCGTTTAATTGCAGAGTACCATCAATGGTATACAAAAAGTGGAACAATTACATTACCATAATTTTCAATTTAAATTAGTATGCAAAAATTACAAAACTATGCCGCAGGCAAATGGGTCGAAGGAAGTGGCAAAGCAACAACATTATACAATTCAATTACTGGCGAAGCTATATACGAAGCAGACAGTTCGGGTTTAGATTTTACCATTATGTTAGATTATGCTCGTAAAGTTGGTGGACCGGCATTGCGTAAAATGACATTTCATGAACGTGGTAGAATGTTGAAAGCATTAGCCATGCATCTGAATTCTAAAAAAGAAGATTTTTACAAAATTAGTTGGGCAACAGGTGCAACTAGAATTGATAGTTGGATAGATATTGAAGGTGGTATTGGGAATTTATTTGCATACGCAAGTTTACGTCGCCAATTCCCAGATGAAACCTATTATGTGGATGGGGAAGCTGCAAAACTTTCTAAAAATGGAACATTTATTGGTCACCATATTTGTGTACCAAAAGAAGGGGTTGCAATACACATTAACGCATATAACTTTCCAGTTTGGGGGATGTTAGAAAAAATTGCAGTAAACTTATTAGCTGGTGTGCCAGCTATTGTAAAACCTGCAACCGTAACTTCATTTTTAACAGAAGTAGTAGTAAAAGAAATCGTAAAATCTAACATATTACCAGAAGGTGCCTTGCAATTAATTTGTGGTTCGGCTAATGGAATTTTAGAATCGGTAACCAATCAAGACGTGGTAACCTTTACGGGTTCTGCTAGTACAGGTATGAAATTAAAAGCACATCCACGCATTATTTCAGAATCGGTTCCTTTTAATTTAGAGGCGGATTCTTTAAATGCAAGTGTATTAGGACCCGATGCAAAACCAGGAACTCCAGAGTTCGAACTTTTTGTGAAAGAAGTAACAAAAGAAATTACCATAAAAGCCGGACAAAAATGTACAGCAGTTCGTAGAATTATTGTACCATCAGCATTTGTAGAAGATGTACAAATTGAAGTAGGAAAACGATTAGCAAAAACTTCTATTGGCGATCCGAATGTGGAAGGTGTGCGCATGGGAGCTTTGGCAGGTAAAGATCAGTTGAATGACGTAATTGAAAATGTAAAACTATTAATGAAAACACAAGAAATTGTGTTTGGTAATTTAGATAAAGTAGAAGTGATGGGAGCCGATGTAAATAAAGGCTCGTTTATGTCGCCTATATTATTCTTAAATAAAGACCCCTTTAAAAATTTAGATTGCCATAACATCGAAGCCTTTGGTCCGGTGAGTACAATTTTACCTTATGATACCTTAGAAGAAGCAATTGAATTGACAAAACTTGGCAAAGGATCGTTGGTTTGTTCGATAGTAACTGCCGACAATAAAGTGGCAAGAGATTTTGTTATTGGAGCAGCTTCACACCACGGAAGAATTTTAGTGTTAAATGCAGATTGTGCAAAGGAAAGTACTGGTCATGGTTCGCCTATGCCATTGCTTACACACGGAGGCCCAGGTAGAGCAGGAGGTGGAGAAGAAATGGGTGGTAAACGTGGAGTATTACATTACATGCAACGCACAGCCATACAAGGTTCGCCTACAACCTTAACAGCTGTTACCAATCAATATCAATACGGATCTGAGTACAAAGAAAAAGAGGTACATGTGTTCCGTAAATATTTTGAAGATATTGAAGTTGGAGAAACAGTTATTACTGCAAAACGTACTGTTACAGAAGCTGATATTGTAAATTTCTCGAACGTAAGTTGGGATCATTTTTATGCACATACAGATGCTACTTCTTTAGATGGAACAATTTTCGAAGGTAGAGTAGCACATGGTTATTTTATTTTATCAGCTGCAGCAGGTTTATTTGTGGATGCTAAAAAAGGACCGGTATTATTAAACTACGGCTTAGAAGAATGTAGGTTTACGAAACCTGTTTATCCCGGTGCAACCATTGGCGTTAAATTATCAGTTAAAGAAAAAGTTGATCAAGAAAAACGATCGGATGACGATGTTGCAAAAGGTATTGTTAAATTTTTAGTAGACGTGTACGACGAAACAGGCGAAACGGTTGCAATTGCTACTATTCTAACGATGGTGAAGAAACGTAACCAAAATTAGTACAATGTATGTTGTACAGTGTACTAAGTACAGTGTACTAATTATTTCAGAACTCACAATTCATAAAAATGCAACTCAATCAGGTTCGACAATTTTACGAAAACTTCATTCCGCTCAGTGATGAGGAATGGACTTTGTTGGAGCCAAATCTTCGTGTGGTAAAATTAGCAAAGGGTGAAAAATTACATTCGGAAGGCGAAATTTGTAACGATGTAACCTTTGTAAATAAAGGCTTGATGAAGTGTTATCATTTCATTGATGGCAAGGAATACATCGAAGCATTTTTTTCTCAGAATGAATATTGCTCCGATTATAGTAGCTTCTTATTGAGAGTACCAGGTAAATTATACATCGAAACACTCGAAGATTGTGAATTGGTATTGTTAGATTATCAAACAGTACAAATATTGTATGATAAGGTGAAGAATTTTCAGAAATTCGGTCGCTTAATGGCCGAATTTCTGTTTACACAAATATCATTACGCAACAACGCATTGTTGTTCGAATCGCCAGAACAACGATATGTAAAGTTTTCAAAAAACAGACCCGATCTATTACAACGTGTGCCTCAATACATGATTGCCTCGTATTTAGGGGTAACTCCTGAGGCATTAAGCCGAATTCGCAAACGATTATTAAACTCAAATTAAGTTTATCTTGATCCAAATCAAGAAATAGAATTGTTACGTTCATATTGATTCAAATCAATGAAAACTATTTTTATTGAGCCCATCTTTGTTTTGTAAACTAAACAAATATGAGAACCAAGATTTTTACTTTTATATTGACGTTGCTGTATACCGCAACCTCAGCACAATCAACACAAACAGTAAAAGGTAGAATTACAGACGATGCTTCTAAGAGCGTATTGCCAGGAGTAAATGTAATTTTATTAAACGCTACAACTGTTGTAGGCACAGTCTCAGATGCCAACGGATACTTCAGATTGACAAAAATACCAGTAGGTAGGCAATCGTTTAAAATTTCTTATTTAGGATACGAAGATCAAGTAATAAGCAATGTTTTAGTAACTACCGGGAAAGAAGTAGAGCTAAACGTAAATTTAGTGGAGAAGGTAAATAAAATAAATGAAGTTGAAATTGTTTATAAAAGATCTTCAGATAAGATAAGTACGAATAATGAAATGAGTACCGTAAGTTCTCGTTCGTTTAATTTAGAAGATACCAAAAAATATGCCGGAGCATTAGGCGATCCATCTAGAATGGCGGCGAATTTTGCTGGTGTAAGTGGAGCAAACGATTCGCGAAATGATATTGTAGTGCGCGGTAATTCACCAGAAGGAATGTTATGGCAAATGGAAGGATTAAACATCCCGAACCCTAATCATTTTGGTGCACTTTCGAGCACCGGTGGTCCTGTAAGCATGTTAAATAATAATAATTTAGATAAGAGTGATTTTATGACGGGCGCATTCCCTGCACAATATGGAAATGCAACTGCTGGGGTATTCGATTTAAAACTTAGAAATGGTAATGCTGATAAATCTGAATTTGTTGGTCAGATAGGTTTTAATGGTTTTGAATTTGGTGCCGAAGGCCCATTCTCTAAAAAATCTAAAGCCTCCTATTTGGTGAATTACAGATACTCTACATTAGGAGTATTTAAAGCTATGGGAATTAATTTTGGTACAGGTTCTGCTATCCCAGATTATCAAGATGTAAACTATAAAGTTTTTATTCCGCTAAATGCTAAATCTAAACTTAGTATTTTCGGAATTGCAGGAAATAGTAAAGTTAATTTTTTAGGAAACGAAGTAGATACCACACAAACTGATTTATATGGTTCTGCTAATACAAATACTAAAGTTAAATATGCCACAAGCATTACAGGACTTACATTTGATCATCAACTAAATTCAAAAATAAATATAAAAATTACAGCAGGATTAACCACTACAGCCGAGCAATTTAACGGTGATTCGATTAGCTACATTACTCGTGAAGAATTCCCAAGTGGCGAATCAAAATTAAATACAAATAAATGGAGTGCAAATGCAATTGTATCTTATAAAATAAATGCTAAAAACACTTTACAATTTGGGATGATGAATGATTTGTTACAATTTGATTTGTATAATGCAAGAATAATAAATGGAACAACCAAAAGAGTGCGAGTTGATATTAAAGATGATAATTATTTAATGCAAACCTATGCACAATGGAAACATAGGTTTACTCAAAAACTTTCAATAAACACGGGTATTCATAACCAATATCACTCTTTATCAAAAGCAACTTCTGTAGAACCAAGAGTAGGTTTAAAATATTTAGTGGATGCTCGTTCTTCGCTTTCATTAGCGTATGGCCTGCATGCACAAGCACAAAATATTTATTCATACTATGTAATTACTCCAACTCCTAATGGCATTGTTTATACAAACAAAGATTTAGATTTTACCTACAGTAATCATTATGTATTAGCATACGATTTATCGATTACTGAATACACACGTATAAAATTGGAAAGCTACTATCAATCGTTATACAACATACCCGTAACACAAAATTCAAGTTCGTTTTCTGCAGCGAATATTGGTTCTGATTTTGCACCTTCGAATGTTGATAGTTTAGTAAATAATGGCAATGCCACAAACATCGGAGTTGAATTAACTTTAGAAAGATTTTTTAATAAAGGGTTTTATTATTTATTAACTACATCAGTATTTGATTCCAAATACAAGGGTAGTGATGGCATAGAACGTAATACCGCTTTTAATACAAATTATGTAGTAAATGCTTTATTGGGTAAAGAATTTAAATTAGGTACAAAAGGCGATGTGTTAACCCTAAATTTAAAAGTTACTCAATCGGGTGGTAGGTATTTAACTCCTATTGATTTTGCAGCATCATCTCTTGCAAAAGAAGCAGTTTATGATAATAATAGAGCATATTCTGAAAGACAAGATCCATACTTTCGTACCGATTTTAAATTCTCATACCGCAAAGAAATGAAAAAAAGTACCATGGAATTTGCTGTAGATTTTCAGAATTTAACAAATAATAAAAATGTATTTCGCCAAAGTTATAACCCCGAAACCAATAGCATTGTAACCGAATACCAACAAGGCTTTTTTCCGGTACCTATGTTTAGAATGACTTTTTAAATTGTGAATTGTGAATTGTAAATTGTGAATTGCGTGCTACCTTATGTGATGTGATGATTGAAGTATAAGTTGTGTTTGATTTATGATTGAATATTCAAAATTTGTATATTTGCCCTCATTCACAATTCACAATTCACAATTCACAATTCACAATTCAAATGGAGGCATTCGTAAAATCAAGCATCAACGACGGTATAGGTACTATTACATTTTTTCATCCACAGAGTAATTCTTTGCCTGGAGAAATACTGAGAACCTTAGCTTCAGAAATTGAATTAATGGGAGCAAATGCAGATGCTAAAGTTATTGTATTGCAAAGTGAAGGTGAGAAAGCATTTTGTGCAGGTGCGAGTTTTGATGAATTAATTTCAATTAAAGACTTAGAAACAGGTAAGAAATTCTTTTCAGGTTTTGCGGGAGTAATTAATGCCATGCGTAAAGCGCCAAAGTTTGTGATAGCCAGAGTGCAAGGTAAAGCAGTTGGAGGCGGAGTAGGAATTGCATCTGCTGCCGATTATACATTAGCATCCACTTCAGCATCTGTTAAACTGAGCGAATTAGCTGTAGGAATTGGTCCTTTTGTGGTAGGCCCTGCTGTGGAGAGAAAAGTTGGATCTTCTGCATTTTGCCAATTAGCCATTAATGCAACCGAATGGCAAACTGCAACTTGGGCAAAAGAAAAAGGCTTGTTTGCCGAAATATTTGAAGAGCTTCATGAATTAGACAAAGCTGTAGGTGAATTAGCACATCGATTATCGACTTCAAACCCGGAAGCAATGATGCTACTCAAAAAAGCAGCGTGGCAAGGAACCGACCATTGGGATACCTTGTTAATTGAAAGAGCAGAAATGAGCGGAAAGCTCGTCCTATCTGACTTTACAGTAAATGCAATTAATAAGTTTAAAGGGAAATAGATACTAGTCACTAGTAACTAGTCACTAGTATCGGATTCAAAATTGTGCTCGCTATAACGAGCACCCCGATTCTTGCTTTACACTCCCAAATCCTTGCTCAATTGTTCCCAGCTCTCTTCTCCCTGCTATTAAAATACTTTTCTTATATTTGAGACTTTTGTAAAATATGCTTGGAGTAAACAAAAAGAAAGTTGAACCTGTACCAGTTGTTCAGCCAAATAGTCAAATTTCTGAAGATATCTTATTAAAAGCTTGGGAGTTAATGTGTACTGCGAAAGCACTCACAGAGCTTTATGAAGCCAATAAAGAAGTAACTGCAAAGTACGTTCACGCCACTTCCAGAGGTCACGAAGCCATTCAATTAGCAATGGGTTTACAATTAAAAGCACAAGATTATTTATCTGCTTATTATCGTGATGATTCTATGTTGTTGGCCATCGGAATGAAACCTTATGAGCTAATGTTGCAATTATTAGCTAAACGCGACGATCCTTTTTCTGGTGGGAGAACCTATTATTCTCACCCAAGTTTAAATCGTCCGGATATGCCTAAAATTCCACATCAATCATCGGCAACCGGAATGCAAGCAATTCCTACTACTGGTGTAGCACTAGGTATACAATATAAAGAAAACACAGGTTTATTAGCAGTAGATGAAAATTCGCCAATTGTGGTTTGTTCTTTAGGCGATGCATGCATTACAGAAGGAGAAGTAGCAGAAGCATTTCAAATGGCAGTGCTTAAAAAATTGCCAATTATATATTTAGTACAAGATAACGAATGGGATATTTCTGCAAATGCAAAAGAAATTCGTGCAATGGATGCGAGTGAATATGCTGCAGGATTTAAAGGCTTAGAAGTAAGGTCAATTGATGGAACAGATTTTTACGAATCATACAAAACCATTGAAGAGGTAATAAAAACAGTACGTACAGAGCGTCGCCCATTTTTAATACATGCAAAAGTTCCATTATTAAACCATCATACTTCTGGTGTGAGAAAAGAATGGTACCGCGATGATTTGGAGGAGGCTGCTTTACGCGACCCTTTTCCAAAATTCAAAAAACAACTTGCAGATTCGGGTATTGAAGAGTTAATTTTGGATGCTTTAGATGCTAAAGTTCGTAAAGATGTACAACTACAATACGATCGCGCTTTATTAGCCGACGATCCTCGTCCGGAAGATTTATTTACGCATGATTTTGCCCCAACACCTGTAACAAAAGAAGAAGGCGAAAGAGAACCACAAGGAAAAGAAGCTACTGTAATGGTAGATTCTGCTTTGTTTGCAGTAAAAGAATTAATGGAGAAACATCCGGAATGTTTATTATACGGGCAAGATGTGGGAGCGAGGTTAGGAGGTGTGTTTAGAGAAGCTGCAACACTAGCAAGCAAATTCGGAAACGATAGAGTATTTAATACTCCCATACAAGAAGCGTTTATTATTGGTAGTACCGTTGGCATGTCGGCAGTTGGATTAAAACCAATTGTAGAAGTACAATTCGCAGATTACATTTGGCCAGGCTTAAATCAATTATTTACGGAAGTCTCTCGCTCTTGTTATTTATCAAATGGTAAATGGCCAGTGAGTGCAATTATCCGTGTTCCAATTGGCGCATACGGCAGTGGTGGACCTTATCATTCTTCATCTGTTGAATCTGTTTTAGCAAATATTCGTGGGATAAAAATTTGTTACCCATCTACAGGGGCAGATTTAAAAGGACTAATGAAAGCAGCTTATTACGACCCCAATCCGGTAGTAATGTTAGAACATAAAGGCTTGTATTGGTCGAAAATAAAAGGCACCGAAGATGCTAAAACAATTGAACCCGATGAAGATTACATCATCCCGATTGGAAAAGGCAGAATTGTTCAAGAATCGAATACCGAAGAACATACTCAAACCATAACCATTATTACGTATGGAATGGGAGTGTATTGGGCTAAAAATGCATCGAAACAATTAAAATCTCAAGTAGAAATTGTCGATTTAAGAAGCATACATCCAGTAGATACTGAACTAGTTTTTGCATCGGTACAAAAAAATGGTAGATGTTTGGTATTGACAGAAGAACCTGTACATAACTCATTTGCCCAAGCACTTGCAGGTAGAATATCTGCAGCATGTTTTCAGCATTTAGATGCACCAGTAAAAGTAGTAGGTTCAGAATCTTTGCCAGCTATTCCATTAAATTCAACTTTAGAAAAAACAATGATTCCGAATGCCGACAAAGTAAGTGTAGCCATTGATGAATTATTAGCTTATTAATAAAAATGAAAAAACTTGTATCCATAATATTTTTACTGAGCATGGTGTTAATGTATGCTGATGCTACAGCACAGGTTCCCAACCGACAAAGGAAAAAGCCTGCAAAAAAAGTAGCGCCAAAACCTTTGCCACCGCCACCACCACCAGCAGAAGTTGTAAAAGAGCCTACAATTGAAGAAACAAAAGTGTGGATACTTGAAAAAATATTGAAGTACAAACCTTTGGTTTATTTTTCATCGAGTATAGCAGCAAAAAATAATTGCTCATACCAAGTTACTGCAGCTTCGTTTGACCAAAACGATCAACTTATTTTACATTTAAAATCGGAACCTACTTCGGTATGTTACAAAGATCAATTACAAACCATTACAATTGACTTTACCTTGATAGATGTAAAAAGAACAAACACTGTAGAAACAACCAGGCGAATATTGCTATTCCCACTTACCCTCGAAAAGCCTTTCAACTTAATTTATGCACCAGAAAGTGCAATGAAAAAACAATCTTTAATTCAATATAATACCATCGTAGCATTTGATAAAAGTGCCACATATGAAACAAATTTGGCCACAAGAATGGGCAAAGCGTTCATAAAAATGAATGAATTTAAAAAAGACAGTACTGATACAAAAGAGAGTTACTAGAATATATTTCTGCAAAATCAGTGTTTTTTGAAATTATTTTACAAATTATAGCCCTTTTTAAAGGGCTATTCTTTTTTGACACGATTATTGCTTGTAGACACTAAAAATCATATATATTAGCAAATCTAAAAAACTAAAAATGTTAACTAAATTCAATAAAACCCTAACCCTATTAGGAGTAATCATTATCACTATGATTTCTCAAGCTAATGCAACTAATTCTTTTTGGTCGGACGTTCCAGCTAATACATTAAATCGTATTACAGATGGTACAAAAGTTTATCCAGATAAATACCGATCATTAACATTGAATTACGAAGGGTTGAAATCATTATTACAAACTGCACCATCGGCTGCAATCGAAAATTTCAACAGAGTAAAACCTGTAATCGTAGAGTTGCCAATGCCATATGGTTCTACAGAATCATTTCAAATTATTGAAACACCAATGATGGAAGCTGGTCTTGCAATTAAATATTCTGAAATAAAAACCTACTCTGGTATAAGTATTGAAAATCCTAGAAATACCGTAAAAATGGATATTGGTCCATTTGGTTTCCATGCAATGGTATTATCTGATGATGGGCGCTATTTTATCGACCCAATATCTAATTATACCACTACTCAATACATGAGTTTTTACAGAAGAGATGTTCCTACTTGGGCAAACACATTTACGTGTTCTACTGTAGCTGACGAACAGTTTATGGAAGAAACTAAAACACGTTTAGAAAATTACTACAATCGTAATTCAAGTGCCGCTGAAATACAAATGCGTAACTACAGATTAGCATTGGCTTGTACTGTTGAATATTCTGCTGCATCTACAGGGTTAGCAAATCCAACACGAGCACAAGTTTTAGCTAAAATGGTTATTTCTATGAACCGTGTGAATGGTGTGTATGAAAAAGATGTTGCAGTACATATGAATTTAATAGAAAATAACGATACTCTTATTTTCTTACCAGGTGCTACCGATCCTTATACAAATAATAACGGTGGTACCATGTTATCAGAAAACATAACTACAGTAAACGCAAGAATTGGATTAGCAAATTACGACATCGGACACGTATTTAGTACTGGCGGTGGAGGTATTGCAGGTTTAGGTGTAATTTGTACTTCATCAAAAGCAAGAGGCGTTACAGGTTCTCCTTCACCAGTTGGTGATGCGTTTGATATAGATTATGTTGCTCATGAAATGGGTCACCAATTTGCAGGTAACCATACATTTAATTCAACCACAGGATCGTGCGCTGGTGGAAACAGAAGTGCTAACACCGCTTGGGAGCCAGGAAGTGGTACAACTATTATGGCTTATGCAGGTATTTGTGGTGCCGATGATATCCAACCAAATTCAGATCCTTATTTCCATGCAGGAAGTTTAGATGAAATTAATGCATTTATTACAACTGGCTCTGGAAATAATTGCCCAACAAAAGTTCTTTCAGGCAATAACCCTCCGGTAGTTGATGCCGGTTTAAATTATACCATTCCAATTAGCACACCATTTATGCTTAAAGGTTCTGCAACAGATCCAGATGGTGATGTTTTAAGTTATAGTTGGGAACAAATGGACATTGGTCCGGGTGGTGCCCCTGCGTCTACAACTGGAAATTCTCCAATGTTTAGATTTTTCCCTCCAAAAACAGATCCTATAAGATCATTTCCTAAGTTAAACGATATTTTAACAAACGTTGCTGTAAAAGGAGAACGATTACCAAATTATGCTCGTTCAATGAAATTCCGACTAACAGCAAGAGATAATAAATTAGCTGGTGGTGGAACCGGGAAAGATGAAATGACCATTACTGTTTCTGCAGCTGCTGGGCCATTTAACATTTCAAGTTCAAATACTGTAGACACCATGTATGTTGGTAGCGAAGAATTGATCTCTTGGAATGTTGCAAACACAACTGCAAGCCCAGTTAATTGTTCATTAGTTAGAATTTTAATGTCAACGGATGCTGGCCTAACGTTTTCAATAATTTTAAAAGACAGTACTGCAAACGATGGTTCGGAAATGATAACAGTACCTAACAACGTTAGCAATACTTGTCGCATCAAAGTAGAATCAATTGGAAATATTTTCTTTGATATTAACAATGCTGCCATTAGAGTATTAGCTCCATTAGCTCCAAGCTTTAACATTGCGGCTATTAATACAACTGCTGCTGGCGTATGTGCACCAGACTCAGCTAGCTTCAATGTTAGTTTTAGTGCAATACTTGGTTTTAACAGTCCTATTGTTTTGTCTACATCAAACGTACCAGCTGGGGCATCTGTAGTTTTTAGTAAACCAACAGCATTGCCAGGCGAAACAGTTATAATGAAAGTAAGCACCCAAGGATTAACAGCTGGTTCTAAAAACCTAACAGTTATTGGAACTTCTGGTAGTATCGTAAAAAATGCAGCAATAAGTTTCACAGTAGTTACACCTGTAACCCTTGGTTCCACTTTTTCTTCTCCGGCAAACGGACAATTAAATGTGAGTCCTAATACTGCTTTTACATGGTCTTCAGTTACAGGTTCTGCAGGCTATCGTTTACAAATTGCTACTGATACAAGTTTTATAAACTCAATTTTAGATACAACTATTGTAGGTGCTGGAAGTACTTCATATACTCCAAGTGGTTTGCCACAAGCAACAAAATTATACGCTAAAATAAATGCTTATAATGCGTGTGGTGATGGGCCAGTAAGTACTTTTATTAATTTTACAACAGGTAGTAGACCAAATGCGCCGAGCACACTTATTTTATTGTCACAGGCAGCTACAAGTGCTACTATTAAATGGACAGATAATTCTACAAATGAAACAGGATATAGAGTAGAACGCTCAATTGATAATGATAGCACATTTGTAGAAGTTGCGAATAATTTGGGTGCTAATACAACTATCTATATCGCACCTAACTTAGTGGTTGGTACTACTTATTTCTTCAGAGTTCGAGCGATTAATGGACTAGGATTCTCAGATTATACAAATGTATTAACAGTTCCGTTTGGTGTTGGTATAAATACTAAAAATGCTTTCACAGAATTAAACGTTTATCCTAATCCATCAGAAAACATCGTTAATATTAATGTTGTTGATGTTTACAGAGGTAAAACTACTATTAATATTTATGATGAATTGGGCAGATTGCTCGCTTCAAATTCAATAGATAAAACATCAGAAACGTTGAACACAACTGTAGATCTTTCTAATTATTCGAATGGTGTGTACATGTTACAAATTACATCCGATGAAAAATCGAGTTCGCAAAGAATTGTGAAATTGAAGTAGACGGTAGAAAAAAGAAAAAAGAAAATAGAAAAAAGTAAAAGGGAAGACTTTCTAGAATTACTAAATATTTAGTAATTCTAGAAAGTCTTTTTTTATTTTATCATGTGGTGCTTTTTCAAAAGGGTGACCCGTTAATGGATATACAGCTAATAGGGCATTTGGTATAGACTTGTAGGTGATAACACTTTCTTCAATGCTAACTAATGCATCTCTATCACCAACGGTAATTAAACAATTTGCTTTTATTTCTTTCAAATTATCTGAATCTAACAAAGGTTTGTCGCCTAATTGCTTTAACAAGCCATGAGTTTGAGTTAACACTTTAGGCCATTTTTCGCCGTGGCTTTTGTGTAAATGTTCTGCAAATACAGGCACTTTTTCTTTTATTTTGACAGGGTTGATCATCGCAATTTGCTTTTGTGCTTGTTCTGGATGCCAATCGAATATGGTTCCGAAAGTCATTACAGCTTTCACTTGATCTTTAAAGGCAAGAGCCAATCTTAATGCTACATAGCCACCTAAACTATATCCCAGAATAGCAATATCACCCTCCATATTATTTATTTCTTTAGAAATCCAATTTTCGAAAACTTCAATGCTAAAATCTTGTTCCATTTCCGGATGCTCACCATGCCCTGGGAAATCAAAGGAGTAAACGGTATGTTCTGAACTGAACTTTTCATTTAAACCACTCATTTGAAGCTTAGTGCCTATGGCTCCGTGTAATAACAGTATGTTCATTTTTCTATAAGGTTTTTACAAATATCGGCATTAACAATTAGATTTCTTAACTTCGCAACCCATGGGAACAAATGTAAAACCATATAATCAACAAGATTCTAAAAAAGAACAAGTGGCTACAATGTTTAATAACATTGCAAAAACCTACGATTTTTTAAATCATTTTCTATCGCTAGGGATCGATATTATTTGGCGAAAAAAAGCAATTGCTGAGCTAAAAGAAGTGAATCCTAAGTTAATTTTAGATGTAGCAACCGGAACAGGTGATTTCGCTTTTGAAGCTCTTTCTTTAAATCCAAACAAAATTATAGGGGTAGATATATCGCAGGGGATGTTAGACATTGCTCAACAAAAAATTACGAAACGTAAGGAGAGTAAGCGTTTTGAGGTGAGATTAGGCGATTCTGAAAAACTTTTATTCGACGATAATTACTTCGATGCCATTACAGTAAGTTTTGGTGTACGCAATTTCGAAAACCTTGATAAAGGCTTACAAGACATGCATCGTGTGCTTAGAATTGGTGGCAAAGTGGTGATTTTAGAGTTCTCGAATCCTAAAAATTTCCCGATTAAACAATTTTATAACTTTTATTCGTTTAAACTATTGCCAGCATTTGGTAAATTGTTTTCAAACGATTCAAGAGCATATACATATTTGCCAGAATCTGTGAAGGCTTTTCCAGATGGAAACGATTTTTTAACTAGATTGTCGGCAGCAGGGTTTAAACAAACAAAATGCAAAGTGTTAGGCTTTGGCATTTGTAGCATATATACAGGTATTAAATAGTGAAAAAAATTACATTTCTTTTCTTACTACTATTTATCATTTACACTGATGTAAATGCGCAAATTAATTTGCCATCTTACGATCGTCAGAAATTGCGTTTTGGATTTTTAATAGGCTTTAACAATAGCAATTTAAAAATATTTGAAAAACCTCAATTTTATCAATCAGATACACTGCTAAGTGCTATACCAGTTGGTGGTCCGGGGTTTAATATTGGTATCGTTTCAAATGTTTTATTATGGAGATATGTAGATTTACGTTTTACGCCAAACTTATCTTTTATTGATCGTCAAATTCAATATACTTTTGCAGATGCTACTAAAAACACTACCCGTAGCATTGAATCTACCAATGTTGAATTCCCCCTTGGGTTTAAAATACGCAGTGTACGTCATCGTAATGTTGGGTTTTATGTATTGGGCGGAATGAAATTTTCTTACGATGTTATTTCTCAGAAAAAAATTGAAAAAGGAGAAGATCCCTTCGATGAGTCAACTCGTAAAGTAAAACTACAAAATTACGATTTAGCTTACGAGTGGGGTTTTGGTTGGGATTTATATTATCAATATTTTAAATTCACACCAGAATTTAAATTCTCATACGGTACAAGAGATATACTTAAAAAAGAAGGACATTTATATTCTCGTCCTTTAGATCAATTGTTTTCGAGAGTAGTTTGTCTTACTTTTTATTTCGAATAAATACATGAAAAAAACAGTATTAATTACAGGGGCAAGTGCTGGAATAGGGGAAGCTTGTGCGCATTTATTTGCGAAAGAAAATTACAGAATAATAATTACTGCTCGTAGAAAAGAGAAGCTAGAGAGTGTTCGTAACACCTTAATTTCTGAATACAATGCCGAAGTGTTTTGTTTATATTTTGATGTTCAAAACAAAGCAGAAGTTGAACAAACTCTCAGCTCCTTACCAACAGAATGGAATACTATTGATGTGCTAATAAATAATGCAGGTTTATCATTAGGGCTTGAGCCTTTTTTCGAAGGGAATACAAACGATTGGGAAACGATGATAGATACAAATGTGAAAGGGTTGTTATATGTTTCAAAGCTAATTGCGAATAAAATGCTTAGCCAAAAACATGGGCATATTGTAAATATTGGTTCTATTGCAGGCAAAGAAAGTTACCCAAATGGCAATGTATATTGTGCTACCAAAGCTGCAGTAGATTCCCTAACAAAATCTATGCGCATGGATTTAGTACAACATGGAATAAAAGTAACGGCTATACATCCTGGTGCAGTAGAAACAGAATTCTCTATTGTACGTTTTAAAGGAGATGTACAACGCGCAAAAAATGTGTACAATGGTTTCGAGCCCTTACATCCAGAAGATATTGCGGATGTAATACATTTCGCTGTTACACGCCCAGCACATGTAAATATTAACGATTTATTAGTGATGCCCACCGCCCAAGCAAGCGCCACCATCATCCACCGCAATTCATAATTCATAATTCACAATTCAACATTCACAATTCAAAAAGATGTCTTTAATCACAAAAATAGATTCAGAAATAAAAGCAGCTATGCTTGCAAAGCAAGAGGCTCGCTTACGCGGATTGCGTGCTATAAAAGCAGCATTGTTATTAGCAAAATCAGAAAAAGGTGCTGCTGACGAATTAACAGAGGAAGCAGAAATGAAGGCTGTTCAAAAACAAATTAAACAGCGTAAAGATTCTATCGAAATTTACAAACAACAAAATCGAGAAGATCTTGCAAAAATTGAAGAGGATGAACTTGCTGTAATGGAAGAGTTCATGCCGAAGCAATTAACTTCAGAAGAACTCTCATCAGCAATAGAAAAAATAGTGGCAGATTTAGGTATAACAGACCCAAAAGAAATGGGGAAAGTTATTGGAGCTGCGAATAAAATTTTGCAAGGCAAAGCAGATGGCAAAGCCATTGCCGAAATGGTAAAACAAGTACTCAACAAATAGTGATATTACTGTTAGATAATTACGATTCGTTTACTTATAACTTAGTCGACTTGTTTTTAACAAATAATGTTGAGCTAAAAGTAATACGTAATGATGAATATACTTTATCTGAAATTATAAAATTTAACCCAACAGCAATTGTAATATCTCCAGGCCCGGGTAGGCCAGAAAATGCCGGGGTTTTAATGGAATTGATAAATGAGTATGCAACCAAAATTCCGATGTTAGGAATTTGCCTTGGTCACCAAGCAATTTGCTTACATTTTGGTGCAACCTTGGTACATGCAGAAAAATGCATGCATGGAAAAGTATCGGCTATACAGCATAATTCATCATCGATGTTTAAAGCAGTACCCCAATTCAGTGAAATGATGCGCTACCACTCACTCATTATTAAAGATTTACCGGCATGTTTAGAGGCAACTGCTCATACAGAAGGCGGAGAAGTTATGGCTGTAGTACACAAAGACTTGCATTTATGGGGATTGCAGTTTCATCCCGAATCGGTTTTAAGTACAAATGGCCCTCAAATAATCAGAAATTGGCTTACTCATTTTCAGTTAATTAAGTAAATTGATGCTTTTTGTTGAAAAAAAATTACTTTTATAGTACTTAAAAAGCAATTCTGCATCCTAAATTTTATATTTTAGCAAAAATAAGAATCAAATCATGGGTTTGACAGTAAAGAAAGATAGCGGTTTTAGCTTTGTTGAAGAAGGAGAAGGTCCCGTATTACTATTATTGCATGGTCTTTTCGGAGCATTGAGCAATTGGGAATACGTTTGTGCTAAATTCTCTTCAAAATACAAAGTTGTAATACCATTAATGCCAATTTACGACTTACCACTTCTAGGCGCCAATGTAGAGGCCTTAGCAAAATTCATTCATAAATTTGTTGAGTATAAAAAGTTCGATAAAGTAACCTTGCTCGGAAATTCATTGGGCGGCCACGTTGCTTTAGTTTACACCTTAGCACACCCAGAACACGTACATTCTATGATGTTAACCGGAAGTTCTGGTTTATATGAAGAAGGCATGGGCGGCACCTACCCTCGTAGAGAAGATTACAATTACATTAAAGAAAGAGTAGAATATACATTTTATGATCCGAAAACTGCTAGCAAAGAATTAGTAGATGAGGTGTATGAAATAGTAAATAATAGAAGTAAAATATTGAGAATTTTGTCGATGGCTAAATCGGCTATGCGACATAATTTAAGAAAAGAGATTCCTAAAATAACGGTTCCTGTTTCTTTAATTTGGGGAAAGAATGATACCATTACCCCACCAGAAGCTGCAGAAGAATTCCACAGTTTATTTCCAAATTCAGAATTAACCTACATTGATAATTGTGGACATGCTGCAATGATGGAAAGACCTGAAGAGTTTAATGTGATACTCGACAATTTCTTAAACAAACTTTATCAATCGTAATGTTGTTTTATATTAAACAACAAAAATATGTTAAGCGCAGAACTCATTAATGATTTAATTCCACCCTTGAAAACGTCGGACACAGGGGAGAGGGCTTTAGCATTGATGAATGATTTTAAAGTTTCCCATTTACCTATTGTAAAC
>CALRTZ010000007.1:0-85531 GCA_943371235.1 Sphingobacterium thalpophilum | reverse complement strand
CCCACCAAAAGCGTATCGAAAAAATTTTTTTTACACCAAATAAACTTCCATTACCGGACTAAATAAATAAATTTCTCCGCTCGAAATTTCTTTACAACGATATCTTTTTCGTACTAATTCTAGTTTCTGAAAAGTTCTGCCGTTGCGTAAACGAAACATTGATCCAGCAGGAATACTACTTACAAAAACAGTATGATGTGTGCTATCAAATCGTTTTAAAACTTTCAATAAATTAACATCAGAGCAACTAGAAGCTGCAGGATTCGTCATGTATTTACGTACTGCACGCTCTATATCTTCTGGGAAAATTTTGCGATCTAAAAATGGTTGCATTAAAATTTTGTATTCGTTTTTCCATTCTTCTCCATGTGGTTTTACTTTATTGGCGTACTTATTCCAATTGGTTAAATGTGCGAACTCATGTATCAAGGTAATTAAAAATGCATACGGATTTAAATCTCTGTTCACGGAAATTCTATGCCCCTTTCCTCCATGCGGATGCCTATAATCTCCAAGTACAGATT
Source organism: Sphingobacterium thalpophilum (assembly GCA_943371235.1). Lineage (GTDB taxonomy): Bacteria > Bacteroidota > Bacteroidia > Sphingobacteriales > Sphingobacteriaceae > CAJBVG01. Next base: position 85,007 of record CALRTZ010000007.1, on the reverse strand, counting down.
CTCTCGGCCTATTAATGGATAACTCCACTTGAAAATAATCGATCCACTTCGCCATCATCAACGCTGTGCCAGGGGGAAGATAGGGTTCAAGGATTTTTTCGTTGTTCATTCTAGTCTTTAGTAGTTAGTCTTTAGTCTTTAGAAAAGCTGCATTTATCATCCTTAATAAATAATCCTGCATTTATCATCCTGCATATAAAAACCTGCATATATGCAGTTTAAAATTAATGTTTTATTTCAAATATTTGTTTTATGAATAATTATAAAAATCTTGAAATCTGGCAAAAATCTATAGCACTGGCTGTTGATATCTATTCATTATTAAAAGTATTCCCAAAATCTGAGAATTTTAATACAATCGATCAAATTAGAAGGTGCTCAATATCTATTGCCAGTAATATTGCCGAGGGAGCTGGAAGAAACTCCGACAAAGAATTTATACACTTTTTATCTATCTCAAACGGATCATCCACCGAATTAGAATCGCTAATTATTATTAGTAATAAATTAAATTTTATCTCTGATGATTTAAAAGAGAAATTTGTTGAAAAAATTAATGAAATTCAAAAAAATGAACAGGGCACTTCAAAACTATTTGACTAATAAAGTAAAATCTAAACCACTTCCGCCCTCTAAAGACTAAAGACTAACTACTAAAGACTACATAAGTTACCCAAGCACTCACATATGCCAACACCGTCATAAACACAAACTGTATAGTAGGCCATTTCCACGATTTGGTTTCGCGGTACACAACGGCAATGGTGCTCATGCATTGCATCGCAAAAGCATAAAATATCATAAGCGATAAACTTACTGCAAGGGTAAAAGTGGGCTCACCAGTATTTGCATTTTTTGCCGACATTAATTTTTCGCGAACGGTATCCAACTCTCCATCTTCAGCTTCTACACTGTAGATGGTTGCAATGGTACCTACAAAAACTTCGCGTGCAGCAAATGAAGTTATTAAAGCGATTCCAATTTTCCAATCGTAACCTAATGGCCTAATAGCCGGTTCAATCATTTTTCCTAAATGCCCCGCATACGATGCTTCTAACTTTTCTGAGCTCATCATTCGGTCTAATTCTTCAGCATCAATTGTATTTTCAATTTTTAATTTATCATATTTTTGATGGATCTGTTCGAAAGAATTACCCGGCGCATAACTTGCCAAAAACCATAATACGATAGATACTGCTAAAATTATTTTTCCCGCTTCGGTAACAAATGTTTTTACTTTATTAAAAATGGTAATGCCGATGTTCGACCAACGTGGCATACGGTACACTGGCAATTCCATTATAAAATAACTGCGCTCTTTCGTTTTTATAATAAGTTTCATTACATAAGCCGAAAATATGGCCGCCACAAAACCTAATAAATACATGGCCATTAACACCAAGCCTTGTAAATTTAAAAAGCCTAAAACTTTTTCTGATGGTACTACAATCGAAATTAATAAAGTATAAACTGGCAAACGCGCAGAGCAACTCATTAAAGGAGTTACCATAATCGTTATTAATCTGTCTTTCCAATTTTCTATGGTTCGTGCCGACATGATTGCGGGTACTGCGCATGCAATTCCACTCATTAAGGGTACAACTGATTTTCCGTTCAATCCAAACTTCTTCATCACACGGTCCATCATAAAGGTAACACGCGCCATGTAACCAGTATCTTCTAGTATTGCAATAAATAAAAATAAGATAGCAATTTGAGGAATAAAAACTAACACTCCACTTAATCCTGGCAATATTCCACCAATTAATAAGTCTTTAAAAATCCCATCCGGAATTAGGTTCGATAAACTATTTTCTAAGCCAATAAAGCCCGCTTCAATTAAATCCATCGGGTAACTCGACCAAGTGAAAATAGATTGAAAAACTATAAATAAAATCAAGAAGAAAAATATTAATCCCCCAACTCTATGTGTTAACCATTTATCAATTTTATTACTATTACTTTCCTTAACCGGGTCGAATGGTTTGAATACATTATCAAATAATAATTCGTTAATGTGATTGAATCGAGCAATGGTTTCTTGTGCTTGTGCTTTTTGAGGATTGAAATTATATTTCTCACCAAGCGATTTTAATTTTTGTTTTTTCTCTTCTGTTAGATGTGCAAGCTCATGGTAATGATGTGCTAATTCAAACGCAACATAATCATTCGTTAATTCAAACTCTCTTTTTATTTCATCTATTAACTCTGGCGCATATTGTTTTATATCAGTTCCCGACTCAACTGTTATCTTTTCATCTATTTGCTTTTTTATCGCTTTTTTTAAATCAACAATACCTTCATTATTACGTGCACTAATTGCAATAACTGGTATTCCTATGGCTTGAGATAAACCTTCTATATCAATTTCTAATTTCTGATCGCGCGCTTGGTCGATCATATTTACAGCCAACACACAAGGCAAACCTAAATCTAAAATTTGCGAGAATAATAATAAATTTCTTTTAAGATTAGTAGCATCAACAACTACCACAATTACTTCTGGGTAATCGGGATTTGAGGGAGAACCTAAAACTTGAAGGGCTATTTGCTCGTCTTGCGAACGTGGATATAAACTGTAAGTTCCGGGTAAATCAATAATTCGAGCTGATTGTTCTGCATTAATTTTATAGAAGCCTATTAGTTTATCAACGGTTACACCCGGGAAATTACCAACTTTTTGATTCAGGCCGGTTAATGCATTAAATAATGATGATTTTCCGGTGTTAGGATTACCAATGAGGGCAATATTAATTTCCTGCTTCAACTTATTTTATTTCTTACTTCACCAAAATACTCTCTGCTTCTTTTTTGCGTAAACTTAATTTATGACCGTATAAATGGATGGCAATTGGGTCGCCTAAGGGTGCAATGTGCGCAACTTCCACTTCTTCACCAGGCAAACACCCCATTTCTAATAATCGGATGGATAACTCCTCATCTGTGAACGAATCTATAATAGCCTTCATTCCAGGTTGTAACTCTGCCAAGTTCCTTAGTTTCATTTTAATTGTTTTACGTAATAGAAATTATGTAAATCGTTTTAGAACCAAATCCAATGAATGGATAGGCCTTTAAAACGCTGCAATTTAGGGCTTATTTAAATTAAATCCAAATAACAATAGGGATTTGTTCTACTTAAATAAGTGCTTTTGGGGTGTTGTTTTGAGTATTTGATTCTGAAAAACGCGGACAATCACATTTAGCCTTACATGCGGAAAAGCTGATGCTGATAAATAAGCCTAATAAGATGCCAATAAACAAATGTTTCGTTTTCATTATAAATACATTAATACTTAAAATTATGCATTTTTATTCAATTTCCACATATATGCACTAATAATAAATCCTATTCCTGCACCAATAGAGTTAGCTAAAAAATCTGCCCATTCTGCCGATCTATATGTAAAAATAAATAGCTGGCAAAGTTCCATTAGGCCGCCCCAAGTAATACAGAATAAGAATGAATAGAGAAATTTGTTTGAATATAAGTCCGGATATTTTTCTTGTTTAAAAAATCCCCAGCTCATTGCTACCATCAAGTTTAAATAAAAAATGGCATGCACTAGTTTGTCAGCCCCTTTAAAGGCTAATAATGGGAAGTCCGGAATTCCGTCGCCTTTGGCATTGCTTAAATAGGTTATTAAGCAAAGCCATAGCAACCAAAATATGTTATATTTCCAAAAGGAATTAAGCACCAACTAGGGCTTGGTAATCTTCTGCAGAAAGTAAACCTGCAACATCAGCAACATTGCTAACGTTTACTTTTACCATCCAGCCATCGCCGTAAGGATCTGAATTTACTAACTCTGGGTTAGCATCTAACAGGGTATTCATTTCCATAACTTCACCTGCTACTGGCATGTATAAATCTGAAACAGTTTTTACAGCTTCCACTGTGCCAAAAACTTCTTCTTGTGCAACATCTTTACCTATGGTGTTAATGTCTACATAAACAATATCACCTAGTTCTCTTTGTGCAAAATCAGTGATGCCGATAAATGCTACATTACCTTCTAAACGAACCCACTCGTGGTCTTTAGTGTACTTTAGTTCTGCTGGAAAATTCATTGTATAAAATTTAATTTTCCCAAAGTTAAATTTTTCTTGGAATAATTACGCACCAATATTAATTCTTAAGCTAAATCCTAAACTGGTAATAGCTGTAGGGAAAGTAGTCGAAATATATGGCTTGGTAACCAACCTGTCGTAAAACAAACGCACTTGGAAGCGTTGATTTAATACATACTCCACTGATGGCTTAATACTTATTACCCTGGAGCCGTTAATAATATCAGAAAAGCCTTGATCCATTCGGTGTATAGCGCCTCTATTAATTCTGATATTAAAATCAGTACGAACGTTTAAATCGTTTTTCAAAACTTTTTGGCCATTCCCAAAACTAAAAGGCAATTGTAGATTGTTGGTAGTATACCCTAATCCTACGTTGTACTCATAGGTATTTAATTGCTCTACTCGCGTATTTGCAAAACTTAAGCCTAAATTTCTACTTTGTTTGTATTCCAATACAATGTTCACCTTGTTTTTCATGGTCATGTCGAAGCCAATTAAAGGCGCAAACGTTTCAGAAATCGTTACTTGTTGTATTTCATACTCTGGTACAAAATTTCCATTAGCTGCATACTTCGTAGCAATGGTAGTTGGTCTGTTAAAACTATTTACGTTATAGGTTGAGGTGTACGCGTGGTTTACAGTGAAGCTCGAAAAATATTCGTTTATAATTTCAAATTTCATGAAACCTGTATAATTTAATCTCCAGTTTGGTAAAGGAATTTTAGGGAAAGGGTTTAAACTAACAATATTGGTTGATCTGCCAGAATAGGTTGCCAAAAATGCGGGTATTAAAACTTGTTGAGAGTACTTCCCATATCCATCATAAAAACCTGCAGTGTCAAAACCAGTAATTCCTTTTTCGTTCGCTAACCTTTGCGAAATTGCAAATCTATTCTCTTGGAACTTCTCAAAAAATGCCGAAGTACCATCATCACTTATGCCTTCAAATGCCGATCCAATAGTAACTATCGTCATGCTAAAATTACCCGTTTCGGTTTCTGCAAATGATCTAAATCGCTGATAGGTTCCACTCGCCGGATTATTATCGTACCTAAAGAACTCTTGGTAATTTCTAGTCATACTGCGCTGCATGTTTACATCCAGTCGCATGTCTTTCATTGGTTCTATATTGGCTCGTAAATTAAATTCAACTCTGTTAGATCGTAAGTACCTGTTCGAAACAGAATCGTAGGTAGTAATCCATCCATTATCGGCTGCTTTAAATCGAATGTCTTCTTGACTGCCGAACACAAAGCCAACGCCTGGTGCATTTAATTTTCCGAAATCCATCCCCAATAAATCTGTTCCAGGTATATAGCCTGGTAATTGCTGCCCATTGGTTTCTCGGTAACTAAAGTTTATGGTGCGCAACATTATTAAGGTTCGCGCCAACACTTTTTTGAAATCGTTTTTGCTCATCGCTTTTGCCAAACTATCTTCCTTTTCTTGAGCGGCTGTTTTATTTACTTTCAGTTTCTCTAGCGGATTTCCATTGTCTCTTGGAGAGCGTGCCCTAGCTGGAGTAATTAATGCTTTTAAATATTTCGATTTGCCATACAACTGCGTCATGTTAAACGTCGGGTTTATTTGTATCGATTGATTGTTCGAAATAGTGTTTTCAAATTTTGGAGTAGCCAATGCTGCGGCTCTCCAATCATATCTCGCCGTATACGTTGCCGTCATTTGGGTCCAATCCATATATGGCAATTTATTTATAGGCACTTGGTACGTTAAGTTCGAATTCTGATTGTAATCAGTGGTTCGTCCTAATGTTTTAATATTTGTTAAAAGCGAATCTTTTTCTTCACGTGTATCTATTTTTCCAAACGGTTCATCAACTACTCCTAAATTATTGGCGGTAAAGTCAAATTTCAATGCACGTGTAATGTCATAACGCATTCCGTATGTACGTGTAATTCTAAAATTCTTATTAAATGTTTCTTCAATCGGCAACGTTCCTGTATTAATATTTCTAATTTTTGTTTCACCATAAACTCTATCCACGTCAATTCTAAAATCAAGTGCGCTTGGTTTATAATTAAAATTAAAATCTTTAATTATTTTTAAATTCTGATTTTTTATCGCCTTATCAAACGGCCGTACTTCTTTAGGTGCGTTGTTATAATTATAGGATAATGCACCTCTGTGATTTTTTAAAATATTATACTCGGTGTTGTAATTCCTTCGGTATTGGTCGGCGTATGAATACGTCACACTAAAGTTTTCTACATCGTAAATTCGAACAGGTTTTTTAGTATCAATTCTGTCTTTTTTCACATTGGTAAAACTGATGCTTTTCCTTCGAGTAAAATCTTCGGTAATTCTTTTTATAGAGTCGCGCTCTGCAGCATTTAATTCAGACAAAACATTCGACAATAAAATATCTGGATTGTTTGGAGCAAACTGAGGTGTGCTTATCGCTTGTGAATACGATACATACATTGGCACACGAATACCTGCTTTCTCTGGGAAAAATTTCCCTAATTCAACATTCGAAGTAACATCGTATTGTTTATCATCTGTTCTGTTTCGCTCACTTACCTTTTTATCAATAGAACCAAATCCAAATGTACTTTTACTACCAGAAATTGTTACGTTACCCAAGTCGGCTAATTGTGCACTTACTCTACCTGTTGCTGCCCAACCTCCTTGTTCATCAAACTCTGTTAATAATAATTCGTTGAACCAAACTTGTACACACTTAGGGTCGTTAGGTGTTCCGCTCCTATTTCTAATACCCACCACAATAGAACGCACGTTCCCTAAGTCGGGATTACCTTTTATCCAAACCGTGTTTTTCCCGTCTTGCACTGGGTACTCTACCGATACCGGTTCTCGCGAATTATTTCTACGTTGCTTAGCTAATTGTAAAACAGAAAGTGGTAAGGATAATTTATTTGCCTCTGGCCAAATACCTTCTGGTGTTCTTTCATTTGCAGGAGTTATGGTTAACGGAATTTCATACTCGTAATAGTTATCCGTATAATCTATACCGAAACGAATAAAAGCAGTCATCTCATTGTTCTCCACTTCTTCCCCTTCAGCATGTATAAACATCTCCACTTTTTTATACGACCTGAAATCGAAGCCCGAAATTTTATACGCTTTTACTTCATCATTCTTTTTAAAATTACAAGCGTTTAATAATAATGCTTGTTCATTTACACGTGTAGTTCCTCTTACATCTTGTAAATTTCTTTCTTGTATAATTCCCGGTGGTAATACATAAGGAATTGGCACTCTGCTACCGTTTTCTTCTATGTTGATGGTAGATAAATCAAAAATCGCATCCGATTTAGCTTCTGTACCTTCGCCCGAAACTACTGTTGGTTCTATTCTTCTCCACTCTCCTCTTACTAATTGCAAACGAGCAAAACGTAAGGTAACGGTATCATTAAAATTGGTTAAAAATGCACGAACAAATCGTATCGCTCTAAAATCTTGTATATCACCAACTCGTTTTTCGTATTTTGATAATGGAATTCTGAATTGGTACCAAGTAACATTTTCTGTTCTTCCATTTGCTAATTTTACTGGAGCAACCACTTTATCAGTTACAAAAGAATTTTGATCAGGGTTTTCTAAATCGCCTGGGCTTAATCGAACTCTATATTGGAAATATTCATCTCTATCACTTTGCGCATTGTCTCTGTTGATGTCTTCTGTATCGGGTGTTGGAGTAGCTGCTGTATTACTTATACCAGTTTTAGCAGTTGATTGTTGCTCAGTAGGAGAGTTGCCTTCTAAACCATTGTATTTTTTGTAACGATCGCGAACAGATGCTTTGGCATCATCATACTCATTACCTCTATAATATGCGTAGTTATCGCCAGCTGGATCGGTCAATGCTAATTGGTATGCTTGAGAAGTCGGCCCTAAAGTTTGTTCTAATAAATCTAAATAGGCATTTTTAAAAAACACTTGTTCTTCGCTATCATTTAATCCATCTAATCCAACATCCTGAAATTGGCGTGCATTATTATCATTATCAAATGCTTGGTTCAATGGTGGAACTGTTCCTACTCTTCCCCAAATTGTACTATCGTATCTGGCGGCGTCGCCATCTTTTGGCAAGGCATTTTCAATCGATTCTTTACCATCTTTTAAAACGTCTTCAGATATACTTCCTAAGTTAAAATACAAATCTCCACCTGCAGATCCTTCGTTGTAAATAAATGGATCCATCATCCAAAACTCTATAAACTCAACGTTCAAGGCTTCAAAATCATTGGTCTCCAACCTTCTCATTATACCACCCCAAGAATTATTCGGGTCTTTAAACGTACCATCAGCATTTAACCTACTTACACTAAAATTGTAAGGTCCTCTTTCTCTCGGGAAATAAGTTAAATCTAAGGTCGATAAAATATTAGGTTGCCCAGTAGGTATTTGTTTGTTCGGAAAAACTTCTTGCTCTGTAACCTCTCTTACATAATGATTTGACAATTGCACCCTATCATTTCTAATATGTACAGGAGTTCTGTTATCTGTTCTACTGTAAAATAAATTATCAATTTGATAAAATGCTAAACGTGCTCGGTTAAAACCATAGCTTAAATCGTTAAACAAATTTCCTTCTGGGAACATTGCTGGAGTGCTCGATAAAAACCAAGCGGTAGAACTTTTTAAATCAATAGACGATCTACTTCCTTCAAAATCGTCGATGTATGAAATACCACTTTTATTATTTGCGGTATTTAATAAACGTGAGTGCCCTGGGTCTAATCGTGCATACTCTGCAGAAACGGTAATGTTAGAATTTGCCTTTGTTTGTATCAACGGAATTCTATCAACCAAGGTTGTTAAAAATCTAGAGTCGCTTCTATAATTTAAATCAACTCCATACATATTATTAGCAATGGGCTCATCCCCTATGTTTACTTTTTGTGTTAAGGGTCTTTCAGATAATCGTAAAAATGTACCTCCTAAATTTAATTCATCGTTCACCTTATAATCAAACCTAGTACCTATAAAAGTTCTGGATTGAACTCCAAATAAAGTGGAACTTTCTAAATCAACCGTTAAGGGTGCACCGTTACTCAGCAATGCTGCATTTGTAATTTTAACTCTACCAATATTGTAATCAACCGTATAATCTTGGCCTTCCACTAAAACCTGCGTACCCGATTTTACAACAACCGAACCTTGAGGAATATTAATGGCGTTTAAAGAAAATTCTGAATTACTGGTTGATTGAAATGATCCTTGGATAGTGAATTTATTTTTTCGGGGTAATTGTTGTGCTTTAAATTTTGTTGAATCGTACAATTCTGTAAAGGCAATATTGTGTGCAATTACAGTATCGCCATCGGCGGCTAATAAGCCATATAAATAAGAACCAAATGGTTCTATTTTAGTGAAAATAATTCTACCGTTTGCAGGGTTCACAGTAATGTTCGGAACAAAGTCAAATACTCCATCTGGTGTAAGGGTTTGTTTTACGTCCAACTTATCTAAACCTAGTACTCTTATAAGCGGTAGATTTTTTACGTTCGCCGGACCATCCGAAATATAGTTTACATTGTTCGCTGTTTTTTCATCTAAATACATCACATCCAATTTAAATTCTTCAGAATTTACTTGAAATGCATTTAACGAATAAATATTTTTCATCATTAAATCCCAAGTTGGTAAACTTGTTTTTAAGGATACGTTTTTTAATAATTTTGTATAAAGTACAGTTGGAGGATTTGTTTCTTGACGCTCGTTAGAAAATTCACCGACGGTATATTCTACACCGTTTAAAGTATATCGATAAGCAACGGCCAATACTTCATCAGCATTTAACGCAGCGTTTAAAGAAATGTATCCTAATTGTGGATGGAATGTATATTCTCTGTCTAATAATTTACGCGCTCTTATTCTGGCATAGTTATCGGGACCTCCAGTATTTGCAAAATAACTGCTCAATGAATTGTCGCCAACGTTTCTGGCAGATGCTGGAATAATATCTAATAAATTATTGGATGCATCTACTTGGTCGGTTTTAACAGAGTTCGGATATGGGCTAACATTTTTAATTAAGTTCGGATCGGTAGTGTACGTTCTACTGTTCTCTCCTAAATCTATCAAGGCTAAAATGTCTCGAGTATTCTCATCGCCCACACGGTTTCTAGAAGTTACCCAAACTTCCACTCTCGAAATTAAAATATTAGATTTTATAATTGGGGGTTCATCTAATGAGCGGTCGTATTGATCTCTGAAATATTGTGCTATGAAAAAGTGTTTGTTCCCTTCGTAATTATCTGCTAAAAATTTAAACTCTGTTTTTTGCGAACCATTGGTAATTTTAATTTGTTTCTTCTCACTTTTTTGTTGAGAGAATACAGATGTTACCATTAACTTACCAAATTGCAATTGAGTTTTTACCCCAAACAAACTTTGCGATCCACTAATTAAACTTGAGTTTAAAGGAAGAGATACGTTTCCTAATTCAATCTTCTTTATAATCTCATCTTCATAACCGGTGTACTCTAACTTCATTTGGTTTTCAAAATCAAATGTTGCTTCGGTATTATAGTTTACAGAAGTTTTTAATTTATCGCCAATATTACCCGTTACGTTTAATTGTATTTTCTGATCGAAATCAAACTGACGCGTTTTACGTTGACGTTCGTTCAATAATGGATTATCGTTTTTATTGAATCTACCTGCAAAAATTAATTCGGCAGTTCCTTGCGGGCGAATGTCCACTTTACTGCCACCAAAAATACGATCGAACACTTGGTTGTTGACGTATAATTTGGGTACCATGCCATTTGGAGAAATTAATTGAGTTTCTGCAGAGCGTTGTTTCCAGTATTCGAATTTAGATTTTTTTGATTCGTACAATTGGTACTCTTCAAAGGTCATGTAAACTGGCGATTTGTAAAATTTACCACCAACACTTTCTGTAATTACATACATTTTAGTTTCGGGGTCGTACTCCACTTTGCGTTCTACATTGGGAGGATCTTGTAAATCAATTTTCTTTTTCGGTCCATTATCAGTGGCGGTTCCCTGAAATTTAGTGCCTGTATCTACGGCTGAAATAATAGGCAATTCAAATTTAGTGATAGTCGACTCAGCACTCCACACAATAGATGCGGCAGCAAAGAGTGATATCACCGTAATAAATAACCTAAAAATGGACTTCCTTCCTGTAGTACTAGTTTTCACCTAAAAAAATTAACGGTCTTTTATAAATTCTTGAGTGCTAATTTAATCAGGCGTTCTACGCTAAGCGCAGATCCTTCCGCTCTGATAATTTGTTCGAGTGCTTTTTCGGCGCTCAACTTTGCAAAACCCAACATTACCAATGCTGATAACGCTTCTTCTTTTGCTGTATTGTTCGAAGGGAGTGATAAAAGTGTCCCAGAGCCTTCTTTTTTTAACTTATCTTGTAATTCCAAAATTAACCGTTGAGCCGATTTTGGACCTATACCTTTGATTTTTTGAACCAAAGCTACATCTCCGCGTACAATTGCTTCCTGTATTTCTTGCGGAGAAATAGAGGAAAGCATCATTCTGGCTGTATTGGGGCCGATTCCTGATACTGATATTAAGTGAGTAAATAACCTGCGTTCGCTTTCATCAAAAAAACCATATAAAACGTGAGCATCTTCCCTAATGCTTAAATAAGTATAAATCAATATCGATTCTACCTCTTGTATTTGAGCGTAGGTATGTAATGATATATTGATAAAATACCCTACGCCCGATGCTTCAACCACCACATGTGTGGGTGTTTTTTGCACTAATTTCCCTTTAATATGATTAATCATTCTCTATTTGCGCAAACTGCTTATTTTTTCTTTCAAGGTTCTTCTTGGCGAACCGTTTTTAACATCGTTCAATTCTTCCTCTTTAGATTGTGCATCCACTACCGCAATGGTAATCATGTTTACAATTTCACGTACCGATGAACCTAACTGTAAAATATGAACAGGTTTTTTCATTCCAATTAAAATCGGACCTACTGCTTCTGCACCACCAATCTCTTGCAAAATTTTATACGCCGAATTACCAGAGTCGAGGTTCGGGAAAATTAAAGTATTTGCTGGCTCACCATTTAAGGTCGAGAAGGGATAGTTATCTTTTAACAAAGTTGAATTTAAAGCAAAGTTTGCTTGCATCTCACCGTCAATTATTAAATGAGGATAACGTTTATGCAATTTCTCTACAGCCTGGCGAACTTTAATAGGATTGGCCGTTTCAGAACTTCCAAAATTCGAATACGAAAGCATTGCAATACGCGGTGTAATGTTAAACTTCTGTACAGACTTTGCTACCACCGCTGTAATATCTACCAATTCATCAACCGTAGGGTCTATGTTTACCGTCGTATCTGCCAAGAAAATTGGTCCTTGTTTCGTTAACATCAAATACATTCCAGCAACACGTTCTACTTCTTCATCCATCCCAATTATTTGTAATGCGGGACGAATCGTTAATGGATAATTTTTTGTTAACCCAGAAATTAATGCGTCTGCCTCACCAACCTCCACCATCATCGCACCAAAATGGTTACGATCTCTCATTAACTTTTTCGCTTCGTAATAGGTAATGCCTCTACGTTTGCGTTTTTCAAATAAAACTTTTGCAAAACTATGTAAATGCTCCTCTTCATAACGAGGGTCTATCATTTTTACATCCGCTAAATCTAAGTTATGTTCTTTAATTAGTGATTGAATTTTTTCTATGTTTCCTAATAAAATCGGGAATGCAATGCCTTCATCTTTTACAATTTGTGCTGCTTTTAAAATCTTATAATTATCTGCTTCTGCAAACACCACTCGTTTAGGGTTGCCTTTTGCTTTTACAGAAATTGCACGCATTAACTTATCATCTAAGCCTAATCTCTTCTTCAATTCTTCACGGTAGGCATCCCAGTCTTTTATCGGATAGCGAGCCACTCCAGATTCCATTGCGGCTTTTGCCACCGCCGATGATACTTCTGTAATTAATCGTAAGTCTAATGGTTTCGGGATAATGTAATCTTTGCCGAATGTTATATTTTTTTGATTGTACGCTAAATTCACTGCTTCTGGTACAGGCTTCTTTGCTAAATCAGCAATGGCACGCACCGCTGCAATTTTCATTGCTTCGTTTATTTGTGTTGCTCTCACATCTAAGGCTCCTCTAAATATATATGGGAATCCTAACACGTTATTTACTTGATTTGGAAAATCTGAACGACCCGTAGCCATAATAATATCGTTACGTGTATTGATCGCTAAATTATAATCGATTTCTGGGTCGGGGTTTGCCATCGCAAACACCACTGGGTTTTTAGCCATCGACTTTAACATGGCTGGTGAAATAATATTTGCCCCCGATAAACCAATTAACACATCGGCATCTTTTGCCGCTTCTTCTAGTGTGCTAATTTTCCTGTCAGTTGCAAAGAAACGTTTCGTTTCATCCATTGCAGCAGTACGATCAGAGCGAATTACGCCTTCTCTATCTATCATCACAATGTTTTCTTTCTTTGCACCTATCTCCAAGTATAATTTAGAACAAGAAATGGCTGCTGCCCCTGCTCCAATTACTACAATTTTTACTTTATCAATTTTCTTTTTCTGAATTTCTAATGCATTTAACAATGCCGCGGCAGAAATAATTGCTGTTCCGTGTTGATCATCGTGCATAATCGGAATTTTTAGCTCCGCTTTTAATCTGCGTTCTATTTCAAAGCACTCTGGTGCTTTTATATCTTCTAGATTTACGCCGCCAAATGTTGGTTCCAATGCTTTTACAGTGTTTACAAACTGATCAACATCGGTAACATTTAACTCAATATCGAATACATCAATATCAGCAAATATTTTAAACAAAATGCCTTTGCCTTCCATTACTGGCTTCGAAGCTTCCGGACCAATATTGCCTAATCCTAAAACTGCTGTACCGTTGCTTATTACTGCTACTAAATTACCTTTGGCAGTATATTTATAAACATCTTCTACATTTTCTTTTATTCTTAAACAAGGTTCTGCAACCCCTGGAGAATATGCTAATGAAAGATCGCGCTGTGAATTTGTAGATTTTGTAGGAATTACCTCAATCTTACCGGGTCTGCCCTGCGAATGGTAATCCAATGCATCCTGCTTACGATTATTTTTACTCATATTTCTTATTTTCTAACCAATACAAGCTTCAAATATAAGGAATCGTGCTGAAAAAAGCGCTTTTAAAAGTTTTCAAATTACATAGTAAGGGTATCTGTAACATGTGCTTGTCTTATTGCAAAAAACTATTCAAAATGAAACACTTAACTATTTATTTGCTATGCTTAATTATATCGCCTGTTATGGCTCAAAAAAGCTACAGAAACATATTAACTAGAGATTTAAGCATTCAATCAAAATCTATTAACGATTTTCACAAGCTAAACGATGCTAAAAAAGCAAATAGCTTATCAAAAACCATCAATCGTTATTTCTGGGATCAGAATCAACAAGATTGGTATTTTAACAACTCATCAGACGTTAAATACCTTAGTAATGGTGAAACTGAAGAAGTAATTGAACGTGATGCACAAAGTTCCCCGATCTCGAGAACAACCTTTTTCAAATCTACAAATGGTAGAATCATTGGTAATATTCAATATAATTATGTGGACGGTGCATGGTTGCAACATTCTAAAATGGAAACAGAATACAATGAGCACGCAGTTGAAGTAAGAAATGAATATTTTTCATTCGAAAACGGAAATTGGGTAATCGTAAGTGGTAGCAAACAAGTAACAGATAAGAAAACCCCATCAGAAGAAATTACCATTCAATATTTGTTTAATGAATCTGCTAAAAAATACGAGCCTTTCCGCAAAACAATTAGCAGCTTTAATAATTTAGTACTCGAGCAAAGTATATTTCAAGAATACAATCAAAACGAATGGAAAAACGTAAGTGCAGAAGGGTATGATTACGACCATGAACAAAAAATAAGCTCGGTTTATCACATGGTTTGGGACGGTGTAACTTTCCAAAACGATGAGCTCTATACTAACATCATTTGGCATGATTTTGTAAATGGGAAATTCTCTCAAATGGAGTTGAAAATATGGGATGGAACTAATTTTGTAAATTCTCAAAAAGCAATTTACCAATATGGATTACAAAATAATGTTACCGCAATTTCTTATGAATATAAAAACAATGAATGGGTATATCAATATAGAATTTCTGAAGAGTACGATCAGTTAAATAACCCAAAACTATACAAAGTAGAAAGTTTTGTAAATAACGATTGGGATGTACTAGCTGAAAGCAAGATAGATTATAAATACGATTCTCAAAACAGATTAGTGGAGTCTATCTCAAAAGTGTTTGATGGTAAATCGTGGTACAACTTTACTAAAGAAACTATCATATACAACAATGGAACAACAGGAATTAACGAAAATAAACTAAGTGTAAATGTTTATCCTAACCCTAGCTCTGATTATTTTAGAGTAGAAACAAAAAATACAAATGCTGCAACTATTAATGTTTATTCATTAAGCGGACAGCTAGTGATTTCGATTAACTCAAGCAATTTATCCGAAGAAAAAATAGATGTAAGTTCTTTGCAAAAAGGGTTGTATTTAATTCAAGTAAAACAAGGATCAAATGTTTACAGCAGCAAACTTTCGGTTAATTAGCTAATTAGTCAATTAGCTAATTAACTACCCTTTTTTAGCAATTTTCAAAAGCATGCCTGCTTTCAATTCATCGCTGCTTTTCATGCCATTAAGTTCTTTAATCATCTCAACTGTCATGCCTGCATATTTCTTGGCGATGCTGTATAAAGTGTCGCCTTTTTCTACTTTATGAAACACAAATTTAGAATCTGTACTGCGTTCTGGAACTTTAGCAATCGCCTTTTCGTTTTCAGTTGGATTAACTTCTTTTGCGATTAATTTTTGTTCTACTTTTTTAATGATTAATTGCTGACCTGGTTTAATAACAGAATTTTTCATGTTATTCCAAGTGCGAATATTCTGTACGCTTACCTTATTTTTCTGAGCGATGGTTGATAGGTAATCGCCTTTTTTTACTTTGTATTTTACAATTTTTTCTACATTAACCAACTCCATTACTGGACTAGCTTTTATAGGAGTTTCTTCTTTTATTGCTTCCGAATTTTCTTCAGTATTTGTATTAGCCGAAACTGCTGTTGTACTTACTGCAATTGCCTCTTCAACAATTTCTTTCTTCTCTGTTTTAATTGGAATACGTTTAGCAACTTTTACTGTTTCAGAAGTTTTTATTAATAAGGACTGACCAGCCATCAAACTATTTTTCTTCAACTTATTCCACTTCTTAATATCTGCCACGCCAACATTGTATTTATCAGCAATTACACTTAAGTTTTCGCCCTTTTTAACTTTATGTTTTTTCGACACATTTTTAGTTACATATTCATAGGTAACTTTCTGTTTTTCGGTTTCAATAGTTTCTTTAGAATCAGTCTTCAAATCAGGCTTCGAATTCTTGGCAATTGAAGTGTTTACTTGTGGGGTAGGCGCTTGTAATTGTTTTTTTATTTTCAATTTCTGGCCTCTATACAATGCATTCTTTTTTAGATTATTCCACTTTTTAATATCAGCAACACTTACATCATATTTAGCAGATAATTTACTTAAGGTTTGCCCGCGTGTTACTACGTGTGTTTTATATACCGTGCGCGACTTTGCCATTGGGTCTGCGTTCAACACAAAAATCTGGTCGTTGGCTTCAGTAGGGAAAAGTGCGTACAAAGAGTCTTTAAAATTATGCACTAAATCTCTTCTAGTAGCGGGTAATTTTAATGCAAAAGTTTGGGTATATGCTGGCACAAAATCTTTTTTAAATTGAGGATTTAAAATTCTCAACTCATCAGCATTTACTCCACACAACTGCTCAATGTCTTTAAAATATACAGGTTTAGTAATGTGTAAAGTATCCGTTAAGAAACTAAAACTAGGATAGGTTGGATACAAATTATGCGCTTCTGCAAAGCTCATTATATAATTTGCTGCAATATATGCAGGCACATATCCTCTTGTTTCTTGAGGTAAATATTGGCGAATTTGCCAAAATGTTTTTTGCCCACCACCTGCTTTTCTAATTGCACGGTTCACATTTCCGGGTCCGCAATTATAAGCAGCAATTACCAATAACCAGTCGCCGTATCTGCGATACATGTCTACAAAATATTTTGCAGCTGCATGTGTTGCCAAGTATGGGTCGCGACGTTCGTCTATGTGCGAAGTAATTTCTAAATCGTACATTTTTGCTGTGGTAAACATAAACTGCCACATGCCCGTAGCTCCTACCGGAGAAACTGCATATGGATTTAATGCCGACTCTACAATGGCAAGGTATTTAAACTCCGCTGGTATCTTGTACTCTTTAAATACTCGTTCCACCATCGGAAAGTAAAATTCTGATAAGCCCAACATTCTCTCCACCTGCTCTCTTCTTCTGAACGCATATAAATCAATATATCCTTGAACATATGAATTGTAATCCAAAGGGATGCTGCGAGTAATAGAATCTAAACGATGTTTGTAAACTTCAGTAGCAAATCTTGGGGGAGTGTTTAATTTTGATAAATCTACTTCGGGAATTACAAAAGTAGTGTCATCAGGATTCGATTTACTTTTTATTGAAAAATCTTTCGACTTGGCGCTGCTGATTGAGAGTGTAAAAAAAATGGCAATCGCGGAAACGACAAATTTTATGTTTTTCATGCTATTATTTGTTAATGTAAAAGCTACATTCTGATTGTATATCCTTGCAAAATAGTAAATTTTAGCTATTTATGATGATTTTTTAGCTTTTTTGCTCTAAAAAACCAGCAAATTGCAATATTTCTTGCTCTTGGAAGTGCTTCCCAATTATCTGTAACCCGATAGAAAGCCCATTTGAATGAGTTGATCCTGGGATAGAAATTGCTGGCAATCCTGCTAGAGAAGCTTGAACGGTAAAAATGTCGGCTAAGTACATTACAACCGGATCCGATGTTTTTTCGCCGAGCTCAAAAGCGGTGCTTGGGGCTGTTGGCAAAATCATTACATCGTAGTTTGATAATATTTCTAGTGATTTATCGCGAATTAAACGTCGTACTTTTTGTGCTTTTGCATAATATGCATCGTAATACCCAGCGCTTAGCACAAAAGTGCCTAACATAATTCTACGTTTTACTTCCTCCCCAAAACCTTCTGTTCTAGAAAGCTTATAAGTAGATTCTAAATCTGTAGCATTTTTGCTTCTGTAACCGAAATGCACCCCATCATATCTGGATAAGTTAGAAGATGCTTCGGCAGTAGTCAACACATAATAAGTAGGTACTGCATATTTCAATAATGGAAATTGAACTTCTTCCACCACAAATCCTTGCGACTTTAGGTATTCAATTTTATCAACCATCATTTGTTTTACTTCAGGGTCTAAACCTTCTGCATGTAAAGCCTCGTGCAAATAAGCAACTCTAGGTTTTGTATGGAGGTTTAAATTAGAGGTATAAGATGGAACTTCTTTGGTTGAAACCGTGCTATCATGCTCGTCTTTGCCCGCAATTACTTCTAGTAATAATGCCGAGTCTTCTACCGATTTTGTAATCGGCCCAACTTGGTCGAATGATGAAGCATATGCAATAACCCCCCAGCGTGAAACCCTACCATAGGTTGGCTTTAAGCCTACCACACCGCAGAATGCTGCTGGTTGACGAACAGAGCCGCCTGTATCAGTTCCTAAAGAGGCTAAACATAAATCTGCTTGCACAGAAACTGCCGATCCTCCTGATGATCCACCTGGTACTAATTTTGTATTCTGATAATTTTTTACACTACCGTAATGTGAAGTTTCATTGGATGCTCCCATGGCAAACTCATCGCAGTTTACGCGACCAATTATAATGGCATCTTCCGCTAAAATTCTTTCTACAACAGTTGATGAAAAAAGAGATTCAAATCCTTCTAATATTTTTGATGATGCAGATACTTTATGGTTTTTATAACATATCATATCCTTAATACTCATCACCATACCTGCTAATTTACCGGCTGTGCCATTGGCTATTTTATCGTCGATTAATTTTGCACGCTCCTGCGCTTCCGAACCATACACTTCTATAAAAGCGTTTAATTCAGTATTGGCATTTATTCTCTCGAGATAATAATTTACTAAGGCTTGAACAGTGGTTTTCCCCTCCTTAATATCCGAACGTACCTCTGCTAATGATTGATAGTTTCTCAATTTTCAAAAATGTAAAATATGCGAAAACGATTATTTACCTGAATTTAATTTATCAGATTCTTTAGAATCCATACTGTCTTCAATATCGCGTTTAACGCCATTTGAAGCATCTTTAAATTCTCTGATTCCTTTTCCTAAACCTCTCATTAATTCAGGGATTTTCTTTCCACCGAATAACAATAAAGCGAGTACTACAATCAGAATAACCTCTTGGCCACCAAGATTAAATAATAATAAAGTTGAACTTAACATGATTAAGATATTAATATGCAAAAATAGGTTATTTTCTGCGTAATGACGAAAAATAGTAGGTAAATAAAGCAATTAACGTGCTAACCACTCTACAGGGTTCATCTTGTTAATCCCTTTCCAAATCTGCAATTCCATACTAGAAAGCTGGTCTTCTGTGGTTACTGTACCAATTGTTTGCTTCGTTTTTACCTCTTGACCCATTTTTACGGATACACTCGATAAATTCGAGTAAACAGTGGTAAACTCACCGTGGTTAATAAGCACCGCATACATTCCACCTACAATTTGTATTACCCCCGATACTTTACCATTAAATACAGCCCTGGTACTTGCACCAGAAGATGTTTTAATGTCGATACCGTTATTAGAAACCATTACTCCTTTTAACTCAGGATGTTCATGTGTTCCAAAAAACTCAATAATGGTACCTTTTTCTACTGGCCAAGGCAATTTGCCTTTGTTGTTTTTGAAATCGTTTGAAAGCTTTTGAGCTTCGGGTGTAAGCGCCAAATTCGAAGAGCTATTCTTATCACCAGCAGGCAATTTTGTGCCTTTGGCTTTTGCTTCTGCCTCTGCTTTTTTACGTGCTGCCTCAATCTCTCGCTTAATAATATCTTGTATCATTTTGTCGAGTTTCTTAGCTTGAGTTTGCTTTTGTGCAATTTGCTTCTTTAACGAGCCTTCTTTAACCGAAAGCTGCTTTGCGATATTTTCTTTTTGGTTTTTCTCTTTCCCTAAGGTTACTTTCTCCTTTTGTTCATCAACTAATAAAGTGTTTTTTACCTTTTTGTTGTCTTCCAATTCCAACATCTTTTCCTCTAATCGATGTTGAGCATCTTCAATATAACGAGCTTGCTTTTGGCGATATTCCGAAAATTGTTGCAGGTATTTTAAACGCTTATAGGCTTGGTTAAAATTTTGTGCAGCAAATACAAACATCAATTTATTGTAGGAGCTCTGGTTCCTGTGTGCAAACCTAATCATGGCTGCATATTCTAACTTTAACTGCTCTAGTTCATCTTTCAGTTGTTGTATCTCGTTATTAGTTTTCCCGATTTGCCCATCTAACATTCTTATCTCGGAACTAATCGTATTTATAAGCCTTTCGCGAATTTCTATTTGGCGAACCAAGGCGTTTAACTGACTTAATGTAGCCTTTTTATTCTTCTGAGTTTCTTTTAAAATTTTGGTGGTTTGTGCAATCTCTTTGGCTAACTGCTTCTTTTTATTTTCTAAGTCAATTTTATTCTGATCTTGCCCCATAGCAATGCCAAACCCTATTAATAGAATCAATAAAATTGATATGTATTTTATCTTAGTCAAACTTCTTTGGTACATTAAATGGGAATTCTAATTTATCAACTTTTTCTACTTTAACGTATTCCAAGTTCAATGATAAAGATTCTTTTTCAGAACTAGCTGTAGAAGAAATTAAAAAAGGAAAATTTAAGGCATCTACTAATTTAAACCCTCCATAATTAACTGCTACATTTTTGGCAGAATTTCTTGTATCCCTTAAACGTATACTCAATAATTTCAAGTCTTCTTTCCTAGCATCAACCGTATAATTCAAAAAATCTTTCGTACCTGTAAACTCATACGCATAATCTGATTGACTTAAGGTTGATGACATGTAATTAAAGTTCTTCGGAGTATTACCCAACATTAAATCCTGTAATAAATAAAAATCAACACTTGTATTTAATAGTTCCGATAAAAATTGGTAATCCTTTACTAAGTATTGTTTATTTAAACGATCCAATAATCGTATGCTATCTTTATTAAGCAGTGCTCTTGCAACTTCAATTCCTCCAATGGCATTAACAGAAATCCAAATTTGTTCGTCTTTTTGCATTCTAATGTTAAAAGTTAAATTGAAATCTTTTCCATCTCTATTTACTTTTACTTTTGCTTTTGCACTTATAAATTGAAAGTTAAAATTTGCATTTCTGATAATAGGCACGATACTACTTTTGAGTAGCTCCTCTGCAGACACTTGAATTTGCTGCTGATCTGGCTGTTGAACAACTTTCTTAGTTCTACAAGCAGAAAATGCTAATACACTTATCAGAATTAATATTCTCGCTGTAGATTTATTCATAGTATTTTTTATCCTGAATCTTTTTCTTTAATATTTCTGATGGAGTCATCAATTCTGCTGCCTTTTTCCATTGCATTACAGCATCCTCTACTTTGTTTAAATAAAACAGAATATCACCGCTGTGTTCTACAATGGTTGCACTATTTGCTCCTCCCGCAGTTAATGCTTTCTCAATCCAAATCTGTGCCTCCGAATATCTTTTTAATTGAAACAATATCCAAGCATAGGTATCTAAAAAAGAAGAATTGTTTTTTAACAGCTCATTAGAGCGTGCGGACATTTCTAACGATTTCTCTAATCGTTCGTTTCTTAACGATAAATAATAGGCATAGTTATTTAACACATACGGGTCGTTTGGTTTAATTTCTAATGCTTTATCATAAGACTCATCAGACTCTTTGTGTTTTTTTAAACTGTGGTATGCATCTCCCAAGCCTGCATATATTTGCGACTCTGTATCTTTATTTGGAAGTCCTAACATCAATGCATTTTTATAGGCAACAACTGCACCTTCAAAATCTTTGTTCTGAACTTTGGCAATTGCATTTAAATAATGCACTAATTGCTGCGCCGGAAATAAGTCAATTGCCTCATTTGAGGTTTTTAATAACCCTTTATAATCCGACAAATCCACTTCTATAAACATTAAATTTTGCCAAACTGCAAAAACTTTTTTATCTAAAGCTATTGTTTTCTCGTATGCTGCTTTAGCTTTTTCTAGTTGTTTATCTTGATATAAGAAATCGCCGTAAATGGCTGTAGCCTTAGGATCTGTTGGGTGTGCAGTAACAATTAATTCCGAAAGCGATAAGGCCTTTTCCTTCATCTTTGCATCATCTAACACGCTAAAGTATGGAGATAAAATTCGAACTTTCTGATCAATGTTTAAGTTTGGATTCGCGAATGCTTTTTTTAAATACTCGAAAGATTTATCCTCCTCTTTTTTTTCTCTATAATAATCAGCTAATGCTAATTGAACAAAACTATTGTTAGGATCTGTATCTGCTATTTCTTGCAATACCACAATTGCTTTATCCATTTTTTTATTAGCCAAATAAATTTCAGCTAAATTCATTTTATATCGAATTTCTGTAGGATCACTTTTAATTAGGCGAATAGCTTCTTCAGCAGCTTTGTCTACTTTGCCTAACTTTAACCAAATCTTTTGTTTCTGATTTATTAGGTCTTCATTTATGCCAATACTTTTTTCAATATCGTTGTATGTATTTATAGCACCTTTGTAGTCTTCTAAGTAAATTTTAACAGAAGCCAAATCAAATAGCAACTCAATTTTTTCAGGATGCTGCTTAATTAATTTTTCATATACCACTACAGCAGATTTGTAATCGCCTGTGTTTTCTAATGCTTTGGCATATGAGTTTAAATACCATTCATTAGTAGGTTGTAGCTCTGTAGCTTTTGCTAATGAAGAAACCGCTTCGCTATACTTTTTCTTCTGTGTGTACAACAAACCTAACTCAAAAAATGCAGCATCATTTGTTGGCGACAATTCTACCACTTTTAAGAAACTGCGAATAGCCGCATCCTCATTGTCGACATTCTTCTGCCTTAAACCTTCAAAAAAATAAGTACTAATTTTTTCTTGGTCTTCGGCACTAATGGTGTCTACAGTTGCAGTTTTGTTTCTTTTTTGTGCATGAGCTTCTTTACTAGTAAATCCCAATAAAAAAACCACAAAAAAAACAGTAAGATAACTAGCTCTTTTGTATAGTAGAGTAATCGCTAATACTAAGTGATCCATTGGCTCCATTTAAATCTGCATAATGCCCCACCATAGAATTACTGATGTTGCAAGATGCTGCTTTTACATTTGTTTGAATAATACTGTTACTAATAACGGAGTCTACAAGCTTTGTATTGCTACCAACAGAAACATGTGGACCAATTTTAGAATTCTCTATGTGAACATTTTCGCCAATGAAACATGGCTCAATAATTTCTGAGTTTATAATGGTTGCTGAGTTTGCAATTAGCAACTCTTTTGTTTTAACATTTTCAAGTACTCTTTGATTTGTGTAAACAGTAGCATCTTTGTTACCACAATCTAACCATTCGTCTACTTTGCCAGGAGAGAACTTAGTACCCTTTTGCTTCATATTTTCTAAAGCATTTGTTAACTGGTATTCTCCTTTTTCTTTAATGTCGTTATTCAATAAATATTCAATTTCCGATTTTAAATATTCACCGTCTTTAAAGTAGTAAATCCCAATAATGGCTAAATCTGAAACAAAAGTTTGAGGTTTTTCAATAAAGTCTGTAATCTCATTTTCGGCGTTCACCTTTACAACCCCAAATTGGCGAGGGTCTTCAATTTGTTGAACCCAAATGATGCCGTCTTTTTCAGCATCTAATATAAAATCGGCTCTAAATAGAGTATCTGCAAAGGCAACCACAACAGGGCCTGTTAAACTTTCTTTAGCGCAATAAATTGCATGGGCAGTGCCTAATGCTTCTTTTTGATAACAAATAGTGCCTTTAGCCCCTAAGCTTTCTGCAACTTTTATTAAGTTATCTTCTGCTTCCTTGCCGAAATCACCAACTATATATGCTATTTCTTCTACTTTTTGTCCACAAACTTTGGCAATATCCTCTACTAACCTCTGTACAATCGGCTTTCCTGCAACAGGAATCAAAGGTTTTGGTGTAGTTAGAGTATGTGGGCGCATTCTTTTGCCCATCCCTGCCATCGGTACTATTATTCTCATCTTCTAATTAATAATTATGTATCAAGGGCACAAAAATAAGAAAATTATTGAGTATCGACTAGCCAATACCGGTATGGCCGTAACCACCGGCTCCTCGTTCTGTATTGCTTAATTGCTCAACTGGTTTCCATTCTACTACTTCATGCTTACTCACAATCATTTGGGCAATACGCTCTCCATCTTTAACCGTAAAATTATCGTTGGATAAGTTTACAAGTAAGATTTTAATCTCCCCCCTGTAATCTGCGTCAATGGTACCAGGTGAATTTAACACCGTTAGCCCGAACTTAAATGCAAGCCCACTTCTCGGTCGAATTTGAGCTTCGTAGCCTTTGGGTAATTCTATAAATAAACCTGTAGGGATTAATATTCGTTGAAGTGGCAACAATATTAATTCTTCCTCAATATTCGCTCGCAAATCCATACCTGCAGAATATAGTGTTTCATAAGCAGGTAATGGATGTTTAGATTGGTTAACTATTTTTACTTCCATCAGAATTTTTACGCAAACTTTTAAATTGAATAAACGTGTAAGCCAAGTAAATAACAAACAAAGTAGTATCTATTAATTGATGTACTAAAAGAGTTGCATCTATTAATAATATTTTAAAAAACACAGAGCTAAAATAAAATAGCAACATCAATAGCAAATATTTTGCAATGGCTTTAACATCATAAGGCACATGGTAATGCTTTTGACCTATAGCATAACAAATTACAGCCATCGAAATATAGCAGATGGCAGTTGCATAAGCAGAGCCCATGTATCCAAATAATGGTATTAAAATTATATTTAAAATGATGGTTAGCAATGCTCCAACTAGGGTAATGTATGCACCGTAAATAGTTTTATCACTTATCTTATACCATATAGATAGGTTGATGTATATGCCGAAAAATAAATTTGCAAATAACAATACAGGAACTACTCCTAGTCCTTCTCTGTAACCATTGCCCAGTATAAGTTCTAGCAAATTCATATGCAATACAACACCTAAAAATATTACAGTACAAACTAGTACAAAATACTTCATCACTTTTGCATATACTATTGTAGCATCTATATTTTTATTGATAGAAAAAAAGAAAGGTTCGGCAGCCATTCTAAATGCTTGTATAGCGAGTGTCATAAAAATAGACAACTTGTATGCTGCATTATAAATTCCGATCTGCGCTAGTCTTTCTTCCGTTGTTCCAGGTAAGTAATATTTCAACAAAATTCTATCCAAGGTTTCATTCGTCATGCCCGCCAAGCCACCAAACAACAAAGGCAATGCAAAAATATAAACGGGTTTCATTTCTTTCCAAACCCATTGTAATTTTGCTTGTATTATTTCTTTATATAAGAATAATAAGGTTGAAAAAGTAGCTATAAATTGTGCTAAAAATATATAGTAAACTTGGTCTGTTTCTGTATAAAAAGAAACCCAAATGCTATCGGGGTGATTCGATTTCCAGTAAGGACAAAAAAGTAAAAAATAACAATTTAATAATACGTTTATGGTGATTACTGCTATTCGAACTCCCGCAAATTTAATGGGTCTGTTTTCTAATCTTAGTTTAGCAAATGGGATGGCAGTTATGGCATCAATTCCCATAATTGCTATAAATAAATACAAATATTCTATCCTATATAAATTGGTTGTATTACCTAAACTTAAGTAAGTAAGCAAACTCGGAGAGGCTAAGTATAACAAGGCACACAGCGTAATGCTTGTAACTAATACACTGCTAAATATTGAATTATATACTTTTGATGGTTCGTTGGATTTGGATGCATAACGAAAAAATGCGGTTTCCATGCCGTATAAAAACAAAATATTTAGAAAAGTAACATACGCAAAGAGTTCACCTACCACACCATAATCTTGCTGATTGCTCAACACTCTTGTGTGTAATGGAACCAAGGCATAGTTAAGCATTCTTCCAAGAACACTGCTTAACCCATAATAAGCGGTTTGCGATGCTAATTTTTTAATGCTTGCCAAGCGTTTATTTTTTTATGATAAAATTGTTAAAGCCTTGCAATTCGGCTTCCATTTTTTCTACTGCTTCCACCTCGGCTCTGTCTGGCCCTTCGTTACACCAATCTAAAAAATTATCAAGTATCCACTCATCTGCCTCCGCTTCAATGTAAACAGTTCCATCTTCTTCATTTCTAACAAAACCTCTTACACCCAATTGATCTGCCACTGCTTTGGTTCCATGTCTAAAAAAAACACCTTGAACTTTTCCGCGGATAATTATATTTATATGTTGCATGTTAAATACTTAATTGTGCTAACTCTGCTTGTGCCACTCTGAATTCTTGCAACATGTTTTCCATTATTTTTGATGCAGGTAACACCTCATTAATTAGTCCTGCAATTTGGCCAATTTCTAATTCTCCTTCTACCATGTCGCCTTCAAACATTCCTTTCTTAGCCCTTGCTCTGCCTAATATCTCAACAAGCTCATGCCTTAAGGCACCACGTTCTTCTGCCTCTGTTATTTTTTGATAAAACTCGTTTTTAATTAATCGAACAGGTACTAGTTTCTTTAAAGAAAGCTGTGTCCCTCCCTCTTTTGTTTCAACTATTCTTTGTTTGAAATGCTCATGCGCAGATGATTCTACAGATGCTGCAAACCTGGAACCTACTTGCACTCCCTCAGCACCTAAAGCCATGCAAGCTAACATTGCCTTTCCTGTCGCTATTCCTCCTGCTGCAATTAATGGAATCTGAACCGCATCTTTAATCATAGGTATTAAACACATGGTGGTGGTTTCTTCTTTTCCATTATGCCCCCCTGCTTCAAAACCCTCGGCTACTATGGCATCTACACCGGCCTCTTCACATTTTAATGCAAACTTTACATTTGCAATTACATGCACTACTATAATGCCATGCTCCTTTAATTTTGATGTCCAAGTCATCGGGTTGCCTGCCGATGTAAACACAATTTTTACTCCTTCTTCAATTATAATGTCTATATGTTTATCGATATCTGGATAAAGTAATGGCAAATTTATTCCAAATGGTTTATCAGTTGCTTTTTTACATTTTTGAATATGCTCTCTTAATACATCTGGATACATAGAGCCTGCACCAATTAAGCCCAAGCCTCCAGCATTAGAAACTGCCGAAGCTAATCTCCAACCGCTACACCAAATCATACCTGCCTGTATTATCGGGTATTGTATGCCAAATAATTTTGTAATTCTATTGTTCATTATTTTTTTGTTGGCTCAAATTTAAAGGTCATGTAATACAACTGACGTACTTCACCAGATTTTCTGGCAGCCACCCATCTAGGCATTAAGTTTATAATTCTTAATACCTCTTCGTCGCATCCATAGCCTAAGCCTTTTATTATTTTTCTGCTTTCTTTTTCTGGGTACCCATTTGCTCCAATTACAAAAGAGGCAATTACAGTACCACTGATATCAAACTCTTTGGCAACATTTGGGTAACGTAAGTTTGCAGCTATAAAATCTCTATACTCTGTTGGGCCCCCAACAAATAATGGCACTTGCGATAAATCTTTGTAAAAATTTGTATCTATACCTGCTTGTATTAAAAAATGTTTCGCCAAGGTATCTGGGCGCGAAAACATTACTAAGCCTGTGGTATAATTGTACCTGAAATTGATTTTTGTACTATCATCATAAAACGACCAAACACCAGTACGTGCATTGTCTTTGAACGAACCTTGTTTTATCATTTTACCATTTTTTGAATTAAATCTTGCATAATATCCAAGCTTGGTAACTGTTGTAGAATCTTGGGTATCATACTCCTCTACTAAATACTTAGTTACTTTATGATATACTTTTTTTCGATATAAACTTTGTGCTGAAACACTGATGCTAACTAGTAAAATAAAACTTAAAATGCAGATTTTTTTTATTGACATACTTTATTGAATTGTGAATGGTGAATTGTGAGTTGTGAATGTTGAATTGTGAATTATGAGAAACTTATTTCGGTGCTATCTCCTAAATTTAAACTTTGACTTAAGCCTTTAAGTGAGGCATCACTACCTACCAATGAATCTTGAAGTACTACATCTTCTAATTGTGAAAACGAACCAATAATAGAATTTTCCAAAATAGAATGATCAACATATGTGTTTTCTCCAATGGAAACATTGGGGCCAATAATAGAATTCTGAATTCTACAATTTGCAGCTATGCTAACGGGCGGAATAATGATTGTATTGTTGAAAGCATATGATTCTTTGAGTTCTTGCCTGCTTAATAACATTGCGTTTGTAGCTAACAATACTTCTTTCTTACCACAATCGTACCATTCTTCTACTTTAAACGATTTTATTTTTGCACCCTTTTCAACCATGTGCATTAAGGCATCTGTTAATTGAAATTCGTTATAGGTTCTTAAATTATTTTTGATGTTTTCATCTAGCGTATCCATCAATAATTTACCTTCTTTTATTTTATATAAACCTACCATTGCCATGTTTGATTTTGGAATGATTGGTTTCTCTACTAATCGAGTGATAAAACCTTCATCATCGGTTTCTACTACTCCAAAGTTCCTTGGGTCTTCTACTTTTTTTACGCCGATTGCTGAAAATGGCAAATTGATAAACTCATTTAAGTGTACATCAAAAATAGTATCACCTAATACAATGAGTAATTGATCATTGGCATCCACAAATTCTTTAGCTGTCCAGATAGCATGACCAATGCCTTCTTTTTGTGCTTGAACTACAAAATGTTTATTTAGTTCGGGATATTTTTCAATTACATACGACTGAATTTTATCACCTAAATAGCCAATTACAAAAATAAACTCATTGATGCCAACTTCTTTTAAACTGTCGATTATATGACCTAAAATTGGTTTACCAGCTACAGGAACCAAGGCTTTTGGTTGTGTGTGGGTATGCGGGCGTAATCGACTGCCAATACCGGCTACGGGGATAATTGCTTTCATTTGGAGAATCGTTTCTAAGGTCGAAGTTACAATAATTTACTATTGTAACGAAATGAGCCTTTTTTGCTAAAAATATGTATTTTTAAGGCATGAAAAGAGATCAGCAAATATTTAAACTCATAGAGAAAGAAGCACATCGCCAAGAAGAAGGCCTTGAATTGATAGCTTCAGAGAATTTTGTAAGCACACAAGTAATGGAGGCACAAGGTTCGTGCTTAACAAATAAATACGCAGAAGGCTTGCCAGGCAAGAGATATTACGGAGGTTGTGAAGTGGTAGATCAAGTAGAACAGTTGGCTATTGATAGAGTGAAGCAACTATTTGGAGCAGCATGGGCTAACGTTCAACCTCACTCTGGCGCTCAAGCAAATGCAGCAGTAATGTTGGCAGTGTTAAAACCAGGCGATAAAATATTAGGCTTCGACCTTTCACATGGTGGGCATTTAACTCATGGATCTCCAGTAAATTTTTCGGGCCAATTATACAAGCCAAGTTTTTATGGGGTAGAAAAAGAAACTGGTTTAATTAATTACAGTAAGTTTGAGAAAATTGCAATTGAAGAAAAACCGAAATTAATAATTTGCGGAGCTTCTGCTTATTCTCGCGATTGGGATTATAAACGTATGCGCAAAGTAGCCAACAAAGTGGGTGCTTTATTATTGGCAGATATCTCACATCCATCAGGATTAATTGCTCGTGGATTATTAAACGACCCACTTCCACATTGCCATATTGTAACTACTACTACTCACAAAACATTAAGAGGACCTCGTGGTGGACTTATTATGATGGGTAAAGATTTTGAGAATCCTTGGGGAATTAAAACACCAAAAGGTGAAGTAAAAATGATGTCGGCAATATTAGATGGAGCTGTGTTTCCTGGAACTCAAGGCGGACCATTAGAGCATGTAATTGCTGCAAAAGCTGTAGCTTTTGGAGAGGCATTAAGCGATCAGTATTTTAAATATATTTTACAAGTAAAGAAAAATGCTCAAGCCATGGCTAAATCATTTATGAATAGAGGTTACCAAATAATTTCTGGCGGTACCGATAATCATTTAATGTTAATTGATCTTCGAAATAAAAACATAACAGGTAAAACTGCAGAAAATGCATTGGTAAAAGCGGATATCACCATCAATAAAAACATGGTGCCATTTGATGATAAATCACCATTTGTAACTTCTGGAATTCGAATTGGAACTGCGGCTATTACAAGCAGAGGCATGAAAGAAAAACACATGGATAAAATAGTATCACTAATTGATGCTGTGTTAATGAATCCTGAAGATGAAAAGACATTGAAGAAAGTGAAGAAAGATGTGAACACTTGGATGAAAGACTTTCCTCTTTATAAGTAATTGATGAATAAAAAACTCTCTATAATATTCGTCGTCTTTTTAAGTATATTAAATTTTGCTTATGCGCAAGATATAGACTCATTATTTAAAGAAGCGAGGAAATATGGATTTTCTGGCGATCGTTCAAAAGCAAAGTCTATTGCAAAAAATGCAATAGACTTAAGCCCTAATTATTTAGAAATTCAGGTTTTTCTTGGCAGACTTTATACATGGGATGAACAATATGATACCGCAAGAATTTATTTTAATGGAGTTATTGCCAAACAAGGAAATTACATAGATGCCTATTCTGCTTTGTGCGATTTAGAATTGTGGAGCGAAAATTATTCTAGCGCTTTGACTGTCGCAAATAACGCTTTAAAATACGACTCAACTAATGCAGATATTTTACTCAGAAAATCTAAAGCTCTGATAAATTTGAACAGAATAGAGGATGCAAGTAATACTATGAATTTTGCTCTAAAATACAATAAAAAAGAATCACAATTATTTGAATATAACGAGCTCATAAAACGAAAAATACAGCGCAATAAAATTTCTATAAACTACGACCACGACCAGTTTAACAAAACATTTAGTCCTTGGAATTTATACAGCCTCGCATATACACGAAGTACAAATAATTTGGGATCTATCATTACAAGACTTAATCGTGCAGAACGTTTTGGAGTTTCAGGAAATCAAATAGAGTTAGATTGGTATCCAAGTATTGGCGATAAAATGTATATGTATTTAAATGGAGGCTATTCCGATGTAAGTATTTTCCCAACTTACAAGTGGGGGGCATCTATTTATAGAGCTTTACCTAAATCTTTTGAGGCTGAACTTGGCATTAGGTACCTTCGCTTTAGTAACACCACTTGGGTTTACACAGCATCCATAGGTAAATACTGGAAAAATTTTTGGTTTTCTTTACGACCAAATTATATACCAAGTTCAGTGGGCTCATCAGGGTCCTTAACATTAAGTACTCGTTATTACTTAGGTGATGCAAATAATTATATTGGAATAATTGCAGGCTCTGGTATTTCTACGGATGAGGTCCGAATTAATAGAAATGATGGAGTGCCAAATAGTTTTTTGCTCAAATCAAACAGACTTCGACTCACGTATCAAAAACCTTTTAAACGAAATTTAATTGCTGGCATAGGTATTGGAATTTCAGAAGAAGAAACGTCGTTCTCTGGCTATAGAACAAATTATAATTTCAATATTAATATCGAAAAGATTTTTTAATGAGAAAATGTTTCATTTTTCTTATAGTAATGATAATAGTGCTATCACCTCTTTGGATGTGGCTATGGTGGAAATTATCTGCCGAGAAAAAGATGAACATTCTTATTATTGACAAAACAGTAACTGAACAACCTGCTCAAGAACATGTGTCTTTTTGCTGGATATTAAAAAATGAAAAATACATAAAATGGGATGGAACCTTTTATGATGCTAGCAGTGATTATATGGGATTCTACCCTTTTAAAAATAAAAAATATTACATCAACGATTTAAATGCAAGAACCAATAGTGAAATAAAAGAATTATCGGAAAGGATAGACATGGTTTATTTTACCGATTGTTATGGTATTTATAACAATGATTGGTATGATGGAGATGTTTACCGTAGATCTAAAAAAATATATGGAGGAATGAACAAAGCCGACTTGAAACTGATAAATAATATGGTGGAAAGAAACAAGTTGGTGGTTTCTGAATTCAATAGTATGGGCTCCCCTACCAATATAAGCACACGTAGAGCTTTTGAAGAAATATATAGAATTAAATGGACAGGTTGGATTGGGAGGTATTTTGATGAATTGGACACAAATCGAAATCCGGAAATTCCACGGTGGGTGGTTGAAAGTTATGTTCAACACCATACCTATAACTGGAATTTTAAAGGACAAGGCATAATTTTAGTAAACGAAAATGGAAGAGTTGAAATTTTAGAAGAAGGAAGGCATTTAAATGGAGCGATGCCCATAATACATACTCAAAAAATAAATCAAGATAAATACAATATACCTAAAGAAGTTCCCTATCCATTTTGGTTCGAAATTAATCAAAGCTCGCGTAAGAATAACATTATTTCTGTTTTTAAACTAAATACCAATGCTAGTGGCGATACCATATTATATGAAAACAATATTCTTAAGGTATTCCCTGCTAGTATTGAACGTGCACAAAATAACAGTATGATGTATTATTTTGCAGCAGATTTTGCCGATAATCCAATTGATATGAATTATGCAAAATTTAAATTTATAAATTACATTAAAAGTTTATCCGTAAATAATAAATCAATCGTTCAACGTGAAAGTTTCTTCTATGCCTACTATTTTCCAGTAATGAAAAAAATTCTAGAAGAAAACTATAGTCGTACTTCGTCTAAAAGTAAGAAATCAATTCCAATTTACCGAAAAGAATAGTTATAAACAGAATCTGGCACTAAGCCCTTCGAATTTTTAATAGTTGAGTTCTTCAATTTAAACTCTTTTATACGACCTTCCGTAATTCTTTTAGCAATTAAATCATTTGTATTAGAAGATATTAACCTATCATTAATTAACTCCACTTTCATCCCCGAAGAATAGATAGATCGATCAATAAAATCTTGCAACTCGTTTTTATTCCGCATCATTGGTATAAATTTTCGACTCGCAAAAAATCTAGAAGTATCTAAATCTGCTCCTAACCAAGCTTGCTGCAATGGTCTATTTATTTTATAATTAAATCTTAAATATGATATTAACGTTGGTGTAATATCTAAATGGGATGAAACGCCTTTAAAACTAGCTTTCCGTTTTAACATTGGTGAATAAATAATTAATGGAACACGAAACTGCTCAATTCTTCTATCTATTGGAATCTCAGGCATTCGATGATCACCTGTTATAATAAAAATTGTATTGTTAAAATCCTTTCTCTTTTTATATTTATTAATAAAATTTCGAATAGCATCATCCGAATATAAAACACAACTATACATATCCTTGTAAGAGCTGTAAGAATCTTTTCCTTCACCAGAAATATCAAGATCTTCTAATCTTTGTTCAAATCTCTCTCTATACTTATTTAAGCCAATTACTTTAAACGGGCTATGATTGGAAAGTGTAAGCAAAATATCCATTCGTGGCTTTGTAATCGTATCAATTAAATTGAAATAGTAATTGAACAATTCAATATCACCATATCCCCAAGTAAAGTTCTGTGCACTCGGTGGCATTTTTTTATACCTTTTCGGGAAATAATTTTCATCAATAATCCTTCCTATGTTTTGTCGCTTAAGGAATATGTCCATGTTATCGAAATTTGAATTACCACCATGATAAAAACTGGTGTAATAACCGTTTACACCTAGTAGTCTTATTAACGACTGATGTTTCGGTGCATTTTCTGCATACTCTAAAAATCCCTTTTCGCCAAAAGGCAAGGAAGCAAACATAGCAGGAAGTATTGCAAAGGTTCTACCACCATTGCTAACAAAGTTTTCCCAATATAAACTATGCTCAGCCAAGGAATCTAAAAAAGGGGTAAAACTTCCATTGTCTGCCGCTACTCCCGAATAAGACCTGCCTAACCCCTCTACTATAATAAAAACTAAATTAGGTCGTTTTGTAGATTTATTTAAAAAGTTAGATAGAACATCTTGAGTGGTATCAATATTTAAAAAAGGATAATTTTCCGGGTCAATGTATTTAAAACTTCTACCCGTTAAATCATCATCAAAATAAAATCCATCATAAGCTATTTCCGAATCTTGAATTTCATTTTCTTTTATATCAAAATAAAAATAAGCTAGTTTATTTGAACTTAAAAAATAATTGATTTCTTTTTTGTAACTATTAATATTAGGTTTTACATATGGA
This sequence comes from Sphingobacterium thalpophilum, assembly GCA_943371235.1. Taxonomy (GTDB): domain Bacteria; phylum Bacteroidota; class Bacteroidia; order Sphingobacteriales; family Sphingobacteriaceae; genus CAJBVG01. The sequence continues at coordinate 50,490 of CALRTZ010000007.1, read as the reverse complement.
TTGTAAAACCAACTAAAACCCGAAATAATAAGATAAGTTATTAGTACAGAAATATGCCAATTAATATTTCTAAATAATGAAGGAATTTTAAAACATATATAAATAAAAAATATTGCAAATAAAATCGACCAAATATTAATAGCACCTGATGCTCCAATAATAAGTTTAAGCTCTTCTTCAGAGTATGAAAACAAATCGGCCCCTAACGGATTTAGAGTTTCGGAAAAATAATAAATCAACACTACGTAAAACATTAGAAAGATTGCTCCTATTAGTGTATATAGGAAATTAACTACCCTAAAATCTATGATAATACTCAATAAAATTATAGGTAAAAAAACTAAGGATGTATAATTTAAAAAAAATGAGAGATCAAATATCAATCCATTAAATTCATAATAAAACAAATTGCTTATGCCGGAATGATTAAAGGATAGAGTTGTATATTCAACTAATCTTAACAGTATAAATAAAACAAGCAAACCAAGCGTAATACCTGTGAAATTATGCAAGCTTAATATTAATCTATTTCGTAAATAAGAGTAATTTTCTTGTACCTTCATTTTTATTTTTTAGTAAATCCTTTCCTAGTCATTTCCCCCCATGATTTTTTACCGGTTAAAAAATCGATGTTCCCTCTTATAGACCACCATAAATTCAATTGATGATAAAAAAAAGGTTCTATTAAGGCTGATAAAAATAACTTCAAAATGTCTTTCTTATTTTTATATTGATGGTAAGAAATTTCTTCGTATAAAATTGAAAAAGAGGAATAGGTAAAACTAAACATAAATACCAATAACAACATAATTAGAAAAAAAGAAAAACTAATGTAACCCATAATTCCAAAAAAAACGGCAAAAGTAATTCCTATTATTTCAATAATTGGGGCCATCCATTCGAAGAAGAACCAATAAGGATAACTTAGCATACCTAACAATTTATACTTTGGGTTAAAAAATAATGCTTGATGTGAAATCATTGTTTCAATGGTGCCACGCATCCATCTGTTTCGTTGCCTTCCTAAAACTTTTGTATCTGATGGAGCCTCTGTCCAACATAGAGGATCTGGCACATACACCACTTTATATTTCTCTCCCCTATCTGCCATGTACCTACGCATTCTTACAACCAACTCCATATCTTCACCAACCGTGTCATGATTATATCCGCCACATTCTACAACAATTTTTCTATCAAATAACCCTAAAGCTCCTGAAACCAATAACAGACCATTTAATCTACTCCAAGCCATACGCCCTACTAAAAATGCTCTGAAATATTCTAATACTTGCATTCTAGCTAACCAATTATCGGGCAATCTAATTTTTGTGATTCTACCGTGTTCAATTTCACAATTGTTTGCAATACGTATTACCCCACCTGTTGCAATTACTTTTACCTTCTCTTCTAAAAATGGCTTAACCATTTTTAATAACGCTTCCGACTCTAGTATACAATCTACATCTATACAAGCAATAATATCTTTCATAGAAATATTTATACCTGCATTTAATGCATCTGCTTTGCCTCCATTTTTTTTATCAACCACTACTAATTTGTTGTATGCTTTATTTCTAGATTTGTACACACCCAAAATTTCTTTACACTCAATTTTGTATTCAAAAGCATAATTTACTTTTACTAAATCAAAGCTATCAATCATTAACTTCATCGAATCATCTTTACTTCCATCATTTACAATTATAACTTCAAAATCATTGTAATATAATGATACCAAGGATCGTATGTTCTCTACTATAGTATGCTGTTCATTATATGCTGGCGCAATAATAGAAATTGATGGAGATAAAGTAGAGGAAAGGATTGTATTATAATTTACAAAACTATTTTTCTTCTTATAAAATCTCATTTCATAAGCAGAAAGTATAGCTAATAACATGTATGATATATATACTGTTAATGCATAGTAAAAAATACCAATACTAACGAAGCCACTCAATATGTCGAATAAAAAACTCATTTGCTAACTGTTAAATTTTCATCTAAAGCATGCTTCAGCACTTTAAGTAATTGTACATCTTTTGTATTTAAATACTCTTTCAATTTAATTGTACCCATTTCACCCGATTCTCTTAAGGCAATTGCAGCAACCAACATTTCAACAGAAATACCAGATAGTAGCACCTTCTCTAAAAATACAATAGAGGATTCACCACCTAGGTAAGCAATTGATTTAATGCACTGCAATCTCACGGTTTCTTCTTTTTCAGATTCATATACAACTATTAAATCATCTATAACCTCTTCCATCTCCAGTGATCCTAAACATTTCACTAATTCAAATCGTACGGATGCGCTTTTGTGTGTTAGCAATAACTTCAAATCATCTACCGCATCCAATTGTTGATAATATGAAATTAGTTTAATAGAAAACTCTATTATACTTTCTTGTTTAGAATACAACCATCTTTTAAAATTTGGAACCTTTAATGATTTTACTTTTCTTATAATTTCGAGTAAATTCATTTGTTGCCAAGTGGTCAATTCCCTGTCTACATCAAGGAATGAAAATGGATTCGCTTTGTCTAATTTTAATAAGGCTATACCCGCTTCTAGCCTCAATACAGGATTTATATGCGTTAAGGATTTCCGGATTTTTTCGGTTGTTTCTACAACATCCATTTGTGCAAGCTCTCTAATTGCTTTTGCTCTAATTGCCCAACTTTCAGAGCTTAGCTTTTGCAATGCTCTTTTATCATAATTAAGCTTAGTATATAATTTGCGAAGTTGTATATTGCTCTCTCCTGAAAATGAATTATCTACTGATAAAATGTTTTTTAAAATAATCCGGCGAGCTGTTTTGTTTTCTAAAAATGCTTTTAACTCCTCGTAAATTTCGTCCGATTCAGATTCCGAATCTTTATCTAAACTTATATATACGGCAATGAGCTCTTCAATCCTATCGTTAATTCTTGATTTTTTTCTTTTTAAATATTCAACTACAAACCTATTGCTTATAATAAAAACAAAAGTTGAGATAAAAATAATAAACAAAGCAATAATCAAGCGATAAGAGAAACGAACAAATTTGTCTTCATTCTTTAAACCTGCATCCACATAATCAGCAAATCCTATTGATTTAAGCTCCGATTTAGACTGTGCTTTATTCATAAAAGCACTTGATGAATTATATAATGAATCGTCTACCAATAAAATGTCAATCGTATCCCTTTTTATTGTTGCACTTGATGATGTAATGCTTAAACAAAATATCAAAAAAAGAATACTAACGATTTTATTTATCATACAAAAAAATTCAACTTGTAGCTAATATTTTTTTAACTCTTATTGATAATTCTGATGGGCTAAAAGGTTTGGTAATGTATTCATCAGCTCCCATAGCAAAGCCATCTGTAACTGCATTTTCTACCCCAACTGCTGATAAAATAACAACTTTCGTTTTTAAACCTTCTTTATTTTTTATGTGTTGAACTATTTCTAATCCATTTTTAAAAGGTAGCATAACATCTGTTAACACTAAATCATACACACAATTATCTATACATTCAATTGCTTTACGTCCATCTTCTGCTACATCTACATCGTAGCCATCCTTGCTCATCCTAAATTTTAATGCTTTAAGCATTAATACATCGTCGTCTACTATTAATAATCTCATGTTGGTAGTGCTGTTGTTGCAATTTAACTTGATGAAATAACCTTAAACTATTGCATTTCTTTTAATACCATTTTCATTTCTTTTACAACAGAAATAAAATACGGCGCCATTTGATTCAATAGTTTCTCTATTTCAGCCTCTCTAATACCCTCTTTACAATAAAGTTCTATTAGTGCTGCATCATCAGATAATTTCTGGATGCCCATTAATTGAAAAGTTGATTTTGACTTATGAGCAAAAAACTGCATGCTCTGCCAATTTCGATTCGACTTTAACTCTTTAAATTCTTCGATATAAAAGGGAACACGATCTAAAAAGGTTAAGATCATATCTTTCTTGAATTCATTATTCCCCTCCGACAATTCATTAAGGTATTCCAAATTGATGTATTGATACATATAAGTAATAAGTTATTAGACTAATCTACTATAATGTTCAATAAAAAAGAAGTTTTATTTGATTTTAAGAGCAATTGAGGAATATTATGTTTAATGGCCACCCTTTTGGAACGGCCATTATAACATAATTTAATTTACGCTCTCATATAACTTTAACGAGCGTTCAGATAAAAGGTTACAAGATTTTTAAAATATTTTAGATTTATTCGTAACAGCCTAATGATGAGGGATTTAATCTCATTACACCATCCGCATCTTGCAATAAAATACTAGGTGAATTTGTAAAATCCGCTTTCCCCTTCATCGGAGAATTTGCTTTTAAACGGTAGTTTTCGGTGAAATTGGAGGAGAGACTTACACTCGGATCTTTAAACATGGGGTCTCTATTTAAAATATTAGTACTAGACCATGTTTTGGAACTTTTTAATGAATTGTACTCTGTACTCACATTTGCCGTAGCAGTACTTTTAAACTCTGTAAAATATTCGTCTTTTAAAGAACCCGTTACAATGTTGTTTTTAAATACAGCATTTAATTGGTCTGTTACTGGTACATTATTTATCAGTAAATAATCTGTAATGGCTACAGCTGGTGTTTGCCTATTCGAAAAGTTATTTGTTTGCGCAAACGTGTTATGTATAAATTCATAATTGCCGCCAAGTTGAGTTAACATCGCATACTGCCCGCATGCAAAAACCAAATTATTGTAAGCCCTAACAAAACCATCAATTAAATACATACCAGTAACGGTACTATATTTTATTATGGAGTTGGTAATTTCTAATTGAGGTTGAATTCCGTAAATGGGGAATGTACCTACAATTACACCGTATACTGTACCTTTTATGGTTGTATAATTTATTTTGTTGTTAATGCTACCTGGTAAGAACTGAATAGAGTTCCATTGTCCCGGCTCATTGTAATATTGCGACTCTCTTCTATCGCCTTGTATAATTACACTGTCTTGCAAAGTGCCATTTATTTGCAAAGTGCCTTTAGAAAGTATAATTGCATTTTTATGCATGTAAATTTTTACACCTGCATTAATTGTTAAACTACTCAAGGTATCAACTAAAATTCCTCCATATATAACATATGGCAAATCGTTATTCCAAGTAATGTTCCCTGTTAAAATAGAATCAACAAAAAAATGAGCATTTTGACCGAAAGCAACTAGCTCCACTTTTTGAATATTGGTATTTGTTTCAAAAGTAATTTGTTCCGACACTAAAAATGAGAACTGGTTAGAATTAACATTTCCCTTTACTGTAATTTCTACAAAACCAAAAATAGAATCTTCCGCTGGAATTTCTACATCACGTAAATGGTTACCACTGTATCCATCAACATTTAAACGATAGCGAGCAAATGAAGTAGAGTCGACTAAATCTATTTTAGAGATGCTAATTGCTTTCTTATTTCTGTTGTATATTTTAATTCTTTTGGTAGTAGAACCTACCGTTGTAAACAACGTATCAAAAACGATCGTATCCGTAGAGAATTCCAATTTGGCGCTTGGGCTGTTTATAATATCTAAATCATCTTTACATGAAATTAAGACAATAGAGGTGATAAATAGATAAAGGGTGCTTTTAAAGTATCGCATTGGCAGCGAAGTTAATGAAAATTTGTATCTTCGTGTACACCCTATGTTAATGAATTTAAACACATTATAAATGAAGAACATTTACGTTTTAGTTATTTTATTAATTTTTACAATTAGTAATAACGCAAGAGCAAATTGCCCCGCAAGCACTGCTCCTAGCAATTTAAATGCTACCAGCATTTGCGAAAAAGGGTTCAGCACCTTTACCGGAACTCTAAACGACTTAAGCAATACCTTAGTATGGCTAGATTCTGCAAATAAAATAATCGGCTCAGGAAATAATTTTCAATATTATATTAATAATGTTGGACTGAATTTTAAAGCAGCAGAGATGGGATATGATTTATTTAATAGTTCCCTCGGACCATTACCCTCTCAATTTACGTCTACGTATCCTTCTCAAAATTTCACAAACGGACAGTATTTTACTTGCCAAACTGCGCTAAGAATTGATTCTATTTTATTAAGAAGTAATAACCCTGTACAAGGGTTTATTCAAATATGGACCAATGCTCCAGAAAACAATGGATACATTTTACAAAAATTCCCATTTAATATTACAAGCGGAGGTCCTGCTAACACACGCATCCCATTAGCGGCAATTTTAACATCAGGAAATTATTTTATTAATGTTGAAATAACAGGAGGTAGCGGTGTTTTATACAGAGCATTAACAGGAGCTACCTATCCTTATCAAATAAGTAATTTAATTTCGATTACTGGAAATAATTTTAGTGCCGCTAATAATCGTTATTACTATTTTTTCGATTGGGATGTTTCTAAAATGTGCATAAGTCCTTTATCGGCAAGCTTTAGTCCAACGTATATTCAAACTAAAGCAGAAACCTTACCCTACCTAGAAACATTTAACTTAGGAATTCCTTGCGATTGGAATAATTCTGCTGCAAATGCCAATGGAATATGGCAATCTGGAGCATCTTCTACTTTTAGCAATTCCACATTTACCATTCCGAGCGACCCGCATATTTTAATTTCATCAGACATCAATTGTAATTGCGATAAAAGCAATTCAGTTATTCGTAGTCCGTGGTTCGACTTAAGATCCTACTCTAAAAACACCAACATGAAACTTTTGATGTCTTATGTATACAGAGCTGCTCAAGGATCTAAGGTGTATTTAAAAGTAAGAAACGGAAACAATTCAATTCAGTTAATTGATTCGCTTTCCGCGCAAATCGGGGTTTATATTACCAAGGAAATAAGTTTAAATAATTTCATTTTGAGTGATAGTGTACAGTTTATAATTGAGCACAGAGATATGGGTGGAGACAGTTCAGCTATTGCCATTTCAAACATAGAAGTTATTGAAGTGTGCCCTGCAGATTTTACCACAAATTTAGATCTAACGCTAGATTCTTATGCTTCAGAAATTTCTTGGGAAATTAGGGACGCACAAACAAGAGAATTAATTGCAATTAATTTGCCATACACAAACATTATACCTTATCAATTAAATCTAGCAAAAGATGCAAGAAACATTTGTTTAACCGAAGGCAAAAGTTATGTGTTTAAAATAATGGACTCTTTCGGAGATGGCTTAAATGATGGACTGAACATTGGAAATTATTTACTTACAAATTCTTGCGGAGATACTATTTTAAAAGGTTCGGGAGCTTTTCCATATGGCGGAGTAGTGCTACCAGATTTAGCATACGATTCTGTTATATTCAGTGCTAAAAAATTTACTCCAAATTTAGGCAGAGACAAAACCATTACCTTAGATGATACCTTAATTTTAGATGCGGGCAAATACGGCCCTTACTTATGGTCTACTGGCGACACTACACAAACCATTCGTGTTATTGGTAGAAATTTAGGCACCGGAAACTATAATTATTCTGTTGCCATACGCAAACAAAGTTGCTTAACCAGAGATACTGTTAGCATAGAAGTGGTGCCCATTTATTCACCTAAGATTTTTATTAATTTAATTACAGATACTAAAGGTTCTGAAATTATTTGGGAACTTAGAGATGCAAGTACCGATACTGTAATTAAAAGTCGTGGTCCTTTTAACGACGTAATTCCATACAATGTAAATGCCGCAACACATATAGACTCTGTAAGTGTTGAATTTAATCAGGAGATAATATTTAAAATTAAAGATTTAGCCGGCAACGGATTATTCGATGGTACAAATCAAGGTATTGTTAGTATTTCGAATAATTGCAAACCTGTTATTTTTTCAAACAACAGCAAAACATTTCCCTTTACAAATGGATTGCAAACGTACGACTCTGTTGTATTTAATTCTGATGTAAAACCAATGTTTAACATAGGAAATAATTTTGAAATATGTGATGATAAAACGATTACATTAAATGCAGGAAGTTCGGCTTATGAATACTTATGGACGATAGGAAATACTAGTATTACAGGAAATCCGATTAGCTTTAATTCTAGTACATTGCAAACAGGAGAAAACACTATTATAGTAAGAAATAATTCGAATGCTGTTTGTTTTGCGAGTGATACCATCATTATTACAAAAAAAGAAAATCCATTAAGCACATTTACTACTAACCAACAAGGAGGGTTGTTAACTTGTGAAGCAAATCAAATTGGTGCTAGTATGTATTCTTGGAATTTTGGCGATGGCAATTCTGCTTCAGGGAAAAATGTAACGCATCAATATTCTAGCAATGGTACTTACAATGTTGAAATAACCGTTACAAGCATTGATAATTGTAGCAGTACAAATTCAAAAGTTATTGTGATTAATGGAGTAGGCATCAATTCAAAATCACCTAATAGTTTTAGTTTATATCCTAACCCTAGCAACGGCAAAATAATAATTAGAACAGAAAGTACGTTGCTTGCCGATATACAAATTATAGATATGCAAGGCAGAGTGTTAGTTGAACTTAAATCTACAAGCATTCAAAATGAGTATGAATTAAATATTCAGCATTTAGAAAAGGGAACTTACATTGCTCGAATTAATACTCTTTTTGGAAATAATAATATAAAATTAATATTAAAATAATCAGAATGTAATTCTAATTTATATAGAATAATTAGAAATAATAGGGCAAATATGGTCTTGATATAGCAAAATACCTGCTAAATCTGGACCATTTTAGTTTTAAATGGTTTTCGCGTAGAAAAAAAGCTGTAAATAATCTTGGATTTTAAATTTCATTATCCTTATATTTAGAGTTAACCCAAAAAATTAAATCAAATAAATGATTATGGAGAACAATTTACACACGAGAGGTAGTACGAAGAAATTCTTTCTTTACCTACTAGGAGTAATTATCATTACTCTACAAACGAGTTTATCACAAGCTCAATTATTTAGTCAAAACTTTGACGGTGCATGGCCACCTGTTGGACCGCCAGCAGTTAGCAACCCTGTTGGAACAGGCATAACTGATGAAGGCCTAACAAGATGGTACAGAGGTGATACAATTACTGTAACCAATGGCGGAAACACTGGGATCAACCCAGGAAGAGGGGGAACAGGATTCGCTGCATGTTTTAATACTTTTGATATTGCATCAGGAGGAAAAGCAGATTTGATTTTTAATGATATTGATTTATCTGCTATTACACCATTTGCTGTGTTAAAATTCTGGTTAATTAACAAAAGTGGAACAGATGTTTTAAGAGTTTTTGCTAGAAATGGAACAGACCCTTGGACACAAGTAGGTAATACATCTTACGGAGTAAATATAAACTTTACTGAAGTTACGATTCCATTAAATGCATTTTCTGGAACTGGATTTACAGCCGTAGACATTAGATTTGAAGGCACAAGTGATTACGGGTCGGATAACATTGCAATTGATGATGTTAGCATCGCTCTACCAAGTCCTATGACATTTGTATCAACTACAAGTTTCCAAAGAGTTAATGATCGCGAAATTTTTAAACCATTAGCGAATCAACAAATAATTAGAATGAATGTAGTAACAGCTGGTGTTTTAAATCCATTGGTTGCCAATACATTTTACTTAACTACTACTGGCACAACAAATTTAGCTGACATTTCAAATGCTAAATTATGGACTTCAGGAAATTCATCTGTATTTAACCCAAACACAGCTGTGCAATTGGGTACACAAATTTCAACTCCTGGCGCTTCGTTAGTATTTAGCGGAATTACAAATCCTTTAGTTGAAGGAAATAACTTTATTTGGCTATCATATGATTTGAGTTTAGCTTCTGTAGTTGGAAACGTTGCTGATGCTACTTTTGACTCAGTAAAAGTAGGTTCAACAACATTTATTCCTACATTATCTAACCCAACTCCATCTAGGTTAATCAGCCCTGCTACAATTTTTAATTCGAATGTTTCAAATACTGGAACGTCGGGTAATGGAAGAGGCCCAGCGACTCAAGCATTATTTAATAGATCAATGAGCTTATTCCCACCAAATGATTATGCTAATTTGAAAGCTGGCGACATTATCAGTACTGTAGGTTTTGAAATTGCATCAAACGGTACTGCAGCTGTAACTGGTAATATTAAAATTTATTTACAAAACACTACCGATGCTTCATTCACAAAATCTACCACTTTTGCTACTGCAATAGCTGATATGACTTTGGTGTATGACGGACCTTTGGCTATTAATTTAGAAACTGGAACTTATGACATACGTTTAACTGCTCCTTTTACTTATAATGGAACTGGTATTTACGTGGTATACGATTGGGCATTAACATCAGCAACTGGTGGTACAACCGTTTACACATGTAACAGTGCCACAGTAGGGGGTAGTAATGGTAACAGATCTTCTACTGGAGCTACTGCACCAGCAACTCTTGGAACTTCTGCATTTAGACCTGCAGTGCGTTTGGGTGTAAATGCTTTTGCTAATGATGTAGCGGTTGTTGCCGTTAATACTTTAACACAATTCCCTCGTTTAGCTGCCTCACCTCACCAAGTAAGTGCTGTAATTAAAAACAATGGTTACAACAAACAAAGTACTTATACAGTTGGATTAACTGTTACTGGTGCAAACATCATGACAAGTAATAAAACAGTAACCTTAGAATCTCAACAAAGTACTACAGTTACATTTGATAATTTCTTTGCTATTAACAATGGTACAAATACCGTAACTGTTACTGTAGCTAGTGATGATGTAAATACTAACAATAGTATTACAGTGTCTCAAAATGTTAACAATAGCACTTATAGTTATGCTGATGCAAGCGCTCCAATTAGTTCAATTGGGTACAATACAGGTGCAGGTTTAATTTTAAACAAATACCGTGCTAACGGTGGTTGGTTAATTGATACAGTTAGAGTATTTATAGCTAACACACCTGCAATTGAAAACAAAAGAATGTTTGGTGTTGTATTAAACTCAACAGGTGCAATTATTGCAAAGTCTGATACCTTCACTGCAACATTAGCAGATTTAGGAAAATACAAATCATTTGCAATTACTAGCCCTAAAGTAGTTTACGAAGAAGATTTCTACGTAGGTTTATCGCAAGTTGCAAACGCAGTAGGATTTTTCCCTGTAGCTACACAAGCAGAATCACCTGGTAGAAGCGGTGCATATTATACAGCTCCTTCAGCAGGTGGTGTTCCAGCAGAAGCTGCAACATTCGGAAGATTTATGATCGAAGCGAATACTGCAATTCCTACACCTCCACAAACAGTAAACATTGGTGTTGATACAGTAATTTGTCCAGGCGACAGCGTACGATTAAATGCTGGCAACGCGGGTATGACTTACTTATGGTCAACCGGTGCTACTACGCAAACTATTGTAGTAAACTCAACAGGTACTTATAGTGTAACAGTTCGTAACTCACAAGGTTACCCTGTAACAGATACAAGAGTAGTAACATTAGGCCCTGCGGCTGTTTCTGCATCAGTAGATACAGATTATCCAAAAGGTGCTTGTGTTGGTACGCCAATTACATTTATGGCTAAAGGCTTAAACTTTGGTTCTGCTCCTACTTATGTATGGAGACGTAACAGTACAATAATTGCTGGTGCAACTGGTTCTTCAATTACAAGTTCTACTTTAACAGATAATGATACTATAAGAGTTTCGGTAACTTCAAACTCTTCATGTATTTCTGGAAGCAGTACTGTTTCTGCAAGTTATGTGGTTGATATTTTCCCAATTTTACCAGTAAGTGTAAACATTGCAGCTAACACTACATCACAAGTATGTAAAAATACTAGCTTAACATTTACAGCAACTCCAACAAATGGTGGACCTACTCCAACTTACCAATGGACAGTAAACAGTAGCCCAATATCTGGAGAAACTGGTACATCATATACAACTAGTTCATTGTCTAATAATGACACTGTTCGAGTACGTATCACTCCTAGCGAATCTTGCGATGGACAAAAATTATCAAATCCAATTATAGCTTCTATATTGGCTCCTGCAGATGCTGCATTCACAACGTCTACAACAGTAAGAACGGTTCAGTTTACAAATACATTTACTCAAACTGCAAACTTAATGTGGGATTTTGGTGATGGAAGTACTTCAACAAGTGCTAACCCAAGTCATACTTACGCTAAAGACAGTACTTATACTGTAACTTTAATGGCAGTAAATAGTTGCGGTGGCGATACTAGCTCATCATCTATTGTAATTAAAACTAAAGATTATGCTGCTACAAGTATCAATGGATTAACAAGTGGTTGTACCTTATCAAACTTAGCAGTTATCCGTTTAAGTGTACAAAACTTAAGAGCTGATGCAGCACAAAATGTGAGTGTTTCTTACCAAATAAATGGGGGTGCAGTTATCAATGGAACATTAGCAAACTTAGGTGCAAATGCTACTGCAACTGCTAACTTCACTCAACGTGCAGACTTATCTGCAGATGGTACATACACTATCAAAGCTTGGGTAAATGATGCAGAAGATATCGACAGAAGTAATGACACCGTAACGTTAACAGTGGTTAACCAAGCAAAACCAAATGCAGCATTCTTATCGCAAAATGGTACAAACGGATCGGTTTCTTTTGTAAACACTACAACATCTGATGTAAATGCAACATATGCTTGGAACTTTGGCGACAATGGTACTAGCACAGATGCAAACCCAACTCACGTGTATACTCAATCTGGTACATATTCTGTTACTATGGTTGCTACAAGTACATGTGGTACTGATACTGCAACTTCTGATGTTACAGTGATTGTAGTTGGTATTCCATTGCAAGCAAATGAAAGATATGTGCGTGCTTATCCAAACCCTAATAACGGTTTGTTTAACTTAACGTTACAATTATCAAGTGCTGATAACATTAACATTAATGTTTACAATGCAAATGGACAAATAGTTCATACTCAAAAACTAGGTTACATTAACAATGAGAATGTAGCGTTAGACTTGAGTACTTTGAGCCCTGGTATTTACAACGTAAACATCCAAGGTCAAAACACACAAATCACAAAACGAATTAACATCGTTAGATAATTCTTTTTTGATAAAAATTAAAAGGCTCCCTCGAAATTTCGAGGGAGCCTTTTTTTATGCTATGGCTACACTTGCTATATACACTTTTTTGCAACCTGCTTTTAATAATTCTACAGCACAAGATTCGAGCGTTGATCCAGTAGTAATTACATCATCAATTAACAAAATATTTTTATCGCGTATGTTTTTTTCATCAACACACCTAAACATTTCATTCATGTTTTCATAACGCTCGTATCTATTCTTTCGCGTTTGAGTGCTCGTGTCTTCAATTCTTATTAGCGATTGCTCATCTAAAATTATATTCAACATTTCCGAATAACCTTTTGCCAACAATGCCGCTTGGTTGTACCCTCTCTTCTTTAATTTATTTGGATGTAAGGGCACAGGTATCACAACATCAAGCTCTGTAAATAAATCTGATTTACTCAATTGCTCCGCATGCATAGAACCTAATACGATACCTAACTCTTCGTGGTTTTTGTATTTTAAATAATGTAATACATTTTGAACCCTACTTTTTTTCTTGAAATAAAACAATGAAGATGCTGCTTCCACTCGTACTCTTCCTTCAAATACTTTATAGGTAGTATTTCTTTTAATTTGCTCATCGTTTGTATAAGGCATAGACATTCTGCAGGCTATGCAAATACACTCCTCCCCATCATATAAATGATTGCCACAGGCACAACAAATACTTGGGTAAAATAAATTGAAAAAATCCTTTAGATACGTATATATTATCGACCACATATTACAAATGTCGGTGCAATAAAAAAAACGTCAAGTAATTAAATGAAATTATTTTTCTTTAATGGCAAGTTGCCCGCAAGCTGCGTCAATGTCTTTTCCTCTGCTTCTTCGGATGTTTGTAATTACGTAGTGTTTTTGCAAGTGTTTGGCAAAGGCTTCTACTTTATCATCTTCGGCATTTAAAAAATCGGCAAACGAAATCGGGTTGTATTCAATAATATTAACCTTACAAGGTATGTTTTTACAAAACCTAACCAACTCTCTCGCATCTTCTATTCCATCGTTAAAATTATTAAAAATGATGTATTCAAATGTTACTGGGTTTTGAGTTTTCTCGTAATAATATTTAAGTGCATCCGCTAATGCTTCCAGTGAATTACTCTCATTAATTGGCATTATTTCATTTCGCTTCACATCATTTGCAGCATGTAATGAAATGGCTAAATTAAATTTCACTTCATCGTCACCTAGTTTCTTTATCATTTTAGCAATACCTGCTGTTGAAACAGTAATGCGTTTGTACGACATGTTCAAACCATCTTCTGCGGTAATCCTGTCAATAGATTTTAATACGTTTGCATAATTAAGCAATGGCTCGCCCATGCCCATGTATACAATATTTGTTAAAGGTATGTTGAAATTTTCTTTGGCTTGTTTGTCAATCAATACCACCTGATCGTAAATCTCATCGGCATTTAAATTTCGCTTGCGATCCATATAACCCGTTGCACAAAATTTACAGGTTAAACTGCAACCCACTTGTGAAGAAACACAAGCAGTCATTCTTTCTAGAGTTGGAATTAATACTCCCTCTACAATGTTTTCATCGTATAATTTAAATGCATTCTTTACTGTTCCATCGTTACTCTTCTGAGACTTCATAACGCTTACTGCATTGATGCAAAAGTTCTCAGAAAGTGTTTTACGTAAATCCTTAGAAAGATTGGTCATTTCCTCAAAATCGGTGGCAGATTTCATCCACAACCACTCATATACTTGTTTTGCACGAAACGATTTCTCTCCCAAAGCAACAAATTCTTCTTTGAGTTGATCAAAACTTAGCGCTCGTATGTCTTTTTTGTTCTCCACAGGGCAAAGATACCAATATAATCGAAAGGTCGAAGATTCGAATTTTCGAAAGGTCGAAAGGTCGAAGATTCAAATTTTCAAATTTTTGAAAGGTCGAATTTTTGAAGGGTCGAATCTTCGGAAATTCGTAACACTCGATTCTTCTTGCCAATATGAAACTTGCCAAACTCCTGCTCAATGCCTAATGCTTCGGCGCCATTAATGCTTGCACATTGTAGTAAATATTCGGTGCTTATTTCTGGGAAGTTTTTTTTGATGGTGTGTAATTCATCTAAAATATTTAGTTGATGATTAGAGGCCAAGCTATCCGTTCCAATACAAATTTTAGCTTCTTTTTTTATTAAGGACGGAATATTAGGCAGCCTGTTTTCGATGTACAAATTTGCATTTGGGCACAAACACCAATACACATTTTTTATTTTTTCTGAAATGAGTTCGTAAGCATCATCAGACAGAAAAGTATTATGTACCAATATTAATTTTTCGATATTAAAATTGTTCAGCCAGTACTTCGTAGCCGATTTTTCTTCAGGCAAAAACTCATCAATATTAATATTGAAAAAATTATAAAGCTTAAGAAAATCACCTGCTTTTTCTTTCAAAAACATTATTTCTTCTAGGGATTCTAGATGATGCAATGTGTAAACAGACTCTTGTTGAGATGCTAATTTTTGGAACAATTCTCTAGATACGGAATATGGCGCGTGCGGACTTATACTCGCCATTAAATTTGATTCTGATGCTTGGTTTTTTAACTGCAAGATTTGAGTCATTATCGCCTCTGCGCGGCTACTCGTAAAGCCTAGCGCTTCCAAGAAAGTATGGTAATAAATATTATTTTCTTTTTTTATGTTGAATGAATTGGATGTATTCGAAATGTCGCCTACTGCAACGATTCCGTTTTCTATCATTTCATTTTCGGCCATACGCATTGCCGATTCTACTTCTGCAAGATCTGTATTTCTATATTGCTGAACAGCCAATACAAAATCAACAATACCTGTGTGTGTATCTATTTTATTTTTTAAATGCGATAGCTCCAAATGGCAGTGAGCGTTAACAAAACCAGGAACTAAGTACCCATCAAAAACTTCGTAATCTGTAAAATCTATTTTGTTTTCCGGAACTACATCAATGGTTACACCTTCTTCATTAAGCACCAACACTCCATTTTGTAGTATTTCATGCCCGTTAATTATAGTCCCCTTTATTTTACGCATTTGCTTAATTAGCTAATTACCAAATTAGCTAATTAGCTAATTATCTTCCTCTGGTTCATACACCACTTCTTCGCCTTCGACTCTAGAACTGATCCAGAAATTATTGTAGCCCAAGCCCACTTGAATTTTAATCATTTGTTGTTGCAACATTTCTAGTATTGCTAAAAATGAATACACCACTTGTACACGATCTTTACTGCTTAACATTACCGATTCAAAATCAATTCTATCATTTGTTAATAATAAATCCGTCAAATGTTTCTTTTGATCCTCAATAGTATATGGGTATTGAATAACGGTATGTCTAACTTCTTCTGGCTTATTTACGTATCTGTTTAATATTTTTTGGTAAACAGTAAGAAGCTTGTATAAATCTAAAGTTTGAAGCTCATCTTCTTGTGTAGCACTTTCTCTAACCGCAATTAAATCTGCAGCAATGTTCCCACGAGTATATCTTTTTGCACGTTCATCCAACATCACTTCCATTTCGGCAGATGCTTCTTTAAACTTCTTGTATTCTAATAATTTCTGAACTAAATCTTTTCTCGGATCCACTTCGTTTCCTTCGTCGTCGATAATCGGGCGAGGAAGTAACATGCGGGCTTTAATCTGCATTAAACGGGCTGCTACTAATATAAACTCCGATGCGAGTTCTATATTTAAGGCAGTCATTTGTTCAATATAGGTCAAGAAATCTTTCGTGATTTTCGCAATCGGAATATCATAAATATCCAACTCATCGCGTTCTATAAAAAACAACAACAAATCGAAAGGACCTTCAAACTGAGGTAAGCGAATTTCAAACTTTTCTTGCCAATTCATGATTCAAAGATAAGAAAATATCGGATTTGCGAATTGGAGAACTATCGAATTTGCGAACTAACGAAACGCAACCTAGTAGCACCCTCGCTAATTCGCCAGTTCGCCAGTTCGATAATTCGATAATCCGAAACATTGAAGCAGTCTTTTTGTTATATTTGTCATTTAACCCAATATAATGAATCAACAACAAGGCGAACTCCTACAAAACATTAACCTTCCAGCAGATTTAAGAAAACTGGCAGAAAGTCAATTGCCTCAGGTAGCCGACGAATTACGTCAGTATATCATAGACATGGTATCGGTAAACGGAGGACATTTTGGGGCTAGTTTAGGAGTGGTAGAGTTGAGTGTTGCCTTGCATTATGTGTTTAATACCCCAGACGATCAATTGGTTTGGGATGTTGGGCACCAAGCCTATGGCCATAAAATTTTAACAGGCAGGAAAGATCAGTTTCATACAAACAGAGTTTATAAAGGCATAAGCGGTTTCCCCAAACGTTCAGAAAGCGAGTACGATACATTTGGTGTTGGGCACTCTTCCACCTCTATTTCTGCTGCATTGGGTATGGCTGTTGCATCCAAATATAAAAACGAACCTAACAGACAACACATTGCCGTAATTGGCGATGGCGCGATGACAGCCGGAATGGCGTTTGAAGCATTAAACCATGGAGGGGTAGAAAATGCAAACCTCTTAGTTATTTTGAATGACAACTGCATGTCTATTGACCCAAATGTTGGGGCATTAAAAGAGTATTTAACAGACATTACCACTTCACATACTTATAATAAGGTTCGCGAAGATATTTGGAAAGTGTTGGGCGGCATAAGCCGTTTCGGCCCAAATGCTCAAGACATTGTAAAGAAAATTGAAAAAGGGATAAAAGGCACCTTACTTAAAAACTCCAATTTATTTGAAGCATTAAAGTTTAGGTATTTTGGCCCTGTAGATGGGCACGATATTAACCATTTAGTTAAAGTATTAAATGATTTAAAAGACATCCCCGGACCAAAAATATTACACTGTTTAACTGTTAAGGGCAAAGGCTATGAGTTAGCAGAAAAAGATCAAACTAAATGGCATGCACCAGGATTGTTTGATAAAATTACCGGTGAAATAAAAAAATCTGCAAATAATGGACCTCAACCACCAAAATACCAAGATGTATTTGGCAATACAATGGTAGAGCTTGCAGAAAAGAACGATAAAATAATGGGTATTACACCAGCAATGCCAAGTGGATGCTCTTTAAATATAATGATGAAGGCAATGCCTGACAGAGCATTTGACGTTGGCATTGCAGAACAACATGCCGTTACATTTTCGGCGGGATTAGCTACGCAAGGATTGGTGCCATTTTGTAACATTTACTCATCGTTTATGCAACGAGCATATGATCAAGTAATACACGATGTGGCTTTGCAAAAATTAAACGTAGTATTTTGTTTAGATAGAGCAGGTTTAGCGGGCGCCGACGGACCAACACACCACGGAGCCTATGATATTGCTTATATGCGTTGCATACCCCACATGGTGGTATCTGCACCCATGAATGAGCAAGAGCTTAGAAATTTAATGTACACTGCAAGTATCGATAATGCAGGTCCGTTTACCATCCGCTACCCAAGAGGTAATGGAGTTATGGTAAACTGGAAAACACCATTCGAAAAATTAGTGATTGGCAGAGGCAGAAAGATTTGCGACGGAGAAGAAGTGGCTATTTTAACATTTGGCCATGTGGGTAATTTTGCAATTGAAGCATGTCAAGAACTCAGAAAAGAAGGAATAAATCCAGCACATTACGATTTACGTTTCGCAAAACCACTTGATGAAGCTATGTTACACGAAGTATTTACTAAGTACAAAAAAGTAATTACGGTGGAAGATGGCTGTATACAAGGAGGTGTAGGTTCTGCCGTATTAGAATTTATGGCAGACCACAATTACAGTGCACAGGTAAAAAGATTAGGCATCCCGGATGAATATATTGAACACGGAGAACAATCAGAACTGTGGGCAGAGTGTGGATATGATGCCAATGCGATTAAACGAGCAGTGATCGAATATGCGAGCTTACCAGTTGGCGAACTAGCGAATTAACGAATTGTCGAATTAACGATGAGGAAAGTGATTACGTAATTTGCACATTGAATTTACCTGTCAAAATATAAATTCCTAAACGAACTTCTTAAGCCAAAAGTAATGATGTTGCTGGTGTTTGATATGCCATCAATTTTATTGTCTCTGTATATGTATCCAAGTTCGAAGCGTAGGTTTGTTTTAGGGTTTAGTACATAAGCCAAACGCAGATCTATAAAAAGTAAAGAAGCTGGAATACCTTGCAATAGTTTATTTCCATATTCTTTATCGCGGGTATTGTATGAAGCTAAAATATCTGTGCCCACATTAGTGTTTCCATTTGCTGAGTCGACACCGTACAAAGCATAATTTACTTGCAACATTGGCCTCCAACGTTTGTAAGCATACTCCAAACGGCTTACATTTTCTACAAAATTTGCACCTAGCGGATGAGCCAAAGCATCGCCATAATTGGTATAACTTCTTAATGTGTTTTTGTGAGTATAAGTGTATGGTTTAACCAAATTGAATTCTGTAAATCCATTTAGATTTTCCACTTTTAAAATATTTCGAGAACGTACACCTAATTGCAGTCCAAATTTATTTGCCCACCAACCATTGTTTGCGGTGTACTCTTGCAACCTCAACTCGTCTAATAAAAGTTGAAAATAAGCTTTGTTGTTTTTATTCCACTGGTATTTTAAATTTAACCCAACGAGTGCGTTGTCTGATGAGCCTGTAGTATATTCAGCAGCTCTCAAAAAAATAATAGGATTCGCATAACTCATTTCGAAACCTCTCTTACCAACACTATCAGCATCTTGCCATATAATGGCATCAAATAATCCTAAACTCCATTTGTCATTAAAATTCCAATTGAAGTAATGCATTACAGCCCATTTTTTACGTTGACCTAACTCTTGAGATAATTTAGTAGAAAAAGGATCTACATGTTGCATATAAATCGAAGAATATTGCAATCGCTTCGTTTCAAAACTTGCTTTAAAATAAGGATAAGGAATAGAAACATCTGATAGTAATAAAGAGCGATATCCATCGCCGATAAATAATTTATCATTGGCTAATTGAAAATTAAAATTGCCAGCTCTATATGCAATATTTGCGGTGCTATAGGTATAATCAAACAATTGCAATAATGTAGTTCTTGGTTCGAACCAAGCTTGGCCCACTACCGACTTTTTTGCAATATTAATGGAATCTAAGTATTGAGGGAATAATGATTGTGTTTCATACAATTGAAAACCAAATGAAAAATTTCTTGCAACCGTTCCATTAATATCTAAACCTCTTGTATTATTCCATAGAGTTCTACCATCGCCTTCAGTGCCGACATATATATCTGGTAAAAAGTCGATGTTTACTTTATACTTTTCTGTTTTATATTGATATAAATGTTCGTCGTATAATTTTCTGCCTAACCAAAATTTCCGAGTACTTTTTAGTTCTGTTATCGTGTCGGTAGAATAAAATGGTTGCAATGAAGTATGATTGTATTTCGAATCATCGTACCAAGAATTTAATTCTGTAGAATAATGATAGATAGGCTTGAACTGTGCTTTGACATTATAAAAAGAAAAAAGAAAAAAGAAAAAAGGAATGTGCTTAATTTTCATTTTTACCTTTTAAATATTGAATTACAAAATGCCCTGCCACACCTATTAAAACTAAGGAAGTAATCATTACGAAACTACCAATATCTTGCAACAACAAACACAATATAATGAAGAATAAAGATAAAGCTGGAAGGAACAAACTTATTTGCCTGTGCGACCAATGCCTGTCTAATAAAAAATGGTGTAAGTGTTGACGGTCTGCAAAAAAAGGAGACTTACCACTTGCTATGCGAATAGAGAATGCTCTCAAGGTATCAAACAAAGGAACAAACAAAAAACCTATGCCAACAGCAGGTGATGATTTTATATAAGGAGTAGGGTTTGTAAGTGTATCGAACCTGTTTAATTCTATAAACTGAATAGTTAAAATTGCTAGAATAAAACCCACAATGTATGCACCGGTATCGCCCATGAATATTTTAGCGGGTGAAAAGTTAAATCTAATAAAACCTAATAATGCTCCACACAAAGCAAAAGCTATTCTGCTCCAACCAGGTTGGCCCATGTCGTAAAACATAATCCCATAAACAGCACAAATAACAATGCCAATATTGGTAGCTAAGCCATCAATTCCATCAATTAAATTAATTGAATTGGTAATAACGATAATGGTGAAAATTGAAAAGGGTATAGAAACATAAATTGGAAGAAGCTCCACTCCAAATAATCCGAATAAACTATCAATCCTTACGTTTGCAAAATACACTACTAAAAAAGCGGCTATTAATTGCAAGCCAATTTTAATATAAGCATTCAAGCCCAACATATCATCGCGTATACCCATGCTAAAAATAATCATGGAAGCGCCCAATAAAAAATTACCATATTCTATGGCAGTTGCTTTTAAGAATATAATACAGGAAAATAAAAAACCAAAGAAAATAGCAACGCCTCCAATATTTGGAATACTTGTCTCATGTACTTTTCGAACATGATCTGGCTGATCGAAAAAATTGCCATTGTGAGCAACTTTTATAAGAGTGGGTATTGCAAACCATACAAAACCAAAGGATGTAAAAAGAAGTAAAATAAGTTTAGCTAGTTCCATTTTACATTTGTAAATTTCAAATCAATATCTTTTTCGAGTTTAGATTGAGGTATACTTTCTCCGTACAATAATTCCATTAATTTATTAGAGGCGTAATTCCTACTTATTTGATTTATGAAATTATCATCACGGTAAATTCGAACGTCTTTATTGTTTATAAATTTATAATATTCCTGGTGTAATGTATAATATAATTGATCTTTATTTTTGCAAACATAGCCTGCATTATTATTTATAATACTTTCTTCCAAATCACCATTATCTGATTCGGGTAACAAAATTGGTTTTTGCAATGCTAAATAATCATATTGTTTAGAGGTAATTATTTTATCTCTTTCGGAGTATTTTAAGTGTAAAAACATCGAAGCATCGTACATGAAATTATATAACACGGGTAGTTCTACTCTGCTAGTGCAATTCACATACTCCTCTAAATGATGATTGTTTATTTCCGTCTTGAGCATTGTTGAATCTGCTGCTCCAACAAAATGGATTTTAAAATTTTCTGGTTTTATTTTTTCTTCTAAAATAAATTTACGCACTACTTCGAAAAAATAAATATTCTCCAATTGTTGAGAATGCATTGTGCCAGCGTACACTATCGAAAAACTCTCAGGAGTAGGATTTATTTTAGAAAAATCCATTTCGTCTGTATTCGCACCGTTTGGTATTACGTGTATTTTATGTTGAAACTTTTCAGGAAACATTTTTCGTAAACTATTCGAAACTGTAATAATTTGATCAGCTGTTTCTAAAAACTTAAGTTCCTCTTTACGCTGAATTAATTTACGGAGCTTGTCTGCTAAATTACTATAACCTAATGTAGAATACCCCAATGTCCAAGGATCTCTGTAATCGATAACCCATTTTACGCCATACTTTCTCTTTAAGTAATAGCCAATATTTAGTGCAGAATACGGTGGCGCTGAAGTAATCACCACATCATTTTTACTGTAACTGGTTGCTTTTTGAGCTTCAATCGCCCTATAATTTCTATAAAAATCATATACATCTCTTTTTCTACTGATGATGTAAAAGAAATGCACTATTTTATAAAACGTAAACCACTGCTTCTTTAGCAAGAATCTAGAAAATTTATAAAAAAAATGTACGTGGGGTATTTTATAAAATAAACTATTCTGATGTGATTGAGGTAAGCTATCGTCGCAGTAAACCAAGTGCAAATCGATTTCCGCTTCAATAAATTTTTTCTTGAAATATTTAATTCTGTTAACGGCAGTCCGATTATCAGGTAAAAACCAAAAGGTGAAGAGAAAAACACGCATACCCGAAAATACAAGTTTAATGTTAAAAAACCATTAAGAATATTCTAGTCAAGCGTTTCGTAAATAGAATTATTGCTTACATATTCCTTTACCATCGCTTTAATTTGGCTAACTAACTCCAAATGGTCGTTAGATTTACAATATACTTCTAGTTTAGCATATTCTTCTTTTACGTAAGAATATTCATACTCTTGAACGTTAGCTATTTGTATTTTAGGATTGTATGTAGGTTTATTATTCTCTGAATCATTTAATAATTCTTCGTATAATTTTTCTCCAGGCCTTAAACCTGTTATCTCAATTTGAATATCCTTACCTAGAGTTAAACCCGAAAGTTTAATCATATTTTTTGCTACATCGATAATTTTCACCGACTCCCCCATGTCGAAAATAAAAATCTCGCCTCCCTTACCCATCGAACCTGCTTCCAATACTAACTGACAAGCTTCTGGGATTGTCATGAAATAACGGGTTATTTCTGGGTGAGTTACTGTAATTGGGCCTCCAGCATCAATTTGTTTCTTAAACATCGGGATTACCGAGCCATTAGAACCGAGTACGTTTCCGAAACGTGTGGTAATAAAGGCGGTAGTATGGTTTTCAACCTGACTTAGGCATTGGATATACATTTCGGCAATTCTCTTGGTAGCCCCCATAACATTGGTTGGGTTTACCGCTTTATCTGTTGATACCATGACAAACTTCTTCACTCCATGCTTCATAGAGAGGTCTGCCATATTTTTGGTACCTAAAGCATTTACTCGAACGGCTTCATGAGGGTTAGATTCCATTAATGGAACATGTTTATAAGCAGCTGCATGAAATACTTTAGTAGGCTGGTATTCAATAAAAATACGCTCCATTGCAAATACATCAGAAACATCTGCAATAATAAACTTCGTCATTACATGATAACGTTCTATGCGTTTGCGGAGGTTTATTTCTAACTCATACATCGGTGTTTCTGCTTGATCAACAAAAATCACCATTTTGGGTTTATAAGAAACTACTTGGCGTGCAATTTCAGAACCTATAGAGCCCGCTGCACCGGTAATCATTATAATTTTACCGGTTAACTCGTTAAAAATATTTTCTTGATTGAGTTTAATAGGTTCGCGATTCAATAAATCTTCAATACGAACGGCTTTAATTTGTCGTGAACTTAATTCTCCGTTAATCCATCTGGCAATGGGTGGTACATTTTTTACTTGAACGTTCATCTCCAAGCATCGGTTCACAATTTCCGATTTCCGAATTGATGATATGTTTTGAATAGAAAGAATTACTTCAGAAATACTTCTTTTATCAAGCATTCCATTTAATGCTTCATCTGCCGAATAAATTTTAATACCGGCAAGTGTTTTTCCAATCTTACTATTATTGTCATCAATAAAACCAACTACATTAACTTCAGATCTAGAATCTTGGCTCAATGTGTTTAACGTAATAATCCCTGATTGCCCTGCACCATAAATTAGTACATTTCTTTTTACGCCTTCACCCATTCCTGCTATGGTAATAAAGGCTGCTTTAAACACAATACGCGCAGATATTAACATAAAAATGGTAAACAAAGCATGTATGAGTATGATAGAGCTAGGAATAGGATAAGAGTGATCTGCAGCAATAAATTTATACACATACGAAGCAATAAATGCAGTAATAGCTGCAGCTGTAGTAGCCTGTATAATTTTAATGGTATCATACATGCTGGTATGACGAATAACTCCAACAAATGATTTGAAAATAAAGAAGAAAATTAAATAAATTGCAGCGATAAAATAATAGCTAGTCGTAACTTCGAACAAGCTCATTTGATCCACTTGGAAGTTAAATCTAACCACCCACGCTAATAGGTAGCCAATGGTAACTAGACACATGTCAATAAAAAGAACAAGCCACCTAGAGGCATATTTGCCTGCATATCGACTTAAAATTTTTTGCATCAATTGCATGGTGTATACTATAAAGATTTACAAAGATATTGCATTTTAAATTAATTAAACCAATATAAAGGTATTATAATTAACATTAAAGCAAGTAACTGTACGTTCAGATACACTATAATGATTATTTTATTCGAGAAATGAAATAAGTATTAGAATATCTAAGCTTAGTTTAGTTAGAAGTAAGTCTGATGAGAAATTAGAGAGGATGCTTGAAAATACTTATAAACGACTGACTATTAAACAATTCGAACTTTATCGTATATGAGCACTAAAACTTAACTATTGAATAATAGTCGTAGGGATATTGGGAATAAGATATATTTCTTGATAAACTTGTTATACGTTAATACTACTTAATTTATATTTCTTAAGATTAAGGAATAAGTTAATTCAAGCAAGTCAACGTTTACAATTAACGTGCAGTTACAATAGAATTTGAGCCTGGAGGTGGGTATGGGAAAAGTGCAATTTCTCGGCCAGAGATTTGAATTAATAATTGATCGCTAGAAAATTTCGCAACAATTTTTTGAATTAATTTGAGTGTAGAATTTCTAAAAAATATATTATATACAGTTAGAAATATTAATTGAATATCAAGGGAGAAGTTTCGATTCTGAACATAAATTAGTGCGAGTCTGCTTTTCCATGGGCGAACTAATTGATTATAGTCTAAATTTGCATCCATACTTTGACTTAGAATCGTATTTAAATCTGCAAATACGATTGACGAAATGTCTGTAATTCCAGGCTTTATAGATAAAATCTGTTGCTCTTCAGTGGTATATAAGTCTGTTTCAACTTTTACATTTGGTCTAGGGCCAACAAATTTCATATCACCAAGCAGAATATTGCCGATTTGAGAAATTTCATCCAGCTTAACCTTTCTAATTACTTTTCCAATCCAAGTAATTCTTTGGTCAGAATCTGAAGTGGAAACTATATGTTTTAGTTTCGCATCATTTTTCATAGAGCGAAATTTATACATATTAAATTCATTTCCATATTGACCCACTCTTTTTGAAATAAAAAAGGGAGACTGAAAATCTGTAAGAAAAATCAATATAGCAATTGTAATAAAGACGGGTGATAAGACAATCAGTATTATTAGTGCCAAAAAAAATTCAACCCAACGGTTCATTATTATATAACACTTTTAATATAACTCACGATATCGTCGTTTTTGATATAATAATTACTTTCTAAAGCTTTACTAGTTGGTGCAGGAACATCTGTAAGTGTAAACCTTTTAGGAGAAACTTTAAATATACTAGGTTCAACTCTTTCTGAAACACCAGCAATTATTTCTCCAGCTAAACCACAATTAGTCCAGCAACCATCTACTACACATAATCTACCGGTTCTTTTAACCGATTCAACTATTTCTGAATAATTTAATGGATTAATAACTCTTAAGTCTATTACATCTGCAGAAATTCCTTGCTTTGCTAATTCCTCAGCAACCAATAAATTTATTTTTGTAGTATAACTCACTCCAACTAATGTAATATCGGAACCCTTACGAATTAACTTTGGACCTATTTGAGATAATGGAGTCAAATCTATTGGTGCATCATCTTCTTCTTCATCATACAACCATCTATCATCAATATATAAAACTGGATCATCAGCTAATACACTCGCAATTAATAAATCTCTAGCATCTCTTGCAGTTGCAGGCATTACTACTTTTAATCCTGGAATGTGTGCGAACCAAGAATGCAATGATTGAGAATGTTGAGCACCTTGCTCTCCGCCTCTGTTTATCATACCTCTGACAGTAATTGGAGCTGAAGCTTTTCCGCCAAACATATGTCGCCATTTAGCAGCTTGTGTTACAATTTGATCTACCGCTAAAAGCATAAAGTCGATTCTTGGGTGAACAATTATTGGTCGTTTCCCAGCAATCGCTGCACCAACACCTGCACCAGTAGTTCCTAATTCTGAAACGGGAGAATCAATAATTCTATCTTTTCCATAAATCTTGTCAAGATCTGTCATAGATGCCCCTACATACCAAGGACTCCAAAGACCTTGCCCTAAAACAAAAACCTCCTGATGATTTGAAAGTAAATGTTTAAAACCATCTAATATTCCTTTACTGTATTTTATTTTTTGCATTTTATATCTTAATTTGAATATAGAGTTGAATATAAATATTTGTCGCTTGGAAATGGTGAACTTTCTGCTCTTAACCATGCATCATTTATAATATTTCTTATTTTTGATTGAGTATCTTCAAACTCCTGTTCGGTAATCTCACCATCTTTAATCATACTATCAACAATTCTTTTTATTGGATCTCTTTTCTTCCAAACTTGAAGCACTTCACTTCTTTGCAATCCTACATCATTATCATCACTAGGACCAACGTGTCCTTTCCATCGGTAGGTTACACATTCCATAAAGAAGGGTCCTTTGCCTGAACGAATATGTTCTGTAGCAATTTTTGCCGCTTCATGCATTGATGCTATATCATTTCCATCAACCAAAAGTGCAGGAATATGATGTGCATCTGCATATCTAATTGTACTTAATGTTGGCTGTCTTTCAAGAATGTGCATGTGACTCGCAAATAAATTGTTTTCACATACAAATAAAATCGGCAAATTATTAACTCTCGCTAAATTCATCGATTCATGAAATACACCTTCTTCAACAGCACCATCACCAAAATAACTCACTGCTAAATTATCTGTTTTGTCTAGTTTAATTGATAAAGCTGCACCTGTAGCGATTGGAATTGTTGCCCCAACAATTGGCACTGATCCATAAAAACCATTTTCTTGATCAATTAAATGCATTGAACCACCTAATCCATTCGAGCAACCGTCTACACGACCCAAAGTTTCAGCAAATAAACTGTATGCATTCTGATTCATCGCTAAAAAATGAGAATGAGATCTATGTGCTCCAAAAACTTTATCGGTTTTTCGCAGGAATGATGCAATTCCAACTGCAATAGCTTCTTGACCAATTCCTAAATGACAAGGACATTTGATTTTGCCAGATACCACTTCTTCAGAAATTTTTTCCTCGGCATATCTGATAATTAACATATGTTCTATATGTCTTAGTTTATCCTCTTTACTTGCATAAGAAGCATCCACCAATCCTGCAAATTTTTCAGGATCAAAGTATTGCTCTTCAAACTTGTTCGTGTATCCCATTTGAATTACTTAATTTTTTTAAATATGTAATATCTAATTGACTTAAATTAAAATTTAAAACTTTTATTGCATCTGAAATTTGAGAAGGGTTCTTAACTCCTACAATAACGGATGAGTTTATTAAATTATCTAAAACAAATCTCAAAGAGATTTGAGAAGTTTTCATTGAATAATTTGTTGAAATCTGATTAATACCTTCGATTATTCTTAGATTTTGTTCGAATTTTTCTCCATGAAAATTAACATATCTTTCTGTTGCTCTTCGATCACCAGCTTGAAAATCTTTTGAACTTTTATAACGGCCAGATAATAAACCTTGAGCTAATGCACCATATGCCAAAAAGACCTTTTTCTTTTGTTGTTCAAGAATTAAACTTTCCTTTTCTCTATTAACAAGGCTATATTCATAACTAAAAATATCAGCGTTATCGACAAATTTAGAGTTTAAATTTAGTTGATTTTGAGCTAAATTTGAAAAACCATAGGTTCTAATTTTCCCACTTATCATTAGTTCATTTAAACAATGATGAATTTCATCTAAATCAGTTTTTTCATCCCAATAATGAAGCTGAAAAACATCAATATAATCTGTGTTTAATCTTTTCAAAGAAGCTTCTAAAGCCTGAATAATCCATTTTGGACTACTGTCAAAATACCTTTCGCCATTTTGAAATCTGATTCCAAATTTTGTTATGATGTTTACTGATTTTCTGTTTTGCCCAAGGAATTTCCCTAAATTTTCTTCTGATTTTCCAAGCCCATAAACATCTGCAGTATCAAAAAAATTAATTCCATTTTCAATAGCTACATTAATAGCCAATTCGAGGTCGTTAATATTTACTTCACCCCAATTATGTAAGCCTAGTTGCTCGCAACCAAATCCAATTCTTGTTAATTTGATTTCAGAATTATGAAGAGGAAGTAACTCCATTAGAATTATTTTTCTTTATGAAGCTCAAAAATAAACTGCCAAGCTAATAATTTCACACCAGGGATTTTAGTTAAAACACTATCCAAAACATTCAAACCTGCTAACAACCATTTTGGTGTACCCACAAAAGCTGCAGCAAATGAAGTAATATGCCAGAATTTAACACTTTTAACTTTGAAGCAAATCGAACATCTTTCATAGAAAGAATATGGTGCTTTTCCCATTCAGTTCTCATTCCTGGGGTCATTAATCGGTACGCTTTTATAAATGGATTATAGTCTAATGCCTCAACAGCAATGATTTTTCCTCCTGGTTTTAAAATTCTCTTTAATTCAGGAAAAGCAAAATTTAAATCTAAGTGATGTAACATTCCAGCACATAAAATTACATCAATACTATTGTCTGGAAGTCCTGTATTTTCACAATCTCCTACAAAAAACCTTGTATTAGATTCATATCCCTTTTCTTTGGCCAAACGACGAGCATTAGCAATAGAACCAGAACTTATGTCTAATCCCATTACGAATTTAGCTCCATATTCTGCAGCTTCTATACTGGTTACTCCATTTCCACAGGCGTAATCAAGAAAAATTTTATCCTTTACATTTTCTTTTAACCAATTTTGTAAATAGATATTTGATTTTTCAGTAGTTTTATAGAACTTCTTATTTTCAAGTTCTGTGCTTTGATCATGGCTAAAATCATGAAATTCAGCCTCTTCCTTTTTTCGGGGTTCCAAGTTTTCAACCCATTCTTTTGATTGCGTTTTCGCCTCAATTTGGGTGATGCTTTGGTTTAGTAAGTCAATTTCTGTCATTTTTGGTTTTTGTTGAAGGTCAATATATGTTGTTTGAAATTATCATATACAACACCTGAATCAAATTCTTTAGCGAACAAAGATAAAGTTTTTGCCCGAATTTTAAAGAGGCGTTCTGGATTATTTTTTAAAGTAATCAGTTGTTCAGCTAGTTCCTGCCCAGAATGATAAAAATAGCCGGCATCATTCATTTTTAAATAATTGGCTAAAATTCCTCCCAAACCTGAGACTACTGGCATTCCATAGGCAAAATATTCTGAAATCTTAGAAGGTATACTAGTTAAATAGGTAAATGTATTATGGTATGGAGCAATTCCGATATCGGAATTAGTTAATATGCAATTGATTTCATGTTGATCAATCCAGCCTGTAAAAACAATATTATTTAAGCCTTTGCAGGTTTCCTTTAATTTTTCCAATCCCTCTCCATCCCCACAAATTACAAATTGAATTTCCTTGTTTGTATTGATTAATAGTTTTGCAGCTTCAATAATTGGTTTAAAATCAAATTTATAATCACTAATAGTTCCAATTAAACAAGCATATAGTTTGCTTTTATCAAACGTCAAGCCTTTCTTTTCTAAAGATTCTAATTGTGCTTTAGTACATACCAAATCAGATTTATTATAGGAAAGATGAAAAACTTTGTCTTTTTCTGTTGCTTTGCGGTTTGCATAATCAAGGCCCCAATTTAGAATGCTTTCTGTTATTCCAATTATACCATCTGCATTTTTAAAAACATATTGGTGCTTTTTAAATAACAAATTATACGTTTTTAGTGCTAAAAATCTTAAAGGTTTTGGCAACAATTCCTCAATAAAAATATCTGGCCATAGATCTCTAATATCTATAAGTACAGGGATATTATGTTTCTTGCCAAATTTTATACACTGATAAGCAAGTCCTATAGTAGGATATGAACAAACTATAATATCTGGTTTATCCGTTTCTTCTTCAATTCGTTTCTTAAATTTTTCAGAAATGATTTGGTGGTCCTGAATTCGATCAATTGAAACATTTCGCTTATAAGATTTCCCAAAAAGTAGTGAAATTCTGAGATTCGGCAAATAGTTGAAATCTGTATCCTCTTCAAAAAGCTGTGTTTTTTTAAAATGATCGAACGTACTTGTCCACCAAACAACATCATGCCCGTCATTTGCTAGTGCTTTAGAAAGTAAGCCAGTTCGCAATAGACGTTTATCGTCTTTTCCAACAGGCAGAGTTTCACCTATTTTAACCAGCCAAATTCTCATAGAACTTATTTATTGTATCGACAACATATTTAACTTGTTCATCTGTAAGTTCAGGATATAGTGGAATTGATAAAATAGTAGATTGATTAGCGAAAGCAATTGGGAAATCGGATGATGAGTAATTCAAATATTTATATGCAGGCATTACCGGTAAAATATTTGGATAATGTATAGCAGTTTCTATTCCCTCTTTTTTCAAATATTCTTGTAGTTCTTCTCTCTTCGTATGCAATCGAATTATATATAAATGGAAACTGTGTTCAGTTTCAGGTCTTACACTTGGAATAGTAAGGAATTTATTGTTTTCAAATAATTTTGTATACATAGCAGCTCTACTTTTTCGTTTGGCAGTCCATTCAAAAATGTGAGGAAGTTTGGCAGATAAAATAGCTGCTTGCATTCCATCTAACCTGCTATTAATACCTTCTATTTGATGATCATGTTTTTTAAGTGCTCCATGAGTTGCATACATTCTAAACTTATCAGCTAACTCATCATTGTTTGTTAAAATACATCCAGCATCTCCATATGCGCCTAAATTTTTCCCTGGGTAAAACGAGAATGAAGAAGCGATCCCCATTGTACCAGCTCTTTTTCCTTTGAACTCAGAGAAATGAGATTGAGCACAATCCTCGATAATATGTAAATTGTATTTTTTTGACAATTCCATAATTTTATCCATATCACACATCTGCCCATGAATATGAACTGGAATTATCGCTTTTGTTTTATTTGTAATTTTAGATTCAATTAAGTTTGCATCAAATGTGAAATAATCTTGCTCAATATCAACAAAAACAGGAGTTGCACCAGTTTGTGAAATAGTTTCAGAACTTGATATCCAACTATAAGCAGATGTAATAACTTCATCCCCTTCTTTTATACCTAACATTTTCATGATGATGTATAAAGAATCGGTTCCATTAGCAACGCTAATGCAATGTTTCACACCATAAGTTTCTGCAAACTCTTTTTCAAAGTTTTTTACATATTTTCCACCAATAAATGCTGTTTCACTTATAACAGTTTCAATTGCTTGATCAATTTCTTTTTTTATAGATTGATACTGCGCTTTTAGATCTACGAAAGGTATATTCATAATTTTTTATTTTATTTTTCTTGCTGGATTTCCAGCATAAATTCCGGGTTCACTAATATTTTTTGTAACAACTGATCCTGCTCCTATCACAACATGATCACATATTTCAATTGGTAAAATTGTAGCATTACTTCCAATTGAAACATGATTCCCAATTGTAGTGCTTTTCCATTTATTTTTATCACCCCTTGCTGGACCTCCTTCTGAAAATAAATCATTAATAAACATAACTCCATGTCCGATGAAGCAATCGTTACCAATAGTTACAAGTTCACAAACAAAAGCATGAGATTGAATTTTTGTTCTTTCTCCAATTTTAACATCCTTTTGAATTTCTACAAATGGACCAATAAAACAATCATTTCCAATTTCGCACCCGTACATATTTGTTGGCGAAACTATTTTAACATTTTCACCAAACTTTACGTTTACAATTCCATTAGGTATTACTTTTGCCTCCATCATTATTTAATTTCTTTTTGCAGATTGATAAATTTTGTCAATTATTTCTACGGTTTTTAACCCTTCAAATGCATTCGTAGAAATACTCCCGCCATTATTTAATACATCAATTAAATTTTCATAAACTTTATCATGATTAGACATGGAGCCTTGATAGTTCCCGTAATTATTTGGTTTATTTCCTTCTGGTAAATTCTCAATTTTATAATCTTTAATGTTTTGATACTCCAATTCATTTAAATATTGCCCACCTATTTTCACTGTTCCCTTTTCCCCAAAAATTGTTAATGAACCTTCCATGTTTTTTTCGAAACTATTTACAGTATAATTAATCGTTCCGATTGCTCCATTATAAAATTCTAAAGCAACAACTCCTGTATCTTCAAATTCAATTATTCCTTTATGCGCATAATTTGCAGTGAATGCTTTTGTGTTTTTTATATCACCAATTATCCAATATAATAAGTCTACAAAATGACTAAACTGGGTGTAAAGAGTACCACCATCCAATGCATTAGTGCCTTTCCAAGAATTTCTATAATAGTCTTCATTTCTATTCCAAAAACAAGAAAGCTGAACACTAAATATTTTCCCTAGTCGCCCCTCGTCAATAGCTACTTTTACAGCATTTACAGGTGGATTAAATCTATTCTGCTTTATTGCAAACAATCGTTTGTTTGATTTTTCAGCCGCTTTAATCATTTCACCACAATCTTGTACATCAATAGCCATAGGCTTTTCACATAATACATGAAATCCAGCATTTAAAGATTTTATAGAGTGCTCTGCGTGTAAGCCATTTGGGCTACAAATAGCAACTACATTTACTTTCGTTTCTTTAGAAAGTAATTCATCTATATTTTGATAATAATTGCATCCATATTTTTCAGCCATTTCTTTGGCTTTTGATATATCGATATCACATACGGCTAAAAGTTTCCCTTGCTTATTGATATGCTCTGCGTGTCTTTGAGCTATTCGACCACAGCCTATAATTGCAAAATTGATCATATTATTATTTGTTTTGTTTTTATCAGAGCTGCAAGGCTCTGATATTATTAATTAAAGGTTAAATAAATTCTATTTCTTATAAACTTAATAAAGTATCAGCAATGATTTCACTTGCATTCCCATTTCCATAAAATTGACTATTGAATTCAATATTTGAATTTAACAACATTTGTGTTTTCTCTAAAATCAATTCGTAATTTGAACCCGCCAATGCGTTGTATCCATTCTCAACCAATTCAACCCATTCTGTTTGTTCACGCAGTACCACACATTTCTTTTTGAAAAAGAATGATTCTTTTTGTAATCCACCACTATCGGTCATTACTAATTTCGCATTCATTGTCATATATATCATCTCTAAATAACTAAGAGGCTCTATAATTTGTAAATTGCTTGATGAAATATTGAAATTCTGTTGATCTAGGATTTTTCTTGTTCTTGGATGTAAAACTAAATATACAGGCATTAATTTAGAAACTTCCATCAATGCGTCAACTATATTTTTTAGCTTAATCAAATCATCTGTATTTTCTGCTCGATGTATAGTTGTTAAGATATAATCCCCGTTTATGTTCAAATTAGGTTTAACTGCATATTTTGAAAAATACAAGACGGAATCATACATCACATCGCCTGTAAGTACTATTTTTGAATCAAAATGGTCGAATCCTTCCTCTTTTAAATTTTTAATAGCACTGTTCGTTGGGCAAAACAACAAGTCGCTTATTCGATCTGTAAGAATTCTATTAATTTCTTCAGGCATCTGCATGTTAAAACTTCTTAACCCTGCCTCGATGTGAATTAATTTCGGAGCTAACTTTTTAGTTGCAATGGCTGCTGCTAAAGTGGTATTAGTATCACCATACACCATCACGTATTGAGGTTGCTCTTCTAAAATTACCTTTTCAATTTCTTCTATCATTCGACCTGTCATAGCTCCATGAGAGAGGCTATTAATCTCGAGGTTATATTTTGGCTTAGGTATTTGCATTTCATCAAAAAACACTTGACTCATATTATGATCAAAATGTTGACCAGTATGAACAATTATTTCTTCAATTCCTTTAGAGCTAAATGTTTTAGAAACGATTGCAGCTTTTATAAATTGAGGGCGAGTACCTATTATTGTTAATACTTTCATGCCTCTAATTTGAAAATCTGTGGAATAAACAACTCTTCCTTCTCCCAACTAAATCTACTTCTATTTTGAATAACCGTTTCTTGTTTTCTATTAACATCTTCAATCGTGATTCCATTTATTAACTCTACTAATGCGTTTACATCCGGATTGGAAATCCAACCTAAGTTGTTTGGACCAACAATATTTTTCATATCTGGGAAATCACTTACAATAACAGGAATTCCTGCTAATATATATTCGAATAGTTTATTAGGTAAACAATAGTAATGATTTAAACAACTATTCAGAATTAATGACAATCCAACATCTGCTCCTGATGTATATCTACTAATATCTTTGTATATAACTGCTTCGTGAAAGTGTATATTTTTATAAGATTCGGAAGCCTCTTTTACAATATCGACTGACTCCCCAAAACCCATAAAAACAATGTGTTTATTTGAGGGTAATCCTTTAAATGCTTCCAATATAATATCGATTCCTCTTTCATGACTAATTAACCCTTGATAAATAAACAAGATATCTGTTTCAGAAATTTTAAAGAAATCTCTCAAAATAGGATCTCTTTGAGTTATTGTTGATGAGGAATTAGGAATATTTCGAATTAGGAAAACAGGCTTCTGATATGCATTTCTATACCAATCTCCAATAGAATCACTTACTACTACGATAGTATCGACATACCTTATTAAATATCTTTCAATTTTTTTTGAAATTACTTTAAGCCTTGGTCCTAATCTTGCCTTTTCCGTTTCTAGTTCGTGAGTATCATAAATAACTTTATTCTGTTTGTTTTTAAAGAAAAAACTCAAAGGAAGTACAGCAAACGAATGTAGATTTACAAATGTTGGTTTAAGTTTCTTATACTTTAAAACAACTCTAATACTAAATTCAATAAATTTTAAAACATCTATTAATTTATTTTTTTTAAACCTCGACATGAATAATCTTATTCTGTGAATTTCTCTAACCTCATCAAGTTTTTGAAATTCTGGAAGATTATCCGTCATAACACCAATCATTATAATTTTATCAGCGAGTTTGAATTTAGAAATACTAGTTGTTTCTTTAAAAATTCTAGTTTCGCTAGTAAAGTTTGAAAGATAAATATGTAGATTTATTATTGACATAACTATTTATGAAGTAGCCCCATTCTTCTAAGTGCATACTGAATTTTTTTCAATCTGAAATAAAGCTTCGAACTGTTAGGGTAATCGGTATAAAACAATGGTTTTCGTTTCATTATTTCTTCAAACTCAACAAGACTTACACCTAATTTTTTTGCAACAAACTCTTTATCATTCATGGCAGCCGTTTCTGAGTAAAGTGGCTTTTTTAATTCTTCAAGAGCTTCGTTTTTATTCATTTGCCCAGATTGTACTGCATTTGATAAATGAATCTTTCGTTTGTCGATACCGAATTTAGTTGGTAGAATATAAGCTTGAAAAAACTTAGTATAGGTTGATTCATGATGTTTGCCACCATAATATTGCCAATCTAATTTCTCAGTTAATTCTTTAATTGCAGCTTCTTTATTATAATCTATATAATTTAAAATAGAAACAAATTTTACACGCTTAATAAATAGCATGTAGAACATTTCTAAAGGAGTATAATGTGGATAATTTTTAATTTTATGTGTGCCAAATTTTTTCTGAATGTATTTTATATATCCCCAATCACCATGCCCATACGACCAAGCAGGAACTACAGAAGCTTCGGATAAATAATTCATCCCATTCATTATGTACTTAATGTTTTTCTCCCTAGCAACCTTCAGTAACAAGGCGAAAATTGCATGGTCAGTAGGAACTTCCCCATCAGGAGTTGAAGCTTTAAGAAATGAAAGTTGGATATCGCGAAATTCTCTCCAATCTAACACTTTAGTATAAAGATCGAAGTCTAACTTTTTTAAAACTTTCTCAATATTGCTTACTGCCAATTCAGAATTCCAACCATTATCTAGATGAACTGCTAATGGACGTAATCCTAATTGCTTACATTGATAAGCAACATATGTACTATCAACACCTCCGCTAATTCCAACAATACAATCGTATTCATTTCCTTCACCACTCTTTTTTATTCTTTCAACAATTTTTTGAAGTACTGCCTTTCCATCCTCGCCAGTAATTACCCTTGATCCAACATTCAGATCAAACTCATGGCAATGATTACACACACCTTGATCATCAAATTTTATATCTGGATCAGAAGTATCCATTACACACCTGCTACACACCTTAAAAGTATTACTCATAATTTTTTATTAAGAACTGAATTTTGGAAAGAATTTATCCTTAATTTTTCTAAGGAAAATATATTTACTATAATTAGAAGGATAGTCTCTAAATGTTTTGTTGGGCAATTTCATAATATTCTCCCACTCTTCATTTGTTAAACCAAGTTTTTTAAGAACGTATTCTTTATCATCCTGCAACTCTGCATTGTCATAAAGTGGTTTTTCTAATTCTTTAACAGCAGTTTCTCTATCTAATTGTCCTGAAACAATTAAACTTGAAAGGTGCGCCTTTCTTTTATCAAAACCAAACTTAGTGGGTAGGTAATAAGATTGGAAAAATTTAGTAAATCTAGATTCATAATGCTTACCACCATAGTATCTCCAATCCAATTCTGTTTCCAAAATTTTCATGGCATCTGCTTTATTATAATCAATGTAATTTAATGGTTTTACAATACGAATACCCTTTACGAAAGGATAATAGAGATAGTACTCTAAGAAATTTACAATTGGAAATCTCTTTAATGATTTCTTACCAAAAATTTTATGGATTGATTTTATATGTTGAGCATCCATGGCGTTATAACCCCATGCATCAGGCAAAATATATTCAGTTGATTTATTGCTTCCTGTAATGATGTATTTAATTCCTCTTTTAGCTGCTTCTTTATTTAGGGCTGCAAAAAATGCGTGGTCTTGTGGAACATCTTGATTGGCAACAGCAGCTTTAAAAAATGCTACTTGTATATCTTTCATTTCTGCCCAATCAACTACATAGGTATATAAATCGATATTGAGTTTTCTAACAATTTGCTCAACGTTTTTTACTGCTAATTCAGAGTTCCAACCAGCATCCACATGAATAGCTAGAGGATTTAATCCAAATTCTTTTTTTATTATGTATGCTAAATAAGAACTATCCACTCCTCCACTTAGGCCAAGAATACAATCGTACTCTTTACCCTTGCCATCTAATTTAATTTTTTCTAATTGAGCAAACAGTTGTTGCTTTCTTAACTCTTTGTTATTTACGTCGTCTTTAGTTGCTTGATTGTACTTTTCAACATAATGGCATACTCCATTTTCATCGAATGTAATTTCTGGATCTGTTGTATCCATTACCGTTTTAGTACAAACTTGATAAGGTCTTTCTTGCATAATATTTTTATTCTAAAATCTTTTTAATATCCTTTGGATCAGGATATGTAATTAATACTGCTCGGTGTTTGCCTTGAAAAACAAAAAAACTTCCAGCTGCAGCAGCTGAAACATTTGTTTCATCAAAAATCTTTTTTATGTCATCCAAACTGCCAGCACCTCCACACGCAATAATGGGAAGTTTTGTGTTATCTGTAATTTTTTTCAAATAAGGAACATCGTACCCTTGCATCACTCCATCCTTATCAACAAAATTTACAAATATTTCGCCCGCTCCCGCAGCTCTTGCTAAGTTTATATATTCAATTGGATCTTTGCTTAATGTTGACTTTTTAACATGATCATACACAATTGCTTTTCCAAAAAGATTATATTTTATATCAACCCCAAGAACAATACTTTGATTGCCAAATACAGCTGCTGCTTCTGCAATCAAGTTAAAATCATTTAGCGCTTTATTATTGATACATACCTTTTCGACACCTATAAAAAAAAGCTTTTTGATATCTTCAATTGCTGTAATTCCGCCTCCATATGCTAGGGGCATAAAACATTCACTCGCTATTTCAGAAATCAAGTCAAAATTGATTCCTCTTTTCTCTGAAGTAGCCTTAATATCAATAATTATTATTTCATCAACTTCCTTTTCATTGTATATTTTCACAGCATTAATTGGATCGCCGAGATAAACAGGATTTTTAAATTGCTTAGTTTTAACTAAGTAATTATCTTCCAATAATAAGACTGGGATTATTCTTTTACTTACCATGTATGATTAATATAATTCAGCAAAATTTTTCAATAATTTAAGCCCATATTTATGGCTTTTCTCTGGATGAAACTGAACACCCACTACATTTTCATGTTCCAACGCAGAAACAAAATTATATCCGTATTTAGAAATTAAAAGTTCATCACTTTTTAAATTTGCTTTTAAATGGAATGAGTGTACAAAGTAAAACTTAGATTCTTCATACATGTCTTGAAATAATTTACTCTCTTTAGCTTGAGTAACTGTATTCCAACCCATATGCGGAATAATTAGCTCGTCTGTAGCCGAAAATTCAAAAGGAACTGTTTCGGCATCAAACCATCCTAACCCTGGCAATTGCCCTTCCTTGCTAGACTTGGTCATTAATTGAACACCCAGACAGATTCCGAGGATTGGAACTTTTTCAATCATAACCTTTTCATTCAATACTTCTATAAAGCCGTATTCATGAAGTTTAGTCATTCCATAATCAAAGGAACCAACACCTGGTAGAATTAATTTATCTGCCTCTTTTATTTTATTAATGTCGGAGGATATTTCGGAAGCTTGCCCAAGTTTCTTAAGCATGTTCCTGATGGATCCCAGATTACCAACACCATAATCAATTATTGTTATCATACTATAAATTCTCTCTTATAATTGTTTAAATAGGCTTGAATTATTCCAAAAGAAGCAAAAGCGATTTTTGACTCAGTAAATGTATTTGTATACTGTAAACTGCCTATAAAGGCCAATAATATAAGAAACATGGTTAATCTAAATGAATTGGCTGTATGCCATAAATCCTTAAAAACGCACAAAAATACGCAAATAATCAATACTAATCCAATTAATCCACACTCTACCGCTATTTCAAGGAATATATTGTGAGGATAAGCCCTCTCGTCACCAAAACCAAATAAAGTGCCGAATGAACCTATACCGTTTCCAAAAATTGGTTTTTCAGAAAAAAACTCAAGACTATTTTGTGCAAACACATATCGTTCACTTAAGGATTGATCCAATTTGAAAGATGTTAATGGGGTTATCCTATCCGAAAAGCTATTTGCCTTATTAAAATAAAAGTTAGCAATAATCATGAGTACAATAATTGCAAAAAAAACTACTCTCTTTTTGTTTTTATTAATAACCCATACAATGAAATAAATACTAGTAATTAGAGTCGCAATTAAAACATTTCCTCTTCCACCAACTTGTAATAAAAAATAAAATAAAATAATGGATGAAAAAACATGTAGCAGTTTAGGGCTACTTAACACTAAAATATATATTAATAAAACCCATTCACCGACACTTATATAATCAGGAATATTATCCCTTTTATTCGCCACTAATAAACTTATTATTTGTGGGGTAAATAAGATATAGGTTATTGCAATTATGGTAATTATACTTAAGAATTTAAGTACCTTTTCAAGATTTACCTGCTCATTATTTGATCGAATATAAATAATAGGCAAACTAAAAACTAAGCCTATCTGTAACACTCTTAATATCTTTTCCCAATAATAATTATCCGAGATTGTATAAAACGAACTTAGAATAAAATACAAGAAAAACAAAAATGGAAAAAATAATGATTTATTCAGAAATGCTAATCTCCAAGAGTTATTTTGATTTAATTTCAATATAGACAATACAATTAATATAAAAGCTAATACAATTGGGAAAACAGAACCAGGTATTATCCACTTAATTAGCCCAGATATTACTAATAATGCATAAGCTGAAAAGAAAAGAAAATCTAAATATTTCTCTTTAAATAAATTAGTGTTCATTATTTGGAATGTGTCCTTCTTTTCCTAACGCAAATTTGTACGACAAAAAGAACTCCACTATATATTTTAAACAATAAACAATTGTAAAGGATGTAATAGCCAGAGATTCCGAATTTTGATTAAAGTAAAATGCAGAAACACAACCAGCAAATAAAAACACTTGCATCAGCAAATCGTATTTCTGCTTTTCTGCAACAACAAACATAACACTTAAAGGGCTTACAATAAATTGCAAGTAAAACATTGGCATCATAATTTTGGCATATTGCCCAGCAATTCTCCACTCTTCCCCCAATACAAATGCAAATAATTCTTCAATTATAAAATATCCTATAAAAAACGGAATTGTTGAAATTAAAAACAATCTCTTAAAAGTTTTCTTAAAGACATGAGTTGAATTTCCAACAGAAACATATTCTTCACTTGCTTGTTGTCTAAATACATCACCCATTGCTCCGGAAATAAGTGCAGATGGACTAATAATTACTCTTTGTGATAGGGAGAAAAAACCAACAATAGCTGGGTTAAAAAATGCAGTTAATAAGAATACGGGTGCTTGTCCAGCACACTTCTCGAGAAAACCAGAGAGTATTTGAAATTTAGGGAAGTTTATATAACGAGTTCCAACCACTTTCATTTGTTCTTTGGTCACTTCTTGTACAATATCAGCATCTTCCTTCAGTATATTTCTCATTAAATAAAAAGCGGCAAAAATTTGTCCAACCAAGTCGCCTAAAATTAAGCCCCCTGGCGCAAAACTTAATAACCCTCCTACAAGGCTTATTGTTGAAGTTGAAATTGATCGATAAATTCTACTATATGAAATTACGTTATATCTTTTCCTTCTATTAACATAATAATTAAATGATTGCAACATACCCATTCCGAATAAGCTGAATGGAATAATATAAATCCAAGAACTTAACAATTCACTATTTAAGAGGAGTAGAATATTAGATTTGAAAAGCAGTGCTATTATTAGGAAAAAAAAGGATACACAAATCGCAATAAGACCACAAAGTGCAACAAGATTCATTCCATCCGAGTTTTTTTTCGGTAATAAAATGGCGAACTCATATCTTCCAGAAACAAAAACACTTAACACATAAAGTATACTACTATAAAGAGCAAATACTCCAAAATCTGCAGGGGTAAATAACCTTGATAATATAGGAGTGATTGCAATGGGTATTAATTGCGATATAGTAGTGCCTGTAATTAAGGTGAGGACATTTTTAGCGTATGTTGTCTTGAATAATCTTTTCATGAAATATTTAAAAAACTGGCCCCCTGATTTTTATATGGTAATATTTTTTTACAAGTATTTTCTGTAGGAATACTTGCACTATCATAACGATTGAAGTAGCAATTGCAGCGCCATATACACCCAGTAATGGAATTAAAAATAAGTTTAATAGTATATTACTTACGAATGAAAATGTAAAAAATAATGTTTGTTGAAATGGCAAGCCTAGTTGGTTAAATATCATTTGGAATGGAATATATCCTGAAGTAAAAAATACTCCTAAAATCATGATTGAATATATGCCCCAAATTGGATAAAAATCATCCTTTATACCAGAAATCCATAAAAGTATAGGGAATAGTAATATGCTAATAAGTGAAATACTAGATAATAATTTATAAAAAGTACTCATAGACCTATTTACAACACGCTCAACTAATGGTTTATTATTTAATGAGTGACAATTTGTGAGTACTGGATTTATATTATTTCGAAATAAAATAGGCAATTGATAAACTCCTTCAGCAACTGTTGCAGCGAAACTGTAAATACCAACAGAAGTATCTTTCAGAAAAATACCTAATAAAAAGATATCAACTCGGGTATTTACATCCATTAATACATTTCCAATGAGCACTTTGTTGCCATAATTAAAATTTCTTTTGAACCAAAACCAAAATCCCTCCTGAATTTTAAACCGAATAACAAATAAATGATAAGAAATCAATATCAGGAATAACAGCACCTCTGCAATGGTTAAAATGAATGCAATATTATGCGGATTAAATTCTAAGTGTTTGAAAACAACTAGTGCAAATAACATAAATACAAAACGCAAAAGTTGAAAAACTGCAAATGGCTTCATTCTTCTTTCTCCGTTTAAATAGGCCATTAAAACTTTATTAAATGAGAAAAATAACAATCCAGGAATCACATAAATAAATCCTTGACTTACGCCATCACTTTGCAAAATATCACCTGGCAATTCTTTAAATAAATATGAACCTGCCATAACTAACATTGAAGTTATAGCAGCAGCAAATAAGGCTGAAATTAGAATCATTGATTTACTTCCTTTTTCAATTGTATTTGGAATATAAAATTGAACAGCGAATTGTACTCCTCCTACTGCTAATTGAGAGAGCATAATATAAACCGCATAGATTTGATTAAATACACCTAAAACGGAAGAATCATAAAAACGATAAAGTAATACATTAATAAGAATTCCAATAATGCCCGAAATGCCAAATCCTGCAACATTCCATAGTAAGTCTATATTAAATTTTGAATTGAGTAATAACTGAATCTTTTTTAACACAATTATTTTACTTTATGAATTAAATATAAATTACCCTGATCATTTGCTTGAAATACTAGCTGACAATCTTGCATTAAGAACTTTGAAAATTTTTGACTTAGTAGGTTATATCTTTCACAAGAAAAAATATAATCACAATGAAGACTATCTTTGATATAATTTTTATACTCGATATCTGATTTGTTTTGCAATGAAGTATTAGTCCCTAATTTATCAAAATAAATATCTCGTTCAGCCCAAAAATAAACTCCATTCCTATTTGTATAATAATAAAACATAGACAAATCATTTACCAAAAATGGTTGGTCTGTTTTTACTGTGTCAATAAATTTGAATACATCCTCTAAATTATGATTTGTTGTGATTTGTAAATCTTCATTTTGGGCTGGTTGTTGATTTTCGAATCTAGTAATCAACTTTTTTACAATAGAATAATTACTGATATTTGAAATAGAAATAATTAAAATCATTATTGCAATATGAATATGAAATCTGGTTGATTTCAACTCGATTTTATTTGCAATAAATACAAATAATAATAAAATATTTAAAGGATATAAAGTTAGTTGATATCTGTAATTAAAATAGCCCTTGAAAATAAGCAGTAGTGCAATTATAGAATATCCAATTAATATTGCTTTATATGTCATACTTAATTTTCTAAAGGAAAATAGAAAATAGAAATATGGTATTAAAAAAAGACAGGCAATAGTTCCTACAAATTTAAGGTGGAAGAATTGACCAAAAAATCCATTAAGCCATAATTTTAAGGGAGTTTCAATAGACCTATTTTTTAACGTAATATCAACGTTTTGGGAAATTGTTTCTTTATCTAAATAATAAGAAACAACAAAAAGAGTTCCCGCAATAAGTAAAGTAATTAAATATAATAAAGGAATTTTTTTATCTGAATTAGTCATTAATAAAACTTTAAACTACTGTTAAATATCCAACCAGTACCTATAAAAATATCTAAAAAATAATGTATCCCACCCATTAACATTATAAACGCCAACAGTTGGAGAGCCGCAAATATTTTCCCTTTAATAGAAAGTTTATTTGCTAAAAGTATTATTATACTAAGAACTCCTGCAATTATAAAACCTAAGGAATGTAAAAAAGATAAAGCACCAGCAATTAATGAAAAAAGTAATAGCGTTTGGAAATTCCAATTTTGCAATACTCTATACATCATTAGAAATAAAGCAGTATGTAGAAATATTCTTGCTGTATCAAGATGATAGCTAAAAATAATTGAAACGAATCCAAGGTTAGCAATCAATATAAATAATGCTAAATAAGACAGTTTCTTGGCATATTGTTTTAAAATTAAATAGATAAGAATAAACAATAAAAAGCCATAGTAAAATGTAATTGCTTTTATAAAAACACTATTGTTAACTCCAAATATAGAATTAAAAAAATGTTCCCACGTAATTAAAAGAGGAAAGGAGAAACCATGTAATCCAACATAATAGAATCCGGTTT
Source organism: Sphingobacterium thalpophilum (assembly GCA_943371235.1). Taxonomy (GTDB): domain Bacteria; phylum Bacteroidota; class Bacteroidia; order Sphingobacteriales; family Sphingobacteriaceae; genus CAJBVG01. Next base: position 5,640 of record CALRTZ010000007.1, on the reverse strand, counting down.
CTGGGAAATAATAATTAGCCTTATATTCAATTAATCTTTCTTCGGCAATATATTTACCAAGCGTAGCATATTCTAAAACATCGTGACCAATTACAGAAACAGTTTTAGCATAGAGTACAAAGACAATAAATAGTAGAAGAAAAAAAAGTCGTATTAATAAATTTTGTTTTTTAGTGTGTAATATATGTCTTCCTAAAATTGAAAACGGAATATTTTTATAGTAAAATGTAATTAGGGATGTAAAAATTATTATTGGAATACTTAAATATAAAGTTTGACTAAAAAATGGAAAGAGCAAAAGTGAAAAATATAAAATAGCGGTTAAACACATTGGGCCTAATCCAAATGAATAAATCCAAAGCTCCAATTTATCTAATTTGGAATCATTGGATTGTTTAGATAGTAATGCCATTACAGCTATTGAACTAATCAAAAATGTGAAAGCAAGAAAAATTAGCTTAGAAATAAGCATTAATAAAGTTTAGGTATTTTATTTACAATACTAATAGCTCTTTCAAAATCAACATTTATAGTTTCGAGATACCATTTCATTGATTCAAATCGAGGTTGATTTTCACTTTTTATAAATTCTAGGCCTTGCTCGCGAGTTATTAACCCTTCGCGAATTTGATTACTTCTGAATGTATCGAACTCAGAAAAACCTGCAACTGTATAATAAATATAATTATAGAAAGCTGCGGTACCATCACCAATCCTCCAAGTAGAAGTAGTATCTGGAGACACTTCCCAATTGTACTCATCAAAAAGGGTTCGTTCTATTGTTTTTTCATCCCATTTTAACCAATCAAATAATTGAAAATAATCAACACGAGGTGCAGCATAGTAAGAATAGAATGACCCAACTGTATCTATTAACGAAGAATTTAGGTATGATGGATTAGTTGCAAAGTTTTTTAAATAATACAAAGCCAATCTTGTCCGATCTTTTATAGGTAAATAATCGGGCCTAGTTTTATCGAATGAGGGAGATATGCCACAAAATCCTACTTTAAAATCTGTGTTCTCAAGAATATTAGTGCTCCAAATATTTAAAGTAATTCCAGTTTGTTTTTTTATAACATTTACAAAATGTAGAAACTGTTTATCTCCAGCCATGAATAGAGGAATCATACCCAGTTCAGGTTTTTTCAACCAAGCATTCACGTTCTTATGTATATTTTTTCTTTTAGTTGGAATATCAGCTGATACAATAATATTTTCTATTCCAAGTTTACCGCAAACACGAGCAATATTCCGACGTGCTAAATCGGTAACCATCCCCCAATCATAGGTATAAGTAATTGGTCTAAGTTTTAATTCATTAACAATATAATGTAAACCATAACTACTATCTCGACCACCGCTAAATGGAATTATACAATTTGGTTTATTTCCACTACCTCTAAATTTATCTATAATCGCTTTAAATTCGTCCTCTCTATTTTCATGCATTTTTGGCACATAGCTATTGCAATAATTGCAAACACCTGCATGATCATATTGTATAAAAGGGAAAGTTTCAGGCAATAAACATTTTGAACAACGCTTGAGTCTCATTATAGCATCAAGGTTGAACTCTAGTTTATTTCTTAATGGGCTAGTTTTATCGTAATAGAATTTACTTTCTTTTATTTCTTCGATTGGCAATTCAACATCAGGAGAAAAATTAACTACTTCATTTTTATTCAATAATGTTTCACAAGAAAGTTTTAAATCGGTTGATTTTAAATTAAACGATTCTAAATTCATATCATATAGATTAACCGTCAATGCAATTCCTGGTTCAATCCAGATAACATCCGAATAATTTGATAGATTTAAATCTGCAATTAATGTTTTTAATATAAATTGTTCTGAAGCAAAAACAAGTAAATTTTTCTGTTTATTAAATGCATAATATAAGGACCCATTGTTTGTTGCAATTACTACTTTATTTAAATCATCTTGAAGTATTGCCATAGAGGCAGTTCCTTCAATCTGGCTGAAGCCTTTTTGCACAGAAGAATTTAATTCCTTTGTTGTTTCTAATTCATTTCTTATCAAACTTAAGAGTACTTCTGTGTCTACTTCATACTTCCGTTTTAATTCTGGATGATTATTCCATAGCTCATCTACATTGGTTATTATTCCGTTATGAACAGCAACTGCCCCATCTTTAATACAAGGCTGATTATTATTATTGTTTTCTTGTGTTCCATTTGTAACTAATCGAGCATGTGCAATTAACGCAAATGAATCAGCTAATAAATTATTATTATCAAATAATCCTTTTAAAGAATCACTATAGAAATTCTTATACTCATCACTAGCGATTAATTTGGATGCGGCAATTGATTTTTTTAAAACAGTAATTCGATTACTTGCTCTGTTTTTAATAGCTATTCCTGCAGATTCTTTCCCTCTAGCTTCAGATAATATAAATAGTTTATTAACTATATGATCTAAATCTGACTTCTTTAAAGCCGATTCCTTATTTGTAATTATTCCGAAAATTCCACACATATAATATAATTATTTTTAACCTTTAATATCAAAACGAATTCCCCAACGGCTTAAAAAATCTTTGATATCTGTCCACACTTTCTCTTTTCTGTAATAAGATGACTTTGAACCAATATCAAACCATACTAAACCCTTATTAGTTAGTTCATTTTGTAGATTCTCTGACATTGGATTCAAGGAAATTAATATTTCAGAGCCAACACTATTTTTTTGATCAACTTGATAATTGATGATAACTAATTTATCTTTTTGTTTTACAGAAATCCTCAATGGCATTTCTTGAATTACTCTTGTTTCAATTTCTAAGAAGTTCATGTATTCAACAAACTCTTTAAAAATATCTCTCATCATGGTATCTTTTTCTTCAACAGAAAATGTTTTGATATATTCTTCGTTAGTTCTTAAAACCTTTGCAGGGCTACCAGCAGCTAATGATCTTGATGGAATATTTTTTGTAATTATAGACCCTGCTCCAATTGTTGCATACTCTCCCACCGTAACATTTGGCATAACGAATACTCTCCATGGAAACCACACTCCTTTTTCGATTGTAACTGGGCCGAAGCCAACTGGGAAGCCATCTAAAACAGATTGCCAAGAGCCATGCGTGAAAATATAATTTGCACCCCCTATTCCAACATCATCACCCATGGTAATTGGTTCAGTTGGATTAAGAAAGCTATATGGAAATATTTTAACCCGTTTACCAATTTTAATTATTGAACGAGGCGTAAGCATACCACCGATCACAACTTGTTCCATAACTGTTGAATCATCTCCGATTTCAACTTCACCCGTTTCTATTGCAACCATCATATTAAGCTTTACTCGTTTTCCAAGTTTAAGCTTGTTGCATTTTATAAAAGTAAGTGGGCCTATTTTAGTATTATCTCCAATTTCAATTTCCTTTACATCCAATATGGATAATAAGCCAATTTTAACACCTTTACCTATTTTAGCACCGGTAGCTCTGTAATAATTTACCTTAAGTATTGAAGGCAACAAACCTATCGTTGCCATTTTTAGAATTGGAACTGCCATATTTATTTTCTCACCATTTTTATCATCGACTTAATTGCATTAATAGTAGTATCTTCAGCATAAGCTCGAATCCACTGAAAATTTGTACTACTCCATCTTTCTGGATGAATTTGAAAAACCATCTTTGGATGAATAGCTGTTTTTAAATAATTTAAAAGTTCATCTGCATCATTAAATTCAGCTTTTACTTTAGAGTTTGTTTTGTCTCTAAAATTCGAAACATTTGAAAGCCAATTTCTGCCTGTATCATTTATGTAGGCAATGTCAGTATAGTCTATATCTAAATATAACTCGCCTAAAATACCATACTTATTTTTCAGAAGTTGATGATTTTCCTTTATCCTCCAAAGGTCTCTATTATCATAGGGTTTAAATGGACGCCCATGCATGGAAATAGTTTTTACATCTGCTAATCCATCAAATTTTTTGAGATTCAAATCAAAATCAATTAAGGCCTTTTCGTAATTTCCGTTTGTATCAGATAAACATTCATAATGATACCCTACTTCATGACCCATTTCTGCAATTTCATGAATTACTTCTTTAACAAATGAATCCGGTTTTATTCTGAAATAATAAGTTGCAACTGCTCCAAGCTCCTTTTCCAATTTAGCCATTTTTAAAGCATATCCAGCTTTTCTATCCACATCATGTCTTATTAAACAAAATTTTTCAGGCTTAGATGCTGTAGATAAATATTCTTTAAAAGTTATAAATTTTAAACCACTTGATTTAATGGCGTTAACATATTCCTTATAAATTTCGAGTGAAAAATCTTTCATTAAACTTTATCTTTTAATTATTTATATAAACGCTCGTTATCTTGAATATCCATCCACATGGCAAACATGAGAGATTGAAAAGCACCAATAAATAAAAACACGAATGCTAATATTGGTTCATAATTTAAAGTGGTTCCATTTATAAAAGAAGCTCCAATTTTTATAGCATAAGGAATACATGCTAATGATAAAATAATTCCAAGATGATAGAAAAGAAATAAAGGATGGAAATCTTTAAATAAATATTTAGTCCATAAACGAGCGAAGAATAATTTGAATAATAGCCAAGAAACTTTTCGAATTACTTTTAGCACTTTCATTTTCGACTCTTCTCCAACACGATAAACGGGTTTAATAGTAACTTCGCGTAATGAACATGAAGCAATATTTAATTTAACCAATAAATCATTAGGCATACCATAACTTTTATAAATTCCATGAATACTAACAGAATTTAATGCACGCTTAGAAATAGCCGTATAACCTGTTTGTGTATCTGAAATTCTCCAGTAACCAGAAGCGATTTTAGTAAGAATTGATAAGATAGAATTTCCAAAAAAACGTATTTTAGGAATTACGTACCAAGCACTTGGATGACGTAATCGATTGCCTTTTACATAATCTACATCTTCGTCTATAACTGGCAAACAAATTGATTCTAATTCTGCTGGGTCCATTTGACCGTCACCGGCCATCACCGCAACACAATCTATTTCATGATCCTTACACCATTTATATCCTCTTGCAATACCGGCTCCAACTCCTCCATTTTTAAGATTAGTTATTAAAATAATTCGATCATTATCTTCATCGGTGTTTGACGTTTCAGAAGGGATATAATGTTTTATCTCCTTTTCATTAATTTCTTGAAGTACCATCTCTGCCTCATTAAATCGATTCCGTTCCACCCTATTTGGAAAGGCAATTAATTTAATTTTTTCAGATTGATCATTCTGAATATAGGTTTTCACAACCTCATTCATATTATCTTTTGAATTATCATTTACAATAATAATTCTATCGACAAAATCGGGCATAGTTTCTATAACAATTCCGATTTGTTTCGCTTCGTTGTAACTAGGCACAACAACTGCAATAGTTTTACCTTTTAACACTTTGGTTGGTTAGTTTAGTTCTTGTAAATAAATAAATGGACAAACTTGCTATTAATGGAACAATTAAATAAATATCAAATATAAGATTCGTAAAAGTTGTTCCAGCAAATTGCGAAAAATAGTATATGAGAAATATATATATACCGGAAAATATTAAACTCTTGTTTTTTGACAGTTTATTAACAAAGAATATTTCAATA
>CALRTZ010000006.1:0-85769 GCA_943371235.1 Sphingobacterium thalpophilum | reverse complement strand
CCCCCCCCCGCTACTCCACCGAAGGGCACGAGCCTTTCTTCTGAAATCGATAATCCTTCTCGCCGAGTAAATATTTTAAGCCAACAAAAGCGTAAGCATATTTATCATATTTATTATTGAATGCAATGCCTTCAATTTTATTATCAAGTCCTAAGTAATAGCGATATCCAATTTCTAATTCGAATCTTTTATAAACTTTTCTACCGGTGCTAAGTTGTAAAGGAATTACAGCAGTGGTACTCTCTGTTTCAATAGGAGCATAATTGTTCAATTCAAAACCATTGTTTACAAAGCCTATACCGATGGCCGATTTATACTGCCAACCATACCAATCGAAAAGCAAATAATTGAAATTGATAGACAAATCATACGATCGTTTTAAATCAGAACTTTCTACTGCTAAAGTTTCTAGTTCTTTATCTAATACCGATGAAGAATAATTACCCATGGTTCGGAAATTAACACTAAGACTTGGTCGGTAGCCTAATGGTTTTTCAAAATACATTCCCCAAGCAAAAGCAGAACCGTAGTTTATAAAATCTTTATTGCCAACATAATTATTGCTTACAACACCAGCATTTAACCCAATATAATACGGCAAGTTCGAGCGACTTTTACCGTATAAAAATTTATTCGACTTGCTGTATTGTGCAAGGGAAATAAAAGGCATAAATAAAAAAATAAAAACAATTACTTTTTTCATAGTTCTAAATTAAGCAAATTGATTTGAGCTTTTCTAATATTCGAGCTATCTTCGTTCATGGCTAAATCAAAATCGGTTTTCTTTTGTCAGAGTTGTGGATATCAAACGGCAAAATGGTTGGGTAATTGCCCATCATGTGGGGAGTGGAATACTTTTGTAGAAGAAGTAGTAGAGAAAAACACGACTAAACCCGATTGGAAACAGAGTACTTCAGGGACTACCAGATCTAACAAACCAATACAACTAGATCAAATTGAAAAGAATGCGGATGTACGCATATCAGCAAAAGATGAAGAGTTAAACAGAGTATTAGGTGGAGGAATTGTTCCGGGTTCTATTGTATTAATTGGTGGCGAACCAGGTATTGGCAAATCTACCTTGTTATTGCAGCTTGCATTGAATTTAAAGAACCTCAAAATATTATATATTTCTGGAGAAGAAAGTGAGCAGCAAATAAAAATGCGTGCCATGCGTATGCAGAACATCGAACCATCTAACTGCTTTATCTTAACAGAAACATCAACCCAAAATATTTTTAAACAAATTGAACAATTAGAGCCGCAATTGGTAATAGTTGATTCGATACAAACGCTACACTCTTCGCACATAGAATCTACCCCAGGAAGTGTTTCGCAAATTAGAGAGTGTACAGCAGAATTGTTGAGGTTTGCAAAAGAAACAAATACTCCAGTTTTCTTAGTAGGCCACATCACTAAAGACGGCTCTATTGCCGGCCCTAAAATTTTGGAACACATGGTGGATACCGTGTTACAATTTGAAGGCGACAGACATCATACGTATAGAATTTTACGATCGATAAAAAACAGGTTTGGCTCTACAAGCGAGTTGGGTATTTATGAAATGAGAGGTGTAGGCTTGCGTGAAGTTTCGAACCCTTCAGAAATATTAATCTCGCAACGCGACGAGGAGTTAAGTGGTATTGCCATTTCGGTAACCATTGAAGGTATGCGACCGATGTTAATTGAAGCGCAAGCATTGGTAAGTACGTCGGCTTATGGCACTCCACAACGGTCGGCAACAGGTTTTGATACCCGCAGAATGAACATGCTTTTGGCAGTATTAGAAAAAAGATGTGGTTTTAGATTAGGCGTAAAAGATGTGTTTTTAAATATCACTGGCGGCATTAGGGTTGAAGACCCCGCAATTGACTTAGGCGTAGTAAGCGCCATCATTTCATCTCATGAAGATTTAGCCATCTCTAGCAAACATTGTTTCGCCGCAGAAGTGGGATTATCCGGTGAAATTAGAACCGTAAATAGAATAGAGCAACGCATTTCTGAAGCCGAGCGATTAGGTTTTGAGAAAATATTTGTTTCTAGATATGCTATAAAAGGAATTGATACGAAGAAGTTCAATATAGAGATAGTGCCTTTAAGTAAACTAGAAGAGTTGTTCCAGCAATTATTCGGTTAACATTAAATTTAAATGAATTGCATATTTATTTTCGGCTTTTGCTATCTTTGCAGCTAAACAACAAATAAAATTAAGATGAAAAAAGTATTATTATTTATATCGGTAGCAGCATTTTTAGCAGCATGTTCTCAAGAACCACAAAAAAGCACAAGTACAGATTCTAAAACGGTAGAAACTGCTATGGGTACATTCGACTCTTATGGAGAAGAAATTACAGCAGACAGTGCTATGGAAGTAACTTCATTAGTAGCGGAAATGGGTAATGCACCTACTTACGATGCTAAAGTGAAAGGTAAAGTGGTGGATGTGTGTGTTAAAAAAGGATGCTGGATGTCTTTAGAATTAGGCAACGGCGAAATGATGCGCGTTACATTTAAAGATTACGGTTTCTTTGTTCCAACAGATAAAGAAAAAATGATGGGTAAAGAAGTAATCATCCAAGGAACTGCTAAATTCGAAACCGTTTCTGTAGCAGATCAGAAACACTATGCAGAAGATGGCGGCGAATCTAAAGAAGCAATTGACGCTATTAAAGAAGACAAAAACACACTTTCATTTGAAGCAGTTGGGGTATTGGTACCACAAACAACAGAAGAGAAAAAAGCAATCTAATTCACGAATGAATAATTCATAACTATTCATTAGATATTCCAAAAAAGCCAGACAATCGTCTGGCTTTTTTATTTGTGAATCAGTGAGTTAGCTCGATTTTGGTGGCACAACTTAAGTGGTGCCACCAATTGTAATCTTATATTCCTAAATTAGCCCTACATGAACGCAAAAATTCAAGTTAAAAACCACCAATTTGAACTCTTTTTAGAGGCTCAAAAAATCCAGCAGCGTATTAAAGAATTAGCAGCAGAATTAGAAGTTAATGCTGCCGATAAAGAGCTGTGTTTTGTAATTGTGCTAAATGGTGCATTATTTTTTGCATCCGATCTAATTTTGAATTATTCAAAACCATGTAGTGTGCATACTATTAAATGCAAATCTTATGAAGGAATGGAGAGCACAGGAAAAATTAAATTTGACTTAGCATTTTCAACTGAACTAGAAAACAAGCATGTAGTTATACTAGAAGATATAATTGACACAGGCACTACACTCGAGTTTTTATTAAAGGAAATCCAACAGTATAATCCCTCATCCGTAAAAGTTTGTAGTTTGTTGCTAAAGCCAGATGCTTTGAAACATACTTTTAACATAGATTACGTTGGATTTGAAATTCCGAACCTGTTTGTGTTAGGTTATGGCTTAGATTATGATGGATATGGTAGAAATTATAAAGACATCTATCAGATTGTTAAATTTTTATAGTTTATTTAACAATTCAAGCATTCTATCTTTCGACATTTCGAAAAAAACGATACCTTTGGCCAATTTATAGATTCCTATTATGCCAAAAGATCAATCAATAAAATCAGTTTTAATTATCGGTTCGGGTCCAATTATTATTGGGCAAGCCTGCGAGTTCGACTATTCGGGTTCGCAAGCTGCACTTTCTTTGAAAGAAGAAGGCATTGAAGTATCGATCATCAACTCAAATCCGGCTACAATCATGACGGACAAAGTGATAGCTGATCATGTTTATTTATTGCCGTTAACCTGCGAATCGATAGAGCAAATTTTGCAAGAACGTAAAATTGATGCCGTAATTCCTACCATGGGCGGACAAACAGCCTTGAATTTAGCTAAGGAAGCGGATGAAAGAGGAATTTGGAAAAAACACGGAGTAGTTATAAAAGGAGTAGCGATTGATGCCATTGAAAAAACTGAAAATCGTGAAGAGTTCCGTAAATTAATGATTGAAATTGGAGTAGGAATAGCGAACTCAAAAATTGCGAATTCATACTTAGAAGGAAAAGAAGCAGCACAAGAAATTGGCTATCCATTAGTAATTCGCCCTTCCTATACTTTGGGTGGTTATGGTGGAGGTTTCGTACATAATAAAGATGAAATTGATGCTGCCTTAAACCATGGATTACAAGCTTCGCCAACTCATGAGGTTCTTGTAGAGCAAGCAGTTTTAGGATGGAAAGAATACGAGTTGGAATTGTTGAGAGATAATAATGATAATATCATCATTATTTGTTCCATAGAAAATTTCGACCCAATGGGTATACATACTGGCGACTCTATTACGGTTGCACCTGCTATGACTTTATCCGATCGTTGTTACCAAGAAATGCGTAACCATGCGATTAAGATGATGCGTTCTATTGGAGATTTTGCTGGTGGTTGTAATGTTCAGTTTTCAGTAAATCCTGAAAACGAAGAAATCATCGCCATCGAAATTAATCCGCGTGTATCTCGTTCATCAGCTCTTGCATCTAAAGCAACCGGTTACCCAATTGCAAAAATTGCAGCAAAGTTGGCCATCGGTTATAATTTAGATGAAATTGAAAATCAAATTACCAAAACAACTTCAGCCTATTTTGAACCAACACTTGATTATGTAATTGTAAAAATTCCTCGTTGGAATTTCGATAAATTTAAAGGAGCCAACAGAACCTTAGGCTTACAAATGAAATCGGTAGGTGAAGTAATGGCAATTGGAAGAAGTTTCAACGAAGCATTGCAAAAAGCTTGTCAGAGTTTAGAAATAAATAGAATAGGTTTAGGTGCCGACGGAAAGCAAAGCAGAAACTTAGAAGAAATAATGAAAGGCTTGGAAAATGCAAGCTGGGATCGTTTGTTCCATGTACGCGATGCCTTGAGTTTAGGAGTTCCTGTAACCTCTGTTCAAAAAGCTACTAAAATTGATCGTTGGTTTTTAATGCAAATAAATGAATTAGTAAATATTGAATTAGAAGTAAAAAGATATTCACTAACAAACATACCAACAGAAGTTTTATTCAACGCAAAACAAAAAGGATTTTCTGATTTACAAATTGCTTACTTGTTAGGAGTATCAGAAGACGAAGTATACGAGAAAAGAAAATCATTAGGTATGCGTAGAGTATACAAAATGGTAGATACTTGTGCTGCGGAGTTCCCTGCACAAACACCTTATTTCTACTCTACTTTCGAAGGTGAAAACGAATCGAATGTTACGGATAAGAAAAAAATAATTGTGCTAGGTTCTGGTCCGAATAGAATTGGACAAGGTATTGAGTTCGATTATTCTTGTGTGCACGGATTAATGGCTGCAAAAGAATCGGGTTACGAAGCAATTATGATTAACTGTAATCCGGAAACAGTTTCTACCGATTTTAACATGGCCGATAAATTATATTTTGAGCCAGTGTTCTGGGAACATGTTCGCGAAATTATTGATTTAGAAAAACCTGAAGGTGTAATTGTTCAGTTAGGTGGACAAACAGCTTTGAAAATGGCTGCGGAGTTGCACAAAAATGGCATCAAAATAATTGGTACTTCTTATGATAACATGGACATTGCCGAAGACCGTGGTAGATTCTCAGATTTATTACACGAGTTAGGAATTCCATACCCTAAATACGGTGTTGCCGAAACTGCTGATGAAGCTTTAAAAGTTGCAAAAGAAGTAGGTTACCCAGTATTAGTTCGTCCGAGTTATGTGTTAGGCGGACAAGGCATGAGCATTGTTATTAACGACGAAGAATTAGAAAAAGCGGTTGTTAAATTATTGAGAGATATACCAGGCAACAGAATTTTAATTGATCATTTCTTAGACCGCGCAGAAGAAGCCGAGTCGGATTCTATAAGTGATGGTACCGATGTACACATTGTAGGATTGATGGAACACATTGAGCCTGCAGGTATACACTCTGGAGATTCGAGTGCGGTATTACCACCATTCGATTTATCGCCAAAAGTAATTTCGTTGATGGAAGAATATACAGTGAAATTAGCAAAAGCATTAAATGTTTTAGGATTGTTGAATATACAGTTTGCCATTAAAAACGAAATGGTATATGTAATAGAAGCAAACCCAAGAGCATCGCGTACTGTACCATTTATTGCGAAAGCATACGATGTGCCTTACATAAACATTGCTGCTAAAGTAATGATGGGTGCTAATAAATTAAAAGACTTTACAATTGAACGCAAGCTTACTGGTTATGCAATTAAAGAACCAGTTTTCTCTTTCCATAAATTTCCTGAAGTGAAAAAAGAATTAGGTCCGGAGATGCGTTCGACAGGCGAAGCCATTAGATTTATAAAAGATTTGGAAGATCCATACTTCCGTCAGTTATACAAAGAAAAATCGATGTTCTTGAGTAAATAATTTTTTATGAACGCCATTGAAATCATTGGATTTGTAACAGCTGTTCTAGGAATTTATTTAAGTGCAAAAAAAAATATTCTTGCATGGCCAGTGCTCATCATTAGTTCATTGGCTTATGCTTATTTCTTTTTCGAAATAAAACTTTATGCTGATGCAATGTTGCAGTTTTTCTTTGTAGCAACATCTGCGTTTGCATGGTACCAATGGAAAAAAGAAAGCAAAAGCAACAAGGCATTATTAGTAAAATCATTACCATTCGCTAAGCTAGTTTCTTATGTATTTATAGCATTGGTATTAGGCAAATGTTTAGGGTATTTATTAAATAAATATACCGATGCAAGTTATGCCGATTTCGATAGTTTACTTTTAGCAGCGAGTGTTTTAGCCTCTCTTTTATCGGCAAAATTATTTGTAGAGAATTGGTATTTATGGATTGTTGTAAACATATCATACGTACTATTGTATATAATGAAAGACGCGCATCTCACTGCAATTTTATATGCTGTATTAGTTGTAATTGCTGTGATGGGTTTACGCGATTGGAAAAAACAAATGCATGCTTAAAATAGCAATTATTGGTCCGGAGTCTACAGGTAAATCTGAAATGGCAAAGCAATTGGCCGAACATTTCGGGTGTTTGTGGGTACCAGAGTATGCACGTGAATATTGCGCGAATTTAAACAGAGAGTGTACGTTGGAAGACGAACTCAATATGTTTCATGGGCAATTAGCGCTCGAAAATAAAATCGAACAAGAGGCACTCGAAAAAAATCATGCTTATTTATTTTGCGACACTACCATAATTACTGTAAAAGTTTGGTGCGAACACGTATTTGGTTTTTGTCCGGAGCAAGTAGAAAAAGAATATCAACAAAGAAAATACGATTTATATTTATTGATGAAAGACGATTTGCCTTGGCAAGATGATCCGCTTAGAAATTTTCCAGAGCAGCGCGCTTACTTCATGGATTTATATGTTAGGTTGATGAAAGAGAAGGGCGTCAAGTATGTTGTGGTGGATGGCTTAGGAGATGTTAGGTTTGAAAATGCGATTCAGTTAATAAGTAATTGAGTTAATAAGTTAATTGAAATCTCAATATTAAAAACAAAAAAGCCAATTAATCTAATTGGCTTTTAAATCACTCACTACCTAGCTCTAAGGACTAAATACTAGCGACTAAGGACTACTCAAGTACAAACTTATACCCAATCCCTCTCACCGTTTGCAATAGCATCGGGTGCTCTGGGTTGTTTTCTATTTTTTTACGTAAACGTACAATGTGCATATCGAGTGTACGAGTATTTACATCTGAGTTATATCCCCACACCACCATCATCAATTCATCGCGGTTAATCACTTTGTTCATGTTCTTTAAAAAGTACAACAGAATTCTGTTTTCTAGAATGGTTAACTCTACTTTTTTACCATCGCGCATGAGCATGTGTATGCTTGGATGGTGCTCCATGTTTGCAAATTTAATAATGTCAGATTTATCAGAACTTACGATGTACTTCACTTTATTCTCTATTAATGCCATGAGCACTTCCATGCTAAATGGTTTAGTGATGTAATCGCTCACTCCAAAGTTGTAAGCATCTATTTTATCAACATCTTGAGCTTTGGCAGTAATCATTATTACAATGCCGCTGAAATCTTTTTCGCGTACAGCAGTACAAACTTCGTTTCCAGTTTTACCTGGCAACATCCAATCGAGCAATACAATGTGTGGCTGCTCTTTTAGTATCATCTCTTCTCCACTCTTACCATCTGCGGCCTCAAATACTTGATAACCTTCAGAAGCGATGCGTTGGCTTACGAGTAAGCGCAAATTACTGTCGTCTTCTACAATTGCAATTTTAACTTGTTGCTTTTCCATTGTCTTGGTTTTTGTTTTGCAAAGCTATCATACAAATCAATACGATTATGTAACAAGCTTATTATGTTTAATCTATTGGTAATATAATTCTAAATTCCGAGCCCTTGCCCAATTCACTCTTTACCGAAATCTCTCCCTTCATAAATTTAACTACTTCTTTACAAAATGCCAAACCTATGCCCACACTTCCTTGCTGGTTAAATTGATTCTCTATTCGGTAAAATTTATTGAACACATTTTCAATCTCATTTTTAGGGATTCCAATTCCTTTGTCAATAAAAAATATAGCAAGCTGATCTTTTACTCGTCTTATTTTTATTTGCATTTGCTTTTTATCGTCAGGAGAGTATTTGTAAGCATTGTCTATCATGTTCTGAAACAAGCTAAACATCAATACCCTGTCGCCATTATAATATAAAATATTTTGTACCGAATAATCAATGTCGAAGTTTGGGTATTTTAGTTGATACGCATCTACTAAATCTCTACAGAATTCATACAAATCTATTTTCTCTTTTTTAACAATTAAACTTCTATTTTCTAATTGTGTAAGCGATAAAAGTTTGTTTAACAAATCATTCAGCTTATCGGCCTCTTCATCTAATATCCTTCCGTATAACTCTTTGTCTTTATCTTGTAATACGGGTTGATTTTTAATATTGTTGGCAGCAATTTTAATTACACTTACCGGTGTTTTAAACTCATGAGTAAGATTGTTTACAAAATCATACTGAAGCTTAAATAATTTCGCATTGATGTTTAAGTTTCTATATATTAAAATGGCAATAAAAAGCATAATTAAGTACACCGCCAAAATACCAATGGCTATTGGGGTGAAGAGCATTCCAATTCTTTTATTTACAAAAGACTTCGACGATATAAAATACAATTGATAATCTGAAAATGCACCGGGTAATGATATACCAGTGGTAAAATAATTTTTATCGTTTATTAATGAGTCAAAAGTAATAGGCCTGATTAATATTTTTTCGTATAAAAAAGGATTGTTATTTGTTATTTGTAAACGGTTGGGTTCTAAATTAAATGTTAATAAATCCTGGTCATATCCCAAGCTTGCATTTATATTTTCTGCAAGTAAAGCACTGTACACTCTCATGTCGGCATTTCGCGGCACATTAATAAAACTTACTTGTTTGTCATTAAAAGAATAAAAAACCTTAAATACTACATCAGGTGTAATGTCAACAGTAGAATCGTAATGATTTACAAAGTCGGCAAATTTTATTACAGACTTACTAAAGTCGTTTGCATCTTTCCCACTAAATTCACCATATTCATTTTTCTTAAATTGTAATTTTATTTTTGGTGATTTATTTTCATTTTCTATTTCATACACAGATTTTACTCCAATAGAAAATTTGTCTTGTCTAAAGCCATCGTCGATTGGTAAGTTGCCCACTTCGATATCATAAAAGGTTATGCTTTTTATAATGGAATAATTTTTAAAAAAATTAGATGACAAACCTACCATCGATACAGAATCGAGGTACCCTTGGTATAAAGATATCTGCGGAATTTTTGTGAAAATAAAATCGTTGTATGGTTTTAAGGCATCTTCTAATACTTCCACCTTATCTGTTACAAACTGCGACTCTATTACTTTTTGTGTGAATTTATAACCAAAAAACAAGGCGATGAAAAACGTAATGGTTAGCACCACAATAAAAATTGGAATTAAGGCATAATTTTTACGGTAGTTATTTTTAGGCGATTTCTGAGTCATTATTTTTTCATTAAATTTTCATCAAAAAATATTTCCAACTCAGAATATAAATTAATTTTATTTTCTTCTTTACGGAAACCATGCCCTTCGTCATTTATTAATATATAGGTTACTTTTAGTTCTTTTTTCTTCAATGTTTTAACAAACTGATTTATTTCGGCAACACTCATGCGTTGATCTTTCTCACCATGTGCAATAAAAACAGGAACGTTCATCTGGTCGGTATTAAACACTGGAGAACATTCGCGCAAGTATTCTACATCCCTTTCTGGGTTGCCAATCATTTCATAAATCATGTTTAGGTATTGTTTGAAATAAGGAGGAATCTCTTTAATATAAGAGAATAAATTTGTAAAACCAGAATAGGAAGCCGCGCATTTATATAAGCCCGAATCTCTCACTAATCCATTTAAGGCGAAATATCCACCAAAACTCATTCCGTAAATACCAATTCTGCTAGTATCTACAATTCCTTTATTAATTAAATGATATACAGCATCTGTATAATCGTCCTGCATTTTTCGGCCAACTTCTTTAAAACCTTGCTCAAAGAATTTTTTTCCAAATCCATCCACCCCTCTATGATTCACAGTAATTACTGCATACCCTCTGTTTGCAAAAAATTGCACTTCAGGATTATAACCCCATCGTGTTCGTTGCCATAATGCAGGATTGGCAAGTACTATTAATGGATATTCTTTTTGTTTAATTTTGGGCAATGTTAAATATCCATTTATTTTTAAACCATCTCTTGACATAAACTCAAAAGGTTCGGTGCTTGCGAGTTCATTTTCATTTAACCATGGAGATACTTTTCCAATGCCTGTTAAATTATTTTTCTTTACATCATATATATAATAGCTTCCAATATTTTTGTCGCTATATATTTTTATCAAATATTTATCATCATTTATAGTGAAATTTATAATGGTATAACTAATTTCTTTGCTGATTTTTTTAACAGCATTTTCAATTTCTTTTAATGATGAATTTAAATAATGTGTTTGAAATTTATTCGTTCTGTAAGTTGTAAATAAAGGCTTTTTAGTTTTATAAGAAAAGCCCATGTCTGTTACATCTACATCTTTGTGCTGATAAACGATTTCTGTTTCTTTTGATGTAATCAAATCAAATTTTACTAAAGCTACTTTATCTCTGTTTAAGTTTGATAAGGCATACACACTGTTGCCATCGGATGTAAAGCTTATAGGATATAGCGTTTCTTTAAAATTTAAACTTATTACTTCTTTGTATGGCGAGTGTATGTCTTTTCTAAATAATATTTTTTCGTTCACTCCATCTGTAGTTACAGCCAAACGAATGTCTCCATTTAAATCTTGCTTCCAATAGGAGATATTTCCCGGATTTTCATCAACCATGCTTAGTGCACCGGTGTTAAAATTTAACTTGTATAAATCGAACACATCTTTTTTGCGTTTATTTAAACAAATGTAAATTTCCTCACCATTTTGAGGAGGGATGTCTAAAAATCTTAATCGCACATCTTCAAAAGGAGTTAAATCCACTTTATTTGTCCCATCATTTTTTACAGAATATAAATGGTAGTTATCTTTGCCATCTATATCATATAAATAAATTAATTGATCTTTATCAACCCATAAATAATTATTTATACCCCTTACAGTATCGTACGTAAGTTGAATAATTTCTTTAGTACTCAAATTCTGGCAAAAAATATTCGGTCTGTTTTTAAAATTCTGGATATAAGAAATGTAACTTCCATCAGGAGAAATTAGCATATTACTTTTCTCCGGATTCCTAAAAAAATCTTCCACAGGTATCCGTCTTGTTTCGTTTTGCTCCCCCTTACAGGCAAATAGGAAGCTCAGAATAATCACATATAGTATGCTGTATCTTTTCAATTTATAATATTAGACTGTAATTTAGTAATTTATTATGGCTACAACATTTATAATGCTGTGCTGTAACACCATTTTTACCCTTATTTCGTTTATCAATTAAAATTAAAAAATTATCTATATTTTTAGTGCATAAAGAAATGAAAAAAATTATCTATATCCTCAGCCTTTTGTTTGCTTTTAGCATACAAACCAATGCTCAACGGGCAAATGTGGAGGCATTGGGTAAAGAGTACTTTACAAATGGAGAGTTTGATAAGGCCGAAACCATATACCAAAAACTACATCAAAACGATCCTGCTAACACAGAATATTACACTAAGTATTACCAATGTTTAATGGCTCAGAAGAAATCAGAGCAATCGGAAAAATTGGTAAAAAAGATGTTGAAACGAAGCAATAACTACCCTACCTATTATATCGATTTAGGGTTTGTATACGATTCAAACAACCAATCAGAAAAAGCATTAAAACAATACAACGAAGCCTTAAATAAATTGGGTCCGGATTTAATGTTGCTTGTAGATGTTACTGCAAAGTTTACAGAATTGCAATTATATGATTATGCAATAAAGGCAATAGAGAAAGGACGAATACTAACTCGCAACCCTACTTTATTGAGCATAGATGCTACAAAAATATATAGTTTGCAAAACAATAAGCAAGGTATAATTGAAGAGCAGTTAAATACTTTTGAGCAAAATGCTTACGAGCAAGATCAAATACAACAAAATTTTCAGGATTATTTTAATGATGAAAAAGATTATGATTTATTGAAAAACATTTTATTACAACGTTTACAACAATTTCCAGATCAGCAATTTTATTCGGATTTATTAATTTGGACATTTATACAACAACAAAATTTTGATGCAGCTTTATTGCAGAGCATAGCTATGGATAAACGCTTTTCTGAAGAAGGACAACGTTTATTTCAGCTTGGGCAATATTGCAGAAATAATAAGAAATACGATGCTGCCATTAAATCGTTTAGAGCAGTTATTGACAAAGGAAGTAGTTTGCCTTTTTATAATCCCTCGCGAACATTTTTACTGAGCACACAGAAAGAAAAAATTACAAGTAGTGTTTATACAAGTTCGGATTTAGAAAATTTAGAAAAAGATTACAAACAATATTTTTTAGATTTTGGCGAGCAAAGTAGTACAGGCGAAGCTATGCGAGAGTATGCTAGTTTATTGGCATTGTATTTAAACCGTGCAAATGAAGCGATTGTTATTCTCGAAAAAATAATTGAGAACCGATATGGAATAACTTCTTTTTTAGCACAATGTAAATTAGATTTAGGCGATTATTATTTATATGATGGGGATGTTTGGGAAGCAGCCATGATGTACGGGCAAGTTGATAAAGCCTACAAAGACGATCCCTTGGGGCAAATGGCAAAATATAAAAATGCCAAACTATCCTATTTTGCAGGAGAGTTCGATTGGTCTAAAGCACAGTTAGATATTTTAAAAGCGAGTACGAGCCAGCTTATTGCCAATGATGCCTTGAATTTAAGTTTATTAATTTCTGATAATGAAAATGTAGATACCAACCAACAAGCATTACGATTATATGCCAAAGCAGATTTGTTGATATATCAACATCAATATAAAAATGCATTATTAAAATTAGATTCAATTGATGTATTATTTCCGGAGAATGATTTGAACGATGATATACTTTGGATGAAGGCAATGATAGAAGTGAATCAACAAAATTTTACGAAAGCAATTGAATTTTATAGTGTAGTTGTTGATAAACATAAAGATGGAATTTGGGCCGACGATGCATTGTTTACCATAGCCGATATTTACGAACGAAAATTAAAAAATACAGAATTAGCCATGAAAGCATACCAACAAATAATCGACGAATTTTCTGGAAGTATGTACATGGTAGAAGCAAGAAAGAGGTTTAGGATGTTGAGAGGTAGCTAAATCTAGTCGTTAGAAGTTAGTCCTTAGTCGTTAGAGGGTAAGAAGTATTCAGTAGCGAGTATTGAGTATCGAGAAAACTAACAATGTTGCTTAAATTCACAATTCACAATTTACAATTCACAATTCAAAAAAATGGTACTATACAGTGTAACAGTAAATGTAGGCGACGATATCCACGAAGATTGGATACAATGGATGCGAGAAGTGCATGTGCCTGAGGTAATGAATACAGGGTGTTTTGCAATGCATAAAATTATGCGATTGAAAGAACCTCAACAAGATGGGCATACGTATTCTTTTCAGTACTATTGCGAGTCGCATGAGATATTAAATGAATACCAGCGTGTGCATGCTCCTGCATTGCGTACAGATGTAGAAAATAGATATGCGAATAAATTTGTAGCGTTTAGAACTATCTTAGATATTATAGAATAATGGAGATTACAAAAACAGATATAGAAGGCTTGTTGATATTACAACCAAAAATTTGGAAAGATGTAAGAGGTTATTTTTTTGAAAGCTTTAGAGAAGATATTTTCAAAAAATTAAATCTCGATGTAAATTTTGTGCAAGACAATCAGTCTTTATCACAAAGAGGAACCATAAGAGGGTTACATTTTCAGAAAGCACCAAACGAGCAAGGTAAGTTAGTAAGAGTATTACAAGGTAAAGTGTTAGATGTTGCGTTGGACATCCGAAAAAACTCTGCTACCTACGGTAAGTATTTTGCTATAGAATTGAGCGCCGAAAACCAAACACAGTTTTTTATACCAGCAGGTTTTGCACATGGTTTTTCTACCTTAGAAGACAATACCATCTTCTGTTACAAGTGTACAAACTATTACGATAAAGCTTCGGAAGGAGGAGTGTTATATAACGACCCAGCTTTGGGTATCGATTGGAAAGTGGAAGGCTTGTTTGTTTCTGACAAAGACAAGGAACTGCCAGTGTTGAAAGACTTCGTTAGTCCTTTTTAGAAAATTACTAAATGTGCAAATGCGAAAATGTGCAAATGGATGCCACCCATTTGCACATTTAATTATTTGCACATTTATTAATTTACTTTATATCTTCATTCAACAAATTATACAACACATCTAACTTTGGTGTTAATATAATTTCGATTCTACGATTTCTACTTCTTGCGTCGGCAGTATTTAATTTTTCTACCGGCATAATTTCGCCTCTTCCAGATGCAGTTACTCTGTTCGGATCTAACTTCTGATTTTCGGTTAAAAATCTTACTACCGCTGTAGAACGCAATACACTTAAATCCCAGTTATCTTTTATTTGGCCAAGGTTAGTCACCTTCATATTATCAGTATGCCCTTCTACCAAAATATTAATGTCTGCTTGTGTTTGCAACACTTTCGCTAATTCTGTTAATGCTTCTTTACCACGCTCATCAATCTCTATACTTCCAGAGCTAAACAATAATTTATCTGTTAACGATACGTATACTTTACCATCTTTAACATTTACAGATAAGCCACTTTTGTTAAAGCCTAATAAAGCATTTTGTAATTTATCGCGCAATGCTTTTACAGCTGCATCTCTACGAGCCATGGCATCTTCTACTTCTTGTAGTCTGCGTTCACGTGCTGCTAAATTTGCTTGTGCGGTTTCTAATTCTTTAATTAACTTTTTAATTTCATCAGTACTATTCGCACGCAATTGTTTGTAGTTTTCTGATAAGGTATTGGTTTGGTCGGTTAATAATTTTAAACGCTCATCCAAGTTTTTTACTTGTGCACGTAAATTGTTAATGGTATCGCGGTGAAATGCTAATGCACTTGTAAGGCTGTCTATTTTGATGTTCGCAATGTTTAAGCCGTTTTGCAATGAATCTCTTTCATGTTGCATCGCTAAAAATTTCTTCTTAGGTACTACACAAGATGCCATCAATACAATAGCAAAAACTAGCAGTAGGGGAGAAATGATTCTTTTCATGTTCATATTGATTTTTTTTTAATATAATACATCAAAGTTAAACTCCTTAAAGGATGTAAGGGGTGTCGATTTATCCACATTTATGAAAAATTGTTAGAATAGTTTGATTTACAAGTGTTTCAGATGATATACTATCTTCATAATTAGCTGAAAAAATTATTAAATTTGCGGCGACAAAATTAACAATCATGGAATTTCGTATTGAAAAAGACAGTTTAGGCGAGGTACAAGTACCTGCTGATAAATATTGGGCAGCGCAAACACAACGCTCCTTACAAAACTTTAAAATTGGTGGCCCGGGCGACAAAATGCCGATAGAGATTATCAGAGCATTTGCCATTTTGAAAAAAGCAGCAGCTTTAACCAACCAAGATTTAGGTGTATTGGCAGCAGACAAAGCTGCTTTAATTGCAGAAGTATGCGAAGAAATATTAACAGGTAAATTAGATGCAGAATTTCCTTTGGTAATTTGGCAAACGGGTTCGGGTACACAAAGTAACATGAATGTAAACGAAGTGGTAGCAAATCGTGGACATGTAGTTCGTGGTGGAACCTTATTAGACGAGCACAAAATTTTACACCCGAATGATGATGTAAACAAATCACAATCATCTAACGATACCTATCCAACGGCTATGCACATTGCTGCCTATACTCAAGTGGTAGAAATTACCATACCTGGTATGTTGCAATTGAGAGATACTTTAGATAAGAAATCTAAAGAGTACATGAGCGTAGTAAAAATTGGTCGTACCCATTTTATGGATGCAACACCTTTAACCTTAGGTCAAGAGTTTTCGGGATATGTACAACAAATTACCAATTCGGTTAGAGCATTAAACAATGCATTAGAAATGGTAAAAGAATTAGCATTGGGTGGAACAGCAGTGGGTACAGGATTGAATGCACCAAAAGGTTATGCAGAACTTGTAGCGAAAAAAATCGCTGAAATTTCTGGATATCCATTTGTAACTGCACCAAATAAATTCGAAGCATTGGCAGCGCATGATGCAATGGTAGAATTATCTGGAGCATTAAAACGTTCGGCAGTTGCCTTAATGAAAATTGCAAACGACATTCGAATGTTGAGCTCGGGCCCGCGTTGTGGAATTGGTGAAATTATTATTCCAGATAACGAACCGGGTTCTTCTATTATGCCGGGTAAAGTAAACCCTACACAACCAGAAGCCTTAACAATGGTATGCGCGCAAGTAATTGGAAACGACATGGCAGTTTCTGTAGGTGGTGCAACAGGTCATTTCGAATTAAATGTTTTTAAACCAATGATTGCAGCAAATGTATTACACTCGGCACGTTTAATTGGCGATGCTTGCGTATCATTCGATTTAAATTGTGCAGTGGGCATTCTTCCAAATTACGACGACATTAAGAAAAATTTAGATAACTCATTGATGCTTGTAACCGCATTGAATACTCATATTGGATATGATAATTCTGCAAAAATTGCAAAGAAAGCTCACAAAGAAAATAAAACCTTAAAAGCGGCAGCCATTGAATTAGGATTGTTAACCTCAGAACAATTTGATGAGTGGGTTCGCCCAGAAGGCATGGTTGGTAATTTGTAATTTCAATACATGAAAAAATTCGGATTAATAGGATATCCTCTCTCTCATTCTTTTTCGAAAAGTTTTTTTGATAAAAAATTTGACAGGGAGAATATCCTCGATGCCGAATATCAAAATTATCCGCTCGAAAAAATAGAAGACTTCCCAGCTCTTATAGAAAACATCAAAGACCTCAAAGGCCTTAATGTTACTACACCTTACAAAGAAAGCATCATCCCGTATTTAACTGAACTAGATGAAACGGCTAAAGCAATAGGCGCGGTAAATACTATAAAATTTATGAATGGAAAATTAATTGGGTATAATACCGATGCATGGGGTTTTGCAAAATCATTATTAGGCATGGCTCATGCTAATATGAAAACGGCTATTATTATTGGTGATGGTGGTGCCGCAAAAGCAGTGAAATATGTGTTGGGCAGAATTGGAATTTCCTATAAAACTGTAAACAGAACGAAGAAAGAAAACACACTTACTTTCGAGGAACTTAGTGATGAATTAATTTCATCCACAAAATTATTTATACAAACAACACCTATTGGCACCTTCCCGAATGTAAATGAAATGCCGCCATTCCCAATGAATGCAATAAACTCCAGCCATAAGGCCATCGATTTAATTTATAACCCCGAAGAATCTTTGTTTTTAAAATCGATGAAAGAAAAAGGAGCAACCACCAAAAATGGTTCGGAAATGCTGCAAGCCCAAGCGCTGGAAGCATGGAAGATATGGAATTCTAGTCATTAGTATTTAGTCGTTAGTCTTTAGACTGTCTAACGACTAATGACTAAGGACTAGAGTCTAGATATCAAATTTTATCCCTTGTGCCAATGGCAATTCTGTACCAAAATTAATAGTGTTCGTTTGTCTGCGCATGTAAACTTTCCAAGCATCAGAACCCGACTCGCGTCCTCCACCAGTTTCTTTTTCGCCACCAAATGCACCGCCAATTTCTGCACCAGATGTTCCGATGTTTACGTTAGCAATACCACAATCAGAACCTTCATGCGATAAGAATTTCTCGGTTTCTAAAATATGATTAGAGAATATAGCCGACGATAATCCTTGTGGAACATCGTTATGCATTTGCATCGCTTCTTCTATAGTCGAATATTTCATTAAGTATAAAATAGGAGCAAAGGTTTCTTCTTGTACAATGTGGAATTGGTTTTGAGCTTCCGCAATACAAGGGCGCACATAACAACCAGATTCGTAACCTGCACCACTTAATACTTCGCCACCGTATAAAATGCTGCCACCTTCTTTTTTCACGTGCTCAATAGCGTTGGTAAAACTTTTAACTGCATCGGTATCAATAAGCGGTCCTACAAGGTTAGAGGTATCTAATGGATTACCAATGGTAATTTGTCCGTATGCTTTTACTAATTTTGCTTTGAAAGCCTCGTAAATACTGTCTTTTATAATTAAACGGCGAGTAGAAGTACAACGCTGACCAGCTGTACCCACTGCACCAAATACAACCGCTCTTAAGGCCATATCTAAATCGGCATTTTCTGTGATAATGATGGCGTTGTTTCCACCTAACTCTAATAAACTTCTGCCTAAACGCTCGCCCACAATGCTTCCAACTCTACGGCCTACTTTGGTAGAACCCGTTGCCGAAATTAAAGGAACACGTTTATCTGCTAAGAAATTATCGCCAACATATTTAGATCCTGCAGCAATTAGGTTTAAAACTCCTTCTTCAACATTATTCTCCTTTAACACTTTGGCAATAATGTTTTGAGTAGCTACTGCACACAACATTACTTTAGAACTTGGTTTCCAAACTACCACATCGCCGCAAACCATTGCTAACATTGCGTTCCACGACCATACTGCTACTGGGAAATTGAATGCTGAAATTACGCCAACAATTCCTAGTGGATGGTATTGTTCGTACATTCTATGTTTCGGACGCTCCGAGTGCATGGTAAAACCATGTAACTGACGAGATAAACCAACTGCAAAATCGCAAATGTCTATCATCTCTTGCACTTCCCCCAAGCCTTCTTGGTAACTTTTACCCATTTCATACGAAACCAAAAAGCCTAAATCTTCTTTTGCTTCGCGTAATGCATTACCCATTTGGCGAACAATCTCCCCACGCTTTGGTGCAGGCATCATTCTCCATGTTGTATATGCTTTTTGAGCTTGTTTTATAATAGTTTCATAATCATCAGCAGTGCCTTGTTGTACTTTTGCTATTAATTTACCGTCAACAGGTGAGTACGAATCAATAGTTTCACCAGTGGTGTTAAACCAAGTATAGCCTGTAGAGGCACCATGGTTTACTTCCTTTATCCCTAAACGACCTAAAACGTCACTAACATTTGCTTGCATAATATTTGTTTTTTGAGATTGCAAAAGTACCAAAAAAATAGCGTCAACACGATGTTTTTTGTAATTGGTGAAATATACTAGAATACAATAATATTGCAGATGATGCTTCTATTTTAACAAATTATTTAAGGAATAGGTTATGAACGATTTTTAATAAATATTTGTGAACAATGTTTTGTAATGAAAATAATCCTTAGCCTTAAACAGTATAGAGAACTTTTAAAATACAATCAAAAAGATGTTGCCGAAAACATACAGCTAACTCAATCTGCCTATTCGCAAATTGAGAGTGGCTATAGAGTAGGAACACCAGAAAATTATCAGAAAATCGCAAATTTTTTAGGTATAAATATGGAAGATGTAATGTATGATCACATCCCTGTTTTTATTTATGTGTATAACAAACCAAATGATTTAAACGATGACGAGTTTAAACACGAAATAGAAGCGGTGCTAAATGAAATTTCCGAAAAAATTAAAGAGATAAAAAAGAAAAATAACCTTCTCTAAAACTCCTAGCTCAGCGCTCCCTGCTAAAACAACTGCAAACTTCTTCTTAAGTTCAAGGGTTGCAATAATTGAAAATCAATCATAAACCGAATTACTTCTTTATAGCTATTTGTTTGTATTATTCTTTGTGTATATACTATTGGAAAATACACCTCAACTGCATCTGCAACTATAGGCATGTAAATACCAAAATCATAATCGAATGTAGAATTAGAGATTTTTTGAAACTCATTTGAATAAGCAGCATCTGCAAAAAATCCAATTGGGAAGCGAGATTTTAAAGGAGCTTTAATGTTAACTCCTACTAAGTTTCTTACGGTTCCAGAAAAAGTATTTGCTTTAAAAGCTCCATCTAATTCATGCATCTGATTTCTATTTATATTATTACGATCAAAAAATGCTTTATCAAAAGTATAGTCGTTGTTGCCCGAAATACTAAAGAAATTAGATGCATTCGTTCTGCTATTATTTGCAAATATAGTACCGGCAAAGGCTCTAATCTGTATACCTTTTTTAGTATTTGTATAATGCAATTTTTGTTTGTACACCATAAATAGTTTATGGTGTGTTTCTTTTATATTAATAAAAAAATCTGGTATTAATGAAGTAGGTAAACCACTTAAATTATTTGCATATTCATACAAAATATTAAAACTACTTGGATTTAATGCTTTATTATTTGCTCTTGTATATTTAAATTGATGGTATGAATTTGAGAATATAAAAGTGTTAGTTCCAGAATAAGTTGGAGATATAGATTCGTAATTAAATGTTTCCCTAGTAAATATAAATCTATAAGAAATTTTGTTCGAAATTCTTGATCGAGCACTACTTGGTTTTAAAGTTACTTCGCGACCTAAAGATGCTTTAAAAAAACGTCTGTATACGGTTTCTTCTAAAAAATTATTGGTTATATTCAAATCAGAAAAAGAATATACGGAAAACTTAGTTGCTATTTCACCTATATTCTTTGGATATGAATGATGTGTAATTTGCCCCATTCCATTAAGTCTCTCAGATTTTAGTCCATACATTGGTAAAATACTCCACTCAAATTTTTTGAACGGAAAAAAGTTGTTGTAAAAAGCTGCTCCAAGTAAAGTTCCGTCGGATGTATTATACCCTACTGCCGGTGCAACAAATAAATTGGTCCGGTTCGGTCGGGTTAAGCCACCGATTGCCTGAATACGCAAGGGTTCTATTTTTTTAAACAAACCATTTACACGCATACTGTTATTATTTCTGTTGGATTCCGGAATTATATACAATGGGTCGATTGTAATGTTTTTAGCTTTCACACTATCAAAATATACATAGGTGCTTCCATAAAATGCTTGTGTTTTATAGTTCTCAATTACCTTGCCTTTTTTATCAACACTACTTACAAATACAGGTCCGGCTATATCTGTGGTGTTTGTAATTTTTACTCTTAACTGATTATTTTCTTTTTTTATTTCTGACAATTTGAAATCAATGTCCTCATTCGTATCGATAATATCTTGAAAGAACCAATCGAGTTTTTCATTACATTCTCTCTCAAATAAAGCTTGTATATCTGCAGGTTGTGGGTGTTTAAATTCCCATTCCTTATAATAAATTTTCATTACCGAATCAAATTTTTCTACGCCTAAATATTGCTCTAAGTATTTAAATACTAAACTTGTTTTAGTGTACATTACAGTAGCATAATTTAGCGATGCAAATTTTTCGGAATGTGTGTTTATGGCTTGAGCCTTCCCTTGTGAGGCAGTTAGTTGTTGTGTTAAATATTGATCGTAGGCAACTGGAAAATAATTCAAACCGAGGAACTTTGTAAATACATTTTGTTTGTCTTTGTGAATCATTTTCCCATCAGAATATTTTAACTTCATGTACCTGTTTTCGTAAAAAGAATTAATGCCTTCATCCATCCATCCATACGCCCTTTCATTACTTCCTAAAATTCCATAAAACCAATTGTGCCCTACTTCATGCGCAATTACTTGGTCCAATGTTTTTGCATCACCCACTGCTCCAATAACCGTAACCATTGGGTATTCCATGCCACTGCCTGCGCTTAATGCACCATCAACAGCAGTGCAATAATTATATGGATATTCGCCAACCCATAATGAATAATAATACACCGCATCGTTTAAATATTGGCTGGCATCTTTCCAATACTTTGCATATGTATCTGTAAACATCACATACGTTTTCACTTTCCTTTTAGAGTATGGAAGTTCTACTTCTGATGTTAATACACGAAAACGTTTATCAGCAAACCATGCGAAATCATGTATGTTATTTTGTTTGTAATTTAAGGTTTTGTATTTTTTTGATGATGGTGGAAAAGAATCTGTTTCCGAAAATGTTTTTATATTTTTGGTTGAATCGGATAGCTGGTCTAAAAATAATTTTTCTTCTTCGTTTTGTAATTCGCCCGTTGCTCCAACTATGTAATTACTTGGCAACGTAATGCTCACCTCAAACGATCCAAATTCTGAATAAAATTCGCCTTGGTCTAGGTACGGAATAGGGTGCCAACCATTTGCATCAAACACTGCAGGTTTAGGATACCATTGCGAAATTTGATAAGCAGTTTTTACATGTCCTAAACGAGAAAATGAATTTGGAAGTTTAACTCTAAATGGAGTGCTTATGATAATTGAATCGCCTGGAGCTAAACTTACCGGTAATATTAATTTTTGAATATCGGGGAATGCAGAATTTTCTTGCACCATCACCTTAACATTATTTACGGTAAAATTTAAAGAATCGATGTAACCTCTTTTGCTCTCCTCAGCATAATAAAAATCTTTTGATTGGTTTTCTAACTGTTGAATAGCAAAAGCCGTTTTGTCATTTTTATATGCATTTGGCCAAATGTGCATCCAAATTTCGGAAAGTGCTGTGTTTGAATTGTTATGGTACGTAATGTTGATGTTTCCATGTAAGAAATGAGTACTATCGTCTAATTTTACATTAATTTGATAATCTATTTTCTGTTGCCAATAGCTTTGGGCATACGTTTTGACGTTAGTATTGAAGAGGAGGAAGCAACATATAATAAATATATAAAGTGAGCTTTTTCTATGAAGCATAATAGACTATTTATCAGTTATTTAAAATGGTTAATGAACTATTGTGGAAAAACAAAAATGTGATTTAGAATTGAAATAAGCGAAATTAATTGAAGAAATAATGACAAAACGACTTTAATATGGATTTTGTTAGAATATCTTATAATCAATTCTTTTAGATAGTTAATTTTATGGACGAGGAATTCGAATACAACGATTCAGAAGAACTAAGGTTTTCTGTAGAGCGATACGAGGAGATGATCCGAAATCAGGATCAATATTTTTTTGATGCACAGGCTTTCGAAGGAATAATAGATTTTTTCATTGAGAAGAACGATCCAATAAAAGCATTACAAGTAGTGGAGTATGCTCGTGCTCAACATCCATATGCCTCCGCATTTTTAATTAAACAAGCCCAGTTATTCGTAGTAACCAATAGAGCGCATGAAGCTTTAGAAATATTAGATCATGCACAATCATTAGAATCTAGTAACGCAGATATTTTCATAATACGTGGAAGTATTTATGAGAAATTCGAAATGTTTGACAAAGCAATTGAGCAATATAATCTTGCCATTTTATACGCAGAGGAAGTAGATGATATCCATTTACACATAGCCTATGCCTTCGAGAATTTAGGCAGGTATGACAGTGCTATTGAACATTTAAAAATGGCATTAGAAGTGAATCCTCAAAACATGGATGCCTTATATGAAATTGCATTTTGTTTTGATATTTTAGATAAGCCAGAAGACAGCATTAATTTTTATTTACAATTTATAGAGAACGACCCTTACTCTTTTGCGGCTTGGTATAATTTAGGCAATGCCTATACAAAGGCAGAATTGTATGAAAAATCTATTGATGCATACGACTATGCAATCATTATAAACGAAGCGTTTGCTTCTGCATATTTTAATAAAGGAAATGCATTGGCAAATTTAGAACGATATGCCGACGCTATTGCAGTTTATAAACAAACCATGGAGTACGAGCAACCAAGTGCTGAAACATTTTGCAGCATTGGGGAGTGTTATGAAAAGTTAGAGATGATGGATGAGAGCCGTGCTTACTATAAAAAAGCGGTAAAAATTGATCCATCTTTAGCAGATGCATGGTTTGGTATTGGTGTAACACTCGACTATGAAGAGCGTTGGTACGAATCTTTACATTTTTACAATAAAGCCATAAGTTTAGATCCAACGATTTCTGATTATTGGTTTGCCTTAGCAGACTCGCATTATAAATTGGGCAACTTTAAACAAGCAGAAGAGTCGTATGAAAAAGTAATTGAAATTACGCAAAACGATGTGGAAGTTTGGTTAGACTATTCGGCAATTTTATACGAGCAAGGGAAAATGCAAGAAGCCATAGATGTTATAATCGAAGCTTTACGTGCAAATCCTGAAGCAGCAGAACTGCATTACAGAATGGTTGCATATTTGTTTAGTAAAGGTCATTACCAAGAAGCCATTCAATATTTAGAAACAGGCTTGAGTATTAGTCCAGAAAAACACGAAGTGCTTTATGAGTACTTACCGCAATTGCAACAAAATATCACAATTCAACAAATTATACAACGGTATTTAATTTAAAAGAATTATTTTCGCCGTAACAAAATAACATATGCATTATCATTTAACACAAATCCCCGAACGTACTGCAAAACCACGCTCTAATGGCATGACCATGGTGATGGATAAAGGATTGAGTACACGTGAAGTAGAAAATTTCATAGAAGTAGCTGGTCCTTATGTCGACATTGTAAAACTAGGTTGGTCTACCTCTTTCGTAACTCCTGTACTTGATAGAAAATTAGCTATATACAGAGAAGCAGGAATTCCTGTTTATTTTGGAGGTACATTGTTTGAAGCCTTTATCATTCGCGATCAGTACGAAGACTATAAAAGAGTGTTGGATAAATACAATATGGAATGGGCAGAAATTTCTGACGGTTCTATAAGTTTAGACCATTCAAAAAAATGCGAACTCATACGCGATTTAAAACAACATGTGAAAGTTGTTTCGGAAGTTGGTTCTAAAGACGCCGCAAACATTATGGCTCCATACCAATGGATAGAATTAATGACTGCAGAATTAGAGGCAGGTTCTCAATACGTAATTGCCGAAGCACGTGAAAGTGGAAACATCGGAATATATAGAGATTCGGGTGAAGTACGCCAAGGCTTGGTGCAAGAGTTGTTAACTAAAATTCCATCGGAAAAAATTCTTTGGGAAGCACCTCAAAAAGCTCAACAAACTTGGTTTATAAAACTATTGGGTTCTAATGTAAACTTAGGAAACATTCCACCGAATGAAGTAATTCCGTTGGAAACGCTTAGGCTAGGATTAAGAAGTGATACCTTTCATCATTTTTTAGATAAATAAATTTTACAAATGAAAATCCTATTCGTTTGTTTAGGAAATATATGTCGTTCGCCAATTGCTGATGGTGTAATGCGAAGTTTAGTAGCAAAACACAATCTCAATTGGCAGATAGACTCTGCAGGGACTTCCAATTACCATATAAATGAAGCACCCGACAAACGCGCTCAAAAAATTTCTAAAAAGTTCGGAGTAGATATTTCCGATTTACGTGGAAGACAATTTTCATCGATTGATTTTGATGAGTTCGATTACATTTTTGCGATGGATGCAAGCAATTATCAAAATATAATAAAGCTTGCTCGAAACCAATCGGATATTGATAAGGTAGAACTATTTTTAAATAGGCTAGAGCCAGGTATGAATCGCGGAGTGCAAGACCCATGGTACGACGACGCCTTATTTGAACCCGTATTTAAAGAAATTGAGAAAACTTGTGAGCTAATTTTAAGCGACTTATCTACTAAAACTACCTAAAAACAAGGCACTCCTACTCAAAATCGCTACTCCATACCCGCTACCCGCTACTTCATTCACCATTCAGCATTCACAATTTACAATTATAATTATATTTGCCCTATGAGCAAACCCAGTATCCCTAAAGGCACCAGAGATTTTTCGCCGATAGAAGTAACGAAGCGTAATTATATTTTCGATGCCATACGTAATGTGTTTAAGAAATACGGCTATCAACCGATTGAAACACCTACGATGGAAAATCTTAGCACTCTTACCGGCAAGTATGGGGAGGAAGGTGATCAGTTGATATTTAAAATTTTAAATTCAGGCGATTATTTGTCGAAAGCTTCTGAGGAAAAGTTAAACTCAAAAAATTCAAAAGGGTTAACATTCGAAATTTCTGAGAAAGCATTACGATATGATTTAACAGTTCCTTTTGCTCGTTACGTTGTAATGCATCAGAATGAAATTACCTTACCATTTAAACGTTACCAAATACAACCTGTATGGAGAGCCGACCGTCCGCAGAAGGGTAGATACAGAGAATTCTACCAATGCGATGCCGATGTGGTTGGCAGTGAATCTTTATTGAACGAAGCAGAGTTTGTATTGATATATGATGAAGCATTAAGCAAACTAGGTTTTAACGATTTTGAAGTAAGAATAAATAACAGAAAAATTTTAGCAGGAATTTCTGAATTAATTGGCAAACCGGAGTTGTTAATTGACATGACGGTTGCAATTGATAAGCTTGATAAAATTGGGTTTGATGGAGTGAAGAAAGAATTATTGGAAAAAGGATTTGTTGAAAAGGATTTACAAATATTAGAGCCAATCATTTTATTAAGTGGCAACAACGAAGAAAAAATATCATCGTTAAAAAAGATATTAAACAATTCTGAAATAGGTAAAAAGGGAATAGAAGAATTAGAAATTGTTTTTAATTATTTCAAGATATTCAATTTACAAAAAGCAAAATTGATTTTAGACATTACCCTTGCTCGTGGCTTGAATTATTATACCGGCGCAATTTTCGAAGTAAAAACAAATGAGGTATCGATGGGAAGTATTGGTGGCGGAGGCAGGTACGACGATTTAACAGGAATGTTTGGCTTGAAAAACTTAACAGGAGTTGGCGTTTCATTCGGTGCCGATCGTATTTACGATGTAATGGAGGAATTGAATTTATTCCCTGAAAATACAATTGCAAGTTCTAAAGTGTTAATTACACATTTTGATGAAAAAGCATTTAGGTATGCATTGCCAGTTTTGCAAAAAATTCGCAACGCCGAGATCTCATCAGAATTATATCCGAACATCAGCAAAATGCAAAAGCAAATGAAATATGCAAACGATAAAAAAATTCCGTTTGTGATTGTAATTGGCGACGAAGAGATGCAAACAGGTTTGCTTAGTTTCAAAAATATGGAAACAGGCGAGCAACAAAAATTAACTATAGAACAAATACTAACCCAATTATAATGGCCCATCATGCTATCAGTTCAGCTCATCTATCCATAGAAAAAATAGAAGAGATAATTGCGAAGCAATACAGCTTAACTTTATCAGAAGAAGCAGTTGACAAAATTAACAAGTGCAGAAAATATTTAGACGATAGAATGGCTGCAAGCAGCGACCCTGTGTATGGAATAAACACAGGTTTCGGTTCTTTATGCGATGTGAAAATAAACAACAACGATTTAGAGCAATTACAAAAAAACTTGGTAATGTCGCATGCTTGTGGAACCGGAGATGAAGTGCCAAAGCCTGTTGTGAAACTAATGTTGTTGCTAAAAATACAATCGCTTTCTTATGGCCACTCTGGTGTGCAATTAAAAACGGTTCAACGATTAATTGATTTTTACAATAATGATATTTTACCTGTTATTTATACCAAAGGTTCTTTAGGTGCATCGGGCGATTTAGCTCCTTTGGCACATTTATCTTTGCCACTAATTGGTATGGGTGAAGTGGAGTATAAGAATGAAAGAATTGCAGGTGCAGAGTTGCTAAAGAAATTTAACTGGGACGAAATTCATTTACAATCTAAAGAAGGATTAGCATTGTTAAATGGCACGCAGTTTATGAGTGCTTATGCAGTGTATTGTTTAATACAAGCAAAAAGAATTTCGACACAATCAGATTTATTTGCAGCCATTTCTTTAGACGCCTTTGATGGAAGAACAGATGCGTTTAACGAGTTGATACATGTAGTGAGACCACATGCAGGACAATTAGAAACTGCAAAAAAAATGTTGGAAAATTTAGAAGGCAGCGAAATTGCAGCACAGAAAAAAGTGCAAGTACAAGACCCGTATTCGTTTAGGTGTGTACCTCAAGTGCACGGCGCAAGCAAGGACACGATTAACTATGTAATGAGTGTTGTTACTACCGAAATAAATTCGGTAACCGATAATCCGAATGTTTTCCCTGATGAAGATAAAATTATTTCGGGTGGGAATTTTCACGGTCAACCTTTAGCATTGGTTTTAGATTTCTTAGCAATTGCATTGGCAGAGTTAGCAAACATATCTGAACGCAGAACGTATCAATTAATATCAGGACTAAGAGGCTTACCAGCATTTTTAGTAGAGAATCCGGGGCTGAATTCTGGATTTATGATTCCTCAATATACTGCTGCTTCTATTGTTAGTGAAAACAAACAATTGTGTACACCAGCATCGGTAGATTCAATTGTATCATCCAACGGACAAGAAGACCATGTAAGTATGGGTGCAAATGCAGCTACAAAATTGTACAGAGTAGTAGAAAATGTAAATAGAGTATTGGCAATAGAATTAATGAATGCCGCTCAGGCATTAGAGTTCAGACGACCGTTAAAGTCATCCTCAAAAATCGAAAAATATATTTCTGAGTACAGAAAAGTAGTAAGCAGAAATACCGTAGACCGTTATTTGTCTGAAGACATACACGCTACCCTTAATTTTATAGTCGCTAGTCTTTAGAATTTAGATATTAGAATTTAGTATTTAATAGTTAGATTTTAGTCGTTAGTCTTTAGACCATCTAAAGACTAACGACTAGCATCTAACTACTCTATTCTAAAAGGCATCACCACTTCAATATCCGTTTCACCACGAGTAGGATCTCCGTTTTTAATTCCTGGTTGATGTTTCAAACTAACTTTCAAACTCGAGTTAATAGCAGCACCAGTGCTCCAAGTACTCAATAAACCAAGAGGCAGTGGAGGTGTATTATTATCGAAATCATTTATGGTAATGTTTAGATTCGAACTAGCAGGTTCAAAAATAAATAAATGATCTGCGGATTCTTCAAGTACTTCATTCGAAATGGTATCGAAAGGAGTCTTCGTTTCATCGAGCAATAAAATTTCTACCGCGTAAACTTTATCGGCATTTAGTTTTATGGTGTCAATACTAGGAGCATTGCCACCTAAGCCATCCACATCTCTGTATTGAAATACATATTGTGTACTTGGATTCTCAGTATCCGTAACTAAAAACTTAATGGTAGTAATCAACTCTTCCTCATTAATGTCTGAAGGTTTCGTAACATCATCGTCATCTTTTTTACAAGCACTAACAGTTATGGCCATTGCAAACGCCATCAATATAATTTTATTTAAGTTATTTTTCATTTGTTTCATTTTTTATTTGTTTATTAATTTATTAAAATTTATTTTTTCACAACTCACAACTCACAACTCACAACTCACAACTCACAACTCACAACTCACAACTCACAACTCACAACTCACAACTCAAAAGTGGTATTTCAACCTAACCACAAACGACCTCCCCGGTTCATCTGTAAAATACCTAAAGGCATTCATGTACTCACGATACCTCGTATTCAAAATATTATTTACACTCATTCCAATTTCAAAATGTTGCTTACCAATGTGTATGCTAGTTCCTGCATCAGCATTTAAGATGGTATATGCATTAGGTGGATCTTTATAATCTGAAAGGGGCTCTACTCTATGTTGTTTCGCCACATGTAACACATGCAAATCAATACTACTTTCTTTAAAATATGTTGAATTATTAAACTCGTATTTTAATCCGTTTTCAATTCTATCCGAAGGAATATATGGCAAATAGGTACCATCACTTAAATTGTAAGCTCTAACTATATTTAACTTATGAGTTGATTTAAGTTTATCGGTAATGCTATAACGCAACCAAGCATCCACACCGGTAAAATATGCATCTCTTTGTTCGTATTGAAAACTTGGGAAAGCCCCACGAATGCTAAGTGTTGCAGGGAAAACGGGTTTCATATAGATATAACCATCCATTAATTTATAATACACATCAAAGTGTCCGTGTAAGCGTTTAAAATTATCGATTTCAATACCAGTAATAATTGCCTTTGCACGTTCCGGATTTATATTTTCGTTCGAGTAAATATATTTCCCTTCGCCATGATGCAATCCATTTCCATATAACTCATTTACACTGGGTGCTCTAAATGCTGTTCCAATGTTTAGATGCAATGAAATGTTTTCATTTATTTTATAATCGAAACCGGAATTAAAACTCACATTGTTAAAACTTCTTTCGGGTGAGTACAATTCGTTTTTAGAATTGAATTTATAAATTTTTAAAAATTCATAATCATAACGAATTCCGAAATCAAACATAATTTTTTTTAATTTATATTGATGAATGGAATACACAGAATAGTTATTGTTCACAAAGTTTGGAATAAAAACACGTCCTTCATACGTATTCACTTGTTGAATGGTGTTAATTCCAATACTGCTATTTAGTTTTTCATTAATTTGTTTAACGTAAGCCAGGTCTGCAGTGTAAGTAGTAATTTCGTAATGCAATTCTGGTTTATTTAATGCAGCAAGCGAATCGTTCAGTGGCAAATCTTTATCGTACTCATCTCTCAAATTATACTGACGTGCTATAACCAAACTGAGTTTAGAATTTTCATCAATAAAATAATCGGTTTTAGATTTAAACAATTCGTGTTCTACACGTTGCCTAGGGCGATCGATAGCATAATTAAATCCAGCTTTTATACTTGGTTCATTAGAATTAAATGCACGTTCTAAGTCTGTTAAGTTTCCAATATGTGCACCTTTAAAAACACCAATGTCTGTATTAAATTGAGAGTAAAACAATTCGGTTTTAACTTTTTTCCATTCGTATGAACTTGCCCACGAAAAGTTTTTCTCTTGGAATCCGCTATTCGCTAAATAGTAATCGGGAGTTTTTATGTTCCCAGCTTTTTTAATGGTTCCTTGTACTCTCCATGCCAATGGGATTTTTTTAAATCGCCCTTCAACAATTCCAGAACTCACACCTTGCCTGCCATTGCTAATACCAACCAAATTTAGTTCACCGTGTATACCTGCAGAATCTGGCAAAACATTAGGCTCTACCAATATTACTCCGCCAATTGCATCGGCACCATATTTAATACTTCCTGCACCTTTTATAACCGTTAATTTATTTGCAACAAAGGCATCTATTTCTGGCGCATGCTCTGCACCCCATTGCTGGCCTTCTTGTCGTATGCCGTTATTAATGATGAGAATGCGATTACTGTGCATGCCTTGTATTACGGGTTTACTAATAGTTGGTCCGGTTTGCAAAGTGGTAACTCCAGGAATTTCTTTTAATGCATCGGCTAATGAAAGTCCACGTGTTTTTTCTAAATCTATACCCTTGAGTTCAATTTTAGACATAGTACTTTCTGTATTTGTACGCTCTGTAATAACATTCACATTTGCTATGTTTTTAACACTTGGCGATAGTTCGAATAGTAACGATTTGTCGCCATTTATTTTTATAAATTGTGTAATGGTATGGTATGATAAAAAAGAAATTTGTATTTCATATTCACCCTCACATAAATTATCGAAACGCAGCAAACCCTTTTCATTACTCTCTTTCAAGAGATTCAAGTTTATAATACGCACAAGCACTCCAGGCAATACATTTTTATTTTGCTCATCAATAATTTTAATGTTCATAGTGTACGAACAAGTATTTTGAGCAAACAAATGATTGTTAATTGCAAATAAAAAAACTAGATAGAAGAAGTATTTCTTCATCAATATAAATTAATAAAAATTGAAATTTTGTATAAATTAAATTAGATGTGAGGAGTAGGAGGCGGATCTCTACCTTTTAAATCGATTATAGAAATACTAGGTACAGTAACTATTTTTTGAGTGTAAACAAATTGTATACTGCTTAATAGGGTATTTGAAACTTCAACTGTTGTATAAGTTTTTGTTAAATGATTTTCGAAACACAGAAAACAATCTGTTTCAAAAGTATGGTAGTGTTTGGGATATTGATCTTTCTCTTTCTTAAATTTATCAGGAATAGGAGAAGCAATATCGCATTCGTTGAGGTGTTCGTGGTGGTGAATTAATGACAAAGGCAAGCTCGAAATGCTAATAGTTAGCAATAGCAAGAGACTTAGGCCATATGTAAACTTCGAAATTTTCAACAATCAAAGTTAGTTAAATAATTTATAATTCGAATTAGCTTGTTACTTTTGTAAGATTATAAGAATATATTGAATATGAGCAAAAAGTACGCAACCATCGACCTATCTAAAACAAAAACGCCAACTGGCACCACCTTAACATGTAAGGGTTGGGTACAAGAAGCAGCTTTACGTATGTTATTAAACAATTTAGACCCCGATGTGGCCGAACGTCCCGAGGAGCTAATTGTATATGGAGGAAGAGGCAAAGCGGCTCGTAACCCAGAGGCATTCGACTTAATAGTGAAGGCATTAAAAGATTTAAATGAAGATGAAACTTTATTAATTCAAAGCGGAAAGCCAGTAGGAATTTTACCCACACATAAAGATGCCCCGCGTGTAATTATTTCGAATTCTCAATTAGTACCTAAATGGGCAACATTCGAATATTTTAACGAGTTAGAAGATAAAGGCTTAATAATGTATGGGCAAATGACAGCCGGATCTTGGATTTATATAGGTTCGCAGGGTATTGTGCAAGGTACTTATGAAACTTTTGCAGCAGTAGCTCGAAAACATTTTGGTGGAAGTTTAAAAGGAACCATCTCTGTTACGGCAGGTTTAGGTGGCATGGGAGGCGCTCAACCCTTAGCTATTACAATGTGCGACGGGGTTTGTTTAGCGGCAGAAGTAGAAGAGTGGAGAATACAGAAAAGAATAGATACTCGCTACATAGATGTAATGATTAAAGACATCGACGAGGCTATTGATAGAGCTGTGTTAGCAAAGCAAAATGGCGAAAATTTATCTATTGGTGTGGTTTGTAATGCAGTTGATTTATTAGAGCGAATGATTGAGCGTAACATTATGCCCGAAGTGCTTACAGATCAAACATCGGCACACGACCCATTGGTTGGATATTTCCCACAAGGCATGAGCGTAGAAGAAGCAAAAGAGTTGAGAGAAGCAAACCCAGATGAGTATGTGAAAAGATCTTATGCAACAATGGCTCATCATATTCGCTTGATGTTAGAAATGCAAAAGCGCGGCGTAATTACCTTCGATTATGGAAATAACTTACGTGGTAGAGCAAAAGAAGTGGGTGTAGAAAACGCATTCGATTTCCCTGGCTTTGTACCTGCTTACATACGTCCGTTATTCTGCGAAGGCAAAGGGCCATTCCGTTGGGCCGCTTTATCTGGCGACCCTCAAGATATTTACGAAACTGATAAATTAATTTTAGAATTATTCCCCGAAAATGTAGAGTTGGCGCGTTGGATAAAAATGGCGCAAGAGCGAATTGCATTTCAAGGCTTGCCAGCACGTATTTGTTGGTTAGGACAAGGCGAGCGCGAAAAAGCAGGTTTGGCATTTAACAAATTAGTTGCAGAAGGCAAAGTAAAAGCTCCAATTGTTATTGGTCGCGACCATTTAGATACAGGTTCGGTAGCCTCGCCAAACAGAGAAACAGAAGCGATGTTAGATGGATCGGATGCTATTGCCGATTGGCCAGTGTTAAATGCATTAATTAACACCGCTGGCGGAGCTAGCTGGGTGTCATTACACCACGGTGGCGGTGTAGGTATTGGCTACTCTATACATGCCGGTATGGTAATTGTTGCCGATGGCACTAAAGATGCAGAAGTAAGAATTAAACGTGTGTTGCACAACGATCCTGCAATGGGAGTAATTCGCCACATGGATGCAGGTTACGACATTGCTCAAGACACCGCAAGAAAGCATAGATTAGATATAAAAGAGAGGTTGAAATAAATATTTTTTTTCGCCCGTTTTTGGTGGCACGACTTAAGTGGTGCCACCACTTAAGTCGTGCCACCAAAAAACTGCATAAATGCAGGATGATAAAAGATCCTGCATTTATGCAGTTTTTTTTCTGCCTTTACACTTTTATCTTTACAAAAAAATAAGTGTATGGGATTCAGTGATCATTCTTTTTACCACGTTTTTAACCGTGGCATAAACAAACAAAAAATCTTTTTTAACGAAGATAATTATGAGTATTTTCTTGATAAAATAGAAACTCATATTGCTCCACACTGCGATATTTTATCGTACTGTTTAATGCCTAATCATTTTCATTTGCTAATTTCTACAAATGAAAACCCTAACAAACTTTCTAAAGGGTTACAAATAGCTTTGTTTAGTTATACAAGGGCAATTAATTGCCAAGAGAATAGAACTGGCTCGCTTTTTCAACAAAATACCAAACGCAAGCTAATTCATGTAAAAGACAATGGCAGATATTTAACTTCTGTATTTAAT
This sequence comes from Sphingobacterium thalpophilum, assembly GCA_943371235.1. GTDB lineage: Bacteria > Bacteroidota > Bacteroidia > Sphingobacteriales > Sphingobacteriaceae > CAJBVG01. The sequence goes on along the minus strand of CALRTZ010000006.1, from coordinate 50,962 downwards.
TATATTCATGAAAACCCCGTAAATGCTGGGCTTTGTAAGCAAATGGAAGATTGGAAACATAGCTCATTTAATGAATATTTCGATTTGAAGCCTTTGGTTCGTTATATTTGCAATACAGAAATCGCAAGGTCTCATATTGAAGACATCCTTCCAAAAGATTTTGTGCTGTTTTAATTTCATAAATTACATTATACAAATATTTACCTAATGAACGACTACCTAAACATTGCCATTAATAATTTTAATACCTATAAAACTTTAGCCGATAAAGCTATTGCACAACTAAGCGATGAAGAATTATTTAAAGCCTTAAATGATGAAGATAATTCTGTAGCTATAATTATGCAACACATGATTGGTAATGCTCGCTCTCGTTTTACTGATTTTTTTACAAGTGATGGGGAAAAGCCTAATCGCAATAGAGATGAAGAATTTTTGTTAAAAAATAATAACAGAGAACAATTGTTAGCTAGCTGGGAAGATGCTTGGAAATTATTATTCGATTTATTGTATAACATGAAAACCGAAGAGCTCTCTAACACTGTGTTTATAAGGGCCGAGAGACAGTCTGCATTAAAAGCCATTAACAGACAAATTGCACATTATGCTTACCACGTTGGGCAAATTGTATTTCTTGCAAAACATTTTAAAGGAAAAGATTGGAATACTTTGAGCATTGCAAAAGGAAAGTCGGAAGAGTATAATAAAAATATGATGAAGTAGTTTGGTTGCTTCATCTAGCCTTGCTAGGTAGAGAGAAAAACAGAAAAAAGAAAATTGTAAAAAGGTTTAGAAATATTTTTCAATCGTTTTATACAAATTAAAATCAGCAGCATCTTTTTCTTGTTCTATCAATTCAATCAATTCTTTTTTGTTGATGTTTTTCATCTTTTCAGTTTGAATTAATCGGAAGGCTTTTTCTGCCAATAACAATCCTTTTTTATTTTTAGCTTGATGGTTTTTCGATTGCATTTTTATTGCTTCCATCAAATCATTAGTACCCACATTCTGAGAAGCAATTGTTTTTACAACCACTGGAGAAGCTATGCTTTCGGGCCTTTCATGCAACATCTTTTTTATGTTGCTTACAAAAACTTCTGCACCTTCTCTATCCGATTTATTCACCACAAAAATATCTGCAATTTCCATTACTCCAGATTTTATGCCCTGTATTTCGTCTCCCGCTTCTGGTACTAATACTAATATAGTAATGTCTGCCAAGCCTACTATTTCTACTTCAGATTGACCAACGCCAACGGTTTCTACTATTATTACATCAAACGGAAAAGCGCGCATCACATCTGTAATCTCTATGGTTTTAGCAGATAAGCCTCCTAATGAACCTCGAGTAGCTAAAGATCTGATGTACACATTTGGGTTAGTAAAATGCTCCACCATTCTTATTCGATCGCCAAGCAATGAGCCATAATGGAAAGGCGAGGTAGGGTCGATGGCTATTACCCCAACTTTTTTATTAGCGGCTGAGTATTCTTTTAACAGAGCATTTACCAAGGTGCTTTTACCCGCACCAGGTGGGCCTGTTATGCCAATAATTGGAATCCCTCTATTAATTTGAAGTGATTTTAAAAAAGTGAAATACCCTTCCAAATCATTTTCAACTCCTGTAATAGCGCGAGCTAAGGATTTTACATCCCCAATTTTTATGGAACTTTCTAGTTCTTGCCAATTCATAATATAGCTACAAAGTAAATAAAAATTTAACGTTTGCGCACACTATACTTATCTTTCTACAAAAAATGTTCGCTATTCATATTGAAATAGTATTTTAGCAGATATAAAAACCAACATGAAAGTTACTGGCTTTAGCTTTATTAGAAACGCAATAAAATTTGATTATCCAATAATTGAAGCCATTACTTCTATTTTACCTATTTGCGATGAGTTTATTATAGCTGTAGGCAATTCTGATGACGATACACTTGAACTGCTAAAAGGAATTGGTTCCGATAAAATAAAAATTATTGAAACTACCTGGGACGATTCTTTGAGAGAAGGTGGACGTGTATTAGCTGTTGAAACCGACAAAGCATTTCAGGAAATTTCTGCTGATACAGATTGGTGTTTTTATATTCAGGGAGATGAATGTGTGCATGAAAAATATCTTCCAATTATTAAAAAAGCAATGGAAGAAAATTTACATACGAACCACGTAGAAGGACTACTTTTTAACTACTTGCATTTCTATGGATCATATGATTATGTAGGGGTTTCTAAAAGATGGTACAGAAATGAAATTAGAATCATCAGAAATAATAAAAAAATAAAATCGTACAGAGATGCACAAGGCTTTAGATTAGAAGATCGAAAATTAAATGTGAAAGCTATTGATGCCTATATATATCATTATGGTTGGGTGAAGCATCCAAGTAAACAACAAGAAAAAGCTAAAACGTTTAACAAACTTTGGCACGATGATAATTGGATGAAAAGTAACATTCCCGATGTAAACGAATTCGACTACTCTCAAATAGATGCACTCGAATTGTTTAAGGGCACACATCCGGAAGTGATGAAGAAAAGAATAACGCTCATGAATTGGAAATTTTCTTTCGACCCTACTAAAATGAAAATGAAAGGAAAATATTTGCTTACCTATTATGTTGAAAAACTAACAGGCTATAGAATCGGAGAGTATAAAAACTATAAATTGTTAAAGTAAACATGATAAAATTATCTGCAGCCATTATAGTATACAACGAAGAAAAAAACATCGATAAGTGTTTAGCTTCCTTACAAGGCATTGCAGATGAAATTATAATAGTTGATTCTAATTCAACAGATAAAACAATAGAAATTGCAAAAAATTACGATGTAAAAATTTATCAGCAAGAATTTTTAGGCTACGCCGAACAAAAAAATTATGCAAATTCATTATGTACAAATAGTCATATTATTTCTTTAGATGCCGACGAAGTAATTTCAGAAAATTTAAAACAAGAAATACTAAGCATCAAAAATAATTTTGCAGCAGATGCATACGAATTAAACAGACTTACCAATTATGCTGGCAAATGGGTGCATCATTGTGGTTGGTACCCCGATAGAAAAATCAGAATATTTAAAAAAGAGATGGCGCATTGGGCCGGACCACGTTTACACGAAACGTTGATAGTAAAATCAACTAATGTAAAAAAACTGAATTCAGATTTATTGCATTATTCTTTTCATTCGGAAGAAGATCATTTAAAACAAATTGAAAAATTCACTAACATATCTTCTAAAGAATTATTTGATAAAGGCAAACGTGCAAATTTTTATTATTTGTACTTAAAGCCAGTTATTCGTTTCATTACAGATTACCTACTAAAACTTGGGGTGTTAGATGGAGCAACCGGTTATATAGTTTGCAAAAATTCGGCTTATGCCGCCTATTTAAAATATTCGAAATTAAAAAAACACTGGATAGAATATGAGAATCATTCATCTTAGTGCCGAAAAAACTTGGAGAGGTGGTGAGCAACAAATTGCTTATTTACTCGATGAACTTCATAAGTTGAATGTAGAGCAATTGGTTGTTTGTAGAAAAGGTTCATCCTTCGAAACGTATTGTATAAATAATAATATACCATATAAGAGCATAGGGTTTAAAAATCAATTTGATTTAAACTCTAGCTTAGCTTTAAAAAAAATTGCAAATGATTTTAAAGCAGATATAATTCATATACATTCGTCGCACGCTCATGCCATTTCTGTTTGGGCGTATTACCTTGGCAATAAAACCAACTTAGTATTATCGCGTAAAGTTGATTTTCCAATTTCTAAAAATTTTCTTTCGAAATTAAAATACAATTGCCCAGCCATTAAAAAAATTATATGTGTTTCTAATGCCATCCAACATATTATGCAAAATGATGTTGAGGATAAGAGCAAATGCATTACCATTTATGATGGCATTGATTTATCAAAATTTAAAAACAAAAGTAACAAACTCCGAACCGAGTTTAACATTGCTGAAGATGTAAAAATTATTGCTAGCACTGCAGCATTAGCAGATCATAAAGATTACCCAACATTAATTAAGGCCATTAAACAAATAGGAGAGCAGCTTAAGGCGCATTATTTTTTTATAGGCGATGGACCTTTACGAAAGGAGATACAAGATTTAGTGCTAACAAACAACTTGCAACATAAAATTACTTTTACTGGTTTTCGATCAGATATAAATGATTTGTTACCAGACTTAGATGCATTTGTATTGAGTTCTAAAACCGAAGGACTTGGAAGTTCTATACTCGATGCCTATGCATGTAAAGTCCCAGTGGTATGTACCAATGCCGGTGGCATACCTGAGATAGTAGAACATGAACATAGTGGCTTAATGAGTTCTGTTGGCGATGCAAATGCTTTAGCAAAAAACATTATTCGAATGTTTAGCGACAATAATTTGAGAAATAAAATGCTAGACAATGCTTTTGAAAAAGTAAAAAAGTTCGATAAAAAAATAATGGCCGAACAAACTCTTACGGTTTATAAAAATATTATTTCCGTTTAAAGGCAGAGAGTAAAAAAACGCTAAAGAAAAAACTCACAAAGGTAGCACCTGCTTGGGTTTCGAGTGTATCTTCCGTAAGCATAGATAACATGGTTATAATAATAAACATGCTAGGCAAAAAAGAATACCGTTCGATGCCTTTAAAATACGGAACTAAAAAAGCGGCAATAAACAATACAAAGCCTATCATACCAAAAGTACTGAGTATGGTAAAATATTGATTGTGCGCTCTAAACTGAAACTCTTTTTTCATTGGAGTATCGTGTGAGGCATAATACAACTTAAACTCATCATCTATATCACCGGTACCTACTCCAATAACAGGATTGTTTACAAAAATATGTTTCGCTATTTTCCAATATTCAAAACGTTGTGTAATGGAATGGCCAGAAGGGTTGCCGCCCGCTTTGTAATGGTTTACTTCGTTGCGTGCTTCGTTTATTCGTTGGCTTACTGATGGTACAAATTTATACATCAACAAAGGCAAAACAACAGTTGCAATTACTAGAATAAAAACATAATTCCATTTTTTTGCCGCTACAATCTGATACAAAAATAATACAGCAGCACAAACTAATATGGCTAAGTAACCAGCTCTTGCTCCCAAAATGCCAATAAATACAAAGAACCACGCGGCCACCAATATCAATATAATATATACAAGCGAAGTTATTTTTTTATCAGATTTATAAATTAAATAAACGATTGCAAAAAAACTTACACAAATAATAAGTGATAAACGGATGTGCGAAATAATGGGAGATATGTTTCTCAGTGTATCTACATTTTCATTATCAATAGTAATGTAAATACTTAAACTGTATAATGATGATGCAAAAACGGAAGCGATTAAACAAAATAAAATAGTTTTAAGTTCGGCCCATGTTAAGGGTTTAATGCTTGCCAATATAATTGGGAAAATTAATAATGGGAGTTTAATTTTTAGATCCTTAATTGCATACACGTAATTTGTTGTGTACAATAAACCCAATAAATGAATCGCAAAAATTGCTAGGAAAGAAAGTAAATAGTAGTTGTTTTTTATGCTTTGCCATTTAGTAGCAAACTGCGCCTCTGCAATCCAGTTAAGTACCAATACCGCTTGCCCAGTGCTCATAAGAGCAGGCGAGAGCGATAAGCCAATAGCCACTAATATTAATCCGAGAAGATAAAAATTTCGATGTGTGAAATACAGGCGCATAGATAAATGTAAGAATAAGGTAGTACTAAACAAAAAAATCCCGAGAAGATTCTCCTCGGGATTAAATTTTTTGGATGTTGAAATTACAATTTACGTTTTACTTCTACGTTTTCGTATGCTTCAATAATATCACCTACTTCAATGTTATTAAAGTTTTGGATGTTCAAACCACACTCGTAATTAGTAGCTACTTCTTTCACATCGTCTTTAAAACGTTTCAATGAAGCAAGCTCACCAGTATGTATTACTACACCATCTCTAATGATACGCACTTTACTATTTCTGTTAATCTTACCGTCTATAACCATACAACCTGCAATGGTACCCACTTTCGTAATTTTAAAGGTTTCGCGAATTTGTACGTTCGCAGTAATTTTCTCTTCGAACTGCGGAGCCAACATACCTTCCATCGCCGATTTTACTTCGTTAATAGCGTCGTAAATAATTGAGTACATACGTATGTCAATCTGTTCTTGCTCGGCAAGTTTACGTGCGTTTAATGAAGGACGAACTTGGAAACCAACAATGATTGCATCAGAAGCCGAAGCTAATAATACATCCGATTCTGAAATTTGTCCAACCGATTTATGAATAATGTTTACTTGAATTTCTGGAGTCGATAATTTTAACAACGAATCTGCCAATGCTTCAATAGAACCATCCACGTCACCTTTCACAATTATGTTCAACTCTTTAAAGTTACCAATCGCTAAACGACGGCCAATTTCATCAAGTGTAATGTGTTTCTGAGTACGTATTCCTTGCTCTCTTTGTAATTGTAAGCGCTTGTTTGCAATTTCTCTTGCTTCCACTTCGCTTTCCATCGAGTTAAATTTATCACCTGCTTGTGGTGCTCCGTTCATACCTAATACTTGTATAGGTGTTGATGGACCAACCATTTCTACTTTCTGCCCGCGCTCATTAAACAATGCTTTCACACGTCCGCTGTAGCAACCAGCCAATATAGGATCTCCAACTCTCAGTTCACCAGCTTGTACCAACACAGTTGTGATAATACCACGGCCTTTATCTAAGGCTGCTTCAATTACTGTACCTACTGCGTTTTTATTTGGGTTAGCTGTTAATTCTAATAATTCTGCTTCTAACAATACTTTTTCAAGCAATGCATCCACGTTCAATCCTTTCTTCGCAGAAATTTCCTGACATTGGTATTTACCACCCCATTCTTCCACCAAAATATTCATAGCAGATAATTGCTCACGAATACGATCTGGGTTAGCATCGGCTTTATCAATTTTATTTAAGGCAAAAATAATTGGAACGCCAGCAGCTTGTGCGTGGTTAATAGCTTCTTTTGTTTGAGGCATCACACTGTCGTCTGCAGCAATTACAATAATTACAATGTCGGTAATTTTAGCACCACGGGCACGCATCGCTGTAAAGGCTTCGTGACCAGGTGTATCTAAGAATGTTATTTTTTTACCAGAATCTAATTGAACTTCGTAAGCTCCAATATGCTGAGTAATACCACCGGCTTCACCCGCAATTACGTTTGCTTTACGAACAAAGTCAAGTAAAGATGTTTTACCATGATCCACGTGACCCATTACCGTAACAATTGGTGCACGAGGAACTAAATCTTCAACATTGTCTTCTGCATCTAATTCAATTTCTTGTTCTTCTGTAGAAACGAATTGTACTTCGTATCCAAATTCATCAGCAACAATGGTAAGCGTTTCAGCATCCAAACGTTGGTTAATAGAAACGAACATACCTAAACTCATACATGTAGAAATAACTTTCGTTACTTGTACATCCATCATCTTCGCTAATTCGTTTGCAGTTACAAACTCTGTTACTTTTAATATTTTAGATTGCAATTCTAATTCTTTTGCTGCTTCTTCTGCAGATGCCGCAACGTCATCACGTTTTGCTCTTCTTAACTTAGCACGTTGTGCAAATTTTCCCGACTTACCTGCGCCAGACAAACGGGCAAGTGTCGCTTTAATTTGATCTTGTATTTCTTTTTCAGTAGGCTCTTCTTTCGGAGTATTCGGGCGATTGCCTTGGTAACCTCCTCCTGGTTTTTTACGATCGTGGAAATTTCTATTTCCACCTTCTTTATTTCCACCGCCTTGTCCGCCTTGACCTGCTTGCCCACCTTGACCTTGTCCTTGTTGACCTTGTCCAGCTCCGGCATTCGGACTTACTGGTTTGTTTTCTTTACGTTTTCTTTTCTTTTTCTGATCAGAAGTGTTGCCAGATGAACTTGCCACTGGTGTAGCTTTTTTCTTAGCAGCAAATTGCGATAAATCAATTGATCCAATAATATTAGGGCCACTCAATTTTTGTGCTTTTGCACGAATCACATCTTCTGGTCTTACAGGATCTTCAGCATTTGGTGCTCTCTCTGTAGTTTTTTCAACTTTCTTCTCTACAGGTTTCTCTGCAGCTTTTGGAGCAGTTTTTTCTGCAGATTTATGAGCCGGCTTCTCAGCAGCTTTTTCTGCTACTTTCTCTTTTGGTTTTTCAACAACAGCTTCTTTATGCTCAGCTTTTTCTTCAGTCGTAGTTTCAGCTACTACTGCAGGTTCAGCTTTAGGTTCCGCAGGTTTTACAACCTCTTCTTTTACTTTAGTTTCTAAAACTGGTTCTTCAGCTTTTTTCTCTACCTTCTTCTCTTCTTTTTTCTCTACAGGAGCTGGAGCTTCTTCTTTTTTAGCTTCTTTCGCTTTTTTATCCGATCTGCCTTTTCCCGAAACACTATCAAGATCTATTTTACCTAGAATTTTCAAACTTGGTGCCGTAGATTCTTCTTTCAGTTCTTCTGATACAACAACTGTTGGCTCCTCTTTTTTCACAACCGGTTTAGGGTCTAAAATTTCAGGAGTAGCCACCACATTTTTAATAAGGATTTCGTCTTCTACCTCTGTTTCTGCTTTCTCTTTTGCAGCAGGTGTAGCATCATTTGGCAATACAATCTCTTCTCTTCTAGCTTTTCCAATCGCAATCGTTTTCGCTTCTTCACGAATCGTTTTGTCTGATTGGAAATCCTTCATTAAGATTCCATATTGCTCGTCGGTTAACTTTGTATTTGGCTTATTGTCGATGGTAACACCTTGTTTTCCGAGGTGCTCCACAATGGTGCCTATACTAAGGTTAAACTCCTTTGCAGCCTTTAATAAATTAATTTTTTTGTCTTCTGACATCTACTAGTATTTATGCAAATATGCGTTTATTATTTCTTATTCGAATTCCGACTTCAATATGTTTATTACATCTTTAATCGTTTCTTCTTCAAGATCTGTACGTTTTACTAAGTCTTCTACCGATAAATTCAAAACACTCTTAGCTGTATCACAACCAATCGCTTTTAATTCATCAATAATCCAACTTTCAATTTCGTCTGAGAATTCTTCTAAATCAACATCCTCTTCAGTTTCTTCATTATCACGGTACACATCAATTTCGTAACCAGTTAATTTACCAGCTAATTTAATGTTGTAACCACCTTTTCCAATTGCTAACGAAACCTGGTCCGATTTTAAATAAACCGACGCACGTTTTGTTTCATCATCTAATTTAATAGTTGTAATTTTTGCAGGCGATAATGCTCTTTGTATGTATAATGATAAGTTGTTAGTGTAATTAATTACGTCGATGTTCTCGTTCTTCAACTCTCTTACTATACCGTGTATTCTAGAACCTTTCATACCCACACAAGCACCAACAGGATCAATACGATCGTCGTATGACTCTACTGCTACTTTTGCTCTTTCACCTGGCTCACGAACAATGTTTTTAATGGTAATTAAACCATCAAATACTTCTGGAACTTCTTGTTCAAATAATCGCTCTAAGAAACTTGGTGCCGTTCTAGAAATAATAATTCTAGGGTTATTGTTTTGCATATCAACACGCAATACAACCGCCTTCACGTTATCACCTTTCTTGAAGAAATCTGCAGGTATCTGTTCTGTTTTTGGTAAAATCAATTCATTCCCATCATCATCCATCACCAACATTTCCTTTTTCCAAACTTGGTAAACTTCACCTGTTACAATTTCACCAATTCTATCTTTGTACTTCTTGTAAACTTCGTCTTTCTCTAATTCAATAATTTTAGAAACCAATGTTTGACGAGCAGCTAAAATGGCTCTTCTTCCAAAACTTTCTAAAGTTACTTGCTCAATAGCATCATCACCCACTTCTAAATCAGCGTCTATGGTTTTTGCTTCTGTAATTTCTACCTCCAATGCATCGTCTTCAGAGAAACCATCTTCCATTACTCTACGTGTTCTCCAGATTTCCAAATCTCCATTATCTGTATTTACGATAATATCACAATTCTCATCTGTTCCGTATTTCTTGCGCAACATGCTTCTGAATACATCTTCCAATACACTCATCATCGTCGGACGATCGATGTTTTTGAAGTCTTTAAACTCCTGGAAAGAATCAATTAAATTGATGTTATTCATATTTATTCAATTTACTTTATCTAAAAAATGATCTTAATTTTTGCTTCTTTAATATCTGTTAAGGCAAAACTGCGCTCTTCTAAAAGCACTTTCTTTTTACCTTTTTCTTTAATTTTTGCTTCAATACTGATGTTCTCGCCCTCCACATTTAACAACTTCCCTTCAAATTCCTTCCCATCATTCAATCTTATACCCAATGTTCTGCCAATATGTTGCGGATACTGACGTTGAAATTTCAAAGGATGATCAACACCAGGCGACGAAACTTCTAAAGTGCTCGCACCTTCAATTAAATTCTCTTCATCCATTCTGTTAGAGATGTGTCTGCTAATTTTAGCGCATTCATCAATCCCAACACCATTGTCTCCGTCTAATAACAACACAATCCTGCTCTTTGGCAACAATTTAAAATCTACCACAAATAAATTGCTTCCTTCTAATGCTTCGTCGATAAACGACTTAATTTTTGCCTCTACAGCGCTCATGAGATGTATTTAAAATAAATGAGGGGACATGTGTCCCCTCGTTCGTTTTCAGTATTTTCCAGCGCAAATATACAAAAAATCTGCCTTTTGTCAAGTACCCTAATGCAATTACTTAAATAATACGTGCTATAACTCCTTTTAAATAATACGATTCTGGAAAAGCAGCCCTTACCGGATGGTCTATAGGGTGCCCCAAATCCTCCAAAAATTGCAATTCTTTGCCTGCATCCGTTGCTGCCCAAGCTAATATTTGCTTAAAATGCTCTAAACTTAAGCTTCCTGAACATGAAAAAGTAGCCAAAATATCGCCAGAATTCATTAATAACATGGCTTGTAAGTTCAAATCTTTGTATGCACGCTCTGCTTTTGGTAAATTTTGTCGGTTAGGAGCCAATTTTGGTGGATCTAGAATTATGACGTCCCAATGTTGGTTTTTTTGTTGTGCAGCTCTCAAAAACTGAAACACATCACTGGTAATTACATGTTCTTCATTACAGTCTAATTGGTTGTTTTTATAGTTTGAAGAGAGTGCTTCGGTTGCCGAAGCCGAGGAATCTACACTCCACACTTCAGTAGCGCCTGCTTTTCTAGCATTCAAACTAAAGCCTCCGGTGTAAGAAAAACAATCTAATACTTTCAGCCCTTTTGTGTAGGCGGCCACTTTTTTTCTGTTCTCGCGTTGGTCTAAAAAATAGCCCGATTTTTGGCCTTCTACAATTGGAGTATTTACCAATAAGCCATTTTCTTTTACCAATAAGTTTGAGGGTGGTTTCTCGCCAAAGAGTACGCCCACCGACATTCCCAAACCTTCCAAAGTTCTTGCGTTAGAATCGCTTCGTTCATATATTCCTTTTACTGGAATCACTTTTTGTAAAATAGAAACAATCATTTCTTTTCTTAATTCTAGCCCAGCAGTCAAAAACTGAACAGATAAATACTCATCATATTTATCTACAATTAAACCAGGTAAAGCATCGCCTTCAGAAAAAATTACACGATACGCATTGGTATCTTCATTTTCCACACGTTCTTTCCTTAAAGTATAAGCATTGCGAATTTTCTCTTCCCACCAAGCTTCATTTATTTCTACATTTTCATCCCACTCCAATAATCTAACCCTAATTTTAGAATCTTCGTTGTAATAGCCATAGGCCAAAAATTTGCCTTCGTTACTACAAACCATTACCATATCGCCCTTGCTTATGCCTTTGTCTTGTTTCGCTATTGCGCCAGAGTACACCCAATTATGATGGTGTAATACGGGCTTTTCTTTTCCTTTTAAGAGAAATACTTTCTGCATTATTTATATTTTTACCAAAGTTACATCAATTAATATGAGCTATACAATTTATTCCGATGAGTACTTTATGAACGAAGCCTTGAAAGAAGCGCGTTATGCTTTTGAGGAAGATGAAGTTCCGATTGGAGCAGTAATCGTAATGAAAAATAAAATAATTGCTCGTGCACATAACTTAACTGAAAAATTAAACGATGTTACTGCTCATGCAGAAATGCAAGCCTTTACCTCTGCGGCAAATAATCTCGGAGCTAAGTATTTACAAGAAGCAACACTATATGTAACTGTAGAGCCTTGTATTATGTGCGCAGGCGCATCTTATTGGAGCCAAATTCAAAAAATAGTAATTGGTACGAGTGACAATAAAAGAGGGTTTAGCAATATTAAAGAACAAATTCTACATCCTAAAACCATTGTTGTGAATGGAATTTTGGAAGAAGAATGCAAAGAATTGATGCAACGATTTTTTCAATTAAAAAGAGAAGATAAATAGAAACCTTTAATTGATATATTTGTCTTATAAATAGAAAATAAATAAACAAATAAAATTATGGCATTTACACTACCGGCACTTGCTTATGCAGTTGATGCATTGGAGCCACACATCGACAAAACAACGATGGAAATTCATCATGGTAAACACCATGCAGCTTACGTAACTAATTTAAATGCAGCAATTGCTGGCACTCCATTAGAAACAATGAGTATTGAAGATATTTGCAAAGAAATATCAAAACACCCAATGCCTGTTCGTAACAATGGCGGTGGACATTATAACCACTCTTTATTCTGGTCGATCATGAGCCCAAATGGCGGCGGCGCACCTAAAGGAGCATTAGCAGAAGCTATCAATGCAGCATTCGGAAGCTTTGAAGAATTCAAAACTAAATTCACACAAGCAGGTGCAACTCGCTTTGGTTCTGGTTGGGCTTGGTTATCTGTTGGTGCTGATAAAAAATTAGTAGTTAGCTCTACACCAAATCAAGACAATCCGTTAATGGATATTGCCGAAGTAAAAGGTACACCTATTTTAGGAATGGACGTTTGGGAGCATGCTTACTATTTGAAATATCAAAATCGTAGACCCGATTATATGGGAGCATTTTTCAATGTAATTAATTGGGATGCTGTTGCGGAACGCTACGCTAAATTGTAAATTGTAAAAGGTGAATTGTGAATTGTGTCTAACTATAATTCACAATTTACAATTCACCATTCACAATTCTACTCAACAGTAACCGACTTCGCTAAATTCCTTGGCTGATCTACGTTACAACCTCTCATTATAGCAATGTGGTATGATAATAATTGAAGTGGAATAGTTGCCAATAACGGAACTAAACACTCTTCGGTTTCTGGAATTTCTATAACATAATCAGCCATCTTTCTCACTTCTTCATCGCCTTCTGTAACTATTGCAATAATTACACCTTTACGGGCTTTTACTTCTTGTATGTTGCTAATTATTTTTTCGAGGATGGTACCTTTCGTAGCCACAACTACTACTGGCATGTTTTCATCAATTAATGCAATGGGTCCGTGTTTCATTTCTGCTGCCGGGTATCCTTCTGCGTGTATGTATGATATCTCTTTTAGTTTTAAAGCACCTTCTAATGCTACAGGGAAGTTATATCCTCTGCCTAAGTATAAGAAGTTGTGAGCATCTTTAAAACGCTCTGCAATTGCTTTAATTTCTTCGTTGCTCTGTAATGCTTTTTCAACTTTAGCAGGAATTGCTTCCAATGCGCTTAATAATTCCATCAACCTGGTTTTTTTAATCGCACCTTTTTTCTGTCCGATAGACCAAGCTAATAATGTTAATATAGTTACTTGCGCGGTAAATGCTTTTGTTGACGCCACTCCAATTTCTGGTCCGGCATGTGTATATGCTCCTGCGTTAGATGCGCGTGGAATAGAAGAACCCACTACATTGCAAATACCAAAAATGGTTGCACCTTTAGATTTTGCCAACTCAATTGCAGCAAGCGAATCCGCGGTTTCACCCGATTGAGAAATAGCTATTACTATATCTTTTTCTGTGATAATAGGATTACGGTAACGGAATTCAGAAGCATATTCTACTTCAACAGGAATCCTTGCATAATCTTCAATTAAATATTCGGCTACTAATCCTGCGTGCCATGATGTACCACAGGCAACGATTAATATACGCTCTGCATTTTTAAATTTCTCTTCGTATTCATTCAATCCACTTAAGCCAATAAATCCATCTTTAGAATTTATTCTACCACGCATGCTATCATAAATAGAACGTGGTTGCTCGTAAATTTCTTTTAACATAAAATGTTCGTACCCACCTTTTTCAATCATTTCTAATTGAAGTTCTAATTCGTGAATGTATGGGTCTTGTACAACATTGTCGATGGTTTTAATTACTAAACTATCACGTTTAACAATTGCCATCTCACTATCGTTCAAGAAAATTACGTTTTTTGTGTATTCAATAATTGGCGATGCATCTGAAGCGATAAAATATTCGCCTTCACCAACACCAATAACCATTGGGCTGCCTTTACGTGCAGCAATAATTTCATCTGGGTGATCTTTAGAAACCACTACAATTGCGTAAGCGCCTACTACCTCTTTTAATGCAATACGCACCGACTCATCTAAGCTCTGTTTTGTTTTTTCTTGAATGTCTTCAATTAAATGAATCAACACCTCAGTATCTGTGTCGCTATTAAACACGTGACCACGCTTTATCATTTCTTCTTTAATAGAAGAGTAGTTTTCTATAATTCCGTTGTGGATAATACTCAACTTCCCATTGTTAGAAGTATGAGGATGAGAATTACGATCACTTGGTGCACCGTGCGTTGCCCAACGTGTATGCCCCATACCTAAAGTTGCACTGGTTGGTTGGTCGGCTACAAACGCCTCAAGTTCGCTTACTTTACCTTGTTTTTTATAAATTCTCATTTCGCCATTCAACAATGCAACACCTGCACTGTCATAGCCTCTGTATTCTAATCTTTGTAACCCTTTGATTATTATTGGGTAGGCTTCACGAAAGCCAATGTATCCTACGATTCCACACATAAGTTATAAGTTTAATGTATAAATGTAAAAAAAGATTCTAAATAAATTTTAATAAAGTTTAGTGTAAAATATTCTAAGCTTTATTGGGTTTGATGAATTAACACCTGCTATTAATGTTCTTCTCGGATTAATTTGTTTAGAATTATCCTCCATATACAATTCTTTTAATACCAACTTTTTGTCGATTATAAATTGAATTGAACGCGTTAAATCTATTTTGTATTCTTTTTTTATGCTGTTGTAAACACCAGTATTTAAAAGTGTTTCCGAGTTATCAGAAAATCTACCTTTAACGGTAAAGGTAATAATTGGCGCATATGGACTTTCAGAGCCACTTAAAGGTTTGAAAATTAATTCTGCTTTGTTAACTGCAATCGCTCCCGAATCTAATAATCTATCAATGTTAGGGAATTTCATTTTACCTCTTAAGCCTGCAAGTGATTGAACAAAAACCTTGTCGTTGCCTAAATTAGAATCGGCTAGTTGAGAGGCTACTTCTGTGCCGGTATAATCATGTTCATAGTGATTAATATTTGCGGAAGAAGAATTAATGTTTAACACAAAATTGGTAGTGTCTGTACTTGTTTTATAATAAAGTACAATGTATGATCTGTTTGAGTTGGTTAAGTCGTATGATAAAATACCACCATCGCCCGAAACCCTTGTTGCACTTAAGTAAAAACCTTTGTATGCCGCTAAAAATGCAGCACCGGTACTTAAATCTGTTTGTCCTGATTTAGCTAATATTTCGTTACCAAATGCATCGTTTAAACGCATTCTTAAATGAGGATAAATTTTTGCAATGGTATCGGCTTTCCCTACTCTTACATTTTGAATGGTAATAGAATCATCAGGTCTTGGTTGATAAGACATCGTGCCAATGGGTGTAGATTTTAGTCTAAAAATTCTATTTGAGTAATAAGTAGAATCGTTATAAATATCCTCATCAAGTTGATGAAGCTTTACTTCAAATCTCGAGCTAGAGTCTCCATAGAAACGCTCTGCTTTTACAGAAGGGTATGCCATTACTAATACCACCGAATCTAACACTACTCCAGTGCCGAAGTCGACATTGTTTTTTGGCAAAGTTGCCTGAAATGCAATGGTAGCAATAGTTTTGCCGAATAGAGGGTCTTGAAATTCACCGACTTGGTTACGTACAAAGTTGGAGGTAATTAAACTGTCATCTTTTACAGAATACATTCTGATAGTGCTAGTATCTACCAACGTACCATATAATCCTTCTTCGTCGATTTGTTGTTCCAAACCAATATCGCCTTCTTTTTTGCAGGCTTGTAAAATAAAAAGACTTATTAATAAGATTAATAAGTCTCTACTTTTAATAAATTTCATTTAATACCGATAATTAAGCAGTTACTAATTCTTCATTTACTTCTTCGTAAAACTGAACAAAAGCATCGAAATCGATTTCATCATGATTGATGTTTTCTACAATGTTTTTGTCGCTTTGCTTAGAAAGATACTTAATAACGGCACTATCTATGTTTTCGTCTGCCTTAATTACTGCATCAGAATAATTAATTGCATTAATATGTAAAGAGGCACAAGTGCCATCTTTTAATAATGCTGTATCTGTTGCCGACATTTCAGGCATCAATGATTTCGTTTTAAGGTCTTTGTTTAAGGTTTCAGTGAAGCAGTTTTCATAAACAGAATATACTACCTTAGTGTTCTTAAACATTGGATCTTCTTTGTAAGAAGTTTTTAAGTACATAGGTACTAAACTGCTCATCCAACCGAAACAATGTACCACATCTGGCATCCATCCTAATTTTTTAACCGTTTCAATTGCACCTTTGCAAAAGAAGATCATTCGTTCGTCGTTATCCGCGTGGAAATTCTCTTTTGCATCTCTAAATATAGATTTGCGTTGGAAATACTCCTCATTATCTAAAAAGTAAACTTGCATACGCGCAGTTGGCAACGATGCTACTTTTATAATTAATGGATTGTCGTTGTCATTAATAACGATGTTCATTCCAGATAAACGAATTACTTCGTGTAACCTGTTTCTTCTTTCGTTAATATTACCGAAACGTGGCATCAGAATACGGATCTCAAATCCTTTTTCTTGCATTGCCTGTGGTAACTGACGTGTTATTTTCGCGATTTTTGATATCTCCAAAAAAGGAGACATTTCGTGAGTGATAAAGAGAATCTTTGTTTTTGCCATACTGAACTAACTCCTAATCAACAAATTACCGCCCGAAGGCGAAATGAATTGGGACTGCAAATATACAAATAATATTCAATTTTTTCAACAATTTATAATAAAGCACTTGTTATTCTAATTATTTTTCCAAATTTAGCCCTCTTTTTAAAGACTATTTTGAAAGTTGTAAAAACCTCAAAAGAGCTAGACTTAATCCTCTCGCCTTTACGCTCATCTGCCCAAAAAATCGGCTTTGTTCCTACTATGGGAGCCTTGCACGAAGGGCATATATCATTGTTAAAAAAGGCGATTTTAGAAAACGACGTAGTAATTTGCAGTGTTTTTGTAAACCCAACGCAGTTTAACGATCCCAAAGATTTAGAGAAATATCCGCGCCCGATAGAGAAAGATATTGAGCTGTTAGAATCGGCAGGTTGCCATTACTTATTTTTGCCAGATGTAAATGATATTTATGCAGATGGTGAAACTTGGGAGCATTCTTTCGGTAAGCTCGAGCAAATTTGGGAAGGAGCAATGCGTCCGGGGCATTTTAAAGGTGTTGGCCAAGTAGTTTACAAACTTTTTAATATTGTTAACCCTTCAAACGCTTATTTCGGACAAAAAGATTTTCAGCAAACGCTGATTATAAAAAAGCTAATTTCCGACTTTAAACTGGCTATTGACCTACATATTTGCCCTATTATCCGCGAAGAAAGTGGCCTAGCAATGAGTTCCAGAAACGGACGATTAAATACAATCGAAAGACAAAGTGCTGGCAAAATATATAAAGCACTAGAAAGCACGAGATTAAATATATTGAATGGTAACAAAGACCTTTCAGAATTAAAAAATCAGGCTTTGGCAATGCTGAATACAATTTCTGACATAAAAATCGAATACGTAGATATTGTCAACCCAGATAAGTTAGAAATTATTGAAAATATTGACGAAAACAGTCCTTTATTGATGATTATAGCGGTTAGATTGGGCAATACCAGGTTAATAGACAATATGTACATCAGGGCATAATTCTTCAAAATTTGAATTATTATCATACCTTTGCGCCCTATGCAAATCGAAGTTTTAAAATCAAAAATTCATAGAGCAAAAATTACTCAAGCAGAGTTAAATTATGTGGGTAGCATTACCATAGATGAAGATTTGATGGATGCCGCAAATTTAATTGTACACGAAAAAGTACAAGTTGTAAATGTAAACAATGGTGAACGTTTAGAAACCTACGTAATTAAAGGCGAAAGAGGTTCAGGTATTGTTTGCCTAAACGGGCCTGCAGCCAGGAAAGCGCAAGTTGGCGACATCGTTATCATTATTTCTTACGCAAGTATGGATTTTGAATTGGCTAAGAAGTTCGAGCCTATTTCAATTTTTCCGGACGCAAATAACAGGTTAATCTAATTTTTTTGAAATCCACCTTACCCGTATTAAAGTACATCTTTTTACTAGCGATTGCTGCAGTATTATTATGGCTTGCATTTAGAGGGCAAGATTTAAATCTCATTTGGCAACAGCTATTAAAAGCTAATTATTCTTGGGTGTTTTTATCTGTTTTTGTATCCATGTTTGCACATTATGCAAGAGCACTCCGTTGGAAAATGTTAATTAAGCCTTTAGGTTACGCACCTAAAAACTCAAACATGTTTCACTCTGTAATGATTGGCTATTTAGCTAATTTAGCAGTGCCTCGCATGGGCGAAGTTTCTAGATGTGGGGTATTAACGAGAACAGATAAAATCCCCTTAAACTCCTTAATTGGTACCGTAATAATTGAACGAATTATCGACGTATTATTCCTATTAGGAATATTGTTACTCTCTGTTTTAATAGAATACAATACCATTCAAGAGTTTTTATTTACAAGCATTATCAATCCATTCCTTAGTAAATTTCAAAATGCCGCATCATCTATATTCATTTTAATATTATTTATTTTGATGATGGGTTTAGTGTTTTATTTGCTAAGAAAATACCATCAACAATTATTAAACAATAAAATATACAAGAAAATTTGGGAAGTATTGTTAGGCTTTAAAGATGGAGTTTTATCTATATTGAAGCTCGAACAAAAAGGCTTATTTATCATTTATTCAGTATTTATTTGGGCGATGTATACGCTCTCTACTTGGTTATGCTTTTTTGCAATAGAACCAACCTCGAATTTAAGCATTAGTTCGGCATTGTTTATAATGGCAGTTGGCGGCATAGGAATGTCGGCACCGGTACAAGGTGGCATTGGAGCATACGAAGCTGCCATACAAGTAGCATTGTTGGTATATGGCATTAATTCGGCCGACGGATTAATTTATGCAACCTTAAATCACTCCTCACAAATATTATCTATTTTATTAGTTGGTAGCATCAGCTTATTATTTATATTTATAAACTATAAGAAGAATGAAAATAACGGTTGATAAAAACGAAAAAATGCGATCGAAAATTGTGGGTCGCGAAGAAGCTTTAAGTATGCTAAGTATTTGGCATTACATGGGTTTAAAAGTAGTTTTTACTAATGGTTGTTTTGATATATTACACAAAGGGCATATTGATTACCTTTCTAAAACGGCATCCATTGCAGACCGAATGATTGTTGGCTTAAATTCTGATAAATCTGTAAGCGATATAAAAGGACCAAACCGCCCGATACAAGACGAACGCTCGCGTGCAGAAATTATGGCATCTCTTTTTTTTGTTGATGCAGTAGTCTTATTTGATGAAGAAACGCCTTATGATTTGATAAATTTTTTAAAACCTGATATCTTAGTAAAAGGCAGTGATTATACAATCGACACCATAGTAGGCGCCGATATAGTAATCGCAAACGGCGGTAGCGTTGAAACAATGAACTTTATTGAGGGTTATTCTACCAGCAACATAATTAACAAAATTAAAAACACTAAATAATTTTTTTATGCATTTCGAACTTTCAGAAGAACACTTAATGATTCAACAAGCAGCGAGAGATTTCGCTCAAACTGAATTAAAACCTGGAGTAATTGAGCGTGATGAACATCAAAAATTTCCTGCAGAGCAAATAAAAAAACTAGGAGAACTAGGATTCTTAGGAATGATGGTAGATCCTAAATACGGAGGTGCTGGCTTAGATACCATTTCATATGTGTTGGCAATGGAAGAGTTATCGAAAGTAGATGCATCTGCATCGGTAGTTGTTTCTGTAAACAACTCATTAGTATGTTACGGATTAGAAGCATACGGTTCTGAAGAGCAGAAACAAAAATATTTAGTGCCATTGGCAACTGGGCAAAAAATTGGAGCATTTTGTTTATCTGAACCAGAGGCTGGTTCTGATGCAACGATGCAACGCACTACTGCAGAAGATAAAGGCGACCATTATTTATTAAATGGTACTAAAAACTGGATCACCAACGGTGGAACTGCAGAGTACTACATTGTAATTGCGCAAACAGATGTTGCTAAAGGTCACCGTGGTATTAATGCAATTATTGTAGAAAAAGGAATGCCTGGTTTTGAAGTTGGCCCTAAAGAAAATAAATTAGGAATTAGAGGTTCGGATACTCATTCGTTAATGTTTACAGATGTAAAAGTTCCAAAAGAAAATAGAATTGGCGAAGATGGCTTCGGATTTAAGTTTGCCATGAAAACATTGGCAGGTGGACGAATTGGAATTGCATCTCAAGCATTGGGTATAGCCTCTGGTGCATACGAGTTAGCTTTAGCTTACTCTAAAGAGCGTAAAGCATTTGGTACAACCATCTCCAACCACCAAGCGATACAATTTAAGTTAGCCGATATGGCTACAGAAATTGAAGCAGCAAGATTGTTGTGTTTAAAATCTGCATGGTTAAAAGATAAAAAAATGGATTATGCACAGTCGAGCTCTATGGCAAAATTGTTTGCATCTGAAGTGGCAATGAAAACAGCAGTAGAGGCAGTACAAATACATGGAGGTTACGGATTCGTAAAAGAATTCCACGTAGAACGTTTAATGCGCGACGCAAAGATTACTCAAATTTACGAAGGCACTTCGGAGATACAGCGTATTGTGATTTCGAGAGAGATCCTTAAATAGTCGAACTAGCGAAATAGCGAATCGACGAACTAACGAAAAAGCCCTGATGATTTTTAAATCTCAGGGCTTTTCCATTTATCGCTAATTCGATAGTTCGTTAATTCGCTTTATCGTTTCTTCAGTCCTTCTGCAGCTTCTTTATGTGTAATGCGTTTGCCATCTTTAAACGGAACAACGTATGCATCTTTAACACCCATTCTGCGAACATCTTCTTTAAACTGATCTGCTTCTGCCAAATTATAAAACAAACCCAAAGTTAATTTATTCATAGAATCTTCTGTAACTGCACTAAAAGATTCGTCGCTTGCCGATTTTGTTTTGATGTTATACTCTTTATAAGCACCTAACTGTACTCTGTAGTAATAACCTTTTGCCGAATTTGGTTTTGCATTTGCAGCAGCATCTTGAGCCGATTGCAATTGAGCCTCTAATTGCCTAACTCTTGCATTATTAGAATTCACTAAATTCTGTAATGAGTCTGAAGTTCTTTGTAAGTTTTTTATACGTAAGTCTTGCGTTTTCTTGTCTTTCAATTTACTTTCGTAATTCATTTTCATGTTACGAATTTCCATTGGCTTCATCTTACGATATGTTCTTAATTCTTTTTTTAGCTTCTTTTTTTCTGCAGCTCCTTGGGCAAATATCATAGCTGGAGTAATACTAAGAACTAACAAAATACTTAAAATACGAATTGCTTTCATCTTTTATAATTATGGATAATTCTGCCAATATAGAAAATTTTATCAGATTTATTAAAAGGTTTATTAACTTTAAAGGCTCTAGACCTATTTAAATGAGGATTTTACATAAAATTAATATTGCAATAGCATTACTGTTTTCAGTAACTTTTACACTTTCTTGCTCATACAATACAAACACCGATTTAAAATCGGGCATTTGGCGAGCTGCCTTATTAAACAAAGATGCTGTAGAAATCCCTTTCGTATTCGAACTAAAAAATATAAAAGGCAAATATGTGATGGAGATTCACAATGCCGAAGAACGTTTAATAGTAGATCAAATAGAAATAATTGGAGATAGTATTAAAATTACCATGCCTTTTTACGATTCGGAGTTTATGTTGGCAAATATGGGCGACTCCTTAATTGGTCGCTGGACAAAAAATTACGAGAGTTATAAAATGGAAATGCCAGTTAAGGCACACTTCAATTCTCAAGAAAGATTTAAAGTGCAAAATCGTAATATAAATTCTGATTTTGTAGGAACATGGAGCAGCACATTCATCAACGAAGACAAAACGGATACTTCTACGGCAATTGCTGAAATTAGAATAGTAGACAATAAAGCTTATGGTACGTTTTTATCAACTACTGGCGACTATAGATATTTAGAAGGGCTTACAGATGGCAATAAAATGTATTTATCTGCTTTTGATGGTTCGCATGTATATTTATTTACAGCAGAAATTACAAAGAATAATACCGAGTTAATAAATGGCGAGTTTTATTCGGGATACAAATCGAAGCAAACTTGGAGCGCAAAATATGATCAATACGCAAAACTGCCCGATGCCGACAATCTTACATTTTTAAAAGAGGAATACGACAAATTAACTTTTGAATTTAAAAATATCGATGGAAAATTGATTTCATTGAAAGATGAAAAGTATAAAAACAAAGTGGTGTTGATACAAATTATGGGCTCATGGTGCCCAAATTGTATTGACGAAACAAACTACTTAGTGCCTTTTTATAATGCAAATAAAAACAATGGAGTAGAAGTTATTGGTTTGTGTTATGAGCGAAGTGAAGATTTTTTGGTAGCATCAAAAAATGCAAAAAATCTTAAAAATCGTTTATCTATTCCTTACGAACTACTAATTGCTGGAACAAATAAAAAAGGTAACGTAAACGAATCGCTGCCAATGTTAAAAAACTTCGTAGCTTTTCCTACTCTAATTATTATTGATAAAAAAGGGAAAGTGCGTAAAATACATACAGGCTACTCTGGTCCTGCAACTGGTAAACATTATGTTGAGTTCAAAGCAGAGTTTGAATCTTTTATAAAACAACTATTATCCGAAATTTAAATGAATTGTAAAGTATTAATAAGTGCTGCACTAATTGTAGCCACAGGCATATCTGCTTGTAAGTCTAAAAAGGCAGAAAGTCCGGTTTCGGAAATTCAACTACCAGAAATAACTATTCACAACAAGCCCGAAAGCAAAAATTACTATGCATCCTATACGCGTTTGTCGGACATCATACATACAAAGCTCGACATCAATTTAAATTGGGACAGTTGTTTTGTAATTGGAAAAGCTAATTTAAAAGTACGCCCTTATTTTTACGATACCGATGAATTAATTTTAGATGCAAAAGGATATAAAATAAATGAAGTAAAAGTTAATGCAAAGAAAGCGGATTATACGTATGATGGGTATAAATTAACCATCAATCTTGGCAAGAAATTTACGAAGGAAGAAAGCTATGATGTTTACATCGATTACGTAGCGATGCCTAATAAAATTAAAGTAAAAGGAAGTGCTGCCATAAATTCAGACAAGGGCTTTTATTTTATAAATGCTGATGGTAAAAACAAATTCAAACCAACACAATTTTGGACACAAGGAGAAACAGAATCTAACTCATGTTGGTTCCCAACTATTGAGTCGGGTAACGAAAGATTTAGCCAAGAAATTGCGATTACTGTAGACACCTTAATGGTTACATTATCAAATGGAAGATTGATGTATTCAACAAACAATTCTAATGGTACTCGTACTGATTTTTGGAAACAAGATTTACCACACACTCCTTATTTAACTATGCTTGCAGGTGGCAAGTTTAAAGTGTATAAAGATAAGTGGAGAAATATGGAAGTGAATTATTACATGGAGCCAGAATTTGCACCAAATGCAAAATTGATTTTTGGAAACACTCCAGAAATGATTGAATTTTTCTCGAACAAATTGGGAGTAACCTATCCATGGGATAAATATTCGCAAATTGTAGTAAGAGATTTTGTATCGGGTGCGATGGAAAACACCGGTGCTGTTACTTTTTACGATGCGATGAACAAAACACCGCGCGATTATGAAGACCAAACAGATGAAGATATTATTTCGCATGAGTTGTTCCACCATTGGTTTGGAGATTTAGTAACATGTGAATCGTGGCCAAATCTAACCTTAAACGAAGGCTTTGCAACGTATGGAGAATATTTATGGGACGAATATAAATATGGACGTGATGAGGCGGATAAAGATGGAATGAATAACCTGAATGCTTATGTTGGTTCTGCAGTAAACAAAAGAGTGAATATGATTCGTTTTGATTTAACAGATCGAGAATCGATGTTTGATGCAAACTCATATCAAAAAGGCGGACAAATAATACACATGCTTAGAAAGTATGTAGGAGATAAAGCGTTTTTTACTGCCATCAAACAATACCTCGAAGCATATAAATTTAAACCTGTAGAAATACATCATTTACGTTTAGTGTTTGAAGAAGTAACTGGCGAAGATTTAAACTGGTTTTTTAATCAATGGTACTTAAACCAAGGTCATCCTGAATTAGAATTCAAATACGATTATGTGGAGGCAAGTAAAAAAGCAATTGTAAGCGTTGAGCAAAAACAAGATTTAAGTAAAAATCCTTTGTATCGTTTGCCAATTGACATAGATATATATGATGCAGGTAAAGTGATAAGAAAAAGAATTGTAGTAGACAGTGTTTCTCAATCATTTGAATTTACTACTTCATCAAAACCATTATTAATAAATGTGGATGCCGAAAAAATGTTAGTGTGTACTAAAAAAGATATGCACAGCAAAGAGGAGTGGTTACACATGTTTTACAATGCCCCATTATTTTTAGACAGATACGAAGCATTAGAAGGCTTAGATAAATTTAAAACAGATTCTCTGGCACAACTTGCAATATTAAAAGCACTCGACGATCCTTTCTACTCAATAAAAACATTGGCTATTTCTAAAATAAAATCGCTGAATGAAATAAACCAACAGACAGCGTATTTAAAAATAAAGAACTTAGCGATGAAGGATGAAAATTCTATGGTGAGAGCTAGGGCATTAAAATTATTGAGTGATGTATATAGTAAAGAGAATAATGAGGACGCATTTGCTTCTGCAGAAAAAGATTTATCGTATTTAGTTGAATCTAATTTGTTTAAAATTTACGCAAGCACTAACAAAGAAAAAGCTTGGCTTATAGCAAAGAAAGAACACACAAGTAATAATTCTGGAATGCAATTAGCCATTGCAGAATTTTATGGAAAAGAAGGAACAGCAGCGGAACACACTTTCTTTTTAAATTTAATTGAACGCAAAACCAATTTCACTTTATTTTTAATTATGCCACATTACAAAGCTTACATAAAGCGAATGGATGATGAGGTGATTAAAAATGGAGTACAAACAGTTTTTAATGTTTCAAAAAATACAACGAATACTTTTGCCTTAAATGCAATAAAAGGAGTATTGAAGGAGATGAAAAACACTGCAAAAGCAGAGGAATTGAAGCAGGAGATACAAACGATGATAGATAAATTAGCTAATTAGCATTTGGTCACAAAGGGCACGAAGTACTCACAATGGCACACAATTAATTTTTAGTGTACCATTGTGAGTACTTCGTGCCCTTTGTGAGCTTTAATTTATTTCGATTTTTTATTAAGTCTAAGATTAAGCATTTCCACTAGCACCGAAAATGCCATCGCAAAATAAATATATCCTTTCGGAATGTGTTGATCTAAGCCCTCTGCTAATAAGCTTACACCAATAAGTACTAAGAAAGATAATGCCAACATTTTTACTGTTGGGTGTTGGTTTACAAACTTACTTATGCTTTCTGCAGCAAATAGCATGATGATAACTGCAATTACGACAGCAGCAATCATTACCTCTATATGGCTTGCCATACCCACTGCAGTAATTACAGAGTCGAGAGAAAATACTACATCTAAAATTAAGATTTGCAAAATTACCGAGCTAAAATTCACTTTACCTTTTATTTCGGTATCATGATTTTCGCCTTCTAATTTTTCATGTATTTCTACAGTTGCTTTATATATCAAGAACAACCCGCCTATCAATAAAATTAAGTCTCTGCCCGAAACTTCTTGTTGCAAAACTGTAAATAAAGGTGCAGTTAAGCTCATTACCCAACTTAATGAAAGTAATAAAAGAATTCTTGTAATAAGCGCTAGTGCCAATCCGGTTTGGCGAGCTTTCTTTTGTTTCTCTTTGGGTAATTTGCCCGATAGTATAGAAATGAAAACAATGTTGTCTATACCAAGAACAATTTCTAAAACAGTAAGCGTGAGCAACGCAATCCACATATTTGGATCTGATAATAATTCCATATTCTTTTAAAGTGTTAAATTTCTAAGTTTTGGTGCAAACTTGGCCGTAATACCAGTTACCAAAAGCGTCATACTACCGCCAAAGATAACAGAAGGAACGAGACCAAGCAAACGTGCTGCAAATCCCGATTCAAATGCACCTATTTCATTAGAGGATCCAATAAAAATACTATTTACAGACGATACTCTACCTCGCATATGATCAGGAGTATACAATTGCACAATGGTAGTTCTTATTACTACACTTATGTTATCGAAAGCGCCACCCAAGGCTAAGAAGAATACAGATAAATAGAAATTAGTAGAAAGGGCGAATGCTATACTGCTCAAGCCAAATAGTGCAACGGCATACAGAAGTTTTTTACCAGCATTTGCATGTAATGGTTTGAGTGTAAGCAATACAGCCATTAATAATGCACCTATAGCAGGAGCGGCTCGTAATACCCCGAGTCCTTTGGGCCCTACTTGTAAAATCTGATCGGCAAACATAGGAAGTAAGGCAACCGCACCTCCAAAAAATACCGCGAATAAATCTAATGAAAGTGCACTTAATAGCAGCTGATTTGAAAATACAAATCGCAAACCTGCGGTAATACTTTCTTTTAAACTTTCAATCTTTTCCGATTTTAATACTGCCCTAGTTGCAATAAACGAGAAGAAAATAAATGATAGCGCAAAAAACAATGTGTTAAGTAAATAGGCATTTGCAACACCCATAAAACCATACACAAATCCGCCAATTGCTGGTCCGCCTACTGCACCAATTTGCCATACCGTACTATTCCATGTAGAGGAATTTCCGAATACTTTTTTAGGCACTACTTGAGACATAATGGCGAACATCGAGGGGCTAATAAAACCTCTTGCCAAGCCAGTAATAAAAATTAATAAATAAATTGGCAAGGTGCCAACTGTTAAAATTTGTTCGGAATTATAAGAGAAGAAAAACAATAATGCCGAAGAGAGTATTAAAATGCTAATGGCTGTCATTAATACTTTTCTGCGATCGTAGTGATCTACCACATAGCCAGCAAACAAGGCAATTAAAATATAAGGAACTGCTTCGGCAAGGCCAATTAAACCTAATGAAAGCGGATCTTTTGTTAATTCATAAATTTGCCAACCCACACACACTGCTTGGAAATTTACAGCCGTAGTAAGAAAAAATCTTCCTAAAATATAAAACCTAAATTCTTTAAAACGCATGGCCGCTAAGGGGTCGTGCTTTTCTTTAATTTCAGTTGCCAAGTTTAAATTCTTTAATGTATGTTTTTTCTGAAACATGTATTTCTACAATTCCATCTTCCGTAACTTTCCATGTTGTAGTACATTTTTCGAGGTTCTTTGTTTCGGCAAACGCATTATTAATTTCCAAAAGAGAATCTTTCTGCATCCATTTGGAGAAATGTTTGTTTATATAAAAACCTTTATAACTAGGGCTGTATTGTATAATATCAAGTTTATGGTTGTAAATACTTAATTCTTCAAAACTCTTGTCATTACATGCAAGTAAGCTGATAGCGAAATGCTGTTCTTTTTCTAAATAGTCTAACACTGAGTGTAACTTGTGCGCATCCTTTCTCAGGTTAAGGACTTTAACAGCTGATTGGTTTGCAATCCATAAATTTATATCGTCGGGACTTAACTCTTGCTGCACTACTAAATCAATTTTAATAGGCTCGTGGCTAATCATGTATAGAGCATGTTCATCAACTATTACGTATGGGCTCCATTCTAGAAGCTCTCCCAATAATTCATGGTTTAGTGTATCGTTAGAATGAATATATAGCGCAGGTTCCTGCTTTTCTCTAACAAAATGGTGAGACGACATGGTTATAACATTGGAGCTAAACCCATTTCAATCCACTCTTCTTTGCTTGGTCCGTACATGCCAGGTATTACTAAACCTTCTTGCCTTAATAAAATACTTAATTGCCCTCTATGATGGCTTTGGTGGCGTATAAGTACACTTAATACTTGGCCTTTTTCCCACATATCTCCGTACATGTTTACTTTATCGTCTAAAACATCGTCAGACCAATTTGATTTTAATTTCACTATTAATGAAGCCGAAGAAGTTTTGTATTCTGAAATTAATTTCGCCAAATCATTAGTTTCATTGCTTGCATCACTAATGCCATCTATTGGCAAGCCCGCATGATTAAGCATTTCGGCAATTGTTTCTGTAATGTGCCATGCTAAACGTGCAATACTTCGTATGTTTTCTGAGCCTGTGTTTTTAAAGTGATCGGCCGAAATAGCTTCAAACATTTTTAGTGTGCTTTCCGATTCGTAATTCCAAACCGCATAAAAGTCTTCTAATTTTCTAATCATAGCATAAAGTTTTAACCAAATCTACAATTTCATCTGTATTTTTCGACTGAAAATCATACTTTTGAGATTCATTTTAAATATATGTTAAGGACACATACTTGCGGGGCATTAAACATTAGCGATTTAGGCAAAGAGGTTATTATTAGTGGTTGGGTACAGAAATCGAGAGATTTAGGTGGAATGACTTTTATTGATGTAAGAGATCGATATGGTATTACACAAATTGTTTTTAACATAGATGAGAATGACACTTTGTGTAAACTCGCTCGTACATTGGGCAGAGAGTATGTAGTGCAGGTTGCCGGTACAGTAATTGAACGAAGCAGTAAAAACCTCAAAATTCCTACTGGAGAAATTGAGATAAAAGTAAATACCATTGAAGTATTAAACGAATCAAAAGTTCCACCTTTTATGATAGAGGATGAAACGGATGGTGGGGAAGAACTTCGTGCAAAATATCGTTACTTAGATTTACGTAGAAATGTGGTGCGTAAAAATTTAGAGCTGCGCCATCGCATGGCTCAAGAAACACGCAAGTACATGGACTCTCTTAATTTTATTGAAGTAGAAACTCCAGTGCTTATAAAATCTACTCCAGAAGGTGCTCGTGATTTTGTGGTGCCAAGTAGAATGAACAATGGCGAATTTTATGCCTTGCCACAATCGCCTCAAACCTTTAAACAATTATTAATGGTATCTGGTTTCGACAGGTATTTCCAAATTGTAAAGTGTTTTAGAGACGAGGATTTACGTGCCGATCGTCAACCAGAATTTACACAAATAGATTGCGAAATGGCTTTCGTTACGCAAGAAGATATTTTAAATACTTTCGAAGGATTAGCTAAGCATTTATTTAAAGCAGTAAAAGGAATTGATATACATGAGTTCCCGCGCATGACCTATGCAGATGCTATGTGTTTGTATGGTTCTGATAAACCAGATATTCGATTCGATATGAAATTTGTGGAGTTGAATGATGTGGTGAAAGGAAAAGAGTTTAAGGTATTTGATGATGCAGAATTAGTAGTTGGAATTTGCGCGAAGGGTTGTGCAGAATACACTCGTAAGCAATTAGACGAATTAACAGATTTTGTAAAACGTCCGCAAATTGGAGCTACTGGTTTAGTGTATGCAAGAGTACAGGCAGACGGAACTGTAAAATCATCTGTAGATAAATTTTATGATGAAGCGTCCTTGAATTTATGGAAAGAAAAATTTGCAGCAGCCCCAGGTGATTTGATTTTGATATTAGCTGGCAAAGCTGATAAAACCAGAAAAGCGCTTAGTGAATTACGTTTAGAAATGGGAAGCCGTTTAGGCTTGCGTGCTAAAAATAGTTTCGCTCCATTGTGGGTATTAGATTTTCCATTGCTCGAGTGGGATGAAGAAAATAATAGATACCATGCCATGCATCATCCATTTACATCGCCTAAACCAGAAGACATTTCGATGTTAAAAACAAACGCTGGCGAAGTACGAGCAAATGCGTATGATATGGTGATAAACGGAACAGAAATTGGCGGTGGTTCTATCAGAATATTTAATAAAGAATTACAATCAACTATGTTTGATTTGTTAGGCTTTAGCAAAGAAGAAGCACAAAAACAATTCGGATTTTTAATGGATGCATTTGAATTTGGTGCACCTCCACATGGTGGTATTGCTTTTGGTTTCGATAGATGGTGCTCTTTATTTGCAGAGTTAGACTCTATTCGCGATGTAATTGCGTTTCCTAAAAACAATTCGGGTAGAGATGTAATGATAGATTCACCTTCAACTATATCTAACGAGCAATTAAAAGAATTAGGAATTAAAACCCTTTAGTGATTTATAGAATTTATAACAGGTTTTGCAACTACTTTAATGTTTCGTCGTTTAGTAGTTGCACAACCATTAGGGTTGGTTTCTAATACTTCTACAAAACCATTGCCTAAGGAAGTCCACCTGATTTGTACCGCACTTGTACCATTCCCATCTAACACAACTCCTTTATTAACTGTCCAATTTTTAGTATTCAATAAATTGGTAGCTATGTTATAAATATCAACCGTATTTACATCGCAAACAATGGTATCGCCAACAACATCAGGACTAGGGTAAGGGTATGAAAACACAAATACGCTGTCTTCAAAACATCCTATATTATTAGTTTCTAAAACCGTTAAAGTATCTATTCCCACTTTTGTACGATAGCTAATTGTTGATAAACTCACCGAACTTGTAATCGCATTTTTAGTAGACCTCCAAAAATAAGTACTACCAACATTATTTGGAGTATTGAAAGAAATAGTTGTATCTATTTTACAAAATCTATTGTTGCCAGCTATTGACGGTTGTGGCCTTGGTAAAGTTTGCGTAATAATAGTATCTCGCTCCACATTCACATACCACCAAGTATTGATGGTACGCTCGTCGCCAAAACCATTGCTTGGCCAAGCATGGCAAGCATTATTTGTACAACCAGTTAAATTAGCAGAACCTCCAGGTATTTTGCTATCATCCCAAAACAAACGAGGTTTAATAACAAGTGGCCTAATGGAACTTACAATTAATCCGTTTGTAAAATTTTCAGCATCAAAAATTGGCAAGTTTGTTAAGCCAAATTTATATTCTGCATTTAATTCGAAATTTATATTCTGTGTAATTCTATTTCCCAACCCATCATTTCCATCCCAAGGAATACAGGTAGTTCCAGTGCTAACATTTTGCCCAAAAATTAAATCTTTTGTACCAGCTTGGTAGCCTACTACTCCATTTAAATTTACCACAAACTCTATATACCCAGCAGCATCCGTAGTAATATTTAAACAATAATTGGGAGCACAACCGGTGAGTTGAATATTAGTTTGCAAAGATCCAATAACACCGCTTGGATAAATAGTATTATCGGGGTCGTTTAAAAATATTTTATAAGACGAATAAGTAAAATTACCCGCACGCGATTGCCTATCTAATGCTGGATTACCAGTATTTACACTCCCTGTGCTGTTACATGCAACCCTAAAAGCATATGGTTGTATGCCGTTAAAGTTTATCGAAGTTACTACACCATCAGCAGAGTACACAAAAAAGGTTCCTTTAAAAGCATTGTTATTGCCATTGGTAGTAATGTCCCAGTTTTTACTCCATAATCTACCAGTTTTTGCAGTTAAAGAAACAGTATCAATAACCGTTACATCAAATAACTCAAAAACTCGTTTATTACCGTTGGGGTTTGTAATTACTGTGCCACTTCCTTGGTTAAATTCTATGTAATAATCGCCAGTTCTGGTTGGTGTAAATACAATTGCTGGGTATCCACTACCACTTAATTTTGTTGGGCCAGCAATCGCTCTGCTGTATGCAGAAATAAAACCTGTGCCTGACGTAGGAATTCTAGTTGGCCCAGCCACAATGTTTCCATTAGGGTCTTTAATCCTGTACCAAACATCTGTCATTGCTGCACTACCATCGGTGATACGACCGAAGCCAAAATATATTTTTTCTCGAGCCGAAGCAACATTTATATACAATCGCTCATCTTCAGATGCGCGGTAAGTTGCAAATGTACGCTGCCTATCATTTATTTGTATATAACCAAAATCGCCAGTAGCAGGCCTCAATTGCTTGGTCCCTTCTGCCATAACTGTTATTGCAAAAATTAAATAGAGAGCACTAAAAGTCAATTTCTTTAGCATGCACATATATACGTGAAATGTGTTTAAAGGTTCTGTGTATTTTAATAATAAATCCTGAAATGCTCTTTTGGTTTTTTAGCATCGAAAAACATAATTCCAGTATGTAATAAATCTATGCTGATGATATTTTTTTCATCCTTACACAAGTGCTTCCAAACTTTTCGTTTCTTTTCATCATTGGAAATATCAGCAAAAACAAAAATAGTTTCTGCATGAGCACTCTGTATTAATTGATGATAGGTGTCCATCATTTCTGCTGCATGCATATGCTCACCAAAACAAACTAAACCAAGCGCTTCGTTTTTTACTCCTTCGTAGCTTGTAACTATGTGTTTGTTTAAGCTTGATAAAGCCTCAGAACTGCTCTCATCAGCATTTATGCATAACATAAACTTATTTGGTGCAAATTTTGCTATTCTATATAACAGCCCTACCGTTTTTGGGAGATGACCTGTTTTTTGATAGACCACGTTTTCTAAAAATGAGTATACAAATGGCGAATGTGTGCCATGCAAAGTATTAGAAAATAAGTAATGAGAAAGCCAATGGTATGACCTAATAATGGGATTCATGTCCGAAATTAGGGCTTTTTAAACAATTTTAGGATTAAAATAGGAAAAATTGTAAATTAGGTATATGGATGCCAAGGAATTAGAAGCTTTAATAAAACTGCTCGACGATTCGGATATTGAAATCTATCGACATGTGGAAGATAGAATTCTGAGTTTAGGTCCGGAAGTAATTCCTGCCTTAGAAAAATCTTGGGAAAGCTCGCTCGATATTTTATTGCAACAGCGAATAGAAGAACTCATCCATAAAATTCAGTTCAGCATTGTAAAACACGATTTGCAAACTTGGGCAGTTTCTGGTGCATTTGATTTACTAAAAGGTTTTATAACCGTATCGAAATACCAGTACCCAGAACTGGATGAACAAAAAATTATTAATCAGATTGAAGCGATAAAACGCGATGCTTGGATTGAGCTGAGGTACGATACCAGCCCAGTTGAAAAAGTAAAAATACTAAACCACGTAATATATAACATGCATGGTTTTACCGGAAATGTTACCAATTACAACGACCCACAAAATTCGTATTTAAATATTGTGATGGAATCGCGCCGGGGAAATCAAATTTCTATGGCCATTGTGTATTCTGTTATTGCACAAATGTTAGACATTCCGATATATGGAGTGAATTTACCACAACATTTTATTTTAGCTTATATTGATGAAGCGAATGATTACCAAGACTTGCACGACCATCAACAAGGAATTTTATTTTATATAAATGCATTTAATAAAGGCTTTATATTTAATAAACGTGATGTTGATTATTTTTTGAAGCAGTTAAATGTACAAGCGCACCCAAGTTTTTACCAACCTTGTAGCAATATTCAAATATTAAAAAGAGTTCTACGTAATTTAATTAGCTCATACGAAAAACTTGGAGCTATAGAAAAACAAACAGAAGTACAAGAATTGTACAATGTGTTAAACGAAATTGAAGGAGAAGATATCTAACACATTATTTCGTATGTTTGCAAGCATGGAGTATCAGCTGTTTAGCCTAAAAAATGGGCTTCGTGTTTTGCATAAACCAAATCCTTATTCGCCAATAGTACATGCATGTGTGGTTATTAATTGCGGCTCCCGCGATGAAGACGATGCAACACAAGGCTTAGCGCATTTTATAGAACACATGTTGTTCAAAGGAACATCAACAAAAAGTTTATACACTATTTTAAATAGGATGGAAGTGGTGGGAGGCGATTTAAATGCTTACACCAGTAAAGAACAAACGTGTATACATGCTTCTTTTTTAAAACCACATTTAGAACGTGCCATCGAATTATTTGCCGATTTGTTATTTAACTCTACATTTCCAGAGCAAGAAATTGCAAAAGAAAAACAGGTAATAATGGACGAAATAGATTCGTACCTAGATTTACCAGAGGAAGCCATACAAGACGATTTCGAATCTATTATTTTTGATAACCACCCATTGGGTGCAAATATTTTAGGCAACAAAAAAACAGTTGCAAACATACAGCGAAAACATTTATTAAAATTTACAGAAAAACACTACCGTGCCGAAGACATTGTAATTGGAGTATACGGTAATGTTGACGAACAAAAGTTAGTAGACTTGGCGAATGCATACTTTGCAAAAGTAAAAAAACATGCTAAAAATGCGGTGCGTGTAAAACCTGCAAAATACAAGGCTCAACAAATAGTGCAACAAAAAAATAGTGTGCAAAGCCATGCAGTTATAGGCAATAGAACTTACTCTATACATCACAAAGACAAAACAGCCATGTTATTACTCAATAATTATTTGGGTGGTCCGGGAATGAGCTCTAAGTTAAACATGGAGATACGCGAAAAAAAAGGGATATGTTATGCAATCGACGCAAACTATACTCCAATGAGCGATACTGGAATTTTTAGCGTGTACATGGGCACTGATGCAGAGAAGATGGAAAAATGCATGAATTTGGTGATGAAAGAATTGAAAATAATGCGCGAAAAAAAGTTAAGTGTGTTGGCTTTAAACCAAGCAAAGAAAAAATTCATTGGGCAAATTTCTTTAGCAGAAGAAAATCACTTGTCGGTATTAATTGCATTTTGCAAAAGCATATTGGATCACGGTAAGGCCGATACATTAGAACAGATTTATGCAAAAATTGAATCTGTTTCTGCTGATGATGTGTTAAGAATTGCAAACGAAGTTTTCGACGAACGTAAATTAAGTAGCTTATTATTTTTACCAGAATAAGATGGAGTTTATAGAGCAAAATTTAGCGAAATATATAGAACAACATACAGATGCAGAGCCATTGCATTTGCAGGAACTTAATAGAGAAACGCAATTAAAAGTGCTTAGGCCACGAATGATTTCTGGGCATTTCCAAGGAAGGGTGTTAAGCATGCTTATGAAAATGATAAAGCCCACCCGCATTTTAGAAATTGGCACGTACACTGGGTACTCGGCACTATGCATGGCAGAAGGCTTGCCAGAAAATGGCGAATTAATTACCATTGATATCAATGCAGAGCTAGAAGAAATGATGCAAAAGCATTTTGATAAAAGCAACTATTCAAAAATAATAAAGCACTACTTAGGCGACGCTATAGATATAATTCCCACTCTAGAAGGAATGTTTGATGTTGTATTTATTGATGCCGACAAAGAAAATTATGCTACCTATTACGATTTAGTTTTCGATAAAATTAATGTAGGAGGATACATACTTGCCGATAATGTTTTGTGGAGCGGCAAAGTAGTAGACGATGACATTAAACTTGATAAAGACACAAAGGCCTTATTAGATTTTAACGACAAAGTACAAGCAGATGCAAGAGTAGAGAATGTGTTGTTTCCAATAAGAGATGGCTTGTTGATAGCAAGGAAAGTTCGTTAGTTCATGTGCTAGTATACACTATCAAATTATCACTGCCCCTCAACTACGCTTCGCTTCGTTCGGGGACCCTTGCATAGAGAATGTTGAGAAGGTACAGCATCAGACTATGAGGACTTGTGTGAGAATTAAAATATTTTTATCAATCACGCAAATTAGCAAAGAAAAGCTCTGTGAAACTTTGTGTGTACTTTGAGATACTCTGTAAGCTATTTTTTTTCGCTAACTCTTTTTTCGCCAACTCTTCTGTATCCAAAATATAGCAAGCCCGTAACAACCGCTTTGCCATAACCAATAAAGGCTAAATTAAGGAAGCCAATTTGGAATGCATTTGCAAAAGTGGTTTCAGAATTTATCATCAATACTAATACTCCCGAAATGTATAAAGATGTTTGTGCCAATACCACGGCAAGCAGTATCATCCAAATATTTTGTTTATGGCCAATTAGGCCTGCTATAAATGCAGCTATCGGAAAACCAAATAAATAACCCACACTTGGGTCGGCTAAGATGTCCATGCCATAAGTATCTCCAGCGTAAACAGGTGTAAACACTCCAAGCATCAAATAAATTAATTGCGAAGTAATTCCTGCGTTTGCTCCGGCAATTAATCCTGCTAACAATACAAATACACTTTGTAAGGTAATGGGTACATCGCCGTTTGGGATGTATACTTGTGCAGCTACTGTTGTTAAGAATGCAAACAAAGTGCTGGCTATGGCAAATTTTCTAAAATCCATTTTATTCTAAAATTGCTCGGATATCATCTTCCGAAAGTGATTTAATAAACGATTCTTCTGTAGTAATTAAACTATCGGCAATACGGCGCTTGCGTTCTTGCAATGCCAATATCTTTTCTTCCACCGAATTCTTCGTAATAAATTTATAAATAAATACGGTATTTTTTTGTCCAATTCTGTGCGTTCTGTCTATGGCTTGTTGCTCCACCGCTGGGTTCCACCATGGGTCGAGTATAAATACATAATCGGCTTCGGTTAAGTTTAAGCCCACACCGCCCGCTTTTATAGAAATTAAAAAAACTTGGATTTCTTCTTTGGTTTTAAACTCTGTAACCACATCTTGCCTATTCATGGTAGAACCATCTAAATAAGAAAATGAGATATGTTCTTTCTTTAAATGCTTTCTGAAAATATCTAAGTGTTTTACAAATTGCGAGAATATTAACACCTTACTTCCCTTTGTTAAAATATTTTCCAAAGTGTGCATTACATCGCTAAACTTACCCGACTCTCCATCAAACTCTGGATCTGTCATGGCAGGGTGATTAGCAATTTGACGTAATTTATTTAAGCCTTGCAATAATTGTATTTGCGAACGCCCCACACCTTGTTCGGTAATCATTTTAAGCAATTCGTTTCGGTAGTACGATTTCGTTTCTTCATATATTTTTTCTTGCTCCTCACTCATATCCGAATAGTACAAATGCTCAATTTTTGGAGGCAATTCAGATGCTACTTGTTTTTTAGTTCTTCTCAACACAAATGGCTTTATCATCATTTGCAATTTCTTCGCCTTCTCTTCGTCTTGCTTCTTATCTATAGGAACTCCAAAATGATCGATGAAAAATGTTTGCGAACCCAGTAATCCAGGATTTACAAATGCCATTTGCGACCACAAATCTACCACCGAATTTTCTACCGGTGTACCACTGAGCACTAATCTATATTTCGATTTCAAAGTTCGTACCGAACGAGAAATTTTTGAACTTGGGTTT
Organism: Sphingobacterium thalpophilum; assembly: GCA_943371235.1. Lineage (GTDB taxonomy): Bacteria > Bacteroidota > Bacteroidia > Sphingobacteriales > Sphingobacteriaceae > CAJBVG01. The sequence continues at coordinate 13,208 of CALRTZ010000006.1, read as the reverse complement.
TTAATGATCTGACTTTCGTCTAAAATTATATAATGAAAAAAGAAATGCTTGAACAGTTCTATGTCCAATCGTATAATTCCATAGGTTGTTAATACCACATCATAATTCACAAAAGCCGAAATATCTTTTTCTCTGAAAACCCCAGTATATACTAGTATTTTAAGATCTGGAGTAAATTTCTTCGCTTCGTTTAACCAGTTATGTATTAAAGAAGTTGGCATAATAATTAACGAAGTTCGAGGTACATCATCAGTACGTTTTGCAGAATCGAAAATATTTATTTGAGCACTTTCAAAAAGTGTTGGTTGTGTATGTTGTATAATCGCATCTTCTTTTGCTTTTTGTAAAAGTGCAAGCGTTTGTATGGTTTTACCCAAGCCCATATCGTCGGCTAAAATTCCACCAAAATTCCACCTACGTAAAAAATGAAACCAATCGTACCCCGCTTTTTGGTAGGGGCGCAGTTCTCCTTGGAAACGTGCTGGCATAGCCACTTCGTCAATTCTTTCGAACTCTGTTAATCGTTGTAATTTCCTGTCTATAGTTACTTGCGCTAATTCAGAATCGGCATATTCTTTTAACAAAGCAACGTGATGCTTTTTAAATTTTAACTGCTGACCACTTTCCGAAAAATGAAATAAGTTTTGATATTGCGCAAACCACTCTTCGGGTATAATAGCTATCTCACCGCTAGGCAATACAAATTCTTTTTTGCCATTTAAAATATGGTCTTTTAATTGAATAAAGGGAACTTCAATATCACCAAAATAAACTGTAGCATATACATCAAACCAATCATTTGATTCGTTAATTTTTAAATCGATTTTACTTTTACCTAGGAAATATTTTTTCCCTTTTTCATCTTGATTTATTTGAAAGCCGGCTGCACTTAATGTATCGTGGTTTTCTGCCAACCACTCGAGCATTTTATGGTAAGTGCCTGCTTCTGCTTCGCTCTCATTTGTTTTTAAAATGAATGCCGAACCATCCGATGGGCTCAATCCTAATTCTTTTAACACGTCAATTTTTGTTGCTTCCCATTGTAAAGATCTTTTCACACGATGAAAAACATATTCATCGTTTTTATTTTCTACACTCACCGAAACTTTGGTACCCGATTGGTATAAGAAATTATATTTTCCGTATTGAAATGATAAAACTAATTGTATGGTATCATTCCATGCATACACCATTTTTAGTTGAGGCTTGGCTTCAAACTGCTCCGTTATAATTTGAAATCCTTCTGCATAAACATTGTGGCGTTCTATTAAGGGTCCAATAAATTTTTTAAAATAAGTAGCTTCCGAATTTTTTGGAATGTCGATGTATCGTTTATTTAAAAAAGGAATTAATTTTTTACCATCGAGTTCGGGTTCAAAAAAAAGTAAATCTTTTCCGAGTAACATGTAAGCGGGTTGCATACAAATTACTTCGGCTTCTTTAAACATAAACTCAATACGGTTGCCTAAGTATTTAATGGTTGGAAAATAACGAGTGCCTTCTGGACTTCTTCTAAAATGAAATAAAACGGATGTTTGTTCTTTAGCAATAAATATTTGTTTGTTTGCAGGGTCGCCTTCTTTACCCATTTCATAAAAAGGTTTGTCGCCAATTAATTGTATGGCTTCTACTATTTTTTTTTCTAGAATTGGGCGAACGATAGCGTATAATTTATCGTTCCAAATTTTACTGAAATATTGAGCCGGACGAATAATTTCTTTATGGTATTTTTTGATGATGTATTCTTGATCGAGCTGATCCAGAAGTTTTATCAATTTATAATCACTATCATCTAAATAAGCATCAAACTCTTTAGCTGTTTGAGAATACAATTTACGATGACTTAAGGTAAAGCTGCCGTTCGGATTTAATTGAACGATGTGAGGTTCGATAACATGCCCTAAATAAGGGTGCTTACATAGAGAATAAACTAGTTTACAAGGCTTTTTGCTATCAACGCGTACCACAAGTGTTTCCTAAAAAAAATTTAGGTCAATTTATAGCACTAAAAAAATTCAAATGTAATTTAATATAATTGCTAAATGAAATTTATCGGCTACTATTTTAATAAATTTCGATGCTGCCTTCAAAAACTTTTACAGCAGGACCAATGAGAAAAACATTGCTAAACAATTGCTCTGTTCTATTAAAACGCACTTCTAAGTTGCCGCCTCTGGTATTTATAGGTACCGAAACATTACCTTGTAAATTATTTTTTATGGCGTAAGCCATTGCTGCCGCTGTAACCCCAGTTCCACATGATAGTGTTTCGTCTTCTACCCCTCGTTCGTATGTTCTAACATATAAAGCATTGTTCGACCATTCTAAAAAGTTAACATTTATGCCATCTTGCTTATAGGTTGAGTTATACCTAATGTTACGGCCTTCGTTAAATACATCTACCTCCTGTACATTATCTACCCATTTTATATAATGTGGCGAACCGGTATTTAAGGTGATATCATCGCCATCCATGTTCCATGAGTTCACATCTATCATCCCTAACTCAATTAAATTCTCAGAAATTTTGGCATAATGAGGACCGTCTACTGCCAAAAAATGACATTCAGAATGTATCATTTTTAAGTCTTCTGCAAATCGAACTAAACACCTTCCGCCATTTCCGCACATGCTACTTTCGTTACCATCGGCATTGTAGTAGAGCATCTTAAAATCCAAATTATCAATATTTTCTAATAGCATAATTCCGTCGGCACCAATTCCAAACCTTCTGTCGCACAATTTGTTATACAATTCAGTATTATTTACAGGGAATTGTTTATTGCGATTATCAAATAAAATGAAATCGTTTCCAGCGCCTTGGTATTTATAAAATTTGAATTGCATAATTGCGAATAAATAGACTGTAAATTTGTTTTTACAAAAGTACGGCAATTTTAATTGAAATAAATGCGTTTAGCTGGCATTGATTTTGAAATTGATAAATTTGAATAGATAAATCCTTTAAACGAAAAAGATATGAATATGAAAAAGTACATTTTTATCGGATTGTTAGTAGCAGCAGTAGGTGGCTTTGTGGGTGTAGCTGCATATAAACTATTAGAAAGCCCTGAGCCTGTAACAATTTCCGAGCGCCAAAAAGTTCAATTCGCAAATTTACCTGTTTATCCAAATCCTGCAGATGGCGGAACAGATTTTACAGTAGCAGCGGCTAAAACGGTACCAGGTGTGGTGCACATTAAAGTGATGGCAGAAACAAGAAGTAATGCAAACGAATACGATCCCTTCCGCGATTTTTTTGGTGATGGGTTCGGCAATCCATTCGGACAACGTGGCCCACAAATGGGTTCAGGTTCTGGCGTAATTATTTCTGCGGATGGTTATATAGTTACGAATAACCACGTGGTTAAAGGCGCTACAAAGATTGAAGTTATTTTGAACGATAAACGTTCGTACAATGGTAAAGTAATAGGCACAGATCCTAATACTGATTTAGCATTATTAAAAATTGATGCGCAGAATTTACCTTTCATAGTATATGGTAATTCTGATGATGTTAAAATCGGGGAGTGGGTACTAGCAGTGGGTAATCCTTTTAATTTAACTTCTACAGTAACTGCAGGTATTGTATCTGCAAAAGGAAGAAGCATTAATATTATAGGTGATAATGGAAGTAAATTTCCAATTGAATCATTTATACAAACCGATGCTGCAGTAAACCCTGGTAACAGCGGAGGAGCTTTGGTTAGTACGAAAGGTGAGTTAATTGGTATTAATACAGCCATTGCATCGCAAACAGGAAGTTATGCGGGCTATTCATTTGCAGTGCCAGTAAATTTGGTTCGTAAGGTAATGGACGACTTGTTGGAATACGGTAAAGTGCAACGCGCATTTTTAGGAGTGCAAATACAAGAAGTAAATTCCGAAGTTGCAAAAGAGTACGGATTAAAAACGATTAAAGGTGTTTATTTGGCAGGTGTTTCTGAAGGTGGTGCAGCTGAGGCAGCAGGATTAAAAAAAGGTGATGTGATTACTTCTATAGCAGGCGTGGAAGTAAATACTACTTCTGAATTAACCGAGCAAATTGGAAGACACAGACCGGGTGATAAAATTGATGTAAAAGTAATTCGCGATAATAAAGACAAAGCAATAGCAGTTATTTTAAGAGGAGAAGATAATTTAACAGAACTTAAAAAGAAAGAAGTTGTAAATGTAAACTCATTGTTAGGTGCGAACTTTTCTAAATTAAGCGATGCAGATAAAAAGAGTTTGAAGATAGAAAGTGGTGTGAAAGTTGGAAGTTTAAAGGCCGGAAAGCTAAGCAGTATAGGAATTAGAGAAGGATTTATCATCACAAAATTAAATAACAAAACAGTTAACGAACCAAGTGATGTAGACGATGCAGTAAATTCTAGCGAAAGCAATATGTTGATGGTAGAAGGCGTTTATCCTCAAAATCCATATTCTAAATACGTATACTCATTTAATATAAAATAATAAGATTTATAAAACACAATGCATAAAAGCTAGCTCAGAAATGAGCTAGCTTTTATTTTTATAGTAACATTCCAATTGACCCACAAATAGCTTTTATTAATAATAATCCATCAATAATTATTAAATAATATAATATTGATCTCCGCTTTTTCATAGAGTATATCACAAGTAATAATGCTACAAAAGGGATAGTATTAAAGATGATCCTTAGCAGCGAAAAGTTTTTTAATAGTGCTACACTGATAAATGAACCGAAGCCAATAATGCTTAATGGAAGTAGAATATAGAAAATGGTATACCTTAATCCATATTTCACTACAAATGTTTTTATCTCTTTATTATAATCGCTCGCATAATCTTTGATGTCAAATAAAATAGCTAGAATTATTACATACATCATATTTTTTAAAAATAACAAAAGATACATGATGTCAAAATTTGGAGCAATTCTATTCTCTACCCAATATAATATTAATGGAAATGCAGTTACAACACCTGCCCATGTAAAGCCAATTATTATTGGTTTTAACCAGCCTAAAGCCCTTAAGTTATAGTTCGATATTCCTTTAGAGCTTAAACCATAATATAATAATGCAGCTAAAGGAAAAATCAATATAAGTATAGATGCAATGCTTATTGCTTTATCTCTTAAGAAGATTAAATAAAGCAGTAAAAAAAACGATATTAAAACAATGTATACAGATTGAGTTTTTTTTATTTTCGCAGAATTTATATAATACCAATTAGTTCTTGGATTATTACTACTAGCGTCTTTTAAATGTGTATAGGCTTTTGTATAATAAAATACAGTTGAAAGGAATAGTATTAGGTAATATATTGGGTGTAAAAAATAAATATTTAGCTGTAGTGTTGTTTCAATAGTTAAGAACAAGGCGCAAATCCCATAAAAATAATTTTCAAAAAAAATATTTTTAATAAAGTTTTTCAAGGTTTCATTATTTTTAATATTTCCTTCATCATATCAATTTGTATTGCTTGTATTTCCATTAATTCTTGTTGTTGATGTATCATTAAGTGGTCTAATTTCTCATGTAGAATTCTAATCTCTAACTCTGATTTTAAATTTATCATATAATCTTTTTTAGCACGCTCTCTGTCTTTTTCCTCTTGTCGGTTCTGGCTCATCATAATTACTGGAGCTTGAAGTGCAGCGATACATGAAAGTATAAGGTTTAGTAAAATAAATGGATATGGATCATACGCATAATTAAAAAACCAATACACATTTAAGTTTATCCATATAAAAATAAATATACCGAATGATATTATAAAGGTCCAGCTGCCACCAAAACTAGCTACTTTGTCTGCAATTTTTTGTCCGCTTGTTAAATTCCTTACATTGTCTTCGTCAACTTTATCGCTTATAGTTGTTTGTTCATTTATCGAGCTTAATACTTTTTTTTCTAGATCAGAGAGTTGGCCCAACTCCTTGCTTAACATTTTTGATATGTATTCTTGTCGAAATAGATCCAGTTCTGAATTTGCAAGATTCATTTTCTCATTTAAACTCGGGAAATCCAGTTTAATAAATTCATATAATGATAAACGAATCTCATTTGCTCTAACTTTTTGATCTATTGGAAAATCCTTTCCAGAAAAATCACTTTTAAAAGATTCATTTTTCATATAACTAGTTTGAAACTATAAGATAGTATGTTTTTTTACTTGATATTAACCAAGCACCTTTTTTCTTGCTAAATTCTACAGTTGATTTTTTGTTTAAAAAAAACGGGTTCTTTGGATGTTCACAATAAAATGATTTTTTAAAGATAGTATTCACATATCTGTTAAAATAAATAGGATACACACACGTAATGCCTAAGCTTTTTAATTCAGCGTTCTTTAAAAATGCATTTCTATCACCTGCTATTGGCAAATGTTTGGTTTGAATAATAGCACAATACCTATCGAGCTTAAAAGTTGAATTGTAATAATAGTTCAACAGCACTTTCTCTCTACTTTTATACCAGATATTTGTATATGGTTTACCGAATGACAAACTAATTTTAAGATTATTTTTGATAAGCTGTAAAACGCTATCATGTACCATTAAATCAGCAATACGTGTAGTGTCAATTAATCGAATTAAATCATTTGCTTTTATGTGATTTTCCTTGTTAGGATTTTTGTAAATAGAATCTGCAATTATTTGTAGAGTATTATTGCTGACACTAGAAATCATATAATAAAGTGCATTAATAGTTGTCTGAAAATTATTGTGATGTTCAAGATCAAAAGACTTTACACTTATTTTATTTTTAGTTGTACGTTGTAAATTTATAGTATATAATTTTTTATAGAACTCCTTTTCTTCGGTGTTAGAAAATCGAATAAATTTCAATGCATTTGTATCCACACCGCTGATGTGTAGATTTATAAAAAAACAAAAACTTGCATCTCGTTCTAAAATTAAATGATATGGAAATTCAATTGACTGTTGATTAATTAATTTCAAGTATGCATCGTAAACGCCATTCATACCACGCAGCTCTCCTACGATCATTTTAAAGGGGATGTCTTTTTTTGAATTTATAAAACTTGATTTTTGAATTTGAGCAACAAGTTCAAAACTGTTTATAAATAACAGAAAGGCTAATAGATATTTCATTCTAAAAAACTTTATAACAAATCAGAATTTGTTTTTTATTTTGTAGTAGTTTAGTCTAAACAAATCAAATAACAATGCAAATAATAAAACAAAGGCTGCTAATATCAAGGTTGCTTCTCGTATATATTTAAACAAATACCCGCCTGTAATTCCTCCAATCAAGAAAAATAGGATAATTGTCAATCGCAATTTAATGCTTTTATGTAATTTATTTTTGTCTTGTATAGTAGAATGAAAAAATAACTGTGAAAGTTCTATTCCCAAATCTGTAAACAGGCCAGTTAGGTGGGTAGTTCTAACAGTAGATTCAGAAATTTGGGTTACTAATGAATTCTGCATACCCATTGCAAAAAGTAAAATAGAAGCGATAATAGTACTTGATATCTGTACATCAGAATAAAATAAATAAGAACCCATAACAAATAAGAGTATAATTTCTATTGAGATTGGTAAGGCGTGAGAGCTTTTTTTCTCTTTTTGATTCATAAATTCTGTCAATAAACTAGAGAAAAAAGATCCAAATAAAAAGGACAAAATAAACAGCAAAAAATTTAATGCTAATTTATATTGTCCTTGAGTTAGCTCTTCTGCAAAAAATGCAAAATGCCCGGTTACATTAGTTGTTAAAATGCCAATTGATAAAACTCCTGTAACGTTTATCAAACCTGCATTTGCAGATAGCAATGCAGCCAGCAACATATTATGTTTGTAAGTTCTGTTTTTCCCTTTGTGCCGAAACATTTTATTTCGACATTAATACAGAGTCTAATCTACGCATGTTACCATCAATATCTTCTTTCAACATTTTTTCAACCATCGGTAACATCACATTCATTGGAAATGGCATTTTACTTCTGAATCCATTGGTTACTTTAGTATGTGTACTATCAATTGCTTCAAATGTAGTAAATGCAGTATCTGTAGCTTCAAATGGAACTTTAAAACGTAGTTCGTAATCAATTCGTTTGTTTTCTTCCATTGCAATAATTTCTTGTTGCCCTACACCAACTTCATCCATTTCACTTTCCCAAGAAGAATATGCTCCAACAGTTCCGTCGGTTCCCACATAACTAACTTTTACATTAGGGTCCAACATTACCCATTTGCTGTAATATTTTTGGTTCTCGATAATTTTTACAAACTCATACACTTCAGAAATAGGTTTGTTGATAATTATTTCCGACTCTAGATTCATTTTTTTTGGTAATACTCCTGCAGCAATTAATACTACTACTACAACACCAAGTACTACGAAAAGTAAAGTTTTTAGAATTTTCATATCAGTGGGGGTTTTGGTCAACTAAAGTTAAAACTTATTTTCGAAGATTCGAAGATTCGAAAAGGGATTAATCTCTTACTACTTCTACCACTTCAGTTGCACTTTTTAGTCGGCCAGCTTTGAAAAAATATCTCCTGTAATAATCTTCACGTAAGTCAGACACGATGACGCCAGATGATGTAGATGCATGCACAAATTTATTATTCCCAAGGTAAACGCCTACGTGAGAAACCTGCCCTCTTCGAATTCTAAAGAAAACCAAATCACCTTCCTTCATTTCATCTTTAGAAATAGGGTTAGTCATTTTATACATACTTCGAGAATCACGAGGTAAGCTTCTTTTGTAAACTTTTTCATAAATAACCCCAGTAAAACCAGAGCAATCGATGCCTTTTTTACTTTCACCTCCAAATCTGTAACGGGTACCAAGCCATTCGTACATTTGATAGTACAATTCTAAATTAGCCGAAGTATCAATGTTTAAGCCTGTTTTTTGGGCATGAAATTGATATCGCAAGGTGTCGGGGTCTAACACACCTTTATCTTTAACTACCTCTTTCTCTGCCACATCGGGTAATTTATACTTTCGATTTTTAGTCTTCCCAAATTGAGCGAAACCAAACTGCAGTCCAAAGCACATAATCAAAATAACTAAAAAAGCAGCTTTAAATCCTCTATTCATGTATAAATCTCCTCCAAGGATTTCAAAAATACACATCTTTCTTTAAAATTCCGACTCTAAACTAAGTGTAAGAGATACACTAATAAAAAATGCCAATTTTAGCCTTGTTTTTAAATATTTTTCGCATTTTAGAACTCTGTAAGAATTGCAGGAAGATTTACTTTTTAGCATTTTATTGATAGATTTGCGATTCTATTGCATAAACAAAAAAATATGGCAGTTAAGATTACAAAAGAAACTTATTTAAACTGGTACGAATCGATGTTATTGATGCGTAAGTTCGAAGAGAGAGCAGGGCAGTTATATGGTCAACAAAAAATACGTGGTTTTTGCCATTTATATATAGGGCAAGAGGCGGTAGTTGCAGGTGCAATGTCTATTTTAAGAAAAGAAGATGGAATGATTACTGCATATCGTGATCATGCACATGCTATCGCAAAAGGGGTTACTCCAAATGCAGTGATGGCCGAATTATTTGGGAAGTCTACGGGATGTTCTAAAGGCAAGGGAGGTTCTATGCACATGTTTGATGCTGAATTTAATTTCTTCGGTGGACATGGTATTGTTGGAGGACAAATTCCTTTAGGAGCAGGTATTGCTTTTGCAGAACAATATAAGGGTACAGATAATGTATGTGTTTGTTATATGGGCGATGGTGCTGTGCGTCAAGGTGCCTTAAATGAAACATTTAACATGGCTATGCTTTGGAAGTTACCTGTAATTTTTGTTTGTGAAAATAATGGGTATGCTATGGGAACATCAGTTTCTCGTACTACAAACATGACAGATATTTATAAAATAGGATTAGGTTTTGATATGCCTTGTGCACCAGTAGATGGAATGAGTTGTGAAGCAGTTCATGGCGCAATGGATGAAGCAATTGATCGTGCTAGAAGAGGCGACGGACCAACATTTTTAGAAATAAAAACGTATAGATACAAAGGCCACTCAATGTCTGATCCTGCTAAATACCGTTCGAAAGATGAAGTGGAAGATTACAAACAAAAAGATCCAATTGAACAAGTAAAAGCTACCATTTTGAAAAAGAAATATGCTGATGAAAAATGGTTAGAAGAGATTGAAACGAAAATAAAAGATATTGTTGAAGAGTCTGTAAAATTTGCAGAAGAGTCGCCATATCCAGAAGTCTCAGAATTATATACAGATGTGTATGTGCAAACAGACTATCCATATATAATGGACTAATAATTTTATTAGTTCATAACATAATAACTCATTAACCAATAACTCAATTACAATTTAGAAATAAAAAAGATGGCTGAAGTAGTAAGAATGCCGAAGATGAGCGATACCATGACAGAAGGTGTATTGGCTAAATGGCATAAGAAAGTTGGAGATAAAGTAAAGTCGGGCGACTTAGTTGCTGAAGTAGAAACGGATAAAGCAACCATGGATTTTGAATCTTTCCAGGAAGGAACTGTTTTATATATTGGTGTGGAAGAAGGCAAAGCAGTACCAGTTGATGGAATTATTGCTGTGTTTGGAAAAGAAGGAGAAGATTATAAAAGTTTGTTGACTGAAGCACCAGCAGCAGTTGAAGCACCAGCAAGCACAGCTAAAGCAGAAACTCCAGCGGCAGCACCAGCAGTTACATCAACAACAACTTCATCATCAAATGATGCTAGAGTAAAAGCATCTCCATTAGCGAAAAAATTAGCTGAAGAAAAAGGCATTGATTTGTCGCAAATAAAAGGTTCTGCAGAAAACGGCAGGATAATAAAAAAAGATGTAGAAAGTTTCCAGCCAGGAACTTCAAGTTCATCAACAAAACAAAACACGATTTCTATACCAGCATTTGTTGGACAAGAAAAATATACTGAAGTACCTGTTTCTCAAATGCGCAAAGTAATTGCAAAACGATTAGCAGAAAGCAAATTCTCTGCACCACATTTTTATTTAAAAATGACGGTTGATATGAGTGCTGCAATGGATGCGCGTACTAAAATGAATGAAGTTGCTCCAATTAAAATATCATTTAACGACATCGTATTAAAAGCAGTTGCAGTAGCATTGAAACAACATCCAAATGTAAACTCATCATGGTTAGGCGACAAAATCCGTTACAATGAGCATGTTAATATAGGAGTTGCAGTAGCAGTTGAAGATGGTTTATTGGTTCCAGTAGTAAGATTTGCTGATGGCAAATCATTGTCGCACATATCTGCAGAAGTAAAAGATTTTGCACAAAAAGCAAAAGATAAAAAATTGCAACCAAGTGATTGGGAAGGTTCAACGTTTACCATATCTAACTTAGGCATGTTTGGCATCGATGAGTTTACGGCAATTATTAATCCACCAGATGCATGCATACTTGCAGTTGGCGGAATACAAGCCGTGCCTGTTGTTAAAAACGGTCAAGTTGTACCAGGAAACATAATGAAATTAACCCTTTCTTGCGACCACAGAGTGGTAGACGGAGCTACAGGAGCTGCGTTCTTACAAACCCTAAAATCTTTATTAGAAGAACCAGTAAGATTATTGGTTTAAACTATACAAATTACTCACCCAAAATTGCGTTTAATCGCTTAAAACAAAGAAAAGTTTATTATAAGCAGGTTTTTTAAAAAACCTGCTTATATGCAGTTTTTTGGTGGCACGACTTAAGTGGTGGCATGACTTAAGGCGTGCCACCAAAATCTATTGATTTAAAATTATTTTCAGTAAATTACTTCAGTATTCTAAACTATTTCCTAAACTTTACGTCATACCCTAAAATTAACCCTAACCCGTATGAAGCGCTTACTCGTAGTATCAATGCTTTTGTGCATTGCCTTTACATTTCAACAATGCTCTAAAAAAGAAGATTCTATTACAAACACAACAGTGGCTTATGCTGCAATAAAAGCTGCGTTTGGAACAAACATTGATTTAGAAAATCTAAAAAATTACGAAGGCCAAATTATTCCAGCTTACATCACAAAAGATAATACCACCACCAATCCAATTAATAATGCGAAAGCAACAATTGGTCGTGTGTTGTTTTATGATAAAAAATTAAGTATCGATAATACTATTTCATGTGCAAGTTGTCATCAACAACAATTTGCTTTCGGAGACACAACACTAGCAAGTAACGGTGTAAGTGATGGCAAAACCGGTCGCCACTCTATGCGTTTGGTAAATGCGCGTTTTTCTCGCGAAGCAAAATTCTTTTGGGATGAACGTGCTGCAACATTGGAAGCTCAGACTACAAAACCAATTCAAGATCATGCTGAGATGGGTTATAGTGGTATAGACGGACGTCCAGATATTTCAGTATTGTTAACTAAATTAAGTAGTACAGCTTATTATAATGAGTTGTTTCAATTTGTATATGGAAATACCGAAATTACAGAAGCGAAAATGCAAGAATGTTTATCCCAATTTATCAGAAGCATACAATCGTTCGATTCTAAGTTTGATATTGGCAGAGCACAAGTGGCGAATAACAACCAAAACTTTCCAAATTATACAGCACAAGAAAACACCGGAAAAAATTTATTTATAGCTGCACCAGTTTTTGATGGTACGGGTACGAGAACAGCAGGAGGACTCGGTTGTAATGGTTGCCATAATGCACCGGAGTTTGATATAGATCCCAACAGTAGGAACAACGGAATTATTGGTGTGTTAAATGCTACCGGGTTAGATTTAACAAATACACGTGCTCCATCATTAAGAGATTTAGCAGGCCCAAATGGTGAACCTAATGGACCAATGATGCATACTGGAATTTTGAAAACCCTGCAACAAGCTATTGGCCATTATGGTACTATAGTCATTGCACCAGGTAACACTAATTTGGACCCACGTTTGAGACCAAACGGAAATCCTCAAAATTTAAATTTAAATGCACAAGAAGTTAATTCGGTAATAGCATTTTTAAAAACGCTAACAGGTTCAAGTATATATACCGATACAAAATGGGCTGATCCGTTTTTATAGGCCTACCATAAATATTTTTTGAAAAAATAAAAGGGAGTAGCAAACTTGAATTTATTGGATGTTTATTCTTTGATGTAATTTTAGAAAAGCAGAAAAAGCAAACAAAAAGGCTTTGTTTAGAAGCTCAAAACCAAGAAAAGTTTATTAAATGCAGGATCTTATAAAAACCTGCATAAATGCAGTTTTTTGGTGGCACGACTTAAGTGGTGCCACCA